>JAXHMM010000006.1 GCA_034521445.1 Balneolaceae bacterium | reverse complement strand
TATGATCGCGATGCGGGCCGGGTGCCCAAAGGCTTTCATGAGCTCAGCAGTACGTTCACAGGAGGTATCAAAAAATTTTGCTTTTGTGGTTGCCATAACATTTGCCAATATATTTAATCGTAAAAATACAATTAAATATATTCTGGTTCATTGGAAGTGTCAATTATTGTTTGCTAGAAGTCTGTCGGACTTTGCGCTTGTAATTTAGTAGATTCGGGGTAGCAATCGAAAAAGGGAATCCTTTCTGCTTATGGCTAATTTTCGCTTGGTTGATCGCGACACCGCCTACCTGCTGCCTCCCTCCGTCGACGAATGGCTCCCGGAAGAACATCTGGCCCGTTTTGTTGTCGAGATGGTCGATGAGCTGGACACCTCGGCCTTGGAGGATGACTACACGGGCAGCGGCTCGGACGCCTACCACCCGGATATGATGTTGGCGCTGCTGTTTTACAGTTACGCCACCGGTACGGTCAGCTCTCGGAAGATCGAGGCGGCCACCTACGACTCGCTGGCCATGCGCTATGTGGCGGCCAACCAGCACCCGGACCACGACACGATCTGCACGTTCCGCCGGCGCTTTTTGGATCAGGTGGCCGAGCTATTCGGGCAACTGCTGATGATGGCAGCTCACATGGGACTGATGGAACTGGGACAGATCAGTTTTGACGGCAGCAAGATCGGGGCCAACGCCAGCAAGCGGAAGGCCCTGAGTTGGGACCGTGCGGCGCAGTTGGAAGAGCAGATGGCCGAGGAAGTGGCCGAGTTGCTGGAGGAGGCCGAAGAGGCCGACCGCCAGGCGGAGGGGGACGAGCAGGATCTGCCCGCGGAGATCGCCCGCCGGGAGAAGCGCCTGGCCGAAATTCGCCGGGCCAAGCAGCAGCTTCAAGAGCGTGCCCAGCAGCGGTATGAGGCCGAAAAGGACGAATATGAGCAGAGGATGGAGGCTCGCCGCCGAAAAGAAGAGAAGACGGGGAAGAAGACACCGGGTCCCAAACCCAAGCCTCCAGAGCCGGAGGGTCCTGAGGACAACGACCAGGTAAACCTGACCGACTCCGAGTCGCGGATCATGCTTACGAGTCAACATGGATGGCAGCAGTGTTACAACGCCCAGGGGATTGTGGATATGAGCAGCCACCTGCTGCTGGATGGGGAGGTCGTCCAAACCCCCAGCGACGCCGGGCAACTGGTCCCGCCCCCGGAGGATCCGAGCCCGTTGGAGCAGATGAGGTGGCGGCTGTCAACCCAGGAGGGCAAATCCTTTTACGGACGACGAAAGGCCACGGTGGAGACCGTCTTTGGCATCATAAAAGAGGTGATGGGCTTCCGGAGGTTTAGTCTGCGGGGCCTGGAGGGGGCCTCCGGAGAGTGGAAACTGGTCCAATGCGCCTATAATCTGAAGCGCATGCATGCCCTGCTCACATAAGCCGGCCCGGGCAAGATATGTCCCCGACCGAATCCCAAATTTTTCCCCAAAAAATGGAAACCATATCCAAAATTACGGACCTGCCGACTACTTGCAACATGATAAGATCGGTTAGTCCGACAGACTCCTAGTAACCGCCCGTGCCCGGCAAGCATGGTATTCGACAGGATGTTCTCCAGCATCACCAGCCCATAGCCGGCGAAGAGGATGGGAAGAGGTCGGTGATGGTCCTCTTCCCTGCCCCTGGCATAAAATGCCAGGGAGAGAAGAAAGCCCTGAAGTACGCCAAAATAGCTCAGGAACAGCAGGAAGTTGGACATAGTGCGCTCGATGGTGCCTCGTTTACAGGCTCTTGTACGGGAAGCAAGCCGCTCCGGTTTTGGCCAGCGCGCACAAAGTTTCCTACCACATCCCGATGATCAGGCCCGCCGCAGCAAAGCCCACCACGTGGTAACCCGCATCGATGAAAAAGAGACGCAGGGACATCTCGTTGTAGATGCCGTTGACCCCCACGGTGGTGGCCACAAAGCCGGCGGATGCAGCCAGCCCCAGGTAGAAACCCTCCACAGCCCCGTCGACAGCCAGTGCCACCGCGAAAATACCCAGCGAAACCGCTGCGACAATTTGCAGCAGCAGAGACTGCACGAATATGGGGGCGCCGGGGGACTCGGGAAGTTCGTCGATCTCCTTCTCCTCCCTCCATGCCTTTCCAAAAAAGGGTCCGTACCAGAGTGCGCCGATGGCGAAGTAGGCGATGCCGCCTACGACGGCCGCCAGCCAGTTGAATTCTGCCAGTAGATCTGCCATAATTCTATCCCGTTTGTTGATTTTGCCATGATCAAGAGAGCGGGTCATTCACTGCGTTCCCGACTTATCCCTTTCCCCTAATTTACCCGAAATGGCCAAAAATGCAACGGGAATCATGGCGTGGGCACTTGCCGTGAAACGCCAGACCACGCAGACCAGCGATCGCTAGACCACGAAGACCAGCAGGGCCGTAACCAGGTTTTGGGCGATCATCAAGAACACCAGGTAGACCACGTAGCCCAGAATGTAGGAGACCACCGCCTGGGCGTATTGGCCGAAGCCCTGCAGGGCGAAGTTGCGCTTATAGAACCAGACCAGGTAGGCAAGGGTGAGTGGAAGGGTGACGTAAGCCGCGTTCATCATGTTTTCCAGCTGCATGATGATGGGGATGGTGATCAGGCCAAACGACGAAGCCTGGGCCGACAGGTACATGTTCATGATGAAATGCTGGCTGAAATAGGATTTCCGGTTCTTGAAAAAAAGGTAGGAGGTGACCGCAAGTGCCGGACTCAGCAGCAGGATGAAGGTGACCGGCATATACTTACTGGTCATCAGCCAACCCACACGAAAGAGTTCCTCGAAATAGATACTCATACCCTCCGGCATAGCCTCCAGGGACTCCTGGTGTCCCATGCCTATTCCTGCCTCCACCATACGCAGATAGAATTCTTCGAAATCGACGACAGCGGAAAGGATAAGCGTCACGATGGTGACAATAACCACCACGTAGCGGAAGGGATTCATGTAGCGGTCGTGGCCGTCGAAGTAGTCCCTGACCACCTCCTCCGGCCGCCTGAACAGGGCCAGAAACGTACCGGGCACGCCCCGGTCAATGTTGACCAGTTCGCTCAAAAACTGCCCGGCGAAGGCCTTGAAGCCCAGCCGGCGGTGCGGCTCCCCGCGCGGTTCGTCCGATGATCTATTTTCTTCCATCCCACGATGTCTGGAGGGCAAACCCGACGGTACGGCCCTATCTCAAGCCTGTTAATTCCTCTCCCTGGTAAAGTATAATAAATTGGAAGCAGCCACGCACCGGTCGCCCTACCAGACCGTGGGAAGCTACACGTACTGGTACATGATGTAGGCCCCCATCACGATCAGGAAAACGGCGAATCCCTTCTTGAGCTTCTCGTTGGAGATCTTGCCAGCGAGGGTGCGTCCCACGATGCTGCCCACCGCACCGATGAGGCTGAAGACCAGGATGAGGTTCCAGTCCATGGCCATTTCCAGGTCGCGCAGCACGTCGATATACTTGAAAAAGCCGGTGAAGCTTTTCAGGGTGATGATAGCCAGGCTGGTGCCCACGGCAAGGTGCATGGGAAGTCCCCCGAGCAACACCAGGGCGGGCACGATCAGGAAGCCCCCGCCCACGCCCACCAGTCCGGTGAGCACGCCCACCGCCAGACCCTCCAGCATGATCTTCCACCATGCGTGCTGAATTCGCCCGCCGCCAGAACCCGCGGAGGAACGCTCCATCTCTTTCTTGTCGCGGAACATCATGACGGCGGCCGCCACCATTACCGCGGCGAATAGGATGATCTGGAAGGTGGCCGACACGTAGCCTGCGATGATGGCGCCCAGGTAGGTGCCGCCCATGCCGGGCAGCCCGAATAGAACGACGCTGCGCCAGTGCACCTGCTGTTTAAACGCGTAGGGTACGGCGCCGGCGAAGCTGATGGCGCCCACGATGCCGAGAGACTCGGCGATGGCCACTTTTTCCGACTCGCCCACCAGGTAGATGAGTACGGGGACCGTCAGGATGGACCCCCCGGAACCGAGGAGTCCCAGGGAAAGTCCAACCATCAGCGCGCCTATCCAGGCAAGGATCATGAGTTCAGGGTTTCAGGTTTTCAATATTGTCGTCGATCCAGCGTACGCGGAAGCCCTCCCGCGCCAACAGGCCGACAGCGTAGGATGCGCGTATACCGGAACGGCAGTGCACCAGCAGTTCGCGGTCGCGGGGCAGCTCGTCCAGGTGGTCCGCCAGGCGGGTGTAGGCGATGTTCAAGGCGCCTGGCACATGGCCCTCAGCGTACTCGGTGGCCTTGCGCACATCCAGCACCTGCACTTTGGGGTCGTCCGCCCGGCATGTCACCTCTGTAAAATCGCCGGTGGTAATACGGGATTTCCCGCCCTCCCAGGCCTCCAGCTCCTGCGGCGTAACGTAGCCTGCGATGCGATCCAGCCCCACCCGCACCAGATCGCGCACGGCCTCCTCGAGGTCCTCCTCACCGATCACCAGGTAGAGCTCCTTCTCTGCGTCGGCATAAGAGCCGGCCACGGTGTTGAAATTGATGTTCAGCGGCGCCAGCAGCGATCCCGGCAGGTGGCCGTCCATAAAGGCTTCGGCCTTCCGGGTGTCGATGACGGTCCCATCGGCGGAGGCGATCTCCCCGGCGCCCATAGGTACGGGTCGGGGGAGGCTTCCGAGCACGGGTGGACCCTCCCGGTTTACCTTTTTCATGCGTCCAAAGTAGAGAGGCGGCTCAGGCTGGCCGTCGAGGATGAAGTCCACAAACTCCTGCTCGCTGCCGGCGGCCTGAAAGGCGGGACTGTAGCGCAGTTCGTAGCCTACGGTCGACTCAGGAACGGCGCCAAGGGCCTTGCCGCAGGCGCTGCCCGCCCCGTGGGCCGGCCACACCTGCAGGTATTCCGGCAGGTCACGGAAGGCCAACACCGAACGGTACAGCTCACGGGCGGCCGGCTGCATGGCGCCCTCCTGTCCGGCCGCCGTCTCCAGCAGATCGGGCCGTCCCACGTCCCCTACAAAAACAAAATCGCCGGTGAGAATACCCATGGGTTCGTCGGCGGCCGCGCCGTCGGTTAACAGGAAGGAGACCGATTCGGGGGTGTGCCCGGGCGTGTGCACCACGTCCAGGCGCAGATTGCCCAGGGTGAAGGAGTCTCCATCCGTGACCAGCTCATAGTTGTACTCGCTTCCCATCAGCCACTCGTATTTCCAGTCGGCTCCCCCCTCGTCAGAGCCGTAGACCTTCACACCCTCTTCGGCCAGCTCGCGCAGGCCTGAGACGTAGTCGGCGTGGATGTGGGTGTCGGCGGCTGCGGTGATCCGAAGGCCCTCTTCTGCCGCCAGCTCGTGGTAGAGATCCACGTCCCGCAGGGGATCAATGACGATGGCTTCGCCGGTGGCCTGGCAGCCTATGAGGTAGGCGTACTGGGCCAGTTTCTTGTCGAATATCTGTTTAAAGTACATGGTTGGTTCGTTTTGATTGCCGTATGATCATCGGAAGTCGGGTCCCAGTGCCGGTGTGTCAATGCGGCAGCCGCTCGCGCAGCAGTCCGTAGACCCAGGTTCCGAATATGGCGCTGGCCAGAGGCACCAGAATGATCCCGTAGCCCGCCCCGACCAGGGTGAACAGGGGACCCGGACAGGCGCCGGTGAGCGCCCATCCGAAACCGAAGAGGGTTCCTCCCGCCAGGTAGCGCGTCACCTGCGACTCGTCCTTGGGTGGGATGGAGATGACCTTCCCTTCGGCGTCCTTTACGTTGTATTTCTTGATCACCTGGATGGAGGCCATGGCCACCAGGATTCCCAGTCCGATAATACCGTACATATGGATGGAATCGAAGCGAAACATCTCCTGAATGCGGAACCAGGAGATCACCTCCGATTTTACAAGCACAAAACCGAAGAATATGCCGGCCAGAGCGTATTTCAGGTATTTTTTCATGGTGCGTGTCATTTTATATCAGAATATCAATGGAAAAACGAACCAGGTAACAAGGAGCCCCCCGACAAAAAAGCCGATGGTGGCCATCAGTGAGGCCAGCTGCAGATCGGCCAGTCCGCTTATGGCGTGCCCCGAGGTGCAGCCCCCGGCATAGCGCGCCCCGAATCCCACAAGGAAACCGCCGACGACCATCACAATCAGTCCTGTGGGCGTTAACAGATTTTCCCAGCTGAAGAGGTCGCCGGGCAGCAGGCCCGAGAAGTCTCGTATGCCCAGGGCTTGCAGATCCGCCACGGTGCGGACTGAGAGTTCAACCGGATCGGGATTGTTCAGCAGCCATCCGGCCAAAAAGCCCCCGGCCACGGTACCGGCAATGAAAACCAGGTTCCAGCTGCCCTCCGTCTTCCAGTCGTAGTCGAAAAATTTTACACGTCCCGGCATGCAGGCAGCGCAGGTATGCCGCAGGTTGGAGGAGACGCCGAATTTCTTGCCGCCCAGCAGGAGGAGCAGCGGTACAATCAACCCGATCAGCGGACCGGCCACATACCAGGGCCACGGGGAGCGAAGCATTTCGATCAATTCCATAGTTTCTTCGTTCAGATACGCCTGAAAAACGGTTGTTGTTTTCTTTAATCATGACCAAGGTACGGTATGCCTTCCACCTTATCAATACTTGTAACTACAAGTTGGCCACTTTCTTTCTATGAGGACCATAGAGCCCATCTATTTTGTCCAAAGTACAAAAATGACGCGCCTACCTGTAGGGAAATCCCCTAACTTGTATTTACACGTATTGCACTATTGGGCCAAAGCGGGTATTATAGTACAAAAGAAGAGAATGGTTCGCATGAAGCTACGGCAAGGCATACCGCGCCACGAACAGATCAGCAACTGGCTGCGCGAGCATATTGAAGCCGGCCGTTGGAAGGTGGACGAGAAACTCCCCTCCGAAAACGAGCTGACCGAAAAATTCGATGTCAGTCGCGTGACGGTACGCCGCGCCCTGCAGACCCTTGAGAACGAGCAGCTTATTTACCGCAGCCAGGGTCTGGGAAGCTTTGTAAAAGACCACCGGTCGCACCAGAGTTTTGTGCGCCTGCGAGACTTTGTAGAGGAGATGAAGCGCGCCGGCATGGAAGCCTCTTCGCAGGTACTGGTCCTCCGCCCCGAAACGGTCCCCTCCCCCGTGGCCTCCCGACTGCAGGTGGAAGAGGACGCCAAGGTGCTGCGGCTGGACAGGCTCCGGCTCGGAGACGGCAGGCCTGTGGCCTTCGACATCACCTGGCTGCCCATGTTCTACGGACAGCTCATCGAGGGATGCGACTTGGAGGAGGAGACCATTTACGGGATTCTGGAGCGGGAATACGAGATCCCGGTGGAGAAAGGCTACTATCGCATCGAGGCGGAAAACGCCGACGACTATCTCGCCGAACACTTGCAGGTGGATCCGGGCGGGGCGCTGCTGCTCATCGACCGGCTATCGCTGTCGGTGGGCGACAAGCCCATCTACTACCAGAAGCGCTACTACCGAACCGACCGCATCGTCTACGAGCTGATGGTGCAACGGCAGCCGGGCGCCGAACCGGGCGAGGGGGAGCAGCCATTGCCCTTGAGAGAATTCCTGCCGGTCTTCAGCGGACAGGAAAAGACATGAAATCATGACACGGGAACAATTTTTCAAACTGGCGGCGGTCTGCCTGCTGTGCATAGCC
Source organism: Balneolaceae bacterium (assembly GCA_034521445.1). NCBI lineage: Bacteria > Pseudomonadati > Balneolota > Balneolia > Balneolales > Balneolaceae > Balneolaceae bacterium. The sequence continues at coordinate 739,523 of JAXHMM010000006.1, read as the reverse complement.
ATCATCACCGGAGCGGTGCTGCTGGTCCAGTGGGTGTCCGCCTAATCAAACCTGCTCGAGGCATCCCTATGAAAAAGAACATGGGAACTACCGACCGATCTCTCCGCATCCTGCTGGCCATCGTGGTCGCGGTGCTCTACGTCACCGAAACCATCAGCGGAACCACAGCCCTGGTACTGGGTATAGTGGCGGCAGTCTTCCTGCTGACCAGCCTGGTGAGCTTCTGCCCACTTTATGCACCCTTCGGGCTGAAGACCTGCAAGTAGGAATGCCCATTCCGTGGGCACGCGCGTGCTGACACCTAAAGACACGAAAAAACCGGCTGCGGACACTACCCCGGCCGCTTTCCTCGTTTGATCAATATTTAGTATAATGGTTTCTGTCGGCCCAACGGGCCACCGAACAACCGATTACAAACGAGACGCGCGTGCGACACGGCACCGGCACACATATCCCGACCCTCAAACCCCTGCTGCAGGGCGCCCTGGCCTTCATGCTGCTGGCGGGCTGTGGCAGCGCCGGGGATCCGGATGGAGGGGAGATGTCCCCAGCCCAGAATCGCGGTGAGGGCGAGGCTGCCGGCGCGAACCTGGCGCAGGACACCCTGCTGACGCTGGTGGACAAGTCCGCCACCGCCGCGCTGGGCGACCTCTCCTGGTCGCCTTCAGGGGAAGCCGATCTGCGCGGACGCCCGGTGGTCCTCAACTCCGCCCTGCTTTCATCGACCGATACCCTCGCCGAGGGTCGCACGCTGCTGCTTAACCTCTTTGACAACCTGGAAGCGGAGGGCGTACTCGCCCGGGTCCATCATACGGTGTCCGGCGTGACCAGCGTATCCGGACAGATCCCCGGAGAGGAGGGTGCCTGGTTCAGCCTGTCGGTGGACGGAGAACAGATCCTGGCCACCATTTCTTTCATGCAGCCCGAACGTTTTTTTACGGCTTATTATTCGGATTCACTGCAGCAACACGTAATCGTCGAAAGAGATCCCGGCAAAATGAAGGCTCTGCCAGAGCATCCGCCGGTCGTTCCTCCGGATTCCACCCGAAATCATCCCATTCCGAATCCCTGATACCCTGCGTATGAAGCTTTTTCGCTGCACCCTTACTCTGACCATCTTTTTTTGCATCGGCGTCACCACCGGCTTTGCCCAGCAGGTTAAAACGGTTTCCATGTTCGACATGGAAACCGAAATCCAGGCCCAGGAAGAGCTGCCCGCCTACCAGCTGAACCGACAGTACCTGAGCCTCAATCCATCGGTCTTCCGTCGTGGATACCTCCAACAGGGCGACCGACTGATCCTTCCCGTCGGCGACGCCGGCAGCGAATACCGGGTAGAGCGGATCTCCAGTCATACCGAAAACACCTACTCAGTCCTTGCTCGGGGTACCGGAGGCGAAGAACGCTTCCTCTCCTTCAGCGTAGCCGACGGAAAGATCCAGGGGAATATTCACATGCACGACCGGGGCGAACTCTACCAGATGTCCTGGGATCCCGTGCGTAATGCCAATTACCTCTCCCATATCGACTACAGCGAGCTGGACATCGTGGCTTGTCCCGGTCACATCGAACCAGATTTCGCCGATTCCTCCAGCCAACAGTTCCGGAGCGATCCGCCCGACATCGGCATGCAGCAGGTCACCATCGACGTGCTGATTCTGTATACGGATCGGGGCGAGCAATGGATTGAAAACAACGTAGGTGACGTGGACCTCTATATTGCAGAGATTTTTAACCGCGCACAGCAGGCCTTGGATAACTCGGAAGTGGAAATTCAGTTTCGAATGGTCCACGCCGCGAAAACCGCCTACGACGAGGACAACGACACCGAAACCGGTACCACCCTTGGCAAGCTGCAGGCTACCGGCGACGGGAATATGGACGAGGCCCATGCGCTTCGGGATACCTACGGAGCTGACCTTGTAGCCCTGCTGGCCGACGTGGATGACGTTGGTGGCATTGCATACATCATGGGATCGACAGCAGGCGCTCCCGCCTGGGCATTTTCGATAAACAGGGTTCAGCAGCTGCTCTTCACCTCAACCTTCGCTCATGAACTGGGACACAATATGGGTAACCACCACAGCCGCGACCAGTCCAGCAGCCCCGCTCCGGCCCAAGGCGGTCTCCATGACTACTCCACCGGCTGGAAATGGGAGGGGAACGACGGACGCACCTACGTTTCGGTCATGGCCTACGACGAGGATGCGGAGCTTGAAGCACCCTATTTTTCCAATCCCGACGTCTCCTACATGGGCGCCCCCACTGGATCTTACAACGGAATCCACGCCCCCGCCGACAACGCCCGCAGCATGAACGGCATCCGCGGCGTGGTGGCCGACTACAAGCAAGCGGACAACGATCCGCGTCCCAGCACACCCGTACCAACTGCGCCCCAGGACGGAGAGACCGGTTTGAGCCGTTCGACTACCCTGGAGTGGAGCGTGGCAGCCAAAGCGGAAAATTACAGGGTGCAGCTATCCGCTTCCAACAATTTCGGTAACCCCATGGTCGATGCAACCCAGTCGGGAACCAGCTATTCGGTCGAGGGCCTCAACTACCTTACCACCTATTATTGGCGCGTACGGGCCTCCAACGCGGCTGGCAATAGTGATTGGAGTTCGACCAACCGCTTTACGACCGTAATTTCCCCCCCGGAAAATGTGACCACAAGTGGTCCGGTCGACGGCAGCATCCAGGTGGATATAAGGCCTAATCTGCAGTGGCAATCCAGCGAACGGGCTGCAGAATACGACGTCCAGGTGGCATTAGAGGACGATTTCTCCGAGCCGGTTATCAGCGGTACGTCCGCTGCCACCTCCTTCATGTCCGAAGAGAGCTTGGAGTTTGCCACCGAATACTACTGGCGGGTACGCGCCGTCAACGAGGGAGGCACCAGCGACTGGACCGCACCCCAGGGATTTACCACGCTGGTCAACGAGACCAAAATCAACATGAACTACCCGAATCCCTTCCCTGGCTCCACCACCATCCAGTACCAGCTCGCCGAGCAGACCGACGTGCTGCTGGAGATCTACGACCCCCTCGGGCGTAAGGTGCGCACGCTGGTGGACGGGGAACAGCAGCCAAGGGTCTACAACCTGCAGTTCGACGCCGGCGACCTGGCTTCGGGCGTGTACATGATCCGCCTGGTCACCGGAAACACCACGGACGTGCTGGGCATGACGCTGGTGAGGTAGGGGAGCTGGGTAATTTCATCCATATTCATCAGCGAGAGTCCATATGCGACGATTTCACCATGCCGCACACGCGGCATTCCGCCTTCTTTTACCGCTGGCTGCATTTCTCATGCTTTACGCCGATCCTGCTGCCGCCCAGCAGGATCCCCTCACCCTCTATTCCATTCGAACGGATCTGGCGGCCGCCGCACCCCTGCCTGACCAGGAGCGCTCGCGCACCTACATACAACTTAACCGGGAAGTTCTGGACCTGAACAACCTCTCGGTGGGCATCCACCTGGAGCTCCAAGCCGGCGGTCAGCTGCGCACATACCGCATCTCGCGGATCTCGAAGATCACCCCCGGCACCTTTTCGGTGCTTGCGCGCGACACGGGCGACAGGCGCGACCTGCTTTCCTTCACCCTGGATGGCAACCGTATCCTGGGCAGCCTCCACCTGTACGGGGAGGCCGTTCAGTACCGCCTCAGTTACGACACTGAGCTGGCGTCCAACTACCTCGCCCCCCTCGCCCGCGACCGGCTGGATATCGTGGCCTGTCCAACGGCGCCCCTGCCGTCCGAGAGTAGCCTACAGCTTCCCGACCGGCGTCGTCAACCCCAGGCAGGCGATCCCGACACAGGCCAGGACCCTGCCGGGCGGATCGACGTGCTGGTCCTCTACACTGACGCCGCGGAGCAATTCATGGAGAACATCAGTTCCACCGGCGCCTTTATCGCAGAGATCATGAACCGCTCGCAGACGGCGGTGGATAACAGCGACATCGGATTCGACTTTAACCTGGTACACAGCGCGCGCACCAGTTACAGCGAGAACCCCAACAACAGCTCGCAGACGTTGAACCGGCTGACCGACGACGGCGACGGACACATGGACCAGGCGCATGACCTGCGCGACGAGTACGGGGCCGACCTGGTGGCCCTGCTGGCCTCCGTGGACGATGTGGGCGGCATCGCCTGGCTGATCAACAACTCCTCGGGAGCCTCTGCCTACGGCTTCTCCGTGAACCGCGTGGAGCAACTCCATTTCACCTACACCCTCGCCCATGAACTGGGACACAACATGGGCAACCACCACAGCCGCAACCAGTCAAGCAACGCCGCACCCTCCTCTGGTGGCGTCTTTGACTACTCCACCGGGTGGCGGTGGACCGGCTCAAATGGCACGGGCTACGTATCAGTGATGACCTATGAAGAGGGCGACTTCGAGACGCCCTACTTTTCCAATCCCGACGTGAATTTCATGGGGACGCCCACCGGCTCCTACAACGGAACCTACGCCCCGGCCGACAACGCGCGCAGCATGCGCGAGATGCAGGAGGTGATTGCCGACTACCGCTCGGGGGGGTCCAATCCTCCGCCCCCTCCACCACCACCTCCCAATCCGCCCCAGCTCGAGGAGCCTGATGACGGGGAAACCGGACTTTCCCGCACCCCCCAGCTTTCCTGGAGTGGCTCAAGCGGGGCCGACGACTATCGGGTGCAGGTGGCCACCTCGTCGGGCTTCGGCAACAGGGTGGTCAACACCGTCACAGGGGCCACCACCCTTACACCCGCCAGTTCCCTAAACTTCAGCACGACCTACTACTGGCGTGTGCAGGCCTCCAACGAAAACGGGGACGGCGATTGGAGCGATACCTGGGCATTCACTACCACCAGCAACACCCCGAGCACGCCTCAGCTCAGCGCGCCAACCGACGGCGCCCTGGGCACGATGCGCACGCCTGAACTCACCTGGGGCGCTTCCGACCGAGCGGACAGCTATCGCGTGCAGGTGTCCGCCTCCTCCAGCTTCAGCAACCCGCGGACCGACATGACTACTTCAGGCACCGGCCTGAACATCGACAGCGCCCTGGAATATTTCACCACCTATTACTGGCGTGTGCGGGCTTCCAACCAGGCCGGTGACAGCGACTGGAGCGACACCTGGGAATTCACCACTACAATTGCGACGCCTCAGGCCACCTCTCCCGGCGACGGACAGGAGGCCCTGCCCAGGAGACCGGACCTCGACTGGACCTCCGTGCCGAACGCCGACGTCTACGTGCTGCAAGTGTCCCGGGAACCCTCCTTCGCCAGCCCGGTGATCAATGAAACGCTCTCCTCCACAAGTTTCCGCCCGGCCTCCCCCCTACTATATCTGACCACCTATCACTGGCGGGTAAAGGCGCGTAACGAGTCCACCGGCATCGAGAGTGAATGGAGTGACGTGCGATCCTTCAAAACCGTCATTGAGCCGCCGGAAGAAGTGAGCCAGGCCGGCCCGGCCGACCAGTCCTACCAGGTACCCGTGAACCCGGTGCTGCGCTGGCATTCCGCCGCACGGGCGGCTAAATATACAGTACAGCTTTCGAGGGACGGTGACTTCAGCGAACCGGAAGTGACCGGAACGGTATCCGACACCGCCTTCACCGTGAACAGCCAGCTCGACTACGCCACCGCATTCCACTGGAGAGTCCGCGCTTCCAACGAGGGAGGCACCGGCGACTGGAGCGAAATAAAAACTTTCACCACCATCGTGGACGAGACTGAAATCACGATGAACTATCCCAATCCCTTCCACGGGGAGACGGCCATCCGCTACCAGCTGGCCATGGAAACCGACGTGCGGCTAGAAGTTTTCGACACCATAGGCCGGCAGGTAAAACTGCTTGTGGATGAGAGCCAGGAGCCAAAGGTTTACGAGTACGCATTTGACGGGAGCGACTTGGCCTCCGGTGTTTACGTCGTAAGACTGGTGACCGACAACACCATGGAGGTGCTGATGATGACCAAAATAAGATAGGGATGTTTCCGACAGGTCAGTTGCGCATCATCTCCTCAAAGGCGCGGGCCACGTCGGTCTGGCGGTTGAGGGCCTCCAGGTACTTGTAGCCGCTGCCGGTATTAAACAGCACTACCTGCTCGTCGTCGTCCACAAGGCTGCGCTCGCGCATGCGATGGAGGGCGGCCAGGGTGGCGCCTCCCTCGGGGGCGGGAAAGATGCCGGTGTGGGAAGCCAGCTCCAGGCTGAAATCGAGCGTCTCCTCGTCGGATACTGCAATGGCGGTGCCGTTCGACTCGCGCAGGATCTCCAGGATAATGAAATCGCCGATGGCGCTGGGCACGCGCAGCCCGGAGGAGATGGTTTCGGCGTTTTCCCAGAATTCGGCCTCCTTGCAGCCCTCCTCAAAGGCGCGTACGATGGGGGCGCACCCGGCGCTCTGCACGGAAACCATGCGGGGGAGGGGCCCTTCCACCCACCCCAGCTCCTTCAGCTCCTTGAAGGCCTTCCACATGCCGATCAGCCCCGTGCCTCCGCCCGTGGGATAAATAATGACATCGGGCAGGGACCAGCCCATCTGCTCGGCCAGCTCCAGTCCCATGGTCTTCTTGCCCTCCAGGCGGTAAGGCTCCTTGAGGGTGGAGACGTTGAAGTGGCCGTGTTCGCGGCAGGCTTCCGCAGCCTTCACCCCGCAGTCGCTGATGAGTCCGTCGACCAGCTCGAGATGGGTGTCGTAGTACTCGCACTCCAGGCGGAAGGCCAGGGGCGTGTCGGAGGGCATATAGATATGCGACTCCATGCCGGCGGCGGCCGCGTAGGCGGCCAGGGCCCCGCCGGCGTTGCCCGCCGAGGGCATGGCGAAGCTCCGGGCGCCCCGCTCGCGGGCGGCGCTGACAGCGGCGGCGATGCCGCGCGCCTTGAAGGATCCGGTGGGGTTGGTCGACTCGTCCTTGATCATCAGTCCCGGCAGGCCCACACGGTCGGCCATGCGTGTGGAGCGCATCAGGGGCGTGCCACCCTCATCCAGCGATACGATATTGGAAAGGTTGCGGACCGGCAGCAGCTCCCGGTATTTCCACATGTTGTTCTCCCGTCCGCGGAAGGTTTCAGGCGTCAGCTCATCACGGGCCTTCTCCAGGTCGTATACCGCGGCCAGCGGGACGCCCTCCTCCGAAAGATTATGCAGCTCGTCGGCCTCGTAGCGTTTGCCTGTCCGGGTGCATTCCAGATGGCTCAGGTATGAACAGTCCATGACATGGGGTCAATGATGATACGTCTGCCGATCTTCTGTAACCAACCTGCCGATGGCAGCGTTTCGTAAGCGGACCAACAGGCTCCCTACTGCCCGCGCGCCTGCTCCAGGGAGTCGGCCGTCTGACGTAGTTCGGGATATCGGAACCAGCTTTCGGTCTCGCTGCTGTCGGAGGGGCCGATCTGCCCGCGCACGCTTTCCAGCAAAGCGGAGGGCTCGTAGGTGACTCCGCCCTTGATGACCGTCTGCACGTTGCGCGTGTTGGTGATATCGTCGAGCGGGTTCCCCTCCACCACGAAGGCGTCGGCCCACTTGCCCTCCTCGATGGAACCCACGCGGTCGTCCAGGCGCAGGCTGCGCGCGCTGTTGAGGGTGGCGATCTTCAGCACGGCCGCGTTGGGAATGCCGGCCAGGGACATGGTCTGCATTTCGCGATGGGCGCCGAATCCGGCCAGGAAATGGCCGTGGCTGGGGGCGTCGGTGCCCAGGGTGATCAGGTCGCCTCCCCCGGCCTCATAGAAAGCCTTGGTGGAGCGCTGCATGGCGTTGTAGAGCCCGTCCATGAGTGAGCTGGCCTCGCGGTCACTGCCGTCGTCGACCTCGCCTCGAACAAAGTCGGTGAACATCTCGCGCTCGGGCTCCCAGTAGTCAAAGCCCGGCTTGAGGGTGGTGAAGTAGACCGGGGCGATCATGGTGGCGTCGAAAAAGACCTCGTTGTCCAGGTACATCTGTACGGTGCGGCGGAAGGCCTGCGAGGTGGTGTCCACCTCGTTCCATACAGGATAGGCCGCCCGCTCGCGATCCAGCACGTAGCCGCCCAGAATGTGCTCCACGCGGTCAATGCCCGCCTCGATGGCCTCCACGGCGTTGGTGGAGTTGCCGGCGCCGGAACCCAGGTGACCCGCCACGTTCAGGTTGTGCTCATGGGCACGGTCCACCAGGTGCTCAATGGTCGTGGGACTCGCCCCTTTGGCCTTGAAGCCGTCGACGCCCTGGGAAACCCAGTAGTCCACGTCGGCGTAGATCTCCTCCCGTGACATACCGTTGTCCCACCCGGGCCGGGCCGTCCCGAAATAGGGTCCGCTGGTCCACATGCGGGGACCGTCCCATTCCCCCGCCTCGACCGCGCGACTGGCGGCCTGCTCCAGATAGGGATAGTAGACGCCGGCCGGGAAGGTGGAGGTCACCCCGTTGGCCAGGTAGACCAGGGCGTTGTACTTGAATTCGTCGGTCCAGCCCAGGCTGTCGCTGCCGAAGGCGCGCATGCGGTAGTGGGCGTGAACGTCCACGATGCCCGGCAGCAGGTACTGGCTGTCGGAAAGTTCGATATGCCGAGCCCCCTCCGGTGCCTGGGCGGCGTCCAGCGACTCAAAGCGGCCGTCGCGGACCACGATGCCGGTGTTTTCCACCATCTGCTGGCTGTGGACATCGAAGTAGTGTCCCCCGGTAATGTAAAGCGGGGCGTCTTCGGCGGGCTGCGTGGTGCAGGCCGCGCCGGCGAGCAGCATCATGCAGACGGCAAGCAGGGAGAGGAAGCGGTAGCGATAGGTCATGGAATCCATCCTTGGTTTGGGGTAAGGCCTTGTTTTCTGCAAGACCTTGACTCAAAGAGAATGGTTTTGGCCCGGAGAAGCAACCGGCGGCCGGATAATTTACATACCGTAATACTCTGGAATGGCCGGCAGCTCATGAGCCAGGTGTAGGGGGGGGGCGCCCTCACATCACGCGGCGCGCCGTCAGGTAGCGCGAGGACCAGTAGGTCTCATCCAGACTGCTCATCATCACCCCCTGCGAGGTGGAGGCGTGCAGGAATTCCTCGCCCTCCACGATGATGCCCACGTGGAGGGTGGCGCGTCCCGTGCGGAAAAAGACCAGGTCGCCGGGACGCAGAGCCCCGCGGTTCACGCCGCGGCCCTCCTGCAGCTGCTCACGGGTGTAGTCGGCCACCTCCACCCCGAAGTAGCGGTCAAAAACGATACTCACGAAACGTGAGCAGTCCACCCCCTCCTCGCTGGACCCGCCCAGCACGTAGGGCGTGCCGCGCCAGTCGCGGTATGCCTGCTCGAGGGAGGCCTGCATGGTGCGGGCGGGCGATACGGCCGCCATCACGCGGGCGCGTTCCCCTCCCCCGGAGGACGAGTCCGCACGACGCCCGCTTTCCGCATCGGAGGGGCCCTGACCGCGCGGCACCACGCCGCAGCCGGAGATCAGCCAGAGGGCAAATAGTGACAGGATGATAGTACGAATGCGCATGGGGTCGTCCGCTTAAACTCTCCCCAGAATAATCTATATTTAGGGCGTGAAACACAACCTGCACCAACCTTACCGCACGTCATGCAACTGCTTGTGAACGTGGACCACGTCGCCACCCTCCGCAACGCCCGCGGAGAAGGCTATCCCGATCCGGTGGAGGCCGCCCGGGTCTGCGAGGATGCGGGCGCGGCCGGCATCGTCTTCCACCTGCGCAAGGACCGGCGGCATATACGCGACGCCGACGTCTTCGCCCTCAAGGAGGCTGTGCGCGGCAGGCTGGACTTTGAAATGGCGGCCACCGACGAGATGCTGCAGATCATCCGCAACGTCAGGCCCGACCTGGTCACCCTGGTGCCAGAAAGCCGCGAGGAGCTCACCACGGAAGGGGGACTCAGCATGCGTACGGTCTACGACGATTTCCAGACGAGAGTTTTTCCCTCCATACGGGAGACCGACATCGAGATCAGCCTTTTTGTAGACCCCGAGCCCGAGGATATCGAGTTGGCCCACGAGCTGGGCAGCGACGCCATCGAGCTGCACACCGGCACCTACGCCAACGCCGGGAGCGACGAGAAGCGTGAGAAGGAGTTGGAGCGCCTGGCCGAGGCCGCAAAGCTGGCGCACAGCCTGGGCATGAAGGTAAACGCGGGACATGGACTCAACCTGGACAACCTGGAAGCGATGGTCACCCGCGTGCCCCACCTGCACGACGTGAGCATCGGCCACGCCCTGGTGTCGAGCGCGCTCTTTATGGGACTCGACCGGACGGTACGGGCGTTTCTGGAGATTATGAACAAGGGGCTGGACGGATGAGCGACAAAGCCCACAAATCGGGGTATATCGCCATCATCGGCAAGCCCAACGCGGGGAAATCCACCCTGATGAACCGTATCCTTGGCCAGAAGATCTCCATCACCACCCATAAGCCGCAGACCACCCGCCACCGCATCCTGGGCATCCACTCCGAGGAGGACCTGCAGATCATCTTCCTGGACACCCCCGGGGTAATCGACCCGCGCTACGAGCTTCAGAAGGCGATGATGCGCACGGTGGACCGCGCCCGAAGCGACGCCGACCTTATCCTGCTGATCGTGGATGTGGAGGACCCTATAATCCCGGGGCGCATATTCCAGGCCTTTAAATCCACCACCCAGCCCGTGGTGCTGGTGGTCAACAAAATCGACACGGTAGACCGCGGCGTGGCCGAAGGGGTGGCCGGAGAGCTCCATGCCGACTACGACTTCGAGGAGACGGTCTACGTCTCCGCCCTCACCGGCGAGGGCATCCAGGAGCTTATGGAGCTGGTCAAGGCGCGCATGCCCGAGGGACCGCCCTACTATCCAAAGGAGATGCTCAGCGAACAGCCGGTACGCTTCTTCGTGGCCGAACTGGTGCGCGAGCAGCTCTTCCTGCAGTACCACCAGGAGCTTCCCTACTCCTGCACGGTGGATGTGATACAGTATGACGAGCGGGAGGACCTGGACTACATCAACGCCGAGGTGATCGTGAACCGCGACTCCCAGAAAGGCATTCTCATCGGCAAGGGCGGCAAGGCCATCAAGGAGCTGGGCAAGGCGGCGCGGGAGACCATCGAGGATTTCGTAGGCAAGAAGGTGTTTCTCGATCTCCATGTCAAGGTGCGCGACAAGTGGCGCGACAATCCCAACATGGTGCGGAATTTCGGCTACCGGTAGCGGCCTGTCACAGCTCCCTGCGGCAACATCCTGCCTGAAGGAGCACAACCCCCCATCACCAGCTGCCTGCCACCCCGGCAACTCTTTTGGCTTTTTTACCGTCATTAAGTACCATGTTTCTGAACTTCGACAATCAACCAGGGATCACTATGAAAAACGTTATCCTCACGGGCCTCTTCCTGGCCCTTCTTATCGCCCTCTCACCGGCCATCGTCCCCGCCGGCAACGCCGCCGCGCAGGACGGGCAGGTCACCTTCGCCTCCGAACCAACCGTCTCCCCCGACGGGTCCACCGTAGTCTTTAGCTACGAAAGCGACCTGTGGCGCGTACCCGCATCCGGCGGCACCGCCGTGCGTCTGACCGGCATGGACGGGGAGGAGGCCGCCGCCAGCATTTCTCCTGACGGATCCCGGCTGGCTTTCACTTCCAACCAGTACGGCAATGACGACGTGTATATCATGCCCCTTGAGGGGGGACCGGTGACCCGCCTCACCTACCACCAAGCCGGCGACCAGGTGGAGGGCTGGAACTGGGACAGCGAGCAGGTATACTTCCGCTCCGACCGCGAAAACCGTGTAAGCGTCTACGCCGTCTCGCCCGGGGGCGGCACGCCCGAACGCCTCTTCGGGCACTACCACAACACCGTGCACAACCTGGCGCCACATCCCGACGGGGAGACCTACTACTTCAACGAATCGTGGGAGAGCCTCAACCAGGTGCACCGCCAGGGCTACCGCGGTCCCTACAATCCCGACATCAAATCCTATAACACCTCCACGGGCGCCTACGCCGTCCTGACCGACTGGGAGGGCAAGGACCTGTGGCCCATATTCGACCGCAGCGGTACCCTATGGTTCGCCTCCGACGAGGCCAACGGGCAGTACAATCTCTACCGCCTGGACGAGGACGGTTCCAAGGAGCGCCTCACCCGATTCGGCACTTCCATCTGGAACCCCGCGGTTTCGGCCGACGGCAGCACCATCGTTTTCGAGCGGGAATACCAGCTCTACACCTACAACACCGCCAGCGGCAACACGCGCAGGATTCCCATCAACATCTACCGCAACAGCACCCTGGCCAAGGAACAGAGCTTCAGCACCGAAGACAACGTAGAGGCCTTCGACGTCTCCCCCGACCAGAAAAAACTCGCCTTTGTCTCCCGCGGGGAGCTCTTCGTGTCGGACGCCGAGGGCAAGTTCATACGCATGATCGACACCAATCCCATGGGACGCGTGCTGGAGGTGAAGTGGATGGACGACAACCGCACGCTGGTCTTCAACCAGACGGTGGACGGCTACCAGAACTGGTTCACCGTCGCCGCCGACGGCAGCGGGCAGGCCCGGCAACTCACCGACGATTCGCAGAACAACCGTATGCTGGCCCTCAACCCCGACCGCACGCAGGGGGTCTACCTGAGCGGCCGCGACGAGCTTCGGCTGCTTGACCTGGAGACCTTGGAGAGCGAAACCATCGTGGAGGACGAGTTCTGGGGCTTCCAGAACCAGCAGCCCGTCTTCTCGGCCAACGGCGAGTATATACTGTACACCGCCCGGCGCGACTTCGAGCACGACATCTTTGCCTATCATGTGGAGAGCGGAGAGACAACCAACCTGACCAACACCGGCGTCTCCGAGAACAGCCCCCTATGGTCGCCCGACGGCAGGTACATCTACTTCTCCTCCACCCGCACGGCCGCCTCCTACCCGCGCGGGGGCGGCGACACCGATCTCTACCGCATGGCACTCGACAAGTACGAGGAGCCCTACCGCTCGGAGCGTTTCGATGAGATGTTCGCCGAAGAGGCCGACTCAACCGCCGCAGAGGGCGAGGAAGACAGCGGCTCCGCAACAGACTCCTCCATTACCATCAACACCGAAGGGCTGATGGACCGCCTGGAGCAGATCGGACCCGGTTTCGGTTCGCAGAATCCCCTGCACGTGCTTCAGGAGGACGAAACCACCCACCTTCTCTTCCTGAGCAACCACGACGAGGGTCAGACCTCACTTTGGGTCACCTCCATGGCGCCCTTCGAGCAGACGCGCACGCGAAAGGTGGAAGGAGTGAACTGGGTGAGCAGCACCACCGAAGTGGACGGGCAGGTCTACGGCCTCTCCGGCGGCGCCATTTATAAAATCAATGTCTCCGGCGCTTCGGCCAGCGAGATCACCACCGACCACGACTTCCGGCGCAACCTGCGCGCTGAATTCGACCAGATGTTCGAGGAGCTCTGGGCCAACATCCAGGAGAACTTCTACCACGAGACCCTCCACGACACCGACTGGGAGGAAGTCCGGGACCGCTACCGCGGCTACCTCCCCCACGTCAACAGCCGCAACGATTTCAGCCGCATGATGAACATGATGCTGGGCGAGCTCAACTCCTCCCACCTGGGCTTCAGCACCTTCGGGGCCGAGGAGCAGGAGTACCACGAGACGGTGACTCTCGCCACGGGCATCCTTTTTGAGGATGAAAATCCCTATACGGTAAGTCGCATCGTATCCGACAGCCCGGCCGACGTGACCGGCAAGGACATCCAGGCCGGCGACGTGCTGACGGCGGTGAACGGCAAGGTGGTGGACCACGGAGCCAACCGCGAGAGGTATTTCTCGCGCCCCTCCATGGAGTCCGAGATCACCCTCACCTTCGAGCGCGGCGGCGAGGAGCACTCCGTCGACCTGCACCCCACTTCCTACTTCGGCCTTCGCACCAGCCTGTACGACGAGTGGGTGGACCGCAACCAGCAGGTGGTGGACGAGAAGTCCGGTGAGCGCGTGGCCTACGTGCACATGAAAAACATGGGCGGCGGGGCGCTGCAGAGCTTCCTGGAGGAGATGACCTCCGAGGCCTACCAGCGCGATGCGCTGATCCTCGACCTGCGCTACAATACCGGCGGCAACGTGCACGACGCGGTGCTGGAGTTCCTCTCGCGCCACAAATACCTGGAGTGGCGCTACCGGGAGGGCGACAACGCCAGCCAGCCCAACTTCACGCCGGCCGACAAGCCCATCATCCTGCTGCAGAATGAGCAGTCGCTCAGCGACGCCGAGGTGACCGCCGCCGGCTTCAAGGAGCTGGGGCTGGGCACCGTCATGGGCAATGAGTCCTACAACTGGATCATCTTCACCTCCGGCAAGGGACTGGTGGACGGCTCCTTCTACCGCCTCCCCTCCTGGGGGGTCTACACCCTGGAGGGACAGAACCTGGAGAAGATCGGCGTAAGCCCGGATATTTACGTGGACAACACCTTCAAGGACCGCCTGGACGGGGACGACCCCCAGCTCATGCGCGCCATCGAAGAAGCGATGAGCCAGATGGGCGATAACTAGGATGGGCAGCCGCTATCTAAGATGCTTCTGCAAGCGTCATTATCATCACTTCATTAGCATTGTCAGTATGATCAATACCGAAAATTTTATTGGCACTCACATCATATATGCGAAATAATGAGGGGACTACTATCTTCCTCATTTCATTCGAGTTTCGATCAATAGCCAAAAGTGTACCATGATCTGGACTTTCCTCATAAAGGGTAAAGAAATAGTTTGAAGGCCCTACCACAAAATCCCTGAAATGAGGGAAGTAGTTGCCTTCTCGTATCACTTTCTCAATATCAGGAAGATTTTCAACCTCGAGACGTTTCAGTTTGAATGATATTCTTTTGTCTGTCTTATGGGGACGCGGGATTTCAGGAACGAATTTATGTATTTCATCAATCTGGTTTAATTGTCTGGCTGAAACAGATATCCTGTCAGAATACGAATAGTAAAAAGTGTTTTCTTCAAGGTCCCATTCCGTTTCGTAGCCAAACGGCTTGTCAACCTTCAGATCTTGATAGGTATATAATTCATTCCCCGGCACCTTAAACAAGCTATCTTCCATTTGAAGATCAGCCCCCAATGAAAATGCGAAATACTCGGAAATTTCTCTGGTTTGTGATTGCGACAGATCCTTAAACAACCCAATATTGCCTGAAGGAGTATTGTAAAATTCACTAAAGCTATAAGAGTCATATGGTTGAAGTGCACGTTCTTCTTCAAGACTAAACTGGCCTTCATTTACTGAATAGACCAAAATTTTCCTTAATCTTGCATCGAATAAATATACACTTTTATTGAATCCAACATGCATTTGATTAATCTGAGTGTACTCTCCCGGGCCTCGTCCAATATTATGGATACGGTCAATTACTTGCCCCTCTTCATCTATCAATAGTATTGTCCATGGTTCACTGGCTAATACCAATGCCATTTCCTGATCATAAAATTCAACTTGCATTGGACTATATGCCTCAAGATCAGATTCGGTAAGTTGTAATTTATGATCAATCTTGATGGTGGGAAGTTTAGAAATAAATTGTCGATAATCGCCTGGATTGGATCCAGTATTATTCGAACAAGACAGACAAAGTAGTGCAACAAATAGGATGGGAGCTACAAAACGCATATAAATGATAATTACATAATTAATAAGACGACCCATGTAATTGGGTCGTCTTAAAATTATTGGAGCCTCGAGAATTGCTCAATTCTCTTCAACACATATTATATATGATGCATGGCACCCTTGACGAAAAGCGAGCCACTGATCAAATTGTGTGTCCTCATCATACGGATTCAAATCATAACATTCTAACAAATCCCCCTCACAGGTTTCCCCTGCTGTGATACTCAAAGGCATCACGATTGAAAAGGAAATTATAATAAAAAATACGATAAGTATGCGTTTCATAATACACCCTCATGAGTTTAGTTAACATTATGGAGACTAAACCTGCCTCCTTAGTATTACTACAAATAATATGATCTAACCTGTCAATATTTTTCTCTGTCTATTTGCCAACATACTTTTAAAGTCAGATATATGTTTAGTGACTCAACAAAAAGAAAATTGTAGTAGGAAACCTCCGTAAATCATTTCGTACCTGACTCAATCCTCCCGCAAATTTTCTTACCTTCGATAGGAAGGCAAATCTGATAATTATCTCTCATGAAGCATAAGAGTTTCACCCCCCTCCTGCTGGCCTTGCTGTTACTGACTGCCGGCCTCGTGCTCGCCCCCGGCATCGCCCACGCCCAGGAGCAGCAGACTTTTACCCGCGCCGACACCCTGCGCGGCAGCATCACTCCGCAGCGCGCCTGGTGGGAGGTGGTGCACTACGATCTGAATGTGAATGTGCAGCCTTACGACACCCTGATCACGGGTTTCAACCGTATCACCTACCGGGTGGCCGACACGGTGCGCGCCATGCAGATCGACCTGCAGGAGCCCCTGCAGGTCGACCGCATCACCCAGGACGGGGAGCCGCTGGCCTACAACCGCCAGGGCAGCGCCTTCTTTGTGCAGATGCCGCAGGACCTGCAGGTGGGTGATCTTCACACGGTGACCGTCTACTACCAGGGCGCGCCCCGCATTGCTCCCAACCCGCCGTGGGAGGGCGGCTTTATCTGGGCCCGCGACGAGCAGGCGCGTCCCTGGATCGCCACCGCCAACCAGGGCCTGGGCGCCAGCGCCTGGTGGCCCACCAAGGACCATCAGTCCGCCGAGCCCGACAGCATGCGCATCAGCATCACTGTGCCCCAGCCGCTGATCAACGTCTCCAACGGACGGCTGACCGGCAAGCAGCAGAACGAGGACTACACTACGACGTGGACCTGGAAGGTGGAAAACCCCATCAACAACTACAACGTGGCGGTGAACGCGGGAAACTACGTGAACTTTACCGACACCTGGGCCGGCGCGCGGGACACCCTCGACCTTAGCTACTGGGTGCTGGACTACAACCTGGAGAAGGCCAAATCGCAGTTTCAGGAGGTTAAGCCCATGATGAGCTGCTTCGAGGAGTGGTTCGGGCCTTATCCCTTTTACGAAGACGGTTTCAAGATGGTGGAGACGCCCCACCTGGGCATGGAGCACCAGAGCGCCATCGCCTACGGCAACGACTACCAGATGGGCTACAACGGCACCGACCTGTCGGGCACGGGCTTGGGCATGAAATTCGACTTTATCATCATCCACGAGGCCGCCCACGAGTGGTGGGGCAATAGCGTGACCTCCAGAGACATCGCCGACATGTGGATTCACGAGAGCTTCGCCAACTATGCCGAAAACCTCTATGTGGGATGCCGCTGGGGGGAGAACGCCGGGGCCGACTACGTAGTGGGCACCCGATCACGTATCCTTAACAACGAGCCCATCATCGGCACATACGGGGTGAATGACAAGGGCTCCAGCGACATGTACTACAAGGGCGGCAACATGCTGCACATGATCCGCCAGCTGGTGGACGACGACTCGCTCTGGAAGTCGACCCTGCGGGGCCTGCAGGAGGAGTTCCGCCACCGGACCGTCACCACTGGTCAGGTGGAAAGCTACATAGACGAGCGTACGGCGGTGGACCTGGAGCCGATCTTCGACCAGTATCTGCGCCACACCGACATTCCCACCCTGCAGTACTACCTGGACGGCGGGCGGCTCTACTACCGCTGGAAGGCCGACGTGGAGGGCTTCAACATGCCGGTCCGCATGCGCTTCTGCCAGGCGGGCTTCTGCCGGGTGCAGCCCACCACCGGTGAATGGCGCTCCATCCCCACCGACCTGGAGGAACCCGGGCAGTTCGAGATGGACCGCAACTGGTATGTGCGGCTTCAGCACGCTCCACCGGATGCTGAGCTCGGACCGGAGGAAGTGGCCGCCGCCGCGGAGGCGGGCGAGGCGACCATGGTTTGCTCCTGTGAGGAGGAGGACTGATCATGGCACTCCGACGCATCTGGCACGGCTGGACCACCCCCGAAAACGCCGACGCCTACCAGTCCCTGCTTCTTGAGGAGATTATCCCGGGCATCCGCGATAAAAACATCCCGGGCTACCGCGGCATGGAGGTGCTGCGCCGCAGGACCTCCCGCACCGGCGAGGTGGAGTTCATCACCATTATGGCCTTCGATTCGCTGGAAAATGTCATCGCCTTCCAGGGGGAGGACTACCGCCGCGCCTACGTGCCCGAGAAAGCGCGGAAGGTGCTCAAGCGCTGGGACTCCCACGCCTCCCATTACGAGGTGATGGCCGATATCAGCTACTGACGCCGTACAGCCTGGCATATCATTCCCGCTATCGGAGGTCCCGCTCCTTCCAGATACGCCAGCCCGTCACCAGCAGGCCCGCCAGGGTCAGCGGAAGTACAAAAACCAGCATGATGTTGTTGAAGAGCGGCAGGTACTCGTGCTGGGTGGCGTCCAGCACCAGGTAGAGAGTGTAGGCCAGGTAAAAAGCCAGGAAAGCGCCCCCCTCCCACCGGTCCAGCTGCTCTCCCTCGATCATGAAGGGGAGGCAGACGATACTCACGGCAATCACGAAGGGAAGGTCCAGTGCCAGCGCGCCCGGCGAGACCTGCAGTCCCCCGCCGTCCAGCAGCGCCGCAAGCCCCAGCACCAGAAGCAAGTTGAAAATGTTGCTGCCCACCACATTGCCTACCGTCAGGTCGGGCTCGCCCTTCCAGGCCGCCGCCACCGAGGTGGCCGCCTCCGGCAGGGAGGTGCCCAGCGCCACGACGGTGAGTCCAATAACCAGGTCGCTCAGCCCTACCATACGCGCCGCGCTCACCGAACTGTCCACCAGCCAGGTGGCGCCCAGCACCAGCATGGCCAGTCCCACGACAAAAAGCAGCGCCTGGCGGAGGAGGGAAGCCTGCGCGCCGGAGGGACCGGTTCCGGGGATCCCCGGAACGGGGTCGGCGGCAGTTTCGCCTTCGGCGTCTGCCTCCCCCGTCACGGACCGCGCCTGGCGCACCTGAAGCGCCAGAAATCCCAGGAAGAGCGCCAGCAATACCGCCCCGTCGCCGGCGCCCAGAACCCCGTCGAGGGCCAGCAGGTAGACCAGCAGGGAGACGCCGATCATCACCGGGATGTCCACACGGATCAGGCTCAGGCGGATGCGCAGGGGCAGCACCAGCGCGCTCACCCCCAGGATAAAAAGGATGTTAGCGATGTTGCTGCCCAGCACGTTGCCCAGGGCCAGTCCTGAGTTCCCGCCCATGGCGGCCTCAAGGCTGACGGCGATCTCGGGGGCGCTGGTGGCGAAGGCCACCACCGTAGCCCCTACCACCACGGCGGGGATGCCCGCGCGCCGGGCCATGCCCGAGGAGGAGTCCACCAGCAAGTTGGCCCCGAAAAAAAGCAGGGCCAGTCCGGCCACGAAAAAGAAAATGAGGGAGATCATAATTACTCGGTTTTCCCGAAGATAACAGACCTCATGAACAATACCGCCTCTCCGTCCATTTCCATTTGACGTTTCGACTCTGTCCCTGTATCGTTCGGTGCATCAAAACTCCTCCAACGCTAAGACCACATCGCCATGACCGTCTCCTGGGAGGGCATCTACCCCGCCATCACCACCCCGTTCACCGAAGAGCACGACCTCGACCTGCCGCTCTTCCGCAAGAGCGTGCGCGCGCAGATCGACGGGGGCGTACACGGACTGATCATCGGGGGCTCCCTGGGGGAGGCGAGCACCATCACCAACGAAGAAAAATTCCGCCTGGCAGAGGCCGCCAAAAAGGATGCGCCCGATGATTTTCCTATTATCATCAACCTGGCGGAGTCGACCACCGCCAACGCCGTCGCCCTGGCCGAAGCCGCCGGGGAGCGCGACATGGACGGACTTATGGTCCTGCCTCCCATGAAATACAAGGCCACCGACCGGGAGGTGGTCGCCTGGTTCGACGAGATCGCGGCCTCCACCGACCTGCCCATCCTGGTCTACAACAACCCGGTGGACTACGGCATCGAGGTGACCCTCGATATGTTCGGGGAGCTGATCGAGCACGACAACATCCAGGCCGTGAAGGAGTCCACCCGCGACCTGTCGAATGTGACCCGCATGAAGAACCGCTTCGGCGACCGCATCAAGATTCTCTGCGGGGTGGACACCCTCGCCCTGGAGAGCCTGCTGATGGGCGCCGACGGCTGGGTAGCCGGGCTGGTGGACGCCTTCCCGCGGGAGACGGTCGCCATCTACGAGCTGGTGCAGCGCGGGCGCCGGCAGGAGGCCGTGGAAATCTACCGCTGGTTCATGCCCCTGCTGGAACTGGACATCACGCCCCAGCTGGTGCAGAATATCAAACTGGCGCAGCAGGCCGAAGGCATCGGCTCCGAGCACGTGCGTCCCCCGCGCCTGCCGCTGATCGGTAAGGAGCGGAAACGTGTTGTAGGTATTATAGAAGAGGCCATCGAAAACCGGCCCGAGCTGCCGGATTTTAACTGAGGCCGCCTGACCAGAACGGTACCCGGCCGCGGGCCACGGATTCGCAACAGGCTACGGCGAGGCCGACACACCCGAAATTTTCAAGCCAAGCAAGTATACCACCATGATCGAAGGACTGAATATCATCGGATACGACACCGCCGAGAACGTTGCCGACACCTTTACGCGCAAGGACCCCTCCAGCGGGGAGACCCTCCCAGGGAAGTTTCACCGGGCCGATCAGGAGGCCATCGATGCCGCCCTTGCCAAAGCCGACGAGGCCTTCCAGAAGTACCGGCTGACGAGCGGGGCCGAGCGCGCCGAATTCCTGGAAGCCATCGCCGACGAGATCGAGGCGCTGGGCGATACCCTCATCGAACGGGCCATGCAGGAATCGGGGCTTACCCGCGGCCGCCTGGAGGGCGAGCGGGGACGCACCACCGGCCAGCTCCGCATGTTCGCCGACCTGGCGCGTGACGGCTCCTGGTGCGACGCCCGCATCGACACGGGCGATCCCGACGTGCGCTCCATGAAGGTGGCTATGGGACCCGTAGCGGTTTTCGGGGCGAGCAACTTTCCGCTGGCCTTCTCCACGGCGGGCGGCGACACCGCCTCCGCCCTGGCGGCCGGCTGTCCCGTGGTCGTGAAATCGCATGAGTCCCACCCCGGCACCAACGAGCTGGCGGCCCGCGCGGTCCAAAAGGCCGCCCGTGACTGCGACATGCCCGACGGGGTGTTCAGCTCGCTGAACGGCGCGCGCAAAACAGGAGCGCTGCTGGTCGAGCATCCCCTGCTGAAAGCAGTGGGCTTCACTGGCTCCTACAGCGGAGGCAAGGCCATCTTCGATCTGGCCTCCCGGCGCGACGAGCCCATACCGGTCTACGCCGAGATGGGCAGCGTGAACCCGCTCTTTCTGCTGGAAGAAAAACTGGCGGAAGACACCTACGGGCTGGCCGACGAGCTGGCCGGCTCGGTCACCCTCGGCGTGGGACAGTTCTGCACCAATCCCGGCGTAATCGTCGGCATGGCCGGCGACGACCTGGAAGCCTTCAAACAGGCATTGGCCGACAAGCTGAAGGGCGCCGAGGCGGGATGCATGCTCAACGAGGGCATCGCCAAAAACTATCGCGAGAAGAGGGCTGGACTGCTGGCACAAAAGGGCGTGCAGACGCTGGTGAGTCGCAACGGGCAGGAATCCGGCAACCTGGGCGCCGGGGCGATGGCCGGCGTATCGGCTGGTGATTTCCTGGCCAATCCCGAGCTTCAGGAGGAGGTATTCGGTCCCTTCACCCTGGTGGTGGCATGCGAGGACGAAGCTCAGCGCCTGGAGGTGGTCCGCGCCCTAAAGGGACAGCTCACCGTCTCCTTCATGGGCACCGATGACGATTTTACCGGCAACCGGGAGCTCATCCAGGCCGCCCGTGAGATCGCCGGACGGGTGATCTTCAACGCGGTGCCCACCGGCGTGCGGGTCTGCGACGCCATGCACCACGGGGGACCCTTCCCAGCTACCCTTGACGTCAAGTTCACCTCCGTGGGCACCCGCGCCATCGAGCGCTTCGCGCGTCCCCTCTGCTGGCAGGACGCCCCCCGGGAGCTGCTGCCCGATGAGCTGAAGGACGGCAACCCCCTGGGCATCCGCCGCATGGTGGACGGGGAGTACGGAACGGACTAAATTCACCCCTATGTCCCAAAAACGATTTTTCTGCATTGACGGGCACACCTGTGGCAATCCCGTCCGCCTGGTGGCCGGCGGCGCCCCCCGGCTGGAGGGTGACACCATGGCCGAAAAGCGCCGGCACTTCATGCGCGACTACGACTGGATCCGCACGGGTCTTATGTTCGAGCCCAGGGGTCACGATATGATGTCCGGCAGCTTTCTCTATCCCCCGGCCGATCCCGCCAACGACACCGGCATCCTCTTCATCGAGACCAGCGGCTGCCTCCCCATGTGCGGCCACGGCACCATCGGGACCGTCACCTTCATGCTGGAGGAGGGGCTGGTCGAACCGGCCGAGCCCGGCACCGTGCGCCTGGAAGTACCCGCCGGGGAGGTCACCGCGCAGTACACGATGGAGGAGGACAGGGTCACCTCGGTGAAGCTCACCAATGTGGCCAGCTTTGTATACACCACCGGCCTCCGGGTACAATGCCCCGACCTGGGCGAGCTGACGGTGGACGTGGCCTACGGGGGGAATTTCTACGCTATCGTGGACCCGCAGGAGCACTTTCCCGGCCTGCAGGAGTTCCAGGCCGGGCAGCTCATCCGCTGGAGCCGCACCCTGCGCGATCGCCTCAACGAGGCGCATGAATTTGTACATCCCGAGGACGAGCACATTCACGGACTGAGCCACATCATGTGGACCGGTGAGCCGCTCGATGCCGGGTCCACCGCCCGCAATGCGGTATTCTACGGCGACAAGGCCATCGACCGCTCGCCCTGCGGCACCGGCACCTCCGCCCGCCTCGCCCAGTGGCACGCCCGCGGCGACCTGGAGACCGGCGAGCCCTTCGTCCACGAAAGCATCATCGGCAGCCGCTTCACCGGCCGCGTGGAACGCACCGCCAAAGTGGGCGACTACGACGCCGTTATTCCCAGCATCGAGGGATGGGCCCGCATCACCGGCTACAATACCATTCTTATCGACGAAGACGATCCCTACGCCCACGGCTTCCAGGTGATCTAATCACACTGATCCGATGACATAAAAAATCCGGCCGCGTTGCCACAGCCGGATGGGATGTGATAGGTTGGCGATCTCCTCTATTCGGCGTAGGCCTCCTCCCCGTCGCCGTTGTTGGCCGAGACGATGAGGCGATCCGGAGCGTCCAGGAACTGCTCGTAATCGCAAGGCATCTCCGCCTTCTCATCCGGCTGCACGTCCCATGTGCCGCAAATACCCCCGGCTTCGGTCAGGTCGACGCCAAAGGGCGGATTGAAGTCAGTACTGCTGAGCGTGATCGTGATGAAAAAGCCCTCGTCGATGTAGGCGTCGCTCTCCTCCGTAATTTCCGAGGTGGTGATTTCGCCTACCTTGGTCGAGTTGTCGCTGGACAGGATAAGGTCGAAGGTGCGTGTCTCAGTAGCTCCGTCTTCCGAGGAGGTGGGCGAATCGCATCCGGCCAAGGCCAGCATGCCGAAGGTCAGCACGGCCATCAGCAATGATCGGAGGAAGGCGAGGTTAAAAATTTCAAACGCACGTGTCGTAAAGATCTCCATGGGGCGATAGTCGATTTCTCTTGCGATTTGTGAATAGAAACTCGCTCAGTATCCCCTATTTAAACGAAACCCGCAAGTTTATATGAGACCCGCAAGGCGAATTCCGGGATATTCTTCCATCGGATGTTCCCAATCCTGACCGGCCGTAACATGCACCTATAGATTATCCACCGGACTGTTGACTCCTCGACCGCCCTTGTTCAGCACATGGGTATAGACCATAGTGGTCTTTACGTTGTTATGCCCCAAAAGCTCCTGCACCGTGCGAATGTCGTATCCGTCCTGCAGCAGGTGCGTGGCAAAGGAGTGACGAAAGGTATGGCACGAAGCCCGCTTGGCGATGCCGCTACGATCAACCGCCTCTTTCACCGCGCGCTGTATAAACGAATCGGATAGGTGATACCGGTGAAGGATGCCCGTCTGCGCGTCCTTCGCCACCCGGCGAGACGGGAAAAGATATTGCCAGCGAAACCGGGTATCCTCCCCCGGATACTTCCGCGCCAGCGCCTTCGGAAGCACTACCCGGCCGCATCCCCTCCTCGTGTCTCGATCATGCAACACCTTCCGCCGCGCAAGCGCCTGCTTCAACGCGGGAACCACGGCCGCCGGCAAAACCGTGTGCCGGTCCCTGTCCCCCTTGCCGCTGCGTACCGTAATTTGCCGGTAACTCAAATCAACGTCCTGCACCCGCAGGCGAAGCGCTTCCGAAATACGAAGGCCCGAGCCGTACAGCAGTTGCGCGACCAGTTTGGGGATGCCATCAAGGTTGCAAAGAATTAATTTCACCTCCTCCCGCGTCAACACTACGGGAAGCCTTCTGGGCTTTTTAGCACGCTTCAAGTTCTCAAGAAGAGGCAATTCATGATCCAGCACTTCCCGGTAAAGAAAGACCAGTGCACATAAGGCCTGATTCTGGGTAGAGGCGGCCACCTGGCGCTGAACAGCCAGGTAATTCAGAAAAGAAGCGATTTCTTCGGGCGAAATATTCCTCGGATGCTTATAGCCGCAATAGCGTACCAGGCGCCTGGCCCACCCCACATACGCATTTACCGTCCGCCAGCTGTAATTCTGCCGCCTGAGTTCATTACGAATAGAATCAAGAAACTTGGAACGTCCCATTTCATCAGCATAGCATTAGCAGTATACCCAGATATGAGACACCCGTCCACCCCACTCCTTACAACGCCTCTTACATAAACACCGGTAGTTACGTCAAGATGTTATATCAAGATATTACATCAACGCCCATGCCCAGCACCCTAACCCAGAGCTCCCCGACAGGCATACCAGTTGCTTGATATGCCATTATCAGCTACGTTACTGGGTGTAAGACTATGTTAGGCACACTTCAATATTGCACTTTCAAACTATAAATTAGACCACTGGGGGCTTCTTTCCACTTCCCCATGGCATGGCTTCGCATATATCCGGTGGAATTAAAAAATGCACCTGTCGCATACATAGGAGCATAAACATGATTTTTATTTGTCAGCCACTCAAAAATGACATAAAAATGTTTCTGTTCTATATATATGTCATGCTTGTTAAAATCACAGGTGATCCATCCTTTATCTTTGGTCGAAGTAGTTATTACGGCTTGCGGTATCAAGTTTCTTCCAGGCCTTTTGGAGGATGAATCAACAGCAGCAATACTGCATCGCATTTTCAGGGAATCATTTTTATTTCTTTTCAAGAACATCCTGGCATGGAGTAATTTTAACGGCAAGAATCGATTCCAGTTAACTCGAAATGCAAAAGCAGCCCCAATTCTATCCCCTCCTCGAGCTAAACCACGAGCTCCACTTCCCAATATTGGGCGTACTTTTTTGCCAATCCATTTGGTTTCTGGTCGATTATCAGTGACAGTAATTTCTTTCATTTGATAGGTTTTCGGCTGAAGCCTGAGTGGGGAATTTGATTCTAAAACCGATGAGAGCAGATACTTTTCCGTTTGATAACCAATGGCAGAAACTTGCAGTGTGTCGTCTCTATACTTCTGATCTAATTCCAGCGTAAAAGTCCCATCTTGGATTGAAGCAGTTCCCACATGTTCAGCCTGTATACCTACGTGGGCATAAGGTATGGCCTTATCACTTTCGGCATCTAAGATAATGCCTTCAACAATCAACTTAGACTGTCCGAAGCAGAAAACTGGTATGATTAGTAAAAATAGTAGTGGCAGATAATATTTCATAAGTAAACATTACGAACACTCAATTTACATGTTACAATAGTAATTACTTTCATCCCCAAAAGGTACGTGTACCTAACCCCGCGCATTAACTCTGACAGGCCTCGCCTATTCTTGCCTCCCTTCCATTTATTAGTTACTCTTTCATTTTACCATCAATTCGACACTCCGGCGCCTGCAGGTTATGCGCCATGTCGTTAGCCTGCCTATCCCTGCCTAGCTATTGCACTTAAATTTGGTATTGCATATAATACCATTATGGAGCGCCCACAGATTGTCCTGGATACAAATATTCTGTATGCAGCACTTCGTTCTAAGCGAGGCGCGTCCTACAAATTACTTTCCTTGATCAACTCCGGAAAGTTCGAAATAAATTTATCTGTTCCCCTCGTTATTGAATACGAGGATGTTCTCAAAGGAAAGCAGGACATGTTAACCATTTCCACTTCCCGGATTAATCAATTACTGGATTATCTGTGCAAGGTGGGTAATCTGCATGAGGTATTTTTCCTATGGCGGCCCATCATCGGAGATCCTGAGGATGACATGATTTTGGAACTGGCTGTCAAAGCTCAATGCGATTACATCATCACATACAACAAACGAGACTTCCGAGGTATACATCGATTTGATATTGCCGTGGCCGATGCCAAAGAATTCCTCCAAATCATAGGTAAACTCCCATGAGTACGCTAAGTGTAAGACTCCCCGACTCCCTGCATAAAAAACTGAAAGAACTTGCCGAGAAAGAAGGGGTCTCCATGAATCAGTTGATTACACTGGCTGTATCAGAAAAAATGTCTGCCCTACTGACGGTCGACTATTTAAAGGAACGAGCCGAGCGAGCTGATCGAGACGCTTTCAACAAAATCCTGGAACAGGTTCCAGACACCGAACCTGAGGAGTACGACCGTCTCGATTAACGGGCAGGCTAACCAGAGCATGAACCTATCGCAGCCTTGCCTTTCCAGGAATAATCGGTCAGATTAGATTTTGGAATCTGCGGTAGGCTTTCCAATCACTGCGCAGGTTATGCTCCAGACGTTATACTCCTTTTCCTCTCGTACCCGTTTTCAGATAACACAGAGAATAGCTACATTAAAATATGTCTGAAAAAGAGCTCATAGAACAACTCAAAAAGCTTCCCTCTGAAGCCCAAAAAGAAGCGGCGGACTTCGTGGAGTTCCTATCCCAGAAGTATCTCCAAGGAGAAAAAGAGCCCGCATCCTCAGATACATCCATTCTTGAGAGCTCCTTCCGTGGGATGTGGAAGGATCGAGAGGATATGCAAGATAGCACCCGGTGGGTCCGCAATATCCGGAAAAGCCGTTGGGCCAATTAATCGTTGCTCATGAAAGAGCAAGTCTTGGTTGATACAGATATACTTATTGATTTCGGGAGAGACAAAACCGAAGCCGTGGACACAATGGCGTATCTCGAGAATGAATACACGATTGCCATAAGTGTCATAGTTGCCATGGAGCTATGCGCCGGCTGCCGTAGCAAGAAGGAGCTGAACAAAATCGAGGAGATGATTAAGGATTTCACGCTCCTGCATATCACAAGCCCGATTTCAGAAAAAGCCTACGACTGGATGAAAAAGTACCGATCCAAGCACGGTGTCGAGATCAATGATATGTTGATTGCCAGCACAGCCCAGTATAAAAGCATCAAATTGATCAGTAAAAATCAGAAGCACTACAAATTCCTTCCTGATTTAGAGCTTCTGGAATACCCACTAGAAGGAGTATAACAAGCGTTTCAAGCTGTCGTGGCCCTGCTTTTACCGGGGATATCCCACAGATTGGTAGTGAACAGGCATTACCATCGCTGAAAATCCCCATGCAGCTTAAACGCCGCAACGTTAGCGCAAATACCCGTACTCTCTGTTGAAAGTTGTGAGAGCTTTTTCTTTTAAGTAAACTGCATCAGTATACACATCAGATCAAATATGTATGCAAGCAGTCTCTGATATAGAACGGCAACTTCAAGAATTAAAACCTGTGCTCGCCCATAAGTATAAGGTCAAAGAGATTGGTGTATTCGGTTCCTACGCGAAAGGGAAACAAACTGACACCAGTGATATTGATATTCTAGTTGACCTCCAGGAACCTTTGGGGTGGGATTTAATCGACCTAAAGGACTTCCTTGAGACCGAATTGAATCATCCTATTGATTTGGTAACCCGCAATGCGTTGAAGGAACAACTCAAGGACAAAATTCTGAGTCAGACTATTTTCGTATGACTGCCAAGGATCGCGACTTCCTTTTCTACTTGGAGGATATGCTTGAGTCTATGCGGCGCATTGAAAAGTATACCGAAGATTTATCCTACGAGCAGTTCAAGGAGAGTGATTTACGGACGGACGCAGTCGTCCGAAATCTTGAAATAATTGGAGAGGCCGCAAACAATATCCCGGAAGATATTTCGGGTAGTTATCCCCGTATCCCTTGGAAGAAAATGTATGGGCTACGAAATCTGATCGCTCATAAATACTTTGGCATCGATTATGAAAATATCTGGAAAATCATCTCCAAGCAGATGCCAGATAACATTCAGGATTTAGAAAAAGCTATTGAAGTTGAGAAGGCGAAAAAAGAGGAAGAGAATTCACCAGTCGCCGACGATTCTGAAGAGTAACTTGCGCTAACAAGCGTATGAACCTGATGTGGGACTGCTTTTCAAAGTGTTCCTGTCAGATTAATATCCTGAACTTCAGTCGGTACCGAATCCCCACACAGGTTATGCTCCACACGTTAGCCCTACTATGTTCTCTCCCTACTTTCCCGCACTGCTTGGTTGAGGTCTTCAATATCTAATCCAGAATTCACGCCCTCAATATCCAACGGAGAGTCCGTGTACTTTATCGGTTTAATCACAAACGTCTGTCCATCTCGCCTTTTGATTTGTACCTCCCCCTCCTGGCGAGCATCATCCAATAGTTTAGCCAGCTTTTGACGAGCCTGAGAATATGTATATACTTTCATCTTTAAACCTCAATTACATTCAATTCTATTTCTCGGCCGATCTCTACTAATTGTCTATCTAAACTTATCAGTGGCGACCGGTATTGTTGAGCACAATCCAATACATAGGCATCATATGCATAAATTCCATGCGAATTAGCCATTTTGAGCGCTTCCGGCAACCGCAGCTTGGTTCTGCGAATGGGAATCGACTCAAATTGACTGATTACTTGCATCGCCTGTTCCAGTGTTAATCGGTTTCTTTTGAACATCGCAGACAGGGCGTTCCCTACCTCCGCATCCAGACTGCTGGGAGCCAGAAGATCATGTCCTTCCGTAGCTTCGATGATGGCATTTTTGTGCTTCTCGTTTAAAAGTACGGCCAACAATGCTGATGTGTCGATCGTGATATCCATACCTTAATATAACAATTGTACAACTAAGATATTCTTTTTTTATAGGTGGGGCTAACCATGCAAATTAACCTGACGGGGATCAGCCTCCTTGGCCCTCTCTTGCAGTTCCCGTTTAGTCTGTTAAATTACAATCTTAGTATCCATGCAGGTTATTTGCCAGACCGTTATACCGCAAACAAAGAAGATACATTATGAAATATGAAGCCTTGAATTTCGAGGAAAAATTTGACCTATTTGACGAGCAATGGACCCCTAAAGTCATTGCCGAAATGAATGACTACCAATTTAAACTTGCAAAAGTAGAAGGAGATTTCATTTGGCATAGCCATGAGGATACGGATGAAACATTCATTCTATTAGAAGGCGATCTACGCATTGATTTCCGAGATGGATCTGTAAACTTGGAAAAGGGCGAAATGTTTGTTGTCCCTAAAGGCGTTGAGCACAAACCTTTCGCTGAAAATGAGGCGAAATTATTGTTGATTGAACCCAAGGGCGTCATAAATACAGGAGAAAAAGGTAAAACCGAGCGTACTGCTAAAAATGATGTTTACATTTAGATTTAAAAGTAACTCAATAAGGTTTACGGTATAACCAGCGCATTAAAGTAACAGGCCTCGCCTATTCTTGCCCGCCTCCCATTTATTGATTAACCTTTCATTTGTAAACAATTTCAATACGTTGGTGCCTGCACCTTATGCGCAATGTCGTTAGCACGCTGAGCAGGACCTATAAAGATCTCCATATTGCTATATAATTTGTGCGTCCACTTAGTTATAATGGAATAGGATCTAACCACTAACCCTGAAAATAATGAGTGCCGACACCAAAGAGCTGAAAGAACTACTTCACGAGAGTATAGAGAATATTGACGACGAGGCCTACCTGCAAACCGTCAAAGAGCTTCTTGACAGGAAGTACAAAGCTCGAAAAATCACCCTATCCTCCCATCAAATAAATCGAATTGAGGAAGCTAAAAATAGTATCGAACAGGGTGATTACCTTTCCAATGAACAAGCAGATGAACTCGTCAAGAAATGGCTAAACGAATAATTTGGTCACCGCAAGCTACGGCCGACCGAATTCAGATATTAGATTACTGGTATAGGCGTCTGGGGACGAAAAGATATTCAGAAAAATTAGACGAGATCTTCCGCAATACCATCCAGTTGCTTGCTCGCCATCCGATCCTTGGCCGTTATAGAGAAGAGATTGATGCCCGGGTATTTGTGAAAGACGACTATCAGATATTCTACAGAAATACCGAGAATACTATTCACATTCTCCATCTTTGGGACAGCCGACAGGACCCGGAAAGGTTAAATCTGTAGTACTGAAGGCTCAGTCGTGCTAACCAGAAAATTAACCTGACGGGGCCGTGCCCTTTCAAAGCTGGGTTTCTTGCGGTTCCCGGATTGTCTGTTAAATTAAGACTGTAGCCCCCCGCAGGTTACTTGCAGCAACGTTAGGTCCCCATATTCCCATCGTTTAATCGCTAGGCGGTCTCCAAGTTTCCTTCCAGTAATTTTCCGATCTCCTGTTTGGAAACTCCCAGCTTAAGAAGTGCTTTGATCATCAGATCCAATGAAGTGCTGGGATCACCCGCCTCCATCTTTGCAACCCTGGATTGGCTGGATTCCATCGCCTCAGCCAGGTCCTCTTGCGTCCACCCTTTTTGGGTTCTACGAGCCTTAACCAGACTACTGATCTCCAGTCGAATTTCTATGTAGGCCTCCTCCTCAGGGGTGAGATTCAAGAAGTCTCCATTATTTCCTACCCGGTATCCAAGCTTTTCCAGTTTTTTCCACTGTTTCTTACCCATAAGTGACCTCGATTCTATGATATCTGACAGTAGCGAGCCAGCCGTTTCTTGCACATTTTAATGACCTGCTTGGGAGTCTTTTGTGATTTCTTAGCAAAGACCTCTAAAATGAGAATGGCGTCCGCATCGATATAGTACATAATCCGCCACGTTTGTTTAGATCATTAATCCGAATTTCATGGCATCCATTATCAATGCTGGCATGGGCCGGGAATCCGGCATTTCGATTGTTTCTCCTCGTTGGAGTTTTCTAAGCAGAAAACCAGCACGAAGTCGAGCGTCCTTGGAGAACGGAGGCGTCTTTACCTCCCCATGGAGCCAAACCAACGGTTTATCATCTTGTGACAAATATTAATATGTCATAAATGACATTTATAAACAAGTAATTCAGATGTACGGGTGGCTAACAAGCAAATTAACCTGATGTGGTAGAATCCCTCCCATATTTCCTGCCCTTGTAGTTCCAGTTCTGACTGTTAAATTGAGGATTGAATCACCACGCAGGGTATTTGCAGCGTCGTTATACCCACTTCCCGGGGTTATGAAATCAAATCCATACCTATTCGTTGTATTTCTTCCAATAGCTTACGATACTAGCTATAGATTCTACCTAAAGTCACACAATTATGGATAAAGCTAAACTCAGAAAGGAAGTCCAAGATTTGCTAGAAGATCTGCCCGAGGATGCTGAGTGGGAAGACTTGATGTACAAAATTTACGTTCGGCAGTCCATTGAGAAGGGTTTAAAAGATTCTGAGGAAGGGAGAATCGTATCTCATGAAGAGATAAAAAGGAAATTTAAAATCGCTACATGAGAATCCTCTGGACCGAGAGGGCCGAAAAGCAACTCGATCAGATCTACAGTTACATAGCAACTGATTCTCTTCTCTACGCCCATCGCACCATTGATCAAATCATTGAACGGGCTGAAAGCCTTTCACGGAATCCCCGAAAAGGAGTGAAAGTCCCTGAATATGCCGATGAAACAATAAGGCAAATATTGTACCCACCCTATCGCATCATCCATTTGATCAAGGAAGATGAAAACACTATCGAGATTTTAAGTGTACTACATACCTCACGTGAGATGCCCATTGAGCCTGAAAAGATGTGAGCATAACAAGCAAATTAACCTGACGGGGCCGGGTCCATTCAAGACCGGCTTGCTTGCGGTTCCCGGAATGTCTGTTAAATTAGAACTGTAGTCTCCCGCAGGTTATTTGCAGCGTCGTTATACCCACCACAATAATTGCCTTGTCCTTCCGGTTCTCTTTCGTAATACTTAGATTTAAAAGAATTAAATTCCAATTCTATGATTACTGACATAAAAGAGATTGAAAAATCTGCTCTGAATTTGGATAGGAGGGATAAAGCACGTCTGGCTGATCTACTCTTGAAGAGCATCCATGGCGATATTGATCCCGATGTCGAGCAAGCCTGGATTCAGGAAGTACAAAAGAGAAAAAAAACGCTGGAATCCGGAGAAGCTTCCTTGCACTCTGCTTCAGAGGTTTTAGATGAAGCGAGAAAACGTATTCAAAAGTGATAATAAAATTTCATTCGGAAGCCAGAAAAGAATTTTTTAAAGCTGCTGATTATTACGAAGAGCAAGTAGTTGGCCTTGGGGATGCCTTTATCAATGAGGTAGAGAAAGTGTTTGACGTGATTGAACAGCATCCATCATCAGGAACCAAGATAACGCCATCCGAACGAAGGTTTTTAGTTTCCCGATTTCCATATGGTGTTATTTACTCAGTAGAGGATGATCTAATTAAAATATTTGCCATCATGGATTTGAGACAAAAGCCGGGTTATTGGAAACCTCGTACATAAGTCTCCTGGGGTATAACCATCGCATGAACCTGATGCGGACTTGCTGTTCTAGAAGGGTTCAGTCAGATTTAAAGAAACATACTTGTGTAGAGTTATAAACTCCGCACAGGTTATACTCCACACGGTCGTTAGGTGGCTTTGTCAAATTTTACCGTTTAAAATAGCAGAGCTGCTAAAAATTGTTATCCCATTTAATGCTTATGTTGCTAGCGTATCTTCACATGTGCCATTCCACGACGTATCAGCTAGTGATTTAACGGAAAAGCAACTACGGTTTTACCCGATTCAGCTTTTATTGAATTATATTAGTGCTTTTAAAAACAATTTTAAAGACAAATAAATCCCTCCCCCTTGAATCTGGGGGGAGTATTTACAACCAACTCAACTAATAATAGGTTGGTTATATTTAGTTTTTGCTTTGCTCTGCTTCATTTCCATTCTGGCCTTGTCTTTCTCCCATCTCGCGGTCTAGTAAGTACAGTCCAGAACCTTCTTCTCCAACTAATTTTAGTTTATCAATAATATCGTGCACCATCTCCTCTTCCTCTACCTGTTCATCAATGAACCAATGTAATAAACTTTCGAGCGGATAATCGTCTTCCTCTCTGGCAAGCTTATACATCTTGTGGATACGTTTAGTAATATGCTGCTCCTGTTCAAGAGCCAATTCGAACGCTTTCCGCGGAGAATCAAATTGCACTTTTGGTTTTTCAATATCTTGTAATATTGGTCGCCCGTCTCTTTGAATCAGGTGATTATAGAACTTCATGGCATGTTCTATTTCCTCTTGCCACTGGGCTTTCAGCCAGCTTGCAAAGCCACTGAGGCTTTTTTCTTCAAACCACGCCGACATTGCCAAATAAGCATACGCCGACTGAAACTCTTCTTGAATCTGATTGTTTATTTCTTCTTCTATATTTGACTTAATCATAGTATTAAGTTTTTATTTTCAATTAGTGGCTGGTTTTTTATCTGTCGAAAACATACTATTATACTACTAAATTGTCCTATATATACTTATTATTAAATACATTGTGTGACTCTATTGAAAGGACATGTGTAATCTCAGGCATTAAAAAATGCTTACTATTACTTCCAAAAGTCCCAGCCACCTAACAAGCGCGTCAACGGCGGACAGGCTTCGCCACCTCCTTGCCTCCCTTTCATATTAGTTAATCTTTCGTTTTAAACGAAATCGACATTCTGGCGCCTGCCGGTTTCGCGCTGGGCCGTTAGCCGTATTAATCTGTCGCCCATCTATACTTTTTTGCTGTTAATTTCGTATTCTTATGTTGGCAACGAAGTTATAACACAGGAATAGCATTCATGATTAAAAAACTGCAAAATATTGGTAACAGCCGAGGTATCATCTTGGAGAAAGCTCTTCTCAAACTTCTCAAGGTTGAAGAAGACGATAAGGTGGAAATCATTCCCCAAGACGAAGGACTTCTTATCAAAAAAGTGGATGCCCAATCGGCCTACAGGGAAGTCAGCAAAAAGCACCGCAAATCCCTTGATAAGCTGGGTGAGTAATGAACGATCCCTCCTTTCTATCCCTGGAGGATATTCTGTTTATCCACAACCAGGAAATTCAAGCTGCCGGGGGAGAGCCCAACATCCGGGATAATGATGGCATCAAGGCATGCGTCGAAGCTCCCAAAGCCAGCTTCAGTGGAGAGTATCTGCAGGACCTATTCGGCATGGCCGCCAGCTACATTGCTTGCCTGACTACCCGACATCCCTTCGTCGACGGTAACAAAAGAACAGCCTTGGCTTCTGCCTTGACCTTTTTATATCTGAACGGATATGGAGTGGAGGAATCCCATGATGAAGAACTGGCTGATCTGGTGTTAGACTTCGTGACCAAGAAAAAATCCAAGGAGGACGTCGCCAAGCATCTTGCTGCCCACGTCTCTCTAAAGGATTAAATACGACTAACCATGCAAATTAACTGACGTGGCAGATACGCTTTCACCCCCTTTCCTCTTGCGGGTACTCTTCAATCTGTTAAATTAAATTCTTAGTAACCACGCAGATTATTTGCCACACGTTAGACCATTTATCCCTCCTCATTGCCTATCAACCAAATAAGTAATACTTTAGTATCACTATGAAGACAGAAATCGTCACTACCCTCAAGCGTCACGCAACCAAGCTCCTGGAAGAGCTTCACGAAGAAAAGGAACCGGTGCTAATTACCGAGCATGGTAAACCCTCCGCCTATCTCGTAGACGTGGAGCATTTCGAAGAAATCCAGAGAAAGTTAAAACTCCTGGAGGGATTGGCTCGGGGGGAAAAAGCTATTCTCGAAGGACGGGTGGTCCCTCATGAAAAAGCCGAGGAGCGAATGGCTCGATGGCTCAAGTAATTTGGACGGAACCGGCTCTTCAGGAGTTGGATGAAATTGCGGATTACAGCTCTTTGGACAATCCCAAAAGTGCAAAAAATCTTGTCCAAGAGGTTTTCAGTAAAGTTAAACGACTTAAGCGTCAGCCCGACAGTGGAAATATTCTTCAGGAGATTCCAGACTCCATCTATCAACAAATGATCGTATCTCCATGCCGTATATTCTTTCGGCATGAAAAAGAATCAGGCCGGGTCTTTATCATCCACATCCTACGGTTTGAGCAACTGCTTTATCTTAAGACACTGAAGGCCAGATAAATGGTCTTACCAGCAAATCAACCTGACAGGGAAAAACCACTTCCTCTACAATGCCTTGCGGTTCCCGGAATGTCTGTTAAA
Organism: Balneolaceae bacterium; assembly: GCA_034521445.1. Classification (NCBI taxonomy): domain Bacteria; kingdom Pseudomonadati; phylum Balneolota; class Balneolia; order Balneolales; family Balneolaceae; species Balneolaceae bacterium. The sequence continues at coordinate 703,935 of JAXHMM010000006.1, read as the reverse complement.
GGGCAATTGCAGTTCCCCACAGGGTATTTTCTACACGTTAGGTGGCATTTAACTTAGACACAAAATGTTAATGACTCCTCTACTTTTTATTGCTGGTTTAGCCTTTCTAATTTTGGGAGCAGAAGTGTTGGTCCGGGGAACATCAAAAATAGCGGCTGCCTTGGGAATTACCCCACTTATTATCGGTTTAACAGTCGTAGCATTCGGAACGAGTGCGCCGGAATTGGCCGTCAGTATCAATGGAGCTCTGTCAGGTCAGGCGGATATTGCCCTGGGCAATGTCGTAGGTAGCAGGTTCAATACTGGCAACTGAAAACATCATGACAGACGAACTGCAGCGCGCCATAAAAACACCCGGTGCCATTTTAATGGGACTGGGGTCCATCGTTGGAACTGGGATATTTGTCAGCATTGCCATTGCCACCCAGGTATCCGGCAATGGAATTGTAATCGCTATCATCATAGCTGCCGTTCTTGCCACGTTAAACGGTCTCAGTAGTGCGCAGCTTGCAGCGGCTCACCCAGTAAGCGGAGGCACCTACGAATACGGAAATAAGTTCATCAATTCCTATTTCGGTTTTACCGCGGGATGGATGTTCCTAATCGCGAAATCAGCCTCGGCGGCTACCGCTGTGCTGGGCTGCGTGGGCTACCTCTTATATGCCTTCAACAGCGAATTGTCCAATTGGGGTATGGTAGCCGTCGGCCTCCTGATGCTTCTCATCATGACCTATCTGGTCTCCGGAGGAATCAGCCGCAGCAACAGGGCAAATAAATATATTGTATCCGTAACCCTGATCGGCCTTGCCTCACTGGTAGTTGCCGGGCTATTTGTCAATGGCCTGCCAACGCAGCCCATTGCCGACGCCGCTACCGACATTTCAGTTTCATCCATTCTATATGCTTCCGCCCTGATGTTTGTAGCCTACACGGGTTATGGACGTATTGCCACGCTCGGCGAAGAGGTGGCTGAGCCTCGCACGACCATACCCAGAGCCATAATCCTGGCTATGGTGTTTATAGTGATCTTGTATCTTGCCGTATCGCTTACCGCACTGCAGGTAATGGGAGCCACAGCGTTTGGTCAGACGGTGGAGGGCGAAGCGGCTCCACTGATGATGGTAGCCCAGGTATTGTCGGTGCCGGTAATCGGGCCGGTGATTACTCTGGCTGCCATAACTGCAATGATGGGCGTACTGTTGAATTTAATACTTGGTCTCTCCCGCGTAATACTCAGCATGGCTCGGCGTAGCGACTTGCCCGGCTCTTTGGCATACATCGATTCCGGCACCAAAAGTCCAATGTATGCCGTTTGGATGACGGGAGCAATTATTGGGATACTTGTATTGAGTGGGGACGTTGTATTCACATGGTCTTTCAGTGCGTTTACCGTTCTCATCTATTACGCCATCACCAACCTCTCCGCCTTTGTAATGCCGGAGGAGTTGCGATTGTACCCGCGTTGGATTCCGGCCATGGGCTTATTGGGATGTCTCTTCCTAACAATCTGGATTGAACCCCAAATTTTCATCACGGGTATAGCGCTGATTGCCATAGGGCTTCTTTGGCACTTCATTACCATAAGGATCACAAGCTGACACCCTTAGGAGGCTGCATAGAGAGGAAACCCGAAACAAGAAAAAGCTGAGATGACAGATAAACGGAATATATACGATGAGAATATTGAAGTTCCCATAACGGACGAAGATCGTGCCCTGATTCTGGAGCACACCTTCATTGATCCGGAAATCGAGCAGCTATTGAACCTGGCTGTCCAACATGGAACCAAATATGTGGTCAAAATGACATTGGGAGATCTGGATATTCTTCTTGGCCATATTGCCGCAACCGCGAATCACGCGAAAAACCAAAAGATCGAGAAGGAAATGGATCGGATTTATTGGGAGTTGAAGGAGATTGAGGATAGAGAAGTATAACATACAGAGGCCGTTGATTCCCCCGTTTCCACAAGACACTGCAATGGGACAATTGTAAAGGAGTCATAAAGGGACCCCTCACCTGCGCCTGGCCCGGAGTAGCATTTCCCAGGGAATTCGCTCATATTACCATTTTCTGTCCCATGCCATGCCTTGAAATTCTACACAGGAAATGCATTGCAAGGAAGGAAGGCGGATAACAGATCACATTGGAGGCTCAAGTTGAAAAATTTTATACTACTCATCGTCCTGCTTGTCGTCTGTACCACCATAGGCACTATTTTGGGAAGTCAGGTTGGTGGATTCATCGTCGGAGTGGTCCTGGCCATCGTGTTGGCCAAGCGAATTGCCTCGGCCGGGCGATAGCAAACCGCATGACCAGGGCTTCACCCTGTTACCGTACATAATTTTTAAAGAAGTTCCAGGAGAGAAAATTCATCATATGAGAAACATTCTGTCCATCCTGATTTTCCTCATCGCCTTTCCCGCAGGCGCTCATGCCCAACAAGCCAATGTAGAGAAAACGCTCTATGGAGTGCAGGCGGGATTTCTAGGGATATGGGGACACAACGAATACCGCCTTTCGAACGCCATCGCCCTGCGCAGCGAAGTGGGACTGGACACAGAACTCTTTGGAGGGAGCATCTATGATCGAACGGGCTATGTGTTCACGCCTGTCCTATCCCTGGAGCCGCGATGGTATTACAACCTCACGAATCGCCTCCGCAAGTCACGAACCATTGCCAACAACAGCGGCAACTTCCTGTCTGTAAAGACCAGCTATCACCCCAGCTGGTTTGTAATCTCGAATTACGACAACATTCGCATCGTCAGTGATATTTCCATCATCCCCACGTGGTCCATTCGGAGAAGCATTGGGAGGCATTTCAACTTCGAGGCAGGCTTGGGAATCGGATACCGGTACATTTTTGCCAAACAGGCCGGCTATGCCGAAAACGACAGCGAACTGGCTGTGAATCTAAACCTTCGGATAGGCTTCCATTTTTAGTTGAAAGTACCAGGGGCATCACGCCAACATTGATTAAATGCCCCCCTCTTCGTTATTTGATTTCAAAATCAAATAGATCGCTCCAATATTCGAGCGACCGCCTCAACCTTGAGTAGGCCAACGCCATGAACGATCCCCAGCGCCAGTTACTCGCCGCGGCCGTATGCATGGTGCTTCTGGCGGTGGTATTTCTCTGTCCCTGGCGCGTGCAATCCACAGAAGAGCTCAGGTGGAGTCCCATCTACCAGCAGCCCCTCGTCTTCGTACGCTCCTATGATCGGGCGGTCGGCGCCGAGGGCGGCTACCGGATTGCATCCGAGGAGGCCTCCATTGCCTACGAACTGCTGGCCCTGGAAGTGCTTGCTCTTGGGGTAGCAGGTATTATGGGCTATGTTCTGCTGGGCAGCCGCGAGGATGAAGACGTATCGCTCTCGCCCGAAGGGCCTTCAAAAAACGACGGGGATTCCGCATGAATTCCGATGTAGATGCTTTCCTGCGCAATGCCGAAAGCTGGCAGGACGAATTCCGCAAGCTGCTGGAGAAACCGGGACCGAACACGCAGTCAGGACGGGTGATCCGCTTCCAGAGTGTCGACGAAATTACGGAGGTAGAGGAGATCCTGCGCACCTATATCGATGAGGCCATCAAGCTGGAAAAGGCCGGCAGGGAAGTGGACTTTGAGAAAAACCGCATCCCCGACTACCCCCATTTCAACGGGGCCAAGCAGTCGAAGACCCGCTCGCGGCGCATCAATAAGCATCGCGATAAGATCTTCGAAGGCAAGGGCATGAACGAATGGTGACTGGTATGACCCGACCCTGGATACGAACCTTGGAGCAGGCCAGGGACATCTGGCGGAGACATGTGGAAAATAAATGAGGGAGACGCCTGACTTGAAATCCCTTGCTTTTCTCGCGGTATACCGTAAGATTGCGGGCAGCGGACACGAGTCCCCCATTCACGATACTTTCGCACCAACCCATCCCGGCCATGTCTGACACGCCCGACCGAAACGATCCCTGCCCCTGCGGAAGCGGACGCAAGTACAAAAACTGCTGCATGGAAAAGGAGCGTTCATCGCTGAAATCCAACCTGGGGGTTATTGGACTGATTATCGCGATTATACTGGGCATCTACTTTACCAGTATTGCCCTTTCAGGCGGCGACAATGCGCAGGACTGTCCGCCGGGCGAGCAGTGGTCGGCCACGCACCAGCACTGCCATTAAGCCCCTACCATACCCACAGACTTAAACTTCCTCCACCGTTCCTCTTGCATATCATCCCGCATTACTCTACTTTGAATTAGAAAGTACTTTGAACAAGACAAACCGCAATGGCTGCAGAACGGGACTACGGAAAGGATATCGCGGAAATCCGCACCATGATGGAGCGCTCATCCAGGTTTATGTCGCTCTCCGGGCTGGCGGGGGTGATGGCGGGCATCTACGCCCTGGCGGGCGCCTGGGTGGTGCACAGCGTTTATGATTTTAATCCAGACGCTCTCTTTTATACCGCAACAGGACCCGGCAGCATGTACGCCGACATGCCGAAGGTCGCCTTCGTGGCCCTGCTGGTAATGATTCTGGCGGTGAGTACCGCCATCTTTCTCTCCTACCGCAAGGCCAAACGCAGGGAGGAGACCTTTTGGAACGCCACCTCCCGCCGGCTGGTGGCCAATATGGCGGTGCCCCTGGCGGCGGGTGGTGTATTGGCCGTCATTCTCTACGCCAAAGGAGTCATCGGGCTGATCGCCCCGGTCACGCTGCTTTTTTACGGGCTGGCCCTCTATACGGCGAGCAAATTTACCTACGACGACGTGCGGGTGCTTGGACTGATACAGATCGCACTGGGGCTGGCGGCCTGTTGGTTCGTGGCATACAGCCTGCTGATCTGGGCCGTCGGATTCGGGGCGGTCCACATCCTCTACGGATCCTACATGTACCTCAGGTACGAGCGGTGAACCGTCTTGAACCCTATTCCGATGGTTAGAAACGTATCCTTTAACGACCTGCACAAGGCTTTCGAGAGCCGCATACGCCTGGGCATCATGTCCGCCCTGGCGGTAAACGACTCACTCGACTTCACCTCACTCAAGGAGTATCTGGATGTAACCGACGGCAACCTGGCCAGCCACCTGAAGACCCTCGAGAAGGAAGAGTTCATCGGGGTGGACAAATCCTTCGTCGATCGCAAGCCCAACACCAGTTATTATATGACGGAGGAGGGACGCGATGCTTTCGAGAGGCACCTGGCGGCCCTTGAGAAGATTATCGAATCGCAAAAATAGAACGGCACCGGAACCGCAACTTTTTTTACATCAATACTTTGAAAAACAAAGTACTTTCCAACACTCACGCCCTCTCTGCCAAAGAATCCTGAACCCTAAAATAGCCGTACCAACCATGGAATCGTCCTCCCAACACAACCTGTCAGGTGAGAATCTCACCGAAGCGCTGGTCGCCTTCGGCCTGGCGACCGCGGCCGCCGCGCTTATCAAGCTTCCCGAACTTTTCGGACTCCAGCTTGGAGAACACGAAGGATTCTACCTACGCAACCTCTCCCTCTTTGTATTGCCCCTGCTGACCGTCTACTTCGCGTGGAAACGCCTGCACGACACCCGCATTCTACCCTGGCTGGCCGCGGCCTTCGTAGCGGCGGGCGTCTTCGCCAACGTCTATCCCTACGTGCCGCAGGGCGACACCACCGCCATCGTGACGCTGCATATTCCCGTGGCACTCTGGCTGGTGGTGGGTATCGCCTACGCCGGGGGACGCTGGAGCAGGACGGAAGGGCGCATGGACTTTATCCGCTTTTCGGGCGAGCTCGTGATATATTACGCGCTCCTGGCGCTGGGCGGAGGAGTGCTGACCGGATTCATGGCCTTGATTTTCGGCACCATCGACGTGGACATCGAACACTTCTTCGAGTCGTGGCTGCTGCCCTGTGGGGCGACCGGCGCCGTAATCTTCGCCTCCTGGCTGGTGGAAAACCGACAACACGTCATGGAGAACCTGGCGCCCCTTCTGGCGCGGATTTTTACGCCGCTCTTCTCCCTGGTGCTGCTGACTTTCCTGGGCACCCTGCTGTGGACCGGACGGGCGGTGGATATCGAACGGGAGGTGCTCATCGCCTTTGACATGCTGCTGGTGCTGGTCCTTGGACTCCTCCTCTATTCCATCTCCGCCCGCGACCGCGAAGCGCCGCCGGGCATCTTCGACTGGCTGCAGGTGGGACTGGTTATTGCCGCCTTGATGGCTGATGCGGTGGCGCTCTGGGCCATAGGGGGACGTATCAGCGAATGGGGATTCACGCCCAACCGCACGGTGACTCTGGGACTCAACCTGATTCTGCTGGTGAACCTGGCATGGTCGGCCCTGCTCTACGTGCACTTCCTGCGCGGGCGCGGCAATTTTGCCGAGCTGGAGTCCTGGCAGACCCGCTACCTGACGGTTTACGCCGTCTGGGCCGCAGCCATGGTGATCGCCGTGCCGCCGATTTTCGGATTTGGCTGAGGCGGAACCTACTTCAGGTCGAAGCGGTCCAGGTTCATCACCTTGTCCCAGGCGGCTACGAAGTCATCCACAAACTTTTCTTCGGAGTCCGCGCTACCGTAGACCTCCGCAAGGGCGCGGAGCTCGGAGTTGGCGCCGAAAACAAGATCTGCACGGGTGGCCGTCCACTTCACCTCGCCGGAGTCGCGGTCGCGTCCCTCGAAGACCTTGCGCTCATCGGTCCTGGGCTTCCATTCGGTGCTCAGGTCGAGCAGGTTCAGGAAGAAGTCGTTGGAAAGGGTGCCGGGGCGGTCGGTGAAGACCCCGTGATCGGAGTCGTCGTAGTTGGTGTCCAGCACCCGCATGCCGCCCAGCAGCACGGTCATTTCAGGCGGGGAAAGAGCGAGCAGCTGCGACTTGTCCACCAGCAGCTCCTCGGGCGTGGCCTTGCGCAGGCCGGGGTTGTAGTAGTTGCGGAAACCGTCGGCTTCGGGCTTGAGCCACTCGAAAGACTCCTCGTCGGTCTGTTCGGCCGAGGCGTCGGCACGTCCCGGCGTGAAGGGTACGCTCACGTCGTGTCCGGCATCCTGGGCCGCCTGTTCGACACCGGCGCAGCCTCCCAGCACAATTATGTCGGCCAGGGAGATCTGCTTGTCGCCGGACTGCGACTGGTTGAACTGCTCCCGGATTTCCTCCAGGGTGTCAAGCACCCTGTCAAGCTGCTCGGGCTTGTTCACCTCCCAGTTGTTCTGGGGAGCCAGGCGCACCCGCGCACCGTTGGCGCCTCCGCGCATGTCGGATCCGCGGTAGGTGGAGGCCGACGCCCAGGCGGCGGAGACCAGCTCGGAAACTGTAAGGGCGGAGTCGAGGATCTTCTCCTTCAGATCGTCAATGTCGTTCTCGTCCACCAGCTCATGGTCCACCTCGGGGATGGGATCCTGCCAAAGCAGGTCTTCCTCCGGAACCTCAGAACCCAGGTAACGCGATTTGGGTCCCATATCCCGGTGCACCAGTTTGAACCAGGCGCGGGCGAAGGCGTCGGCGAACTCGTCGGAGTTCTCCCAGAAGTGTCGGCATATTTTCTCGTACTCCGGATCCACCTTCAGGGCGAGGTCCGTGGTCAGCATCATGGGCGCGTTTTTCTTGTCGGAATCGTGCGCATCGGGCACGGTCTCCTGCGCCTCCTCGTTCTTGGGCGCCCACTGGTACTTGCCGGCAGGGCTTTTGGTCAGCTCCCATTCGTAGTTGAAGAGGTTCTCGAAAAAGCCCATATCCCATTCGATCGGATGGTCGGTCCAGGCGCCCTCCAGTCCACTGGTGATGGTGTCGGGGCCCTTGCCGGTGCCGTAGTCGTTGGACCAGCCCAGTCCCTGCTGCTCGATGGGAGCTTCCTCGGGATCGGGTCCGTTGTGCTCCTCGGGAGCCGCGCCGTGCACCTTCCCGAAGGTGTGTCCCCCGGCAATCAGGGCCACGGTCTCGTAATCGTCCATGGCCATGCGTTTAAAGGACTGGCGGATAAACTTGGCGGACTTGGCAGGATCCGGCTCGCCGTTGGGTCCCTCGGGATTCACATAAATGAGTCCCATATGGTCTGCGGCCAGGCGCCCCTCCAGGTTGCCGTCGTCGTCGTGGCGCTCATCGGCCAGCCATTCGTTCTCGGGTCCCCAGTTGATATCCTTCTCGGGTTCGAAGACGTCCACGCGTCCTCCCCCGAAGCCGAAGGTTTCGAAGCCCATGGACTCCAGGGCGCAGTTCCCGGCGAGAATCATAAGATCGCCCCAGGAGAGCTTGCGTCCGTACTTCTGCTTGACGGGCCAGAGCAGGCGGCGCGCCTTGTCCAGGCTCACGTTGTCAGGCCAGGCGCTCACGGGCGCGAAACGCTGGTTGCCCGTGGCGGCACCCCCTCGGCCGTCGGCCACGCGGTAGGTGCCTGCGCTGTGCCAGGCCATGCGGATGAACAGCGGCCCGTAGTGTCCCCAGTCAGCCGGCCACCACTCCTGGGAGTCGGTCATTACGTCGAAGATGTCCTCCTTGACCTCCTTCAGGTCCAGCTTCTGGAATTCCCCGGCATAGTCGAAATCCTCTCCCATCGGGTCGGACTTGGAGGTGTGCTGGCGGAGGATGTCAAGATTCAGCTTGTTCGGCCACCAGTCGCGGTTGGCGGTGCCGCCGCCTGCACTCTGGCGCTGCGAACCGTTGTGAAAGGGGCATTTGGAGATATCGCCTTCCATTTCCTGTGCGTGGCTGTTCTGACCGGTATCGTTACCCATGGGATCGTCGGAGTTTGGTTGGTTTTCTGGATCCTTTTTTGCAAGTGATTAATTATATGAAATATTCGCTGACTTGTTGATTGTTTCTGGCTATGAACCGTATTCCTTCTGGTTATCACGCGCAGGCCCCGGCGCGTGCAAGGCAGTGGGTGTTTCCCGGAAGGTCTCCAATATGTATTTTCTCCAACTGGAACCATTCGTATGGTCATCCGAAAAGAAGAACCAAAAGACCACGGCGCCGTCCGCGCCTTAAACACCGCCGCCTTTGAATCCACCTCAGAAGCGGCGTTGGTGGAACGTCTGCGCAGGGAAACCGAACCCACGATCTCCCTGGTCGCCGAGGAGGATGGAGAAATTGTGGGACACATCTTCTTCTCCCCGGTCTCCATCGACGGCCACCCTGAGCTGAAAGCCATGGGACTGGGTCCGATGGCGGTGCTTCCCGGCCGCCAGCGAAGCGGCATCGGAGCTGGGCTGGTCAAAGAGGGCCTTCAGAAATGCCGTGAGCTGCAGGCCTGTGCCGTGGTGGTGCTGGGACACCCGGCCTACTATCCGCGTTTCGGCTTTGTACCTGCACATCATTTTGGACTTTCCTGTACGTGGGAGGTACCCCCGGAGGCCTTCATGGCCCTTCAACTCACGGCCGGCTGCCTGGAGCAGGTCTCCGGAACCGTGCGCTACCATCCCGCTTTTGCTGATGCCTGACGACCATAAACCAAGATTGATGAAATCACGCCTGCTGGGGATGGTCTTTCTTATTGGCGTTATCAGCCTTAATATGGGCATCGCCCTCTCGGCCGAGCCCTTCCTGGCAACGGCTGTCTATACGGTACTTCATCACCACAGACTAAAATCTTACCAAGACCTGTAGGAATGATAACTCCCAACATCATAGCACGAATCACCCTCGCCACACTCCTGCTGCCTGCACTCCTGGCTGGATGCGGGGACAACCAAAACACGCAAAAGCAGGATTCGGACTACGCAGGACAGCAAGTTCGCGATATTAAGGCAATGACCGCCGAGGAGGTGCGGGGCTACCTGGAGGGAGAGGGCATGGGACTCTCCCTGGTGGCCGAACTGAACCACTACCCGGGTCCCCGCCACGTGCTGGACCTGGCCACGGAACTGGAGCTTACCGAGGCGCAGCTCACCCAGGCAGAGGCTCTTTTTGACCGCATGAAGAATCGCGCCGTCGCACTGGGTGAGCGCTACGTTGCGGCCGAGCGGGAGCTGAACGATCTCTTTGAGAATGGCGGCGCCACCTCATCCAAGGTTGACTCCCTGCTCACCGCCATTGGAGGCCTGCAGGGACAACTCCGCGCGGTACATGTGAAGGCACATATCCAGATGAAGGAAATCCTCAGCCCGCAGCAGATCACCCGCTACGACCAAATCCGCGGCTACACCGGGGAGGGCGAAGAGGACGCCTCCCACGAGCATCACCGGCCGTAAACAGTCGGCTATCGTTTCCATCCAAACCACACGGTCATGGATCATTCCCAGGAACCCCCCGCCTACTACAACCTCATTGTGCTGGCCATCTTCGCCGTCCTCTTTTTCTACTTTCTCTACGAGCTGGCGCATGAGGGCAACATCCTGCTGGACGCCGCCCTCATGCTGGTCTGCGGGGGCTTTGCCATCCGCAACTACATCAAGTGGAAAGAGAAGATGAATGAGCATATTTATTAGCCATGTAACTGCTCGGCCATAGACGAAGGCTTCCTCCCTCGAAGCCGCAATCGGACCGTAGAATTGTTTTAGTACCGCAAATGATGTAATATCTTGTATATATCCAGCCTGAATGCCGGTCTCCTCTCCACCGTCATAGGCCGGGAATCGCTGATCCGTTTATCCGACCCGATCAAGGTGAAGCTATACAACAAACTGTCCAGATTGAATGCGCTTCACGTAGCTGTGATATACGGCGTGGTTTCCGTGCTCTGGATCGTCTTTTCCGACCGCATCCTCCTGCAGCTGGTGGACAGCCCCGATGTCGTCGCCCGGTACCAGACCGTAAAGGGACTGGTCTTCGTCAGCCTCTCCACCCTGCTGGTCTACCTCCTGGTGAAGGCCAGCCACAACAAACTAAATGAGACGCTCCTGGAGAAGGAGGTGCTGCTCTCGGAGATCCACCACCGCGTTAAAAACAACCTGGCCCTCATCTCAAGTCTCATCCAACTGCAGGCCTACCAGGAGGAGCACAAGCGGACCTCGGACACCCTGCTCAAGAGTGTACGGCGAGTGGGGTCCATTGCGCTGGTGCACGAACACGTCTACCAGTCGGAAAGCCTGGCGAATATTCCCTTCGACGAACTGGTGCCCGGACTGGTGGAGCTGGTCACTCAACATTTTCAGCTGTCGGAGGGCAACCCATCGCTGCAGGCCGAACCGGTCCGTCTCAACGTTACGCAGGCGGTCTCCTGCGCCCTCTTCCTCAACGAAGCGCTCAGCTATGTCTGCCAGCAGAGCAATACCGGCAGCCGGGAACCCACTCTTCGCATCGTACTCACTCGCGAGGAGGACTCCACCGTCATGGAGGTCCATTCGGATTCCCCGCCCGGCGAGTTTCCAGCGGACCCGTCCGACTACCAGATCCTGGAGCTGGAATTGCTGGAACTCCTATCCCAGCAGCTCGACGGTACCCTACGCATTCATATGGATGACGGGCTGCACATCTCCGTTTCGTTTGACGGCAGCAAGGATTTCCGGGGACGCGCCGCCCATCACAACATCTGACCGCCTCAGGCCCGCCGGCCCCTTGCTTTTCCCGCTCTGAACCGGCAGATTAGGCGGTACAGATTGGCACCTGCTCATTGCCAAGGACAATCAATGCCAAACCCCAATCCATGCGCCACCGAATCCCAACCCTCCTTGCCTGCCTCTCCCTGATCCTCCTGCTGGCATCCTGCTCCGGCGAACCGCCGTCCGACGACGAAGAGACCGCCCGCGCCGGCAACCCGGTGATCGAGGGCTGGTACGCTGATCCAGAGGCCAATATCTACGGGGACACCTACTGGATTTTCCCCACGCTGTCGGACTATTACGGCGAACCTGACACCCTCACTGGCTTCAGCGAGGAACAGCTGGCGCTCCGCGAAAACGCCATCAACGACCAGTACCTGATGCAGACCTGGTTTGACATCTTCTCCTCGCCCGACCTGGTGAACTGGACCAAACACGAAAAAGTACTGAAGCTTACCGACGTCTCCTGGGGCGCCTACTCCCTCTGGGCCCCCTCCGCCATCCAGGCCAACGGACAGTACTACCTCTTTTTCGGGGCCAACGACATTCAGAGCAACACCGAGCCGGGCGGCATCGGCGTGGCGGTGGCGGACCAGCCCGAGGGGCCCTATCGGGATGCCCTGGGCGAGCCGCTCATCAGCGAGTTCCACAACGGCGCACAGCCCATTGACCAGTTCGTCTTCCGCGACGACGACGGACAGCACTACATGTATTACGGTGGATGGGGACACTGCAACGTGGTGAAGCTGAGCGATGACCTGCTGAGCCTGGAGCCTTTTGAGGACGGGGAGATTTTCAAGGAGGTCACCCCGGACAGCTACGTGGAGGGCTCCTTCGTGTTCAAGCGCGACGGGCGCTACTACTTCATGTGGTCGGAAGGCGGATGGACGGGACCTGACTACAGCGTGGCCTACGCCATAGGCGACTCACCCACCGGACCCTTCGAACGGGTGGGCAAGATCCTGGTGCAGGATTCCACCGTGGCACGCGGGGCGGGACATCACTCCGTGATCAATCCGCCCGACTCCGACAAGTGGTACATCGTCTACCACCGCCGTCCACTGGACACCGACGATCCGCACCACCGGGCGGTCTCTATCGACCGGATGTACTTCGACGAGGAAGGCTACATCGAGCCGGTGCAGATGACGTTTGAAGGCGTGGAAGCGCACCCGCTGGACTGAATATCCTAATGCTGATCCAAACGATGCTGCCATGAACATCCTATCGCGACTCCGTTCCGCCAGCCTTCTCGCCTGCACCGCCTTCCTGCTGGCCGCAGGCGCCGCCTCCTGCCAGGACGCCTCCTCCGACGTCCGCTGGCTCATCGACGTGCTGGAGCTCAAGCAGGGCTCGGTGGTAGCCGACGTGGGCGCCGGGGACGGCGACCAGACCCTGCAGGTGGCCCACCATGTGGGACCCGAAGGCAGGGTCTTCAGCACGGAGCTGGGCGAGGAGTCGGTGGCCGAACTGCGCGAGGAAATCGAGGAGGCCGGCCTTGAAAACGTAACGGTACTCGAGGGACATCCCCTGCGGACCAACCTGCCCGAGGCGTGCTGCCAGGCCATCTACATGCGCCGGGTCTACCACCATATCACCGACCCGCCCGCCTTCAACAGAAGTCTTTTTGTATCGCTTCAGCCCGGCGGACGACTGGCCATTATTGAATTCACCCCGCGCGGTGAGGAGGCGGAAGCCGGCGGCAGGGCTTCCGGCAGCAGCCACGGTGTTACCGCTCAGACGGTGATCAAGGAGGTCACCGCCGCCGGCTTTGAACTGGTCGACGACAAACGCACGTCCGGACGCGATGTCTACCTGGTGTTCCGCAAGCCGGCCGAAGAAGAGCAGGATTAGCTCTTTTCCATTCATACCTTGCGATTCTGCTGAGGAAGGCTAACTTACGAGTTGTCTCGTTCCAACAGAGAGGCGGAGCTGTTTCGGCTTCGCCCGAACCAATTTTTTTCCTTATGAGATATCTCCTGGCAGCCGGTTCCGGATTTCTTCTGGCCGCTCTCCTGCTCACCGGCTGTAGCTCCGGCGCACCTGACGGACCCGTACTCTCAGAGACCACCGTCGACGGCCGTACCGTCACCGAGATCAACCTGGATGCCATCCCGGAAGAGCCCGTGGAAATGGGACTCTCCGAGTTTTTCGAAGGGATGAACGTGATCCGGCTTGAATCGGACCCGGACGCCCTGGCCATGAATGCCCAGCTCTATTTTGCCGACGACTTTATCCTCCTGGGCACCCAGGGCAGCGAGGCGGCCCGCCTGCTGCGCTTCGACTATCAGGGTAACTACCTGAACGAGATCGGGGCTGCGGGCCAGGGACCCGGGGAGCACTCCGGGAATATGATCAACAACCTGGCCTACTATGAGGATGACAACACCGTGCTCGCCGACTTCGGCGCCCTGGGCGAGCCGGCCCAGCTCTTCCGGCCGGACGGCACCTTTCTGGATGTGGTGCGGTGGCCTTACCGGCTCATGAGCAACATCCAGCGGCTGTCTGCCGACACCTATTTCTCCTACGAGGGTACCGCCGGCCGGCCACGCTACCCCCGCGACTCCCTTAAAATCGTGTTCTACGAGTCTGACGGGACCGTCACACGGCGCATCGATCGCTCGGTCTATCCGCCAGAAAACACCACCGAATATACGCCCTACGGTTCCGCCTCCTCCGTCACCTACAACGGGGAGCACAAGATCTATTATCCCGAAGATCATACCATCTACCGGGTGGGAGACGGCGAGCTGATTCCCGATGCCGTAATCCGGCCCGGAGAGAACATCAGGCCCTACAATAAACTGATGTCACCGGAGGAGGTGGAAGGCACCTACGACCTGGAGCTACTCTCGGAGACCGACCGCTACTGGCTCATTAAAAAATCGACCATCAATGAGGTGGAGATCCAGGAGTTCACCAACCAGCCCGGCCGGTACAGCACCAGGATCAGCGACTCGCAGGAGGAGCTGCTGGTCATCGACAAGGAGACCGGCGAGGGACGCGCCGTCGTTTTTACCGACGACCTACTGCACATGCTGCCCGAGATGTTTTCCAAGCGCCTCCCCCCATGGCAGGAGGGCTACGGCGCCTACCTGGCAATGAGCGCGGACATCTACCTGAAATTCCTTCGGGAATCGGAACGCATCGACCGACGCACACCCGAGGTACAGGAGAAATTGCAGGTGCTGGACGACCTCGAGCCGGAAGACAACTACGTTATCTTTCGTTTTCCATTCCAGGGCATGGGGGATTTCCAGGAGGCGGCCGGTTCTTCGTAACTCCTCCGCAACGCCATACGTAACCCAGCTATGGCCAAAAAGACCTACACGGATTCGGAAATCGCTTCCATTCTAGGGAGGGCGGCGCGGCTGCAGGCCCAGCGCAACACCTCCGACGGAGAGCAATTGACCCTTGAGGAAATCAGAAAGGCGGCTGCGGACGCCGGTATCGACCAGCGGTACGTGGATCTGGCAGCCTCCTCCTCGCAAGACCATCGCCCCTCCTATCTGAACATCCCCACCGGGGCAGGACGCACGCAGTTTGTCCAAGGCTCCCTCACCGACGCCACCTGGGAGAAGATGGTCGCCCTGTTCGCCCGCGAATTCGGGAAGCCAGGCAAAAGGCGATCCGAGGGTTCAAGACGGGAATGGATCAGCGGCAAGCTGCAGATCACCGCCGAGGAGATCGACGGGCAGACCGTAGTGAATGCCCAGACCGGCTGGGAGGATGAACTTGAAGGGCCGATGGCGCTATCCGTTATAGGATTCATAGCCGCACTGGTTACCGGATTCGTCGCCGTGGTAGGCGAGCAGTTCCTGTTCGGATTGGTGGCAGCGCTGCTCACCGTACTGGTGGTCGCCGGTTTCTCAGCCTACCACGTTCAGACATCCCGCAGGAGAGATGACTACTGCGAACGCTTTGAAGCCGTATTGGACCGCTGCGCAGACTTGCTCCTGGCCGACGATACGCATGAAGGATCTACCGGCCGGAAAAGCGAGTGGCAATCATCCGGCGGCGAGCTCGACCTGCCGGCAGAGGAGGAGACAGACAATCCTGTAACCCGGAGTGGAAAGAAATCCACCAGGAGTTGAGACGGTCCTATACAACCGGGAACGCCCTCTCCACTTGTTCCCTATCCTGTTGACTTGCATATTGAGACCAGTATCGAATTCCAATAGCAGTCATAATAAAGTATATCATGAAACAGGTAAGCAATTTTCAGGCGGTACTCGCAGGGGCACTGATGCTCATCCTCGCTGGCTGCACCGCGCCGGGCGACAACAGCCCAAACGGCCAGGCGGGTCCCGGCGGGACGGGCGACTTTCCCGGGGGCGAGATCGTAGACCTCTCCTACGCCTATAACGACTCCACCGTCTTCTGGCCCACCGCCGGCGAATTTGAGCTGACGGTGGATTCCGAGGGCATGACCGAGGCCGGCCACTTTTACAGCGCAAACTCCTTCAGCATGGCCGAGCACGGAGGCACGCACCTGGACGCCCCCTATCACTTTTACGAGGAGGGGATCACCATGGACCAGATCCCCCCGGAGCAGCTCATGGGAGAGGGCATCGTGGTGGACGTGAGCGATTCGGCCCTGGCCAACCCCGACTACCGGGTGCAAATCTCCGATTTTCAGGCCTGGGAACAGGAGAACGGGCAGATTCCCGCGGGAGCCATCGTTATCGTGCGCACCGGCTACGGGCAGTTCTGGCCTGACCGCGAGCGCTACATGGGCACCGCCGAACGCGGGCCCGATGCGGTGGCCGACCTGCACTTCCCGGGCCTGCACCCCGAGGCGGCCGAATGGCTTACCTCCGAACGCGACATCAAGATGCTTGGCCTGGACACTCCCAGCCTCGACTACGGGCAGTCCACCGACTTCCGGAGCCATGTGATCCTGGCCAGCCACGACATTGCCGGACTGGAGAACCTGGCCAACCTGGAGCGGTTGCCGTCGCAGGGCTTCCGGGTCATCGCCCTGCCCATGAAAATCGAGGGAGGCAGCGGGGGACCCGTCCGCGTGCTGGCGATACTGCATGACACGGAGTAGCCCTTGAAAGCAGGTCCCGGGCATAAACCGGGGGCTTCCCGTTCGCATATTCAATAAAATCAGGGGAATCCCGTTGTTACTATAGAGAACGTGTTTTTTTACCATGTCAATCCAGATTTCGCAATCATGAAATTTCATCGCTCTTCCCGCATCACCCTTCTCATCCTGCTCGCCGCATTCATGGTACCGCTCTCATGTTCGGACCTGACCAACGTAGAGGAACCCTCCGGTACTACGCCGGAATCCGAGGCCGTCGAAGCCGAAATCACGGCGAAGGAGGATGACAGCACCGCAACCTTCAAGGCGGAGGCCAGCATGGAGCATTCCGACCAGCCGCTTTACATCGTGGACGGCGTCAGGATGTCCGTATCCAGCGGTAACATCGAAAAAGGAGAGAATCCGCTGAGTGAGCTCGACCCAAAAACCATCGAGTCTATTGAGGTGCTCAAAGACGCAGCTGCCGCCTCCATCTACGGTGCGCAGGCACAAAACGGCGTAGTCAAAATACGAACCAAGGGAAATAAGAAGGACGGGTCTGACCAGGAGGGCTGACATCCCACCCTGGAGCCGTTTCCCGGCAACCGTAACACGGAGGGACCTTTTTTCGTGCTATAAGCAACCCCTACCCAAATCCCACAATCTATGTTCGTTGCCATAGTCGTTCTCGCCACCGGCATCCTGACCGCAGGCCTCCTCTTCGGCATGATCTACTACGGTATGAAGAACCAGCGGAAACTGCAGAAGATGGAGTCCCACCTTGGATCTTCCAGCGCCAGACTCCAGGAACGCACTGATCAGCTGGTCGACTACCTCGAGCAGAACCGCGAGCAGCAGGATCAGATTGTACAACGCCTCCAGAACCTGGAAACCATCGTGACCAGCGAGGCATGGGACGCCATTCAGTCCGGCGAGGATCTCAGCGAACAGCCCTACCTTCTGAAGGACGTTGAACCGGAGCAGCCGGATCCCTCCGAGAAGGTCGAGCGTATGGCACGTCGGACCAAATAGTCTTTGTACCCACCTACCCATCCCTGACATGAAAGCCGACGACCTGCAGGAACATCCCGAAGGGGGACGCTTTCAGGAAGTATTCCGCTCCAACGTCACCGTATCGCGCATCGGGCCTGGCGGCGAAACGGGCTCCGCAGATAGTCGCACCCGCGCCGCCCTCACCCACATCTATTTCTCCCTGGAATCCGGGGAGGTCAGCGCCTTTCATAAAGTGGCCTCCGACGAAGTCTGGAATCTTTACCGCGGGCAGGGGTTGAAGCTTCATGTTTGGGATGGTACTCACACACCACCCGAGACGCATATTCTCTCCCGCGATTCAGGCCACTTCTGCGAGGTGGTGCCCGCAGGCTGCTGGCAGGCGGCTGAACCCCTCTCCGGAACCGTCCTTGCAGGCTGTA
This sequence comes from Balneolaceae bacterium, assembly GCA_034521445.1. Taxonomy (NCBI): domain Bacteria; kingdom Pseudomonadati; phylum Balneolota; class Balneolia; order Balneolales; family Balneolaceae; species Balneolaceae bacterium. The sequence goes on along the minus strand of JAXHMM010000006.1, from coordinate 686,020 downwards.
CGGTGGCACCCGGATTCGAGTTCGAGGATTTTGAGCTGATGGAGACAGGCTCCGAGGAGGCCCGCCTGCTTGCCACCCTGTCGAATGGCTGGGACCGCTTTCTTTCCTGATCGGCTGACCCGCCCATAACACTGGAGGTGGTTTTTCGTACCCCTTCAACTCATGCCACGACTGGCATACCCTCATTCTGCCGAATCCATTTTTACACCATGAGCGGACTCAAGAAATTCCTGATCGGCGCGGGCCTTTTCATCCTTCTGCTAACCCTTGCCGGCTGGCTGCTCCTTGGGGTCTACGTCTTCCCCGGCCAGGAGTCCCACAGCGGACAGACGGCCCTGGTAAACGGCAACTTCCTCACCATGGCGGCCGACACGCCCCATGTGGTCACCGACCGGGCCCTGCTGATTGAAAACGGCACCATCCACGGCTTTGTGCCGTCGGGTGAGCTCCCGGAGCAGGCCGAACGTGTAGACCTGCAGGGCGGCTGGGCCACGCCCGGACTTTTCGACCTGCACGTACACCTGGGCGGTGTTCCCATGGCTGAGGGATACGGCGTGCCCGCCATGATCCTGGAGTATGCGCGGCAGTTCCGCAATACGCGCAAGAAGTTTCTCCGCTATGGTGTGACCTCCATCACCTCCCTGGGCGATATGCATCCGATGACCATGAACATGCGCGACCGCCTGCGGTCCGGTGAGCTGGCGGGTCCTCGACTGCGGGTGGCCGGCCCCACCCTCACGGCTCCAGGCGGGCACCCGGTCAGTACCATTTACCGCGGCAGGCAGCGCCTTATTGAATCGGCGGCCCGGCAACTGGCCCATCCCGACAGCGCCCGGCAGGTGGTGGACAACCTCGTCGAAGACGGGGTGGACCTGATCAAGATTATCTACACGGCCGGCCGCAACGACACCCTCCCCCGTATGAAGTACCCGGTAATGGAAGCCATTGTCGATCGCGCGCACCGCCACGGCAGGAAGGCGGTAGTGCACGTGGACACGCGCAAAGACCTGGCCGACGCCATACGAGCCGGTGCCGACGGGGTGGAGCACCTGGCGATCGGACCGGGCAGGGAGGCCGACAGCCTGCTGACGGCAATGGCCGAACGAGAGGTGGTGCAGGTTCCCACCCTGGCGGTCATGGATTCCTTCATGGACGAGCAGCGCATGGACAGCGTGATGAGCCACTTCACCCGCTGGCTGGATCATGATATACCCATCGCCCTGGGCACCGACGCCGGTAACATCCCCGCCGGAGAGAGTGTCTACCGCGAGCTTGCGCTGTACGAGGAGGCGGGCATGTCGACGTACGACGCCCTGCAGTCGGCCACCATCAACGCCGCCCGGCATGCGGGCGTGGCGGACCAGTTGGGCAGCCTGGAGGCCGGTAAAAAGGCGGACATCGCGGTTTTCCGGCGCCATCCACTGGAGCAGCTGGGAGAACTATCCGCCCCCGCCATGGTGTTCAAAGGTGGGATACGTCCCCTGGCCGAATAGGCACATTCATCTAAGGCTATGAATCAACGGATGCAGCCGGTCATGACGGACACCGTGCCCGAAAGAACACCGGGGTCTGGAAACGTCACTTCCTGACCTTCAGCAGTTAAATCCGGAACGTTGGATATCCCATCGGCATTTAGGGTCCCCACGATGCGCCCGGGATTTTCTCCCACGCATCGCGACTCACAACCTAATCCTTGAGCTCGATGCCTGCACTAATTCAATCGGACCGCTTGGCTGTGCGACACGTTCTTTTCAGCAGTTGGACGGTCTTCCTGCTGCTGGTTCTGGCCGTTTCCCTGCCGGCTGCCGCCCAGAATACAGGAACGCTCGCCGGATACGTAACCGATGCCCAGACCGGCGAAACCCTACCGGGCGCCACCGTGGTATTGGAAGGCACGACGCAAGGGGCCGCTGCTGATTCCAGCGGATATTTTCTCATAGAGAACATATCTCCTGGATCCTACACCGTCACCGCCAGTTTCGTAGGGTACCAATCGGTGTCCCGATATAATGTGACCGTCAATTCCGGCGGAAATCCCGATCTGAATTTCCAACTCAAGCCGGCCGTCAGCGAGCTTGGCCAGATTTCGGTTTCGCCTGACCCCTACGACCGCCCCCCGGAAAATCCCCTCTCCCGCCGGGAGCTCTCCCAGGTGCAGATCACCTCCTATCCCGGGGGTAACAATGACATTGCCAAGGTGGTACAGTCGCTACCTGGTGTCTCGGGCTCGGTGGCCGGATTCCGTAACGACGTCATCATACGGGGCGGGGCGCCCAGTGAAAACGTATACTACCTTGACGGCATAGAAATCCCTGTCATCAACCACTTCGCTACCCAGGGGAGTGCCGGGGGACCCGTGGGATTGCTTAACGTGTCATTTTTCGAGGGTGTGAGCCTGAGCACCAGTTCCTTCCCGGCCAAATACGGTAATGCACTTTCCGGCGTGCTGCAGTTTAACCAGCGAGAAGGCAACGCGCGCCAGCTCGACGCCAACCTCAGGGTGGGAGCCAGTGAGACGGCCTTGACGGTGGAGGGACCCCTTTTCACGCCTTCCGGTGAGTCCTATTCCAAAACCACCTTTATCGCATCCGTCCGGCGCTCCTACCTGCAACTTCTTTTCCAACTCATCGACCTTCCCTTCCTGCCGGACTATTGGGACTACCAGTACAAGCTAAACCATAAGATCGACGCCTACAACGAACTCAATGTCACCGGCGTGGGCTCGGTTGACGACTTTCGCATCAACAAGCCTGACAACATCACACCGGAGCAGCAGGCCACTCTCGACCAGGTGCCCATTATCAAACAGTGGAGCAGCACCGGGGGCATAAGCTGGCGACACCGTTTCCGCAACTACGACGGCTACCTGCTTTCCAGCCTGAGCACCAGCGCCTTCGACAACGCTTTCAGCCGCTACCGTGACAACGCGAACCAAGAGGGTCTTATTCAGAACACCGAGAGCCGCCGCTGGAACAACACTCTCCGCAGCGAATACAACCGTTTTATTGGACCCTGGACTGTCAACGCAGGCTTCATGGCAGAAAACGTCAGCTACCGCTCGAGCAGCTTTCGCAGCTCTGACGAGGTGTCTTTCACGAGTAACTTCAACTACTGGCGCTACGGACTGTTCGGGCAGGTCACCCGCGAATGGATGCAGGGGCGACTGACGGCCTCCGTTGGAGTTCGGACGGACGGCAACAGCTTTACCCGCGGAGGCGCCAATCTCTGGGAAACGCTTTCCCCGCGTGTGGCTCTTTCGTACGAGCTGGACCCGGAGAGCCGATGGGAGGTCAATGCCTCGGTCGGGCGCTACTACAAGCTGCCTCCCACTACTCTTCTGGGCTACCGGGAAGAGGGACACTTTGCGAACAGGGACGCTGACTACATCCGCAGCGATCATTACGTGGCCGGCATAGGATTTACTCCCCGCAGGTCGACCGAGTTCTCCCTGGAGGGTTTCTACAAGCAATACTCCGCCTACCCGGTATCCACTGCTGACGGCGTCTCCCTGGCCAACCTCGGAGCAGACTTTGACATCTTCGGTAACGAGGCGGTACGCAGCGAGGGGAAGGGACGCGCCTACGGTCTTGAATTTACCGTACAGCAAAAACTGCGGTCCAATCTCTACGGCATCCTCGCCTATACCCTCTACCGGAGCGAATTCACCGGGCTGGAATCTGACAATTATCTCCCTTCACGATGGGACAACCGCCACCTGCTCACCTTTACCGGCGGGTACCAGCTTCCACGCAACTGGGAAGTCGGAGCGAGGCTCAGAATCCTTGGAGGCGCACCCTACCCGGAACTGGATCGGGAAGCGAGCGAGGAGAGCTATCCCCGTCTGAAGTTTAACTACGGCAACCTGGGTGATCAGCGGCTGGATGTGTACAATACCCTCGACGTCCGCATTGACAAGAAATGGAATTTCAACCGCTGGTCGCTGAATCTATATTTCGAGGTTTCCAACGTTTTGGGCAGCAATCTCCCCAATCCACCCGAGTACGGCCTTGCCCGAAATACCGACGGATCGCCCGTTGTACCGCGGCAAATCGTGCCCATCGAGAATGTGGACAACTCCAGTACCCTTCCCACACTGGGCTTGGTCGTCAACCTGTAGGCATGCCCATTCCACCCTGCCTGCCTTCACTTGCCATTTCCCACCCAGTTGGTAACTTGTGGCCAGTACCGATATTCGGCCCGAGACCTTAATCACGCCGCTGTAACAGGGACCCGACCTGCCAACATGACCGATTTCCTGCCTTCCCTTCGACATTTTCTTTCCCTCCTGACCATCGCCGCCCTGGCGGCAGTTCAGGGCTGCGCGCCGCAAGGTCCCGCCAACATCAGCTCACCCGACGGACAGGTGCAGCTCACCTTTTCGCTGCAGAAGGGCGTTCCCGTCTACGAGGCCAGCTACAAGGGGGTGTCCTTCCTTCGGCCCTCCCGCCTGGGCCTGGACTTCATGGACCAACCGGCCCTCGACTCCGCCTTCACCATTACCTCCATCCGCGTGGATCGCCGGGACACCACCTGGGCATCTCCCTACGGGACTGCCGACAGCGTACGCAACCGATACCGGCAACTCACCGTGGAGCTTCGCGAGCTGGCAGATCCCGGACGCACCCTCCAGCTGCAGTTCCGGACCTATGACGAGGGACTGGCGTTTCGTTATATAGTTCCTGAGCAGCCGGACCTGGACAACCTGACCGTCCGCGAGGAGCTCAGCACCTTTCGCTTTGCATCCGACTACACGGGCTTTGCCATGCGCCGTTCGGGATTCGGTGACAACTACGAAGGATTCTACCGGCCGCGCAGGCTCAGCCAGATTGCCCCCGATTCGCTGACCGCCATGCCCCTGACCCTGGAGCTGCGCAACGGTTGGGCCGCCCTCACCGAGGCTGCCCTCACCGGCTACGCGGGCATGTCCCTTACCGGATCGCCCGACCGTCCGGCCACCCTGCGCGCCGCCCTTGCGCCCCTGCCCGGTGAAGAGAGCGGCGGGGCCAAAGCACGTGTGTCCGCACCCTTCCGTACCCCCTGGCGTACGGTGTTGCTGGCCGACCGAGCCGGAGAGCTTGCCACTTCCCACCTGGTGCAAAACCTCAACGAGCCGAGCCGTATCGCCGACACCTCCTGGATCCGTCCCGGGCAGATTATCTGGCCCTGGTGGAACGGCCGCATTGCAGGCGATCTGCCCCTCAGCGGGGAGCCCGGCACGTCGGTCATGAAGTACTACATCGATTTCGCGGCCGAGCACGACATCTCTGCCCTGCTGGTGGACGCCGGCTGGTACTCCCTGGAGGGCGAAGCGTGGCGCTCCCCCGAGGAGCAAAATCTGCTGACGATGGAGGAGACGCGCGCCGGCCATTACGACGTACAGGAGGTCATCCGCTACGGCAGCGAAAAGGATGTGGACGTGCATCTATGGGTGCACCTGAATTCCCTGGCCGGGCAAGCAGAGGACATACTCTCCACCTGGGCCCAATGGGGCGCCGCGGGCATCAAGGTCGACAGCTACGGGGGCGACCACCAGGAGCTGGTGGACGATCTGCAGGAGATCGTGCGCATCGCGGCCCGGCATGAGCTTATGGTCAACTACCACGGAGCCTACAAGCCCACCGGCTGGGAGCGCACCTGGCCCAACTTCATGACGAGGGAGGGCGTCTTCGGGCTGGAGCAGTCCAAGGGATCCCCCCGCCCGGACGCCACCCACAACGTTATTCTTCCCTATACGCGCATGGTCGCCGGAGCCATGGACTACACGCCCGGCGCCTTCGATCTGGACGGTACACCGGAACATCCGAAGCATGTACAGACTACCCTCGCCCACCAGGTGGCGATGTATGTGGTCTACTACTCCCCCCAGCAGATGCTGGTAGACTATCCGGACGCCTACCGCTCCCGTCCCGGTCCCTTCCGCATTGTGAGGAATATCCCCGCGACGTGGAGCGAATCCCGCTTCCTGGACGGGCGGCCGGGCGAATACGTGGTTATGGCGCGGCGCAGCGGACATACCTGGCACCTGGGCGCCATGACGGGCAACGAAGGGCGTACCGTGCAAGTGCCTCTCGACTTCCTGGAGGAGGATGTCAGCTACCGGGCGCGCAGCCTGATGGATGGTTCCGACGCCGACGCGGACCCCTCATCGGTGACCATGGCCGACGGCAGGTACAGCTCCCGGGACACCCTCAGCCTGGTACTCGCCGGATCAGGCGGGGCGGCCATCCGGTTCTGGCCCTCTTCCGGGGACAGATAGTCTGACTGGCCGGCGGCTTACCAACAGCCGCGAAACAGGGAACAACGGGACGGAACGCTGGTAAAGAGGGTTCCGGTTGGATGAATACGATTATATTCGTCATTTAATGAATGGATCTATGGACAACGACAAGGAAGCCGTAATGAAGGCCTGGCGCAAGGGATCCGACGCCCTCGAGGAGGGCGACTGGGAGACCTACCAGGATTACTGGGCCCATGCCGACTACATACAGGCCATTCACCCCAAGGAGAGACAGTGGCTTACGGGCTGGGAGAAGGTGGGGCCCGGCTACAAGCATCTCATCGAAGAGGGCGGCGAATGGTCGGCCGAGGCGGTGCTGGTTTCCCTGCGGGTTTCCGAGGGCGGCACCATGGCGTGGCTGACCAGCAAGATAACCATCACCGTAGATGAAGAGATGGAATTCGAATCGTGGCAGACCAGCATTTTTGAGAAGCTGGGCGGCGAATGGAAGCTGGTGCTGGGACACGCAAGCAACCTGACCGGGTGAATGCCGGTGAACGCGCTGGAACTGAAAATACCGCCCGGTCTCGTATTGCTGGCTTTCCTGGGCGGAATGTGGGGATTGGCAGAGTTCACGCCGGGATTCCACCTGCCTGACGCTTTCCGCCGGGCCGCCACCCTAGCCTGCCTGCTGGGCGGTGCCGGTTTCGCCTTCGCAGCCGTGTTCTCTTTTCAGCGCAAAGGGACCACCGTCAATCCACTGGAGCCCGAAAAGGCTTCCAACCTGGTGACTTCCGGCGTCTTTAATATCACCCGAAATCCCATGTATCTGGGACTCGCCCTTTTCCTGCTCGCCGCGGTATTCAAATTCTCCAACGCCTACACCCTGGCGGGTCCCATCGGCTTCGTGCTCTACATGAATGCCTGGCAGATCGACCCGGAAGAGCATGCCCTGGAAGAGCGGTTCGGGCAGGACTACCTGGATTACAAGGAACGGGTGCGCCGATGGTTATGACCCGAATGTCCAGGTGCAACTACTCTCCATGAAGAAGGCTGCCGCCATTCATGGCTGAGCAGATGTCTTGCATCTTTGCCAAAGCCGGGCCAAATTACGGAATTCAACGGCCACCACACTGCCAGCAGTCGTGACCGCACCCATTGTAATCTTCGATCTGGCCGGCAACGAGATGGGACTGGTGGCGATGGAGGGTGACCGGGCAAACAGAAAGACGAACGGGGGGAGACAATCCCGATTTTACTCACATATCGACATGAAACCCAGTACCCGCGATATTGAAGGGCGTCTCCGCGAGGGCAAGCCCGTTTTTTCAGCCACCTTCAATCTGAGGGTAAAACAGTACGATGAGGACTTCCACAGCCTCAACGACCGCATCGACGAGATTGCCAAGGACAGCCCGGGGTACCTGGGCAAGGAGTACTGGGCCAATGACACCGAAAACACGGAGTCGGTGATCTACTACTGGGAAAGCCTGGAGACCCTGAAGGAATTTTCCAACCACCCCGACCACCAGGAGGCAAAGCGCAACTACCAACGCTGGTACAGCGGCTACGAGATTATCGTCTCACGCGTACTGAGCCACCGATCGGACGGGGGACTTTGAATCCACAGTACCCATCATCATGAAACACTATTTGCTTATCCTCGCTTTTGTATTGTTGGCCGGCTGCGGATCGAAGACTGACCCCCCTTCCGGGGCATCTCAGGGTGATAACGCAATTCTGCCCGGCATGCCCGACACACTCCAGGCCGAATCCATCCTGGATGTCCGGGAAAATGAAGAAATCGCAAATCCCACGCGCCTGGCAGCCACCGACGGGGGATTCGCCCTTTATGATGCCGGCACGGGCATGGTGAACATCTATTCGGAGGAGGCTGAGCTCACCGCCTCCTTCGGCGGCAGGGGCCGCGGTCCGGGAGAGTTCCAGTCGGTCTCCGCCCTCGCCTACCGCAACGGCCTGGTGCTGGTGTCTGACAGCGATCTGCTCCGGCTTACCTCCTTTGGACAAAACGGCAATGTGGAACGCACGGTGGACCTCGAAGCCGCTCTCTACGCCATCGATACCGGGATTCTTTCCTCTCAGTCCTTCCTCGTTCCCACCAACGGGCAGCAGGAAAGTCTGGCCCTATATGTCGACCGTGAAAACGGCAGCGAGTTCAGGTTTGGCGAGCCCGTCGTCGAGGCGCCCGGCGTGGCCGATTTCAACAGCTGGCAGAAGGACCTGTCCTCAGGCACCGTACCGGATTTTTTCCGTAACCGCGTCGCCGTTTCGGGACGCGACTCGCTGCTATACCTCTTCCTGCAGACCGAGGGTGTGCTGAGGCAATACGACAGCGGGGGCAATCTGACCTGGGAGAGACGTTTCTCCGAACGGCCGGAGTTCCGCGACGAGTTCGACCGCTTTGTGGAACAGAACAGGGACAACGAGCCTGGTGAGATGTACATGCTTCAATACGCCTACGAGATGCAACAGACAGACCGTGGCGTCTACCTGTTTCTGCGTATTCCCCCCGCCTATCCACCCACCCTCCTCTTCGTTGACCACAGCAACTCCGGCAGCCGTCTGATCCGGATCGAGGGCATGGACCCGCGTCCCTCCCACTTTTCCATTGCTCCCTCCGGAAACCGCGTCTATTTTCTCAATATAGGCGAGGGGGTGGTCTACCGCACCGATTTGCCGGTGCAAGGTTGAGGCCATATTTGTATCCTTGAACCTTTTCCGAACCATAAAGCATGTCATCCATGATCAAATCCATTTGCGTCTACTGCGGCTCCAACCCGGGCAAAAGCCCTGCATACCGCGAGGGGGCCGTTAACCTTGCCGAAGCCCTGGCACGTGAGAACATAGGTCTGGTCTACGGCGGGGGCAGCGTGGGTCTCATGGGCATTATGGCTGACACCCTTCTCGAGCGGGGCGGCCGGGTTACCGGTGTGATACCGGAGGACCTGGTCCGACGAGAGGTCGGCCACGGGGGACTCACCGAGCAGATCGTGGTGGACTCCATGCACGAGCGCAAGGCGGCCATGGCCGAACGCTCCGACGGATTCATCGCCATGCCCGGGGGACTGGGAACCCTTGAGGAGCTCTTCGAGGTACTGACCTGGGCCCAGCTCGGCATCCACCGCAAACCGGTGGCCATCCTGAACGTTGGCGGCTACTACGACCGGCTCGTCTCCTTTCTGGATCACGGTGTGGAAGAGGGTTTTGTGAAGGCGCCGCACCGAAACATGCTGATGGTGGAGAATAACCCGGATTCCCTCCTGGAGCGCTTCGCTTCCTACCAGCCTCCCGCTGTACGCAAGTGGATGAGCGCCGACCAGACCTGAAGGGTCACCCATCGCATCATCGAGCTTTAATTCGGCACAGCAAGACAGATTAGACCACCACTGTTTTGCCATACCGCACCATATAAAGCATTAATTCCATATTGTATCTATGAATACATACAAACAGGTTATCGGACTCCTGGGCTGGCTTGCTCTCACCTTCGCTGCCGCCGCCCTGGCCGGGCTGGCTTCGGTGGAGGCCGGAACGTTCTACCGGGAGCTGGCGCTTCCGACCTGGGCACCACCGGCGTGGCTCTTCGGACCGGTCTGGACTGTGCTTTACCTCCTAATGGGTGTGGCCGCCTGGCTGATCTGGCGTGAGGAAGGGCACACCCGGCGTCGCAGCGCCCTGGGACTTTTCGTGGTGCAGCTGGGCCTGAATGCCCTCTGGAGCTGGCTCTTCTTCGCCTGGGAATTGGGCGGTCCGGCCTTTTTCGACATCTGCATCCTGCTCATCGTGATCGCGGTCATGCTGAACGCCTTCCGCAGCATTCATCCCCTGGCTGCGGGCCTGCTCGTACCCTACCTGCTCTGGGTGACCTTTGCCTCGGTACTCAACTTCGCCGTCTGGCAGATGAATCCCAGCATGCTGGGCTGAACTCCGCCCGGTCCCCACACTCAGGAACCAGAGCATACACCAACCACTATGAGCAATGACTCAAGCGATACCTGGTCCAGCGGACGACCCGAGGTGGGACAGAAAGCGCAGATGTCCCGGGAGGTCGGCGCTGAAGACATCCGGAAATTCACGGAGATATCCGGCGACCGGAATCCTCTGCACTACGACGAGGAGGCCGCGCGCTCCAGTCGTTTCGGGGAGATCGTCGTGCAGGGCGGCATCACCAGCGCCATCCTCAACGCCGTGGTCGCCCAGGAGCTGCCCGGTCCCGGCACCGTTTTTCTGAACGTGAACTGGAATTTTCGCGCGCCGGTCCGACCCGGTGACCGCATTACCGGCGAGGTGGAAGTGACGGACGTGCGCGACGACAAGCCCATCACCGAACTTCGGACCACGGTGACCCGCGACGACGGCACGCTGGTTCTGGAAGGAGAGGCGCTCTGCTATACCATGCCCCTGGAAACCCGCGAATAGCTGCCAGCCCCGTTACCGAAGACTCACACGCAACGAACCCATAAAACCGCCTGTGGGCAGAGGGGCCACGCCCAACCGAACCTCGGCACGAACGCCGTCACGCAGCAGCTCTTCCTTGGCGCTACGGTAGGTGTCGAAGCGGCGCTCGGCGTCGGTCTTCACCAACAGGGTGGTCACACCGGCCAGCGTGGGCCAGACGAAGGTGTGCAGGCGCTCCTCGCCCAACTCCTTGATAGCCAGGGTGGTGGCGCCGGCGGTGATGATGGTAGTGACGCCCCCGATAATGCGCTCCATGCGCCGCTTTTCGGCCAGCTCGGCAAAGCGGTTGTCCCAGTAAAGGTACTTCCGTCGGATCTGCTCGGGCGTTTCCGAGGGCATCTCCTCAAACTCAAGATAGAGTCGCTCGGTTTCGCTTTTCACCTTGAGGGGAATCAGGCTAACCCCGCCCAGCAGGGCGCCGCCCCCGATGAGGGACCAGCCCACAATCTTCGCGTCGTCCCCCTCACCGAAAGCCAGCGTGGCCGCGCCGCCGACGGCCGAGCCAATACCCAGTCCCAGCAGGATGTGTCCACCGGTACGCCGCATGCACCGGTCGTTGGCCGCCAGGGAACCGAGGCTGTTGTCGATGAGTCCCAACAGCATCTGGTCGCGGCTTTCGGTCAAGGTATCCTGCTGCGCTCCATCCCGGAATTGAGCATGCGCCGGAGAGGCAAATATTGATCCCAGCAGCAGGGTCGCGCAAAGAGTGATAGTTCTAAACAAATAGCTTTTCATATGGTTTTCCCAGGTTGTACCTGTATTCCGTAATTGATGGTTGGCGAGGCCGGTTCCCACCGCACGTCCGGCCCCATTGTTAAGACGAGCATCGTACGATAAAACCAGGCGAATGTATGCAGGGAAAAACCCCATTTTTTGTAAAATTTTCAGCGATGCAGGCAACGGATGGCCCGTCGCGTATTTTAGCCCATTTTCATACTTTCTACCCGAAAACTCTGGTTTTTCTGCCCTACAGGAGGTATACTAGGCGAACTGTTCATCGCGGGCACCCCTGTGAAACCGTAATATACGCACCTGACATCCTCGGGACCCGTGACAGATGGAACATCGACAAGTGTACAGAACCCTTACATGAATATCAGTAACACCCAACGTACCACCTTCCTTCTTATCACCCTGCTTCTGATGCTGGGTGCGGCAGGATGCAAAAGCAGCCAGACGGCCACAGACCGATCCGCCAGTTCCGCCCCCAGCGAGGACCGGATGGAAGAGCTCTACTGGGCGCGCATAGACAGCGCGAGGATGACTTTCTCGCAGGCCGATGTGGATTTCATGATCGGCATGATCGGCCACCATGCCCAAGCCCTTATCATGTCGCGCCTGGCTCCCGAAAACGGGGCCAGCGCACAATTGCAGATCCTGGCGGCCCGCATCATCAACGCCCAGCGCGACGAGATAAACACCATGCAGACCTGGCTGCGGCGCCGCGGGCAGCCTGTTCCCGAAGTTCACATCGATGGACTCAACCTGATGATCCATATTCCGGGCATGGACCACGAGGAGCACGCCGACCACACCAACATGCCCGGCATGCTCTCCCAGGAGCAGCTCGTCGAGCTGTCGGAGGCCAAAGGCACCGATTTCGACCGACTCTTTCTCCGCTACATGATCGACCACCACATGGGCGCCGTCACCATGGTGCGCAACCTGGTGAACACCGACGGGGCCGCCCAGGAAGAAGATGCCTTCCGGCTCGCCTCAGACATACAGGTCGACCAGATTACCGAAATTGAACGCATGAAGCTCATGCTCGAAGAGCTGTCCGACCCGGGCAATCATCCCTGAAGCGGCGTTCACCCACCTAACAGCAAGCCATCAACCAACAAGACCAGCCATGAACCACTTCTCACGCCTCGCAAAAAGGGGCTCTTCCATCACACAACTGCCCCTGAAACTCTGGGCGGGCGCCTTCGTTCTGCTCTTCGGAGTATGGGCCTGCGCCCCCTCCTCCTCTATGCAAGACACCTCTCCTGCAGGATCCTCCTATTCCTCCAGCGTGGTGACCTTTGATCAGGCCGAACGGCCTTCCCCCGATCCCCGCGTGGGACTGGAGGCGGGACTGTTTGACGCCGAGGAGGCCATCTGGAACATGCGGAAAGTGTCGCACACTCCGCCTCCCGAAGGTTTCCTCGGGGTGACCAACTCCGACCTGGCTTTCAAAGACAACTACGCCATCCAGGGTAACTACAACGGTTTCATGGTGTGGGATATCTCCAATCCGGCCTCGCCTGAACTGGTGGTGGATTACCTTTGTCCTGCCTCGCAGAGCGACGTCTCCATCTACGAGAACCTTCTCTTTGTCTCAGGCGAGGGTTACGGTGGACGCCTGGACTGCGGTACGGAGGGCGTGGACCAGGCGGTGAGCCAGGAGCGCCTGCGCGGCATCCGCATCTTTGACGTAACTGACCTGCAGAATCCGCAGTATATCGCCAACGTGCAGACGTGCCGCGGCTCCCACACCCACTCGGTGCTGAAGGACCCGGACGATAACGATAACGTTTATGTCTATGTTTCCGGTTCTGCCTCCGTGCGTCCCGAAGAGGAGCTGCCAGGGTGCGTGGATCTAATGCCGGATGAGGATCCCAGCTCGGCGCTATTCCGCATCGAGGTGATCCAGGTACCCCTGGACAACCCCGAGCAGGCCGCCATCGTGAGCTCTCCCCGCATTTTTGAGGATCTGGTGGACGCCCCCTCACACGGTCTCTCCCCGGCCGACCTGGCTGAAATTGAAGAAGCCCGCCAGCAGGGAGCCTTCGTGGCCGATGTCTTCGGACGTCCCCGCGTGCTCTCCCCCCGTTGGATCCGTCCCCTTCTGGAGCAGGTGGTGGCCGAACGCGGCGGCACCGGCGAGCCCACGGCCGCCGACAGTGCGGCTCTGAGGGAAACCCTCGCCGAACGCATCGAAGCCCAGTTCGGCGGCAACGACGACGAGGAGGATGAGGAGGAAACCATCCAGCGGGGACCCGATCAATGCCACGACATTACGCTCTACCCCGAGATCGACCTGGCCGGCGGCGCCTGCGAGGGCTACGGCCTGCTGCTTGACATCTCCGACCCCGCCAACCCGGTTCGCATCGACGCAGTGGCCGATTCCAACTTCTCCTACTGGCACTCCGCCACCTTCAACAACGACGGCACCAAGGTGCTGTTCACCGACGAGTGGGGCGGAGGAAGCCAGCCCAAGTGCCGCGAGCTGGATCCCTACGAGTGGGGCGCCAACGCCATCTTCACCGTGGAAAACGGGCAGATGAATTTCGAGAGCTACTACAAGCTCCCCGCACCGCAGACCACCCTGGAGAACTGCGTGGCCCACAACGGATCGCTCATTCCCATTCCGGGACGTGATATCATGGTGCAGGCCTGGTACCAGGGTGGCATCTCGATCTTCGACTGGACCGATCCGGAGAACCCCATTGAAATCGCTTTCCACGACCGGGGACCCCTGAGCGCTGAGCAGATGGAAAGCGCGGGCAGCTGGTCGGTCTACTGGTACAACGGCTCCATTGTGAGCTCGGAAATTGCACGTGGACTCGACATCTTCGAGCTGACGCCCAGTGACTATCTCACACAAAACGAGATTGACGCGGCCAACACCGTGCGTCTGGACTACCTCAACGCCCAGGGTCAGCCCAAGTACGTCTGGCCGGCCAGCTTCGCCCTGGCCAAGTCCTACCTGGACCAGCTGGAACGCGGACGCGCCCTGGACATGCAGCGCATCGGTGACCTTCGGCAGCAGATCGCCGAGGCCGAGAACGCTTCCGGCTCCCGCCGCGCTCGTATGTTGCGTGAGCTGGCAGGCGACCTGGAGAGCACTGCGGGTTCTTCGTCCGACGCCACCCGTATTCGCAAGATGGCCGAGGCCGTACGACAGCTCGCCGCCGGTTAAAAACGGCAACGGGCTTCATTTAAAAAGACCGGTTTTGCGGTTGACTTATCCGCGGAACCGGTCTTTTTTTTAGTTCAAACCCATAGCAATACTCCATGAGTGAAATCGATTTCGGCCGGCATAGCGGCGACTATGCCCGGTACCGGCCCGGGTTCCCGGACTTCTTCTATGATCGCCTGGAAACACTTGCTCCTCTCGAGAACGCCATTGCAGCTGATCTGGCAACCGGTCCAGGCGTCATCGCCCTTGAACTGGCACGCCGGGGCAGCCGGGTCACCGGTATCGACGTGGCCCCCGATCAGGTAGCGGCCGCCCGGAAGCTGGCCGCCGAACAGGAACTTTCAGATCGAGCTGAATTCATGGAAGGCAAAGCCGAGGACACCGGACTGGAAGGCGGGGCCTTCGACTTGATTGCCGCAGGACAGTGCTGGCACTGGTTTGACGGTCCCGCCGCACTCGAGGAAGCACGCCGCCTTCTTCGTCCCGGGGGATTGCTTGTCATCGCCTACTACTCCTACCTTGCCCGGCATTCTTCACTGGCCCGGGAAACCGAGGAACTGGTGCACCGCTACAATCCCGACTGGTCCATGTCCGGTTTCTCGGGGCAGTATCCGGCACTGGTGGACGGGGTCATCGAGGGAGGTTTTGACCTGGATGAGCAGTTTTGCTATGATCACGAGGAGGCGTTTACCCATGAAGCCTGGAGGGGACGCATGCGCACCTGCAACGGGGTAGGATCGGGTGGTCTTTCGCCAGGAGAGGTACGGAGTTTTGACGCCGATCTCGCTCGCCACCTCTCAGAGAACCATCCTGAACCGGTCGCCGTGCCGCACCGCGTCTGGTGCGTGGCAGGCAGGAAACCTGGATGACCGCAAAAGAGATTCAGGACCGCTGTCATATTTGCGAATTCACGCAGTTTGGCTATACTTGGTCCGTACTGCCCGTCGAAACGGGAACAAGTATGCACAGGTATGGGGAATCAAGAAGAGACACCGGGACAGGCAGTGGCATCGCAGCAGGAAATAGGAAGCCAAACGGCGGAAAAGCAGGCGTCTGGCCAGCCGGAAAACGGCGATTCTCCATATAGCCTGAATCGGCTGGGTCGGGAACTCGTAAGCGATGTGATCAACGTGGACAGTGGCCTGCCGGGTACGCTCTACGACCTGTTCAAAATGCCTGGTGTAGTCGTCTCTTCCTACTTCGAGGAACCGGGACGTTACATGAAACCCTTCCGCTACGCCCTGTTCCTGGGCGGCTTCTATGTTCTCCTGGCTACAGGGTGGCTGGACATGCAACATATTTTAAGGGAGGCCTTTAGTCAGATTGGCAACGACGCCATGCGGAACGACATGCCCGGAGAAGTAAAGACCTTTCTGGACAACGTTCAAAGGCTGGGAATCCTGCTTTCGACCAAATACCTCTCGTTGAATCTCATATTTCTCATGGCACCGTCCCTGGCCGTGACCAGTTACCTGATGTTTCGCGGTACCAAAAGAAAGTTCGTACAGCATGCGGTCCTCAACCTCTATTCCTCAGCCCAGATTATTCTCTTCTCCCTCGCGCCCCTTATTGCCTTGATGGCAGGAGGTGGCAGAAGTGCCACCAGCGATTACATGGGATACGCATTTACCGCTATTGGCATGGTATATTTCATATGGGTATACAAAAACTTTTTTGGTTTGAGATACTCCGAGGATTACGCCAAGTGCGTATTAAGCCTGATTCTCGGCTACCTGCTCTATTTTATTGTTTTGACACTTTTACAGGTTGGAGGAGCTGCCATATGGCAATTCGTGTTGTAGTCATTCAGAATATTTGGAATGAGAAAGTGATTCCAAAACCCTCATGATCCTGCAACAATTTATACTCCGCCTCGAGCTGCTGGAGAAGAGTTAGCACGAGCTTCATGCCAAGAGAGTTTTCGGCAGCTTCAAATGCCATGGCCACACCTGATAATGCTCCCATCGACGTATGGTCCGGCAAGCGTGATCCTTCTGCCAGGCCGGTGACCCTCAAGACCCTGGATCGTTTCGGCTTCAGGGTAAAGAAGTCATTCCATGTGGCACCTCAAAATGAAGAACGGCTGCGTGCGTTCAACGATCGCCTTCTCCGCCGGGGACGCACAGCCCTGTGGACGGTACTAGCCATCTCGGCGCTAATGGTAATTCTGGTCCTGGCAGCCTTGTTGTTATCCTGGTCAGCTGATATCATACTGCTTGTGGTGGGCCTGCTCACATCATGCACAGGAATTGCGGTATACTACTTCCCCTTTGCCACACCGGAAACAATCCGGTGGATAGGACTTAGAGGTCCCATTCGGCTGTCGCGCATCAGCGGTCTGGTGACAGTCCTGCTTGGGCTGGTCGTAGCCCTCATCCTCTGATTCAAACCATACGTACCGCCCATGAAATGGAAATACCTGATCGCCTGGTGCCCCGTCATTCCCATAACCATTCTGAATAGCCTGCTACGGGAATACCTGTTCGCCTTCCTGCTGGACGATCTGACCACCCACCAACTTTCCGGTGTCGCCTTCATCCTCTTCTTCGGAATCTACGTCTGGTATATCCTGCCGTGGCTGGACCTGGGGTCCAAGCGCAAGGGGGTGATGGTGGGATTCTCCTGGGTGGTTCTCACCCTGTCCTTCGAGTTCCTCTTCGGTTATGTCGTGATGGGCTATCCCTGGCCGGGGCTTTTTTACGACTTCAACATCTTGGACGGGCGGCTCTGGCGGGTGGTGCTTATCTGGACCTTCCTGGCGCCGGTAGCGCTCTATACCTTCAGGCAGTCCAACGAACACTTGTAACGCGCCTCGACCCTTTCAATTTTCCGCAGGATCAATCATATTACCCGCCGGTTCAACCCGACCACCCCCAACGAAAGCCCACACATTCTCATGCAACGAACCCTTCGCCGCGCTTCCAACGCCTTGTCCCTGTTCGCCCTGCTGGCCGCTATCCTCTTCACCGCCACCCCTGAGGCCGCCGCACAAGACGCCGATACCCCCACGGTGCCCCTCATCGAAGACGGCCGGGCCCAGGTGATCCCCGCTTTCGACAACCCTGAGGAATGGATACGCCACCACCTCTGGGTGGAAACCGAATTCGACACCGACGGAGACGGCCAGCGCGACCGCGTGCACGTGGACGTCACCCGTCCCGCCCAGACCGAATCGGGCGACCTGAAGCTGCCGGTGATCTACGAAACCAGCCCCTATTACTCCGGCGTGGCCGGGCTGGTGGACAGCATCTTCTGGGACGTACGTCACGAGATCGGCGAGCGGCCGCCTGAGCGTGCCCATCCCGCCCCCATCCGCCACCGCAGCGACCAGGAGATGATTTCCAGCTCCCATGTAGAGACCTGGGTGCCGCGCGGATTCGTGGTAGTGCACTCCTCCTCCCCCGGTACCGGCCGTTCGGAGGGATCGCCTACGGTGGGCGGGGAAAACGAATCGCTGGCGCCCAAGGCGGTCATCGACTGGCTCAACGGCCGTGCACGGGGTTTCACCACCCGCGAGGGCGACGAGCAGGTGGAGGCCTTCTGGGCTTCCGGCAAGGTGGGCATGACCGGCACCTCCTACAACGGCACCCTGCCGCTGGCCGCAGCCACCACCGGCGTGGAGGGACTGGAGGTGATCATTCCCGTGGCGCCCAACACTTCCTACTACCATTACTACCGCTCTCACGGGCTGGTGCGTCACCCGGGAGGCTACCTGGGCGAGGACATCGACGTGCTCTACGATTTCATCCACAGCGGGTTCCCCGAGAGCCGGGCCTACGCCGACTCGGTCTACCGTGACTCCATCATGGCACAGAATCAGGACCGCATTACCGGCGATTACAATGACTTCTGGGCCGGACGTGATTACCTGAACGAGATGGAAAACATGACGGCGGCCCTGTTGATGTCCCACGGTTTCAACGACTGGAACGTGATGCCCGAGCACAGCTACCGGATCTATCGCAAAGCCCGTGAAATGGGCCTGCCCGCACAGATTTACTACCACCAGGGCGGTCACGGAGGATCACCGCCCACGCCCATGATGAACAGGTGGTTCACGCGCTACCTCTTCGGGGTGGAAAACGGGGTGGAAAACGAGACCGACAAGGCACATATCGTGCGCGAGGGAGATGACCGCGAGAATCCGACCGCCTACGCCGACTTCCCCAACCCGGCGGCCTCCCCCGTCACGCTGCGGCTGACCGCCGGCGCACCGCGGCAGGGAGGACTCACCCTGGACGCTCCCGGACCGCAGGGTCGCGAGACGCTGACAGACAACTACTCATTTTCCGGGGAAGCCCTGGCAAAAGCCGAATACACCGACCACCGGCTCATCTACCTGACGCCGGAGCTCACCGACTCGGTACATATCTCCGGGGTCCCCTCCCTCACCATCCGCATGGCCAGCGACGAGGAGGCCGTCAACCTCACGGCCTGGCTGGTCGCCCTCCCCTGGCAGGAGGGGCGCAACACTCAGATCTACGATAACATCATCACCCGGGGCTGGGCCGACCCCCAGAACAGGGGCAATCTCCGGGAAAGCGCCGACCTGATACCGGGCGAGTTCTACGAATTCAGCTTCGAGCTGCAGCCCGACGACCAGGTCATTCCCGCAGGGCAGCGCATCGCGCTGCTGATCTTCTCCAGCGACCGCGACTTTACGCTATGGCCCGAACCGGGCACCCGGCTGACGGTGGACCTGGACGGCACCTCTCTCACCCTTCCCGTGGTGGGCGGCGAGGAGGCCTTTTCAGGCTGGTAGGTGCAGCAAGGGCCGAAGCGATCGGATCTACGACGAGCGCGAGCCGCCCATGAGGGTGCCCACCCCAAGCACGAAACCGAAGTCGTACCATGCGCCGTTGTTGTAGATGGCGTAGATGGCCACGTCGGAGTCGAACAGGGAGATCACAAAGGTGATGGGACAGATAATGCCGTGCCAGAGTCCATACCAGAATCCCAGCGGCTCCTTGACGGCCGCTTCGGCGAAGCCTATGGATTCGGGCGCGCAGCTGGTGAAAAGAAATCCCGTAAGAAGCACCAGCGCCAGGCCGGTCCAGCGGCGCAGCCTGTTTCCCCGGGCGGCCTGCGGCCGCGTTTCGTCGATTCGATTCTTCATGTCGTCGGGCTTTGCGTTGCGGTTGACCTCTACATGCTACGTAAATTTCCGCAGGAAAGGTAGGAGAGACCGCATTTCAGGGATTTCCCTACGCCTCGATCGCCAATATCGTACGAGGTTGCAGGACCCTGTTTCCCATCTTGGGCCGCAAAGCTTATAACCATTACTACAGACCCCACACATCATGAAAGAGAGCATCGCCATCGCACAGCAGGCCCCCATGAAACACATGCGCCATTTTATGGCTGAACTGGGACTGGAAGAGGAGGAGTTCGAATTTTACGGCAAGTACACCGGCAAGATCCGTCTTCGGGTGTTGGACAAGCTGTCCTCGCGCCCGGACGGAAAACTTATACTGGTCACCGCCATGACCCCCACACCAGCCGGGGAGGGAAAGACGCTGACCTCGGTGGGACTGGGACAGGGACTCAACCGGCTGGGCCGTGACACCATAATCACACTGCGGGAGCCCTCGCTGGGACCGGTTTTCGGCATCAAGGGCGGGGCCACCGGCGGCGGCTGGTCGCAGGTCATTCCCATGGAGCGCATCAACCTTCACTTCAACGGTGACATGCACGCCGTCTCCACCGCTCACAACCTGCTGGCCGCCATGCTGGATAATCACATCTTCAAGGGCAACGAGTTAGACATCGATGTCACCCAGCCGTTGTGGAACCGGGCCATGGATATGAACGACCGCGCCCTGCGCCGGATCGTCGTGGGACTCGGGGGACGCGTAAACGGCATCCCCCGCGAGTCGGGATTCCTGATTACGGCCGCCTCCGAAATCATGGCCATCCTGGCCCTGGCCCAGTCGCGCGCCGACCTCAAGAAGCGCCTGGGGCGCATCGTCGTAGGTTACACCCGTTCGGGGGAGGCCGTCCGGGCCCGCGACCTCGGCGCCCACAAGGCCATGGCGGTCACCCTCAATGAAGCCATCATGCCCAACCTGGTGCAAACCCTGGAGCACGTGCCAGTGCTCATGCATGCCGGCCCCTTCGCCAACATCGCCCACGGCACCAGCAGCGTGCTGGCCAACAGGATCGCATCCAAACTCTCGGACTACGTGGTGACGGAAGCCGGTTTCGGAGCCGACCTGGGCGCGGAAAAATTCTTTGACATCGTCTGCCGCTCCTCCGGCCTCTGGCCCTCCGCCGTAGTGCTGGTAGCCACGGCCAAGGCGCTGAAATTCCACGGGGGCGTCTCCCCGGACCAGGACAAGCTGGCGCAACCAAACGCCGACGCCCTGAAGAAAGGCCTGGGTAACCTACAGCGTCACATCGAAAACATGAAACTGTTCGGGATGCCCGTGGTAGTGGCCGTCAACCGCTTCGAGCACGATACCGACGCGGAGGTGACCATGATCCGCGACCTCTGCCGAGAAATGGACGTGGAATGCGCCGCCCACGAGGCCTTTGCCAAAGGCGGTAAGGGCACACTGGAGCTGGCCGAAAAGACTGCGGAGCTGGCTGACAGTGTAGAAGAACCGGATCAGGTGACCCTGTATGACCTGGAACAGAGCATGGAAAAGAAAATCCGCGCAGTGGCCACCCGCATGTACGGGGCGACGGACGTCTATTTTGAGAAAACCGCCCGCCGTAACCTGGAACGTTTCCTGAGTCTGGGATACGGGGATCTTCCCATCTGCATTGCCAAGACGCAGTCATCCCTATCGGACAATCCCAAGCTGCAGGGCGTGCCGGGCGATTTCACCCTGACTGTCACCGACGTTCAGCTTTCTGCGGGCGCCGGCTTCCTAGTCATCGTCTGTGGCAACATGATGCTCATGCCGGGATTGCCCAAGGAACCTGCCGCCGTACATATGGACGTGGATGAAGACGGAACCATCACCGGTCTGTTCTAGGGTAAGCGTCACGGGCAGGTAGACTGTTTTCCTCCCATTCTACCGGAACATGGATCGTTGGCGGTACACGACGGGAGGGTGGAAACAGTTGTAGTGTCATTTTCCAATCCCACTCGAAAGAAAGAACACGGACCATAGACAGCAAAAAAAGGGCCGATGAACCGACTTTACCAGTTCGCTGAACGAGTCAGACAGAACATCAACAGGTATATCAACAATGCCGACTACCGCTTGCCTCTGACTGGTATTTCCGTCAAGTTACCGTCGAATGCCTGCCATTGACATGGTTGCTGTGTTTCACATTCAGAATCCGATCATGAGCGGGATACGATACGGCCAGCTTCTGTCGATGGTATCCCAAAAAACCTGAAACCGAAGAATGGGTATGAATACATTTGACGACCGCTACAAAGTGTACGATTGGACCAACTGGCTCAATTTGCACTGGATCATCAACCCGGGCGTAGCGATCGTGGAACTTGTTGCAGGCCGCCGCGTACCGAAGGTCCAGCTGGAAGACCAAGAATCCGACGAACCGCGGATAGCCCGCAGCTACGTGCCCTGTCCCCACTGCGGTGAACGGCATCCGCAGGCGACCTGGTCCAGTACTAACGGCACCGCCTCAAAAAACTGGTTCGGACTGTACTGTCCTGAATGTGGAGAGATCATTCCCTGCCTGATAAACGCGACCACCTTGCTGCTTCTGGCCGTCACCTTTCCCATCTGGGGTTGGTTTAAATCCTCACTGAAGCAACGGTGGTTGGAACGTCAGCCTGAACGATACCAAAACCTGGATCTCTCCATTGCAAAGGACTTTGCGGCCGATTATCCCTGGATCAAAAGCGGTTTGAGCTTCGCCTTCTTCATGTACATCATCATGACCCTGCTTTTTCCACTGGTTATGGGAGAAGCCCTAACTTGGACAAACGCGCTGATCGGCGTACCCATATGGGTCGTGGCCGGTCTGGCCTATGGGTATTTCATGAAACGCTATTTCAACAAACGGGTTTCGGCCCAGAAGTAAATCAGCAGTTTCCTCAAAGGCTATCGGAATTTCTGAACGAAGCGGCCCGGGCACTGCCCACGGATTCGATGGCAGGGCCACCTCAGCCCTGCTGGATACCGAAACGGGCGAAGTGGAAATTATGGAGCTGGACTAAAACCAGCCGAAGCGCAGAGCTGCAAAGGTGGTAAACCCCGAAAGTTCTTTGTTGCCAGTCCCGTGAAGATTCACCCCGCCGGCATGGCGGTAGAAGACACCTCCGCTGAGGCGAAACCAGTCGGTCACGTTCACCGTGAGATTCACTCCCGGTTGCAGCACAAAATAGGAGTCGGAGTTATCGATCGGAAAGAGCTCCTCCTCGTACTCCACCTCCCCGGTCCCTATAAGCGCCTGCACGCTGAAATGCAGGAGCTTCATTGAACGGTTGACATACTCCACTTCAAAGCCCCGGTACTCGGTGGTCATATCGGGACGGGAGACATCCGCGACTTCCCATCCGGCAGGGTCGAAAGCATTCTGGGTTTCGTATCGTGCCAGGCCCAGGTTGAGCGCCTGGCCCGAGTCGAAGCGGATCACCCAGGCCCCGCGGATTCCCTGCAGGTAGGTGAACTGTCCGTTTACCTCCGTGCCCCCGTAGACCAAGGCACCGAAGCCGCCGTGGCTCGCATCGCCTGAAAAGAGGGTTTCGGATTCCTGCGCCGCCGCCGTTCCGGCCAGCGCAAGGGTAATGGCAAGCAGCAGTGCAATGCGTTTCATAGGAAGGCTCCAAATTTCAGGGTGAGTTTTCCTGTGAGTCCCGAGAAATGGCCGTCGTCAAAACCGGCCTTGTCGATGCCGCTGGTCAGCCGGTAGCTGACCCCGGCGGCGATGCGGAAAAAGCTGGCTACATTAAGTTCCAGGTTGGCCGCCGGTTCCAGCAGGAAATAGGTCTGGTAGTCCCCGAGTACCTCGTCGTCCTCAAAGTCGCGGGAGACCCCGATACCCCCGCCCCCGATCATGGCCGACAGGGTAACATGGACCAGGCGGTGGGAGCGGTTGTAGTACTCCATTTCGAATCCGCCGTATCCCGTCTGCGCGTAGTAGTCCACGCCGAGCTCCCCGAAACCGCCATGGGACTCAATACCGTCGAAGAGGGTCTCGGCCTGCTGGGCGCGGGCCGTGTGGGTAGGGGCCGCCGCCAGCAGGAGCATGCAGCCCAGCAGGACGGCCGGGATGAACGATGTGCGAAGAGTTTTAAAAGCGGCGTGAAAGAATTGGCTGTACATGGATCGTACGTTTGCGCGTTCGGTTGTCGCTCCTGTGCTGTCAACGGGATGGCTTCCCGTGATCCCTTTCTTCCCGGGCAAAACGGTACGAAGAAAAAGAAACAATGTTGGGCCGCCGTTCGCAAATTCCCTGCAATCCTTCCCACGGTCATCATGGCGATCGCCTTGGCGGCCACGACTGCACTCTTCAGTCCCACACTGGGAACGACGTAGTGCATGCGGGCGCTGGGAAGCACCCATTAAAGTTTGGCATACCTTCAGATATGAATGCATAAACTTTAAGCCTCCGATTCCGTAGATTCCTTCAAACCACTCCCGGACAAACCCCCGCCCATGCAATTCCGCCACCTACTCCTGTGCCTGTTACTGCTCGCAACCGCGTGCACACCCGAGACTTCACGGACCGACCCGCACATCGCCCAACTGGAAGATGCGGTCCTTCCCCTCTATACCATCCAGGGGCAGGAGCCCCGCACAGCCTCCCTTCAGGCACGCATGGACAGCCTGAATGTGCCCGGCGTGAGCATCGCCGTCATCGAGGACGGGGAGATCGCCTGGGCCCGGGGCTACGGCATGGCGGACCGTGAAGAGGACCGGCCCGTCACCACCGAAACCCTCTTTCAGGCCGCCTCCATCAGCAAGCCGGTGGCCGCACTGGCCGCCCTCGACATGACTGAGGATGGACTCATCGAACTGGACCGCGACGTCAACGCCTACCTGCAGAGCTGGCAGCTGCAAGGCAACGGGTTTACCGAAAACGAGAAGGTCACCCTCCGCCGCATCCTCAATCATACAGCCGGCACTACCGTATGGGGATTCCCGGGCTAAAGCCGCAGGGACACCCTTCCGACCACGGTCCAAGTGCTCTCAGGGGAGGGCAACACGGACGCCATCGAGGTCTTCAAGGAGCCGGGTGAAAGCTGGCGCTACTCTGGCGGGGGCTACACAGTCATGCAGCTCATGATCAGCGATGTGGCCGAAAAACCCTTTCCGCAGCTCCTGCAGGAGCGTGTGCTGGAACCGGCCGGCATGCACGCCAGCACCTACCGGCAACCCCTGCCCGAGTCCATGCACGGGCGCGCCGCCTCCGCCTACCGTTCCGACGGCAGCAAGATCGACGGAAACTGGCACGTCTATCCGGAGATGGCCGCCGCGGGCCTCTGGACTACGCCCTCGGACCTGGCCCGCTATGTGCTGCAGGTACAGCAGAGTTACGCCGGAGGAGAAGGCACCATTTTAAGCCAGTCGACCACCCGGGAGATGCTCACTCCCGGCATGAACGGCCAAGGACTCGGGCCGGGCATCTCCGCCGATTCCCTAGCCTTCAGCCACGGCGGCAGCAACGAGGGCTTCCGCTGCATCATGATAGGATACAAGGACGGGAGGGGTGGCCTGGTGGTCATGACCAATGGAGACAACGGGGGGCGCCTCATGCAGGAGATCGTCTATACGGTAGCCGACCTCTACAGCTGGCCCGGCTACAATCCCCCTGAAAAGGTGCTGGCCGAACTGGACGCCGCCCAGCTGGAACGCCTGGCAGGTACCTACCGGATGGAGGGTATAGGGGAGGCCACCGTCTCCTTGACCGACGGCCGACTCACCGCGGAGGTGCCGGCCATCGGGGCACCCTTCACCCTGCTGCCTGAAAGTCCCACGCAGTTTTTCATGAAGTCTGACATGACGCCCGTGGAGTTCCTGCAGGAGGACGGCCGGGTCACAGGCATCCTTGTGGCGGGAAGCACCCGGGGCGAGAAAACGAATTAGGCGACCATACCTGGTCCGCTGGAGCCGGTTGTTCGAGCAATATGGAATGGCCTCCAGGCTAGACCACTGGAAACAGCACATCGGCGGTCAATCGGTGGCGGCATTTGCCTTTCCGGTCCATTTCTGCAAGATTGATGAAAATTTCAGGCGTTCCCTGCCCCCTTCGCCCCGCCAAAACATCGGGGATGGTTTTTCGAATACACAGGGGAGATGAATCGAAATGCCAGCTAATTCCTACATACTCATGAACGATGCAGATTCAACCACACAAGAAGAGGAACAATCGCAATCGGGATGGCAGCTCAATACCCAATGGGTGATGACGGGCAGCGCCCTATTCCTGGGAGCAGCCGGTCTGGCCCTTTCGCTCTTCCCGCAGGAGATCCTGCAGGCCGTTGATGCGCCGGCTTCCACGGGTACCGTTATCTTCCCGGAACTGGCCGGCGCCCTGCTCTTCGGATTTGCCTTCCTGAACTGGATGGCCCGAGGCAACATCATCGGAGGCATCTACAGCCGGCCGGTGGCGGCGGGCAACTTCCTTCATTTCATGATGGGCAGCATTATCCTCGGTAAAAAGGTGTTGACCGGGGGACTGCCCGATCTCTTCATCACCGCCTTCATCCTCTACCTGGGCTTTGCCGCCGTGTTCGGCTACCTGCTCTTCGGCCAGGGCAAGGCCTGCGTTTAGGTGTATTATCAACTAATAAACCCATATCCATGCTTGCCATACCGTACAAGCAACGACTCACCTACATGCCGTTCGTTCTCCTGCTGGTATTCCTTATTTCGTGTACCTCGGAGGTGCCCGACTCCACATCGACAACCGCGGTGCCCGCGGCTGATACGCTGAGGGAGTTCAAACTGGTCGTGGACGCCAACGAGCTGTTGCTGGACAGTCCCGTTTTCATGAAAATGGACCCGTCTACAGGTCATCTTTTTCTCTATGACAACGGGCCGAAAACCATCTTCGAACTGGATAAGGAATCCAAAGTGATCAACCGCTTCGGCGGAAGCGGGGGTGGACCGGGAGAGCTGAGCAAGATCACTGGGCTTTATGTTAGCGACTCCTTCCTCTATGCCCACGACCCCCAGGAGTTTTTTATTCACCGGTACAACCGGGAGAATGGGGAGGTCACCACCTACAACTATGGACAACGTACCACGGACCTCGACGCCCCTCCAACGATGGGCACCATCATCACCAACCACCATCCCAGCAATTCAAGGACCGTTACTCTGGACGGCAACATCCTGCGCCCTTCCCACGAAGAAGGCGAATACCTCTACGAACTGATTGACTGGGAGGGCAACCACCTGGCCGACATCGCACCTTTACCCGAATCATACCAGGCCGATCTGGAGACAGAAGCATACCGTCAGGTCCTCGAAAACGGGGAGGTCCCGGCCACCGACCTGCACCGCGTCTTCCCGGTGGCTGACCGCGCCAATCCGAATGAGATTTTCCTGGTATACTCGGCCAACCCAAAAATTGAGAAATATGACATGTCAGGAAACAAACTGT
Source organism: Balneolaceae bacterium (assembly GCA_034521445.1). Lineage (NCBI taxonomy): Bacteria > Pseudomonadati > Balneolota > Balneolia > Balneolales > Balneolaceae > Balneolaceae bacterium. The sequence continues at coordinate 658,886 of JAXHMM010000006.1, read as the reverse complement.
GGGAAGTCGGAGTCCCCCCCACGCCCGAAATGGATACACTGAGAATGGATCACCTGGGCTTCGTGCAGGCCATGCGTTTTACCCGGCAAATACCAATGCGTAAATATGCCTGGGGAACAAGTGGCCCGGATGGTGCACTCTTCCTGGCCACGTATACCAACCTCTCTCTGCCGGTAACCATGCGGACTCTGTGGGTGCATCGCTTCGGCGCCGATGGAGAGCTTACCCACCGTTTCGCCCTGCCGAACTCCGAAGAAACCATACTTCTCCCCTTCATAGCGGTCGACACAGAAACCGGCCGGATTCTCACCGTGTCGATGGCGTCGGGTGAAATCAGGGCTTATCCGTTTGAGTTATGAATAAAACTTCCACCCCATCCGACGACAAACCGGCAATTGAACGCTGGCGCGCCGACACCCCGGGCTGCGCCCACCGCAACCACCTGAACAATGCCGGTGCGGCCCTCATGCCCGGTCCGGTGATCGACGCCGTAACCGATTACCTGCAGGAGGAGTCTCTCTACGGAGGCTACGAGACCGCCGATGCCCGTGCGGAACAGATCGAGGCTGTCTACGAATCCCTGGCACGGCTCATCGGCGCCAAACCCTCCAACATTGCCGTTGTGGAAAACGCTACCGTGGCCACCTCCCAGGCGCTCAGTGCCTTCGACTTCGAGGCGGGAGATACCGTGCTGACCACGCGGGTGGACTACTCCTCCAACCAGATCATGCTGCTCAACCTGGCCCAACGGTTCGGGGTGCGGGTAATCCGGGCGGAAGACAAGCCCGGAGGCGGCGTGGATCCCGACTCGGTGCAGTCGCTGATCCGCGAGCACCGGCCCCGGCTCATGCTGATGAGCTGGGTGCCCACCAACTCCGGACTGGTGCAGGAGGCAGCCGCCGTGGGGGAGATCTGCCGCGCGGCGGAGCTGCCCTTCCTGCTGGACGCCTGCCAGGCGGTGGGGCAGATGCCGGTGGACGTCTCTGATCTGAATTGCGATTTTCTGGCCGCCACCTCGCGGAAGTTCCTGCGGGGTCCCCGGGGACTCGGTTTCCTTTTCGTGGCAGACCGGGTGCTGGAAAACGGCCTCCATCCCCTCTTTCCCGACACGCATGGGGCGCAGTGGATTTCCGCCGACCGATTTCGCCTGGAGGAGAGCGCCCGCCGTTTTGAAAACTGGGAGTTCCCCTATGCCCTGGTGGCGGGTCTCGGTATGGCCGCCGACTACGCCCTCAAGGTGGGTTTGGACACCATCCAAAGCCGATGTGGTGAACTTGCGGCGTACGCCCGACAGCAGCTGGGCGAGCTGCCGGGCGCCCGTTTGCTGGACCGCGGGGCCAAACGCTGCGCCATCGTCACCGTGTCCTTCGATGGGGTCGACGCCACCTCCCTGGTCAAGCCGCTCCGTGAAATCGACATCAACACCAGCGCGAACCGACGCCACCATGCCGTCATTGACATGGACGAAAAGCAGACGGAGACCAATCTGCGCGTTTCCCCGCACTACTACAACACACAGGAGGAGATCAACGCCCTCGTACACGCGCTGGAACGTATGCTCTAGCATCTGTCCGCTTGGTAGAGCATGGGCCCTGAACGGCGTGGCGGACCGGATCCGCGGAAAGCATGCTGACCAAAAATTGCGTTTCTGATATTTTAGGAACAGATTTCCGCATCCAATACCTGAAAACGAGAGCTCCCATGAAGCGATTGATCACCGTACTGTCCCTTCTTTCACTGATCGTTCTCACACCCGCCCTCTCCCATGCCCAGCTGGGACTGAAAGGCGGCGTGAACCTGTCCGAATTTATTGGACCCGATGCAGAAAATGCGCGCAATGTCATGGGGCTTCAGGCGGGCATCTCCCTGCAGCTCATCAAGATAGGACCCCTCTCTATTGTACCGGAGATCTTCTATGCTGAAAAAGGCACCCGCCTGGTGGACCAGTTCAGGGAACTTCAGAACATGGACCCCGAGCAGCCGATTGACCCCGAGGAAGTTGACCTTGAGTTCAACCTGGCCTATGTGGAAGTGCCGGTGCTGGCCAAGCTGGAACTCTGGTTCCTGAGCACCGAGGTGGTACATCCCTACATCGCAGGTGGACCGGTCTACGGATTCCGCATGGACTGCAGTTTCACCCTCACCGATTCCCAGGGCCTCGAGCAGCAGATCGACAGCTGCAGCGATGAGAATTTCTCCGACCTGGACGCCACCTTCAGGGAGTCCGACCGCGGCTACGTGCTCGGCACGGGCATTGATTTCCAGATCCCATACCTGGGCGTGGTGACCCTGGACGGGCGCTACTACCGTGGCCTGTCCAGGCTGCGCGAGGGCGGGGAGAACAGCGACGTCTACAACCGTAGCTTCACGCTGATGCTGGGCTACTCCCTGGGATTCTAAGTGTGAACCCAGGCCATGTCTCACTCACGAGGTCGATACCTTTTCCCCCGACGGCTGGAAGAACTGGATGAGCAGGTAGCCCGCAAGAGTGCCCAAGAAAATTAGCAGCCCGTAGATGGGGGCTATCATCGATACCTTAAATCCACCCGCCAGCAGGGCCGGCGAGATATCCCCCGCCGCCTCAATAGCCGACATGGCCTGGTAAAGTCCAGCAACCTGTGCCAGCAGGCCGGAAGCAAATGCGGTGCCACCAGCGATCATCATGTTGCGCAGCAGGCGGGGCGATGCGCGTTCCCCGCGAAATAAAGGGCGTACCGATTGGACCAGGAATAGGAGGCTGATGATTCCGAACAGGGTTACCAGGTACATGAAGTAGCCACCCATTTGAAATAATTCAATCATAGCAGGAGGATTTGGTTTCGGTTCGACGGAAATCTAGCACACCGCAGGTAGCCATGACAGGATAAATCGACCAGTGGAGGTTTTCAGGCGATATTCAGCGGGAAGGGACCACAGGCGGGTGGGTTGCCTACGCCCATCCACTGAAAACCGCGGTTCGTCGATTCAACATGGTAACTTAGCATGCTAATGCGGATACTGACCATGTAATCCACGCAGCTATCACTACCAGGCTTGCACATATCGCCTTCTGGTGCACCATCGGGCTGCTGATGGTCCTTCTTTTCAGCTCCCCGTCGGATGGCTACGGCTATCGCCAGGGACTCATCTTCGTAGCCTTCCTGCTGCCGGTGCTGGCCACCACCACCTACTTCCTGCTTTACTATCTGGTCCCTCGCTACCTGCTGCGGCGCCGATTCTTTCTCTTTGGCCTCTTTACCGTCTTCACCTTCATCGCGGCGGCCTGGCTGGAACTGATGATCTCAATCGGACTCTTCGTAGTGGTCGCAGAGCTGCAGATCCAGCAGCTCAATCCCCGAATCACCGACTTGGGCTACCTCTCCGGTGCCATAGCGATGGCAATCCTGCCTGCAGTCGCAATTCACATCACCCGGCAGTGGTACCGAGAACGGGAGACCAGCGAGCGTCTCAAGCAGGAGAAACTGGAGCTGGAGCTGCGCGCCCGCGAGAAGGAGCTGGACTACCTCAAGGAGCAGATCCGGCCTCATTTCCTCTTTAACGTGCTCAACAGCCTCTACGGGCTCACCCTGGAAAAATCGGACGAGGCCCCGGAGCTCGTACTGAAAGTATCGAATATGCTGGATTACATGCTCTACAGCGGCTCGGATGCAAGAGTCCCGGTACCCGATGAGATCGAACACATCACCAACTACATCGACATCCAGAAAATACGCTGCGGGGATCGGCTGACCGTTGAGCTGGAGACCGACCCTGCGGAGGGTTACACCATGGCCCCCATGATTCTGCTGCCTTTCGTGGAAAACAGTTTCAAGCATGGGGTCAGCCAGAGCTCATCGGAAAGCTACGTCCGCGTGTCCGTCCGGGTGGAGCAGGGCGATGACGCCGGGCCCGCCTGTCTGCAAATGGAGGTGATAAACTCTCTAGTATCCCGGCAAAAGCAGGAAAAGACCGGCGTTGGACTCTCCAATACCCGCAAGCGTCTGGAGCTTCTCTTCGGGGAGGACTTCGACCTGCATACCCAACAGACCGAAAACGAATACCGGATCCGGCTCACTATACCCCTAACCAAGCCTTCGACAACGCATGGAGAAATGGACGTGCATGATCGTGGATGATGAGCCGGTGGCCGTCCGGGTCATCCGCCGTCACCTCGCCAATATGAACAGCTACGAAGTGGTCCATGCCACCGGCGACCCGCTGGAAGCGAAGCGCTTCCTGGAGAATCAGGCAGTGGACCTTCTTCTTTTGGACATCGAGATGCCGGAGCTCGACGGCCTGCAGCTGGTGAAAACACTTGCGGAGCCGCCGGCAGTTATACTGGTGACCGCCCACCGCGACTACGCCGTGGAGGGCTTCGAGGTGAATGCGGTGGACTACCTCATGAAACCGGTATCCTTCCCGCGTTTCGTGCGGGCCCTGGACCGTTTCGAGCAGTCCCGCGTTTCGTCAAACGGGGAGACGCCCGACGCCCCCGCTCCCCTCTACGTGACGGTAGACCGCAAAAAGCGGCTCATAGACCCCGACGAAATCCGCTATGTGGAGAGCCTCAAAGACTACATCCGCATCCACACCGACCGCGAGAATATCATCACCAAGGAAACCACCTCCGACTTCGAGGAGCGCCTGCCCGATGGGCGATTCCTGCGCATTCACCGCTCCTTCATTGTGAACGTAGACCGCATTCGCACAGTGTCGCACGACGAGATTGAACTGGAAGACCGCATCCTTCCCGTTGGACGGTCGTACAAGGAACGTGTGATGGAAAAACTGGGGTTGGACTAGGACCGGTGCTTCCATTGGACCCAGCAAACCTTCAAAACATCCTTTATGAAACCGTGGCAATTCAAAGGGATACGCGGACCGGCCCTTGTCGTGGGATTGTTGCTGCTCGTCGCCGGATTCCTGTTTGCCCACCCTTCCAGCGGTTTTCAAACCCTGGAAAAGGTACATCCCGACATCTATGCCAACAGGCCGGGTGACACGATTACACTTCTTGTCAAAAAGCTCAATGCGGTACCTGATGAATCCGGTTTCCGCTTCGACTTCCATCTTCAAACTCCCCCGGCGGGCAGGCAGGGCGGACCGGTCGCTTGCTCTTTCCCTCGCGAGTGTTAACTTGAACAGGTTCATACTTCGCTCAAGGCAAACCACCCGGTCATGAAAACTTCCATCCCCACCCTCCTCAGCCTTCTGCTGCTCTTCGCCGCGGCCGTTCCGCCTGCCGCCGCTCAGCAGAGCGGCCAGTCCGACGATCCCTTCCGCGCGCAGTTCATGCGTCATTTCGACTACGCCTCACGCGTACTTCAGTTGGCCGAGGCCATGCCTGCCGAGTTCTACGACTGGCGTCCCGGTGAGGGCGTCTATTCTGTGGAGAGGGTTTACACACACATCGCCCGCTACAACTACTACTACCTCGAAAACTCCCTCGGCATTGCCGCGCCTGAGGACGTGGACGTAGACAATATCGAGTCGTTTACCGGCAAGCAGCAGGTGGTCGATATCCTGGAACGCTCCATCAAGCATGTGCAGGCCGCAGTTGAGGAGATGCCCGCCTCCACCTTTACCGATCCCGCGCAACTTTACGGACAGACGGTGGACGGACAGGCCGTGTTGCTCCAGCTCATCACCCATATGAGCGAACACGTGGGACAGTCCATCGCCTACGCCCGGATGAACGACGTGGTTCCCCCCTGGAGCCGGTAGATCCCCCGTCCCCATGTCGAACATCCTGAGCCAGCCCTATCCCTGCGAGATGAGCCGGCGAGAACGGGCCGGCATCACGGCAGGAGTTTCCCTCTTTGTGGTATTCTTCCTGGCGGCTTTCGCGCCTTTCGGACTGGACGCCTATACCCCGGCGCGACGCCTCCTGCTGAGCCTGGGATACGGGGCGGCCTGCGCCCTGGCCATGACCGCCGACTATCTCCTGGTCATGCCGGCACTTCCGGGCGTCTTCCGGGAGTCCAAGTGGACGGTGGGACGACAGATAGGATGGATTACATGGATTTTACTGACCATTGGTCTCGCAAACAGCGTCTTTTCGGCAGCGGTCGGCGTGATGCCTTTTGATCCGTACCGCGTGGGCCTCGCCACCCTGCAGGTGGTCGCCGTAGGCACCTTTCCGGTAGCCACCCTGGTGCTGCTGGACTACCTGAGGCTCTACCGCCGGCACGCCAGGCGGGCAGGGGAGCTTCAGGAAAAGGTACGCCGCATGCGGGAAGGCGGGGATATATCCCAGGATGAAGACCGACTGCAGCTGGTCTCCCGCAACCGGAAGGAGCGCCTGCTACTCCAGCCCGGGGAGCTGCTCTACCTGACGGCGGCTGACAACTACGTGGAGGTTTATTACCGGGTTAAAGGCGAAGCCAAAACCAAACTTCTTCGCGGTACCCTCAAGGATTTCGAGAAGCAGGCGGACCATCCCGAAATCCTGCGCTGCCACCGCTCATGGATTGTCAATTTGCGCCACGTGGTGAACCTCAGCGGCAACGCCCAGGGGTACAGGCTCTCCCTCCGCGGCGCGGACCGCGCCATTCCTGTCTCCCGTTCCCATGCCGACACGGTACTCGAGCGCATGGACGCACGATAGGACCTTGTTATCCGTCCCTCCATGTTGACAGGCGTCCCTTTGGGATGCGCGGTTGGCCGGCCGCTGCCTATTTTGGCCGGCAGAACACATCCACGCAAGATCCTTGCATACGGAGACGCCATGACCCACGCCATACTGATCCTTCATATTGCCGCCGGATTCGCAGCCCTGCTGGCGGGGGGCGTCGCCATCGCCACCAAAAAAGGCAAGGGATGGCATGTGACCGCCGGCCGCATCTATTTCTGGAGCATGGCGGGGGTGGCCGGCAGCGCCCTCTACCTGTCGGTTGTGCGCCCCAACCCTTTCCTGCTGCTGATCAGCCTCTTCAGTTTCTTCCTGACCTGGAGCGGTTACCGGGCCATTCACTGGAAAAACCGCACGCTGCAGGGGCCCGTCCGCTGGTTCCACCGTACGCTGGTGCCCCTCTTCCTGCTGACCGGCTGCCTGATGGTAACGCTGGGTGCGCTGGCCTGGCTGGGAATCTCCTTCCACCCGGCACTGGAGCGCCTGGCCGCGGTACTCTTTGTCTTCGGTGTTATTTTCACCGTGCTGGCGGCCGCCGAGTTCCGCCATATGATTTGGCCCGAAACGAGCGGCAAATTCTGGTGGATGTACCGGCACATCGGCAGCATGCTGGGCGCCTACATCGCCACCTTTACCGCCTTCCTGGTGGTCAACAATACCTTCCTCCCCGAGCTGGTCGCGTGGGTGGGTCCCACCGCCCTGGGCACCCCTCTAATTGCCTGGTGGACCCGCACCTGGCGCACAAAGCTGGAGAGAGCGTGACAGGCCGAAACAAGACCCTTCCCTGAGAACGGACGCGGTTCCCGGCCGAATGAACCGTGGCCGGCAGATTGCTTTCCATCCTCTTCTTTCCCAAATTGCGCGAGCGCAACGCAACCCGCGAGCTCCCTATGTCTCATTCCCCCGAACACGTCGTCGTCATCGGGGCCGGTATCGCCGGCCTTTCCGCCGCCTGGTTTCTCAGCCGCAAGGGTATGGAGGTGACGGTAGTGGACCGCGATGACGGCACCGACAACTGCTCCTACGGCAATGCGGGCATGATCGTGCCCAGCCACGTCATCCCCCTGGCCTCACCCGGGATGATCGCCAAAGGGCTGCGCTGGATGCTGGACAAGGAAAGCCCCTTCTACATTCGGCCCCGCCTCAGCACCAAACTGCTCTCCTGGGCATGGAAATTCCGGCAGGCCTCCAGCGAGCAGCACGTGGAGGCATCGGGGCCGGTGCTACGTGACCTGCTGCTGGAGAGCCGGGAGATCTACATGGCCTGGGAGCAGGGAGAGGAAATCGAATTCACCTTCGGCAAGGGGGGACTCTACATGTACTGCCGAACCGAGGAGGGACTGGAGGAGGAGCGCCGCAGCATGGAGCGCTGCCGCGAGCTGGGGATTCCAGCGGAGGAGCTCTCGGCCGAGGAGGTGGGCGAGCGGGAGCCCGGGATCCACCTGGACATTAAAGGAGCGGTCTGGTTCCCGTGGGACGGCCACGTCTGGCCGCGGCAGGTGCTGGACCAGCTCAAGGTGCGCCTCATGGAGCGCGGGGTGACCTTCCGGTGGAGGACCGAGGTGACGGGCGCGCGGACCGAAGGCGACCGCATTCGCACCCTCCGCACCGCGGACGGGGAGGAGCTGGATGCCGGCGCCTTCGCCCTCTGCGCCGGCGCGTGGTCGGGCAGCCTGGGAGAAAACCTGGGGGCAAAACTGCCCATGCTGGCCGGCAAGGGCTACAGCATGACACTGCATCATCCGCCCGTCCGCCTGCAAAACATCGCCATCCTGAGCGAAGAGAAAGTAACCTGCACGCCCCTGGACGGCGGCATGCGCTTCGGAGGCACCATGGAGCTCACCGGAACCGACATCTCGGTGACCGCATCGCGCCTTCGGGGACTCAAAAAATCGGTCTGCCGCTACCTTCCGGATTTCTCGATGGAGGACCTGGAGGGACACGACATCTGGGTGGGACTGCGGCCCTGCTCGCCCGACGGGCTGCCCTACGTGGGACAGGCCGGCTCTTTCAAAAACCTTTTTGTCTCCACCGGCCACGCCATGATGGGCATGAGTCTGGGACCTTCCTGCGGGCTGCTGCTGTCCGAGCTGATGACCCGCGGATCCTCGGAGCTTATGCATCCCAAGATCGACCCGAACCGTTTTACCTGAAATTTTATTTTGCAGTTCCCCCGAAGCTTGTTATCATTACGGCTGACGATAGAATCCGTGAAACATCTCGACCAACATACCGCCCTTTTTACCATGTGCATGCCTATGTGTTGTACCTGTTGCACATACACGAAGGGCTAGCTGTTTCTTGAGTTGAAACGTCTTCGAAGCCCTTCGGTTAACGCTGAAGGGCTTTTTTAGTATGACTCGTTTTCGGCCGTCCCGCCGGCCCGGTATCCGCCGGGCAAAGCGGAACCAGAGACCGGAAACGGGTAGCGTTCTTTAATAATGTGAGTCACTCTTATCGAGAAAGGCTGAGGGAACAGGCCCTTTGAAGCCTTAGCAACCGCCCCGATCCGTCCCGGCCCCGCCGGGGCCCGGCCAGGGAAAGGTGCTACTTCCTGCTTCGTTGACCGGCGAAGAAAGATGAGAGGTTGAGGTCGTCTGTCCCCGGTTCCCGGCTTTCTCGGGATTCACCGCCGGGAACGGCAAGCACAAGCCTCTTCCGAAATATTCTTTCCTGCGCCAGGCTATCGGGCGGGAAGGATCATTTCGGGAGGGGCTTTTTTATTTGCAATGAAAAATCAGACCAACGACCCATGAGATCCACTTTCAACAACTGGTACGACCGCAAGATGCGCGCCACGCCGGAACAGAGGCGTGAGACCGAGGCCATCGCCTCCCTCCTGCGTGAGATCCGGACCATCGCCATCGTGGGCATCTCGCGAAACCGTCACAAAGACAGCCATTACGTGGGACGATACCTGCAGCGTGCAGGCTACCGCATCGTCCCCGTCAACCCCGGGGCGGAGGAGATCCTGGGCGAAACCGCCTGGCCTGACCTCGCCTCCATCCCCTTTCCGGTGGACGCGGTGGACCTGTTTCGGCCGCCGGCCGCCATACCAGCCGCGGTGGAGGAGGCGCTGGCCGTGCATCCCCGCGTGGTTTGGCTGCAGCTGGGCACCGGTACCCACCCCGAGCAGAAACGGATCGTCGAGCAGGCAGGTATCACCTTCGTGCAGAACCGCTGCATGAAAGTGGACCACCAGTTCCTGATCCGCCAGCAGGAGGAGTGAACACGACCAACTTTCCAAGCCCGACTCCGTCGGGACTAGCCCAAACAACCATCCAACCTCAAAAACCAACCAACACCTGCCATGAGTAACCAAAACAACGGACGCAACTACCGATTCGAAACCCTGCAATTGCATGCGGGACAGGAGGCCGACCCGGCTACAGGCGCTCGCGCCGTGCCGATCTACCAGACCACCTCCTACGAGTTCGACGACACCGAACACGCAGCCACGCTTTTTGCCCTCAAGGAGTTCGGCAACATCTATACGCGCATCATGAACCCGACGACCGACGTCTTTGAAAAGCGCATTGCCGCGCTGGAGGGCGGAGCCGCCGCCGTGGCCACCAGCTCCGGGCAGTCGGCCCAGTTCCTGACCGTCGTCACGATCGCGCAGGCCGGCGACAACATCGTATCCACGCCCTTCCTCTACGGAGGCACCTACAACCAGTTCAAGGTGACCCTTCCCCGTCTGGGTATCGACGTGAAATTTGTGGAAGAGGACACCCTGGAGGCGTATGAGTCCGCCATCGACGAGCAGACCAAAGCCATCTACGTGGAATCCATCGGCAATCCGCGCGGAAACGTACCCGACTTCGAGGGGCTGAGCAAGCTGGCCGGAAAGCACGGCATCCCGCTGGTGGTGGACAACACCTTCGGGGCGGCCGGGGCTATCTGCCGCCCTATTGACCACGGCGCCGACATCGTGGTGCAGTCCGCCACCAAGTGGATCGGGGGACACGGCACCAGCATCGGCGGCGTGATCACCGACGCGGGCACCTTCAACTGGGGCAATGGCAAGTTCCCTGTCTTCACGGAGCCCTCTCCGGCCTACCACGGTCTGAAATTCTGGGAGGTGTTCGGAGAGGACGGTCCCTTCGGCAACATCGCCTTTGCCATCCGAGCGCGTGTGGAGGCGCTGAGGGACATCGGCGCGGCGCCCTCCCCTTTCAACAGCTTTCTGCTGCTCCAGGGACTGGAGACCCTCTCGCTGCGCACCGAGCGACACTGCGAAAACGCACTCAAGCTGGCCCAGTGGCTACGCCGTCACGGGGATGTCTCCTGGGTGAACTACACGGGCCTGGCGGACCACCCCTGGCACAAGCGCGCCGAAAAGTACCTGCAGCCGAACCGGTTCGGGGCGGTGCTCACCTTCGGCGTGGAGGGCGGTTACGAGGCTGCACGCTCCTTTATCGAGAACGTGGAGCTCTCCAGTCACCTGGCCAATGTGGGCGACGCCAAGACCCTGGTCATCCACCCCTCCTCCACCACGCACCAGCAGCTCTCGGCCGAGGAGCAGCAATCAGGCGGGGTGACCGAGGACCTGATCCGGGTTTCCGTAGGCATCGAGCACATCGACGACATCCTCGAGGATTTCGAGGAAGCCTTCAAACGCATCAAGGTAACCTCCTGATCCGAACCGTCATGCAGCATACCCATACCTTCGAGAAACCTTTCGTCACCGAATCGGGAGCCGTCATCCCACAGCCCAGGGCCGCCTGGCGTAGCTGGGGAAAACTGAACCAGGCGCGTGACAACGCCGTGGTGATCTTCCACGCACTGACCGGCAACTGCGAGGCAGACCGCTGGTTCGGGGGACTGTTCGGACCCGGAGGGGTGCTGAATCCCGCCGGCAGTCCGGATTCTCCGGGACGGTTCGTGCTCTGCATTAACGTGCCCGGAAGCTGCTACGGCAGCAGCGGTCCCCGCACCGTAAATCCCCACACCGGGGAGCCCTGGCGGGCCTCCTTCCCGGAGATTACCATACGCGATATGGTGTGTTTCCAGCAGCGCGTGCTTGACCTGCTGGAAATCACCGGTGTCGAGCTGGCCGTGGGCGGCTCCATGGGAGGCATGCAAGTTCTGGAGTTCTGCCTGATGGACCGGCGGGCCCGCGCCGGCGTCGTGCTGGCGGCCGGCGCCGCCCACAGTCCCTGGGCGGTGGCCCTCAACCACACCCAGCGGCTGGCCATCACGGGCGATCCGTCCTGGCGAGGCGGGGACTACCCCGAAGACGATCCGCCCCGCCGGGGACTCAGCCTGGCCCGGCAGATTGCCATGAACAGCTACCGCGCACCTTCCGATTACCGCCGGAAATTCGGCCGGGAGCGGCGCAGCGACGGGCGTTTCCAGGTGGAATCCTACCTGGAGTACCAGGGTGATAAACTATGCCGGCGCTTTGACGCAGTCTCCTACCTGCGGCTAAGCCGGGCCATGGATTCCCACGATGTGGGTCGCGGCCGCGGGGGCCTCGCCGATGCCCTATCCCGGGTGCAGATACCCGTGCTGGTGGCCGGTGTCAGCTCCGACGGACTCTACCCTGCCGAGGAGCAGCGGGAGCTGGCCTCCCTGCTCCCACGGGGACAGTACACCGAGATCGACTCCCCGCACGGGCACGACGCTTTCCTCATCGAGTTCGGAAAGATGAACCAAATCATCGCCTCTTTCCTGGAAAACCAAACGCTGGAGAGTCAAACCTAAACCTGTTAAACCGTATCCTGACATGTCTACCCTGGCCAACACCGAAAAACAGATCACCCTTGAACCCCGGACGGGGGCGCGTCACCTGCTCGAAAACCTGCTTCAGACCGGTGCCCGCATCCGCCGAACCGCCTCCGAGTTGCTGGGAAAACTGGAGGAGCCACCCCGGCCCCGCCTCTTCCTGGCCGGCACGGGCGCGGTGGGCAGCGCCCTGCTGGAGCAGCTATCCGGGCTTCCTCCCCGGGAACGCCCTCACTTGAGCGGACTGTGCAACTCGCGCCTCCTGCTCATCCGCGAGCGAGGCATCGAGGCGCCCGCAGCCCTGGAGTTGCTTGAACAGGGACGACCCACCGACTGGGAGGCCATCATCGCCTACCTGACCCTTACCGACCCGCGGCAGGTTATCTTCGTAGACGCCACCGGAAGTCCCGACGTGGCCCGCATCTACGACCGTCTGCTCGGTGCCGGGGTGAACGTCGTCACTCCCAGTAAACGGGCCAACACCTTTGAGCAGTCCTACTATGAGGAACTGCACCGCACCGCTTCCGAACAAGGCGCCTCCTACCGCTACGAAACCACCGTAGGTGCGGGACTGCCGATACTTTCCACCATAGGGAACCTGCTACGCAGCGGGGACACCGTCACAGGCATCACAGGCGTGCTTTCGGGAACCATGACCTTCCTGTTCAACCAGCTCCAGGAGGGCGTGCCCTTCAGCCGGGCGGTGGTGGAGGCACGGGAGCGCGGCTACGCCGAACCCGATCCGCGGGAGGACCTCTCCGGGGAGGATGTAGCCCGCAAGTTTCTCATCCTGGCCCGCTTCCTGGGGTACCGCCTGGAGAGAAACGCCCTGCAGGTGGAGTCGCTGATTCCCGAGGAGCTGGCCACAGCCGGATTGGAGGAGTTCCTGGAGCGGCTGCCGGACTACGACGATTACTGGCAGCAGAAGATGAGGCGGGCCCAACGCAACGGGAATACCCTTCGCTATGCCGGCTCGCTGTCGGCCGACGGCTTTGTAAGCGTAGGTGTGCAGGAAGTACCCCTTTCATCGCCAATGGGCCAACTGAACAATACCGACAACCTGGTGAGTATCCGCTCCCGCCGCTACAGCCAGAGTCCCCTGGTTATCCAGGGTCCCGGCGCAGGCCGCGAGGTAACCGCGGCAGGCCTGCTGGGCGACCTGTTCAAGGTGAGCGCGGGCTTCGAAACATCGCGGCGCGGCCGACCGTAGGTTGAGAGAAACACCCCGCATTTGTATATGTGGGTGCCAATTCCGTTATTACATTCGAAACTGTGGACTTCGTAAATCTGCGCCATGCCACGACGACTTTCGCTCCTTCTGCTGCTGTTCTCCCTTGCCCTCGCCTCCTGCACGGGCGGAGAGGAGCCGAACGCCAACGCTCCCTCCGAACGAAGTGTGACGGTGGGTGATGTGGTGGAGAGCCATCCGCTTGAGGATGATATGAAAATCCTGGACAGCGTCGCCGAGTTGGTTCCCCTGGGCGGCGGCCGCCATCTGGTACAGGACCGGTCGCCCTCCGTGGCCCTCTTCGAGGACTACAGGATGGTGCGTACCTACGGCGCCACGGGCGAGGGACCCTGCGAGTACAGCGGCATCTCGGCCATCGACACCTCCGGCGATTCCCTCTTTGTACTGAGCGCCAACCAGGCAAAGGTGGTGACCTACCACCTGGAAACCGGAGAGTGCCTGGGCGAATCCGGTAACGAAGCCTTTGCCAGGCGCGCCTACCTGGAGCGGAGGGGCGACGCCTTCTATACCGCCCGCACCTACTATGTAATGGGCGCCGCCGATTCCACACAGGTACTATTCCGGATCCCTGACGGCGGGGAGGCTGAGCCGCTGGAGCTAAATGTAGGCGCGCTGGATCCGGTCGAAACCCCGGTGACCATGGTGGCCCCGGGCCTCAACTTCCTGCGCAGGGATAACAGCCTCTACGCCTACTATCCCTTCACCGACCAGATGATCCGCTACGACATGAATTCCGGCGCCCTCGACCGATTCCCCCTTCGCGTGGACATCCGGCGCGAGGAGATTACCAAGGCAGGCGAAAACATTGACGAGATCATAAACATCATCCAGAATAACTACCAGTTCGTCCAGCACATTGTGGGGGGAGCCGACTGGATCGCCTTTTCCGTGGCCCAGCAGAACGGCTCGGACGAGAATGCCACGATGTACGTGCAGTTCTACGAGCCGGACGGCTCCTTCATCGGCGAGATTGAAACAGAGGAACGGATGGTGGCCGTGGAGGACGGGCGTCTGGTGCTGCTGCGTGAAGCCTCGGACGCCACGGCCGAACACACCTACGAGCTGATCTACCGTGAAGTAACCGTGGAGTAGGTTGTGTAATGCGACGGGTATTTCGTTTCTTGCTTCTGAATTCATGCATACAAAACTCCGTACCATGCGCACCCTTCATCTAAACGCCCTATCCCTGCTCTTTTTACTGGCAGTCTCATGCACCGGCTCCGACCAGCCTGTAGACCCCTCGGAGCTTGAGGTCAGCCTCTCCGGCAGCGAGGAGACGCACCTGCTGAAGGACGACATGCAACTGCTCTCCTCCATCGAAAATGTAATGGCCCTTGGAGACAGCGCCCTGCTGGTGGTGGACCAGTCTCCCAACGTCGCCCTTTTCGAGAACCACGTGATGACCCGCACCTTCGGCCAGCAGGGCGAGGGGCCCTGCGAATATACCCGAGTGGGTGCAATAGACGTATCCGGCGACTCTCTTTATGTACACGCCCCCCGGCAGTCCAAGGTAATCACCTACCGCCTCAGCACCGGCGAGTGCACCGGGGAGGTGTCCCATGAGAGCTTCAACGCCGCCACCTACCTGGCAAGGGCCGGCGGGGACTTCTACACGGCGCGGACACGCTACGCGCAATCCATGCCTGACTCCACCCGGCTGTTTTTCCGCCATGCCCGGGACGGGGAACCGGAGCCCCTTTCCTTCACCAAGAGCATGGCCGATCCCATCGACACGCCCGTGCCCATCACCTACCCGGGACTCAACTTCGCCCGATCGGGTGATATGCTATTCGCTTACCTGCCCTTCACCCGCACCATGATCTCCCTGGATGCGAATACGCGCGAGACCGCCATCCACCCCATGGAGCTCTCCATCCCGCGGGAAGAGATCGAAAGCGCCTCCGACTCACGCCGCATCCTGGAACTCATCAACCAGCAAATGGAGTACGTGGTGCGCCTGCTTGCCACCGACCGCTGGGTGGTGGCCTCGGTGGTGCATCCGGGTGATGCAGGTTCCGACCAGATCCGCGGCCTGCAGTTCTACACCCACCAGGGAGATTTCATAGGCGAGGTGAACCTGGACGCCTACCGCTTGGCCATACACGGAAACCGCATCATATATATACGCACGGTGGAGGATCCCTCCAGCGACTACAGCTACGAGGTGGTCTACCGGGAGTTTACGGTGGAGTAGGCCATACCGGCCGGCATGTGGGCCCTTTGAAAATCTGCGTCAAGTATAGCTGACTTGGCTTTATTATTATCCAAGCACACTGTCTGCCATGGTGAAACGAGCCTCCATCCTTTCGGTGGGTATACTCTGCTTGCTTCTTTTCCTGTCCTGCAAACGGGAGACCGACATTGACACGGCCGATAGCTCAACCGGCGACAGCCCCGAAGTAACCATTGCCGACAGCGGTGAGACCCATCTGCTGCGCGACGACCTGAAGCCGCTTGACACCGTGATGATGATCGAAGCCGTCGGTGACAGCGCTCTGATCGTCGTAGATGCTCAGCCCTCTGTGGGATATTTCGCGAATCATGTGATGACTCGCACCTACGGCAGAATCGGCAGGGGACCATGCGAATACCTGGAAATATCCAACATCGATACGAATAGTGATTCCCTCTTTGTGCTCGACTCCGCCCAGGCGAAAATTATTGCCTATAATTTGAATACAGCTGAGTGTCTCGGTGAGACCAGTCATCCGATACTCCAGCGTGCCCACTACCTGGAACGGCTGGACGGTTCCTATCTCACCGGCCGTATCTACTACAGGGTAGGCACACCCGACAGCACCGTACTGCTCAAGCTGGTTCATGACAATGGAACGGTGGAGGACCTGTCCCTGACCAAGGGCGAGGTGAATCCCGTACCCGTACGATTCCCGTTTGATCTGCAGGGAATCAATTTTGCACGGTACGGCAATCGGATCTATGCAGCCTTCCCTCTAAGCGGAATGCTTGCAAAACTGGACCTTGAGACCCATAAGATAAGCACCTATTCGATGGATTTGGTACTCAACAGAAAGGCTTTCGAGGAGGCCACTTCAGACTCCGGAGATGCCGGCGATCTGATTAACGGGGGTATGGTGGAGATCGTCCGAGGTGTTTTTGCGGCCAAAAACTGGGTAGGTGTAAGCACAATCCGCTTCCATCGGGAGGAACCAAACATCGAGAAGTTTCATGTATTCACCCCTGAAAGAAAGCTCATTCGCAGTTTAAATTATCAGGATAACCCATCCATTATACGAGGCAATGAACTCCTTATAATCGATGCCACCGGTCCAGCGGAGTCACGATACGGCTACCAGGTAACCTATCGGCAGATATCCGTTTATTAATTACAGCCCATTTTTCCTGTTGCTGGATCGGCCTTTCCCGGTTGCAACTATTGGTCCCATTACAGTAATTGACTATACCTACTAACCTGATACTATAGTCGTGAGCCAGAGACGCGCCTCCGTGATACTGTGCCTTTCACTCCTGCTTCTAGCCAGCGCATGCGGCTCGGAGAGCTCCGCTCCAGGCGCCGGTTCGGATTCGTCCCTGACCGCCACTCTGGCCGACAGCGGGGAGACCTATCTACTTCGGGACAATCTCAAGCCGCTCGGCAATATCACCTCGGCCATCTCTGTGGAGGGAAACCGGCTTGTAGTAGCGGACGACCAGCCCTTGGTCGTCCTCTTCGAGGATCATGTGATGACTCGCACCTTCGGTCGGGCGGGCAACGGCCCCTGCGAGTATGGAGGTAATTCCGGGTTATTGGGAGTAACGGCACTGGACACCTCCGGGGATTCCCTCTTTGTGCTCATAAACTCCCAACAGAAGATCATCACCTTCAGCCTGAGAAGTGGTGAATGCCTGGGAGAGACCAGTCATCACGGCCTGCTCGCGAGGCAATACCTCGAACGGGTGGCAGGAGGATTTCTCACGGGCCGTTCACACTACAGTTCCAACACTCCCGACACCACCCGAATACTCTCGTATCTGAGTGATGACGAAACAATGGTTCCGGTTGACCTGGTCCTTGAGTCCATCGACGCTGCTCCCACCACCATACCCATCGTAATTCCTGGCATCAACTTTGCGCGGCATAACAACCAGATTTACGCAGCCTTTCCCTTCAGCCAGGTGCTTGCCGAAGTGGAAGTACCGTCCTTCAAGGTACACACACATGCGCTCCACATCGAGATAAATCGTGAAGCATTTGAGGAGGCCGAATCGAACCCCGGACAAGACTTCGCGTACATCGGCCAAGCAGATATCGCGGGAAGGATCCATGCGACGAATCGGTGGATCGCCGTGTCCACCCGGAGGCCACGGAATGGTAAAGAGCCGCTCAGCAAGATTTATTTCCAGAGTCCGGCAGGTGATCCAATGGGACAGCAAACCCTGGACGATACTCCCTTTGCACTTCAGGGTAACCGGCTGATGTTCATAGAACCGGTCCGCGACCCCGAGTCCGACTACACCTACCGTGTAACCTACCGAGAGGTGACCCTACAATAATTCCTGTCCCACCGCCATGAAGACCAAATACGCCTCCCTGGTTCTGCTCCTTCCCTTCCTGCTTCTTGCCTGTACGGACGGTTCCGATAGCGACGCTGATAACACCGCATCCGGCACGAATCTCACCGCTACCCTCGCCGACACCGGGGATGTGCATGTTCTCCGCGACGATCTGCTTAGCGTGCGGAGTATATCCCGGATAGGAGTGCGTCGACGAGAACCGTTTTGTACTCCCGAAGCTACGACGCTCCGCTGTCGCTTTTCGAAGATCACCGGATGGTGCGCACCTTTGGAGCCTTAGGCAAAGGCCCCTGTGAATACACCCTCGCCCAATCCTTTGATATGTCAGGGGATTCGCTGTTCGTCCTGAGTACCGCGCAGTCCAAGATCATCACCTATCGTATCAGCACCGGCGAGTGCCTGGGCGAACTCAACGTCGGATCCCTGGTTGACCGAAGCTACCTGGCTCGGGCGGGCGGAGGATTCTACATAGGACGCTTTGCCTACTACGCCGGAACCCCCGACAGCACCGTCATGCTGCATCGCCTGGAAGACGACGGCACCATGCGTCCGCTGGAACTTACCCTGGGCATGCTGGATCCGGTTCCCATGATTTACCAGATGCCGGCATTCACCAACGACTTTCGCAGACAGGGCGACAGGCTGTACGCCTATTTCCGGTATACCAATTATCTCGTTTCTCTTGATGTGCAAAGCGAAGAGGTGGAACTGCTGCCCCTGGACCTGGAGCTGCATCGCGAGGAGATCGAAGAGGCGGGAAACAATTTCCGGCAGGTAAACGAAATAAGGGAGAACGACCTCCATGGCATCGGCCGGATACAGGCATCCGAACGCTGGATCGCCGCCAGTGAGATGATTGGCAACGGTAATTACGAGAATACGATGTGGCTGCAGTTCTACTCCCACCAGGGCGAACCCATCGGCAGGATCTACACACGGGACTACCCTGTGGCCGAGCTCGACGGACACCTGGTCTACGTGCTGCCCTCAGAGGACCCCTCCAGCGAATACGCCTCTCGCCTCTACTACCGCGAAGTCATCCTGCAGTAATCCGCACACCTATAAACCAATAGGTTTAAAGACGCGTCTATCCCTTCCCAGGACGTGCAGGAACCCCTTTTGCCTTCTGAAATGGCCTTCAGGCTACAGTCAAGGCAAAAAATATGCACATACCCCAACAAATCCTTGACATATTAGGACGCTTTGGGGTACATTGTGGGTTGAAGTGGGAGAATGTGGGAGTTATTCTCTTTTCCTAATCAACACCGCGTAACTCTGGGGGCGTATATGCCTGGTTTCAAAGGCGAATATGAACATAGCGTAGATAATAAAGGTCGTGTGAGCTTTCCGGCCAAGCTGCGCAAAAGCCTGAATCCCCAGGCGCAGGAACGTTTTACTATTCTGAGAGGACTTGACCGCTGCCTCTTCCTCTACCCGGAGGACGAATGGCAAAAGATAGAAGATAGACTGTCACGGGTCAATTCCTTCAGCAGAGAGGGGCGCACTCTGAAACGGCATTTCCTCCGGTACGCAGAGGACGTTACCCTGGACAACCAGAATCGCATTCCCCTCCCTTCCACCCTGACCGAATGGGCCGGAATCGACGGCAAGGCCACCTTCATCGGCACCGGCGACTGCATCGAGATATGGGCGCCCGCGAGACTGGAGGCCGAGGACGAGGACCTTGACTTCGAATCGTATCAGGAACTTTTTGAGCGCGTGATGGGCGATCATGATACCGATGACCAAACATGAAACCGAAACATATTACCGACATACTCCGGTACTGCTTAAACAGGCTGTAGATGAACTTGTCACAGACCGCAGCGGAATATATGTCGACGCGACCCTCGGCGGAGGGGGACACGCCCGCGAGATCCTGTCCCGCCTGTCCGACGGGGGACGTCTGTTCGGTATCGACCAGGACGACGAGGCCCTCGAGGCCGCACGCAACCGACTTGGGAGTGACCCCCGGTTTACTCCCCTGAAAGGCAATTTCGGGTACCTCCCCCGGCTGTTACCCCCAGATATCCACGGGGAGGTATCCGGAATCCTTTTGGATCTTGGCGTCTCCACCCACCAGATTTCTCGCGGCGAGCGCGGATTCAGCTTCCAGGAAGACGGTCCCCTGGACATGCGCATGAGCAACCTCCGCGGCATCTCCGCCCGCCAGGTGGTCAACGAGTACGACTACGAAGACCTGCGCGATGTGATCTACCACTTCGGTGAGGAGCGCCTCAGCCGGCAGATCGCCCGCGCCGTCATTGAGGCGCGTCCCCTGGAAACCACCGGTCAGCTCCGCGAGGTGATCGAGTCGGTGGTCAAGGGTCCCCACCAGATCAAGAGCGTGGCCCGCGTCTTCCAGGGCATCCGTATTGAGGTAAACCGGGAGCTGGATATGCTCCGACACGTGCTGGACCACGCCCTGGACCTTCTGAAGACCGGCGGGCGCATCGTGGCCATCTCCTACCACTCCCTGGAAGACCGCATCGTAAAGCACTTTTTCAAGGCGGGCAACCACACCGGCAAGGTAGAGAAGGATTTCTACGGCAACCCTCTCTCCCCCATCGAGTCGCTTACCGAAGGCATCGTCCGCCCTACGGAAGAGGAGATCGAGGAAAACCCGGCTGCGCGAAGCGCCAAAATGCGCGTGGCCCAAACAGTTGACCCGGGGGAGGCCTGACATGCTCGTAACCACCCCAAATAGAAAGAAAAAAACCAAGCCCAACGTACGCCGCAAGTCCGGCGGGAAGGAGAACGGCGCAGAAGACACCAAGGGCCGCAGCGAGAGGACCGCACGGGGGCGCCGCAATGGCAGCGGACCTTCCCACGGCACCCGCAAGTCCAACGGTTCCGGCTCGCAGGGCTGGCTGTCGCGGCTCGGCCTGCGTTCGGGCGGCTCCGGCAGCTCCAACGGCCGAGGCGGAGGGGCTGTGGGCCCCGATTACGGGCGGCGTGTCAAGAAAAAAGGCGGCGAAGGCTTCTACCTCCCCCGCGTGAAGCCCTGGAAACTGATTCTGGGCGCACTCGCTATAGGAGGCCTCGGCGTACTTTACCTGTCCCACGTCTTCGCCACCCAGGAGCTGCTGCGTGAGGTGCAGAACCTGGAGCGAGAATACAACCAGGTGCGCCGCGCCAACGAGGACCTGCGGCTGACCTACGACCGCATGATCGGTCCGGCGGCAATCTATGAGAACGCCAAAGAACTGGGATTCATCAACGGCGGACCCGCCGAAAAGGTGATTGAGGTGGAGCGGGATGAATAACGCCGAATCGGTCACAAATCGCCTTTTTATCGTCTTTGGACTAACCCTGCTCATTCCATGCGCCCTCGTTCTGCAGCTTCTGCGCGTGAACTTCCTGGAGGGCGACGAGCTACGGGAGCTCTGGAACGAACAGGCCATCGATTTCATCTCCATCCCCGCCCAGCGCGGCAACATCTACGACGACAGCGGCAGCCTGCTGGCCACCAATTCCGTAGCCTATAAGGTGGCGGTGGACCCCCACATGCCGGGCATCACCAGGGCACAGCTACGCACGGTCGCCGACACCCTGGGACGCTACACCGGCGCGGGCGGTGGCGCCTACCTGCGCAGGATTGACAGCGCCCCCCGGCGTTCCCGCTACGTGGTACTCGACGAATCGATCTCCAGCGCCGCCTACGAAGCCCTGCGCGCGCTCGACATCCGCGGGGTGATCCTGGAGGAGGAGTACGAGCGACGCTACTCTTTCGGCAGCCTGGCCGCCCACGTTCTCGGTTTTACCAACCACGGGATGGAAGGCATGATCGGCCTCGAGAAACAGTACGATGACCGCCTCGAGGGCACCGACGGCGTACAGCAGGTTCGCCGAGACCGCAACGGACGCATTTTTGCCTACCTGGGGGCTCCGCGCCGGCAGCCCCGGCAGGGACAGTCCCTGCATACCACCATTGACGCCCATATTCAGGCCATACTGGAAGAAGAACTTCGAGCCGGGATCGACCGGACGGGATCCGACCACGGTTCCGCCATCATCATGGATCCTCGCACAGGAGCCATAAAAGCGATGGCTAATTACCCCACGTTCGACCCCAACAACCCCGCCTCCACATCGGACGAGAACCGTCGGAACTTTGCGATCTCCGACATGGTCGAACCCGGCTCTACCTTTAAACTGGTCACCGCCGTCGCGGCGGTGGAACAGGATAAGGTCTCCTTCGACGAGACCTTCGAGACGCCCGAGGACGGCACCGAGCTGATCCACGGGCAGATGATGCGCGACCACGACCCCCTGGGCACCCTCACCTTTCCCGAGGTCATCCAAAAGTCCTCCAACGTGGCCACCTCCCGTATCGCCCGTCGACTGTCCAAAGACACCTTCTATCAATACGCGCGCAACATGGGTTTCGGCACCCCCACCAACATCGACCTGCCCGGCGAGGCGGACGGCCGCCTGCAGAAGCCCTACGAATGGAGCCTTGTCACTCTCCCCTGGATGTCTATCGGCTACGAGGTACAGGCCACCCCCATCCAGATTACCCAGGCCTACGCGGCCTTTGCCAACGGGGGGAACATGATGCGTCCCTATCTGGTAGATAAAATCACCGAGGAGGACGGAAGTACCACCTGGAAACACGAGCCCGTGCGGGTGCGTCGCATCGCCAGCCGGTCCACCATTGAAAAGCTGCAGCCTGTTTTCGCAGACGTGGTCTCCGACTCGGGCACGGCCGACCAGGCGCAGGTTCAGGGACTGGCCATAGGGGGCAAGACGGGCACCGCCCAGAAGTATATCGACGGGCGCTACCGCACCTCCTACCGCGCCTCCTTCGTGGGCTATTTTCCCGCAGACAATCCCCGCTATGTGGTACTGGTCATGCTGGACGAACCCAAGACGAGCATCTACGGGGGATGGACCGCGGGTCCCATCTTCTCGCAGACGGCCAAGCGCATCGCGGGTCTTGACGACGAAATTGAACGGCAGATCATGGGCGCGGACACCCTGGCCCGTCCCTGGGCCTACGCCCCCGAAGTGCGGAGCATGGAGCTGCGGCAGGCTCGCGCCCTGCTGGACAACCAGGAGGTTGGATACCGTACGCAGGGCAGCGGTAACTGGGTGAGCGCACAGACGCCGCCCCCCGGCACGGAGCTGGAATCTGGCCAGCAGCTCACCCTCACGCTAACCAATGCACGGGTGGCTACCGACACCACCGAGGTGCCCGAAAACTACTCCATTATTCCCGACGTGGGAGGTATGAGCATGCGCAAGGCCTCCCTGCTGATCACACGCGCCGGTTTCGAGGCGCGTCTCATCGGGTCGGGCACGGTCTACACGCAGTTTCCGCGTCCCGGCGACATGATGGAAAAGGGCCGGGAGGTGACGGTACGGGGCAAGGCCCGTTCGCTGCAGAGTCTTACAGACACTCAGGAACAGAAATAAGAATAACTGCATGACGCCAACATCCCTCATATCGCTCTGCGAGCCCCGTGAGACGCGGGGGCGGCTTCCCGAGCGCCTGGGCGAGCTCCGCCAGGACTCCCGCCGCGTGGTGGAGGGAGACGTATTTATCGCTGTAAGAGGCACCCAGGTGGACGGCCACGCCTTTGCAGGCCAGGCCGTCGACCTCGGAGCCTCCGTACTTATCTGTGAGCACGAACCGGAAGGATTTCGCATGCCGGAAGAGCACGGCGAGGAGAACACAACCTGCCTGCTGCTGGTGGATGACACCCGCCGGCTGCTGGGTCCCCTGGCCCAGGCCTTCCACGGGCATCCCGCCCGCGAGCTGAAAGTGGTGGCCGTGACCGGCACCAACGGCAAGACCACCGTGGCCACCCTCGCCTGGCAAGTACTGCACCGTCTCGGCGTGGCCGCCTCCCTGCTGGGCACCGTGGCCAAAAAAATCGGCGCCGAAGAACTGGACACCCGGCTTACCACGGCCGATCCCATCGAGCTGGCGGCCGACATGCGTCGCATGGTGGACGCCGGCTCCACCCACCTGGTGATGGAAGTCTCCTCCCACGCCCTGGACCAGCAGCGTACCGGCGGCATCGACTTTGAGGTGGGAGCCTTCACCAATCTCAGCCACGACCACCTGGACTACCACAAGGATATGTCGGCCTACGCGGGGGCCAAAAAGAAACTCTTTGACGCCATGAAATCCGGCACGGCGGCCGTCATCAATGCCGACGACGCCTGGGGCGATTTCATGTGCCAAGACACTCCCGCCCGCGTGATCCGCTTCAGCTACGAGGGTGCGGGCGGCGTGGACTGCCGCATCCTGCATGGCGGGAGCAATGGACTCACCCTGAAGGTGGGCGGCCAACAGGTCGAATCGCCCCTGCTGGGACCCTTCAATGCCTACAACGTGGCCCAGGCCTTTCTGATCTGCCGCGAGTTCGGCTTCCCCGAACGGCGTATCGCCCAGGCCCTGGCCGACGCCCCCGGGGCGCCCGGCCGACTGGAGCGGGTCGCAGGATCCGGGGAGCAGGAACGCCCCCTCGTGCTGGTGGATTACGCACACACTCCGGACGCCCTGGAGAACGTACTCTCCACCCTGGCCGCCATGAAGAATAATGACCAGGAACTGCATGTGATCTTCGGCTGCGGGGGCGATCGCGACACCGATAAGCGTCCACGCATGGCCGATGTGGCCGAAACCCTGGCCGACCGGGTGACCGTCACTTCCGACAATCCGCGCAGCGAGGACCCGGAAGCTATTATCGACGACATTATGGAGGGTTTCTCCCA
The DNA here is from genome assembly GCA_034521445.1 of Balneolaceae bacterium. Taxonomy (NCBI): domain Bacteria; kingdom Pseudomonadati; phylum Balneolota; class Balneolia; order Balneolales; family Balneolaceae; species Balneolaceae bacterium. The sequence goes on along the minus strand of JAXHMM010000006.1, from coordinate 634,041 downwards.
TCCCGATAGGGTGACCCGTCTCGCCGACCGGCGCCGCGCCATTCGCCAGGCGGTGTTGCAGGCCGACGGCCGCCAGATTATTCTCATCGCGGGCAAGGGACACGAAACCTACCAGGAGATCCAGGGCCGCCGCTTGGACTTTGACGACCGACGGGTGGCCCGCGACGCCCTCATGCAGCGCAATGGCAACCCCGAAACCGAGGAGGTGGCCTGATGCTGTTTGAACTCATCGACTGGTTGGAGAAGACCTATCAGCCCCCCGGTTTCTCCGCTTTCGCCTTCATTACCACCCGCAGCGCCGTCGCCGCGGCCATGGCCCTCTTTATCAGCATCATGGTGGGCAAGCGTATCATTGCCTGGCTGGAGAAGATGCAGCTGCGCGAGGTAATTCGCGAGGACATCGGATTGGACACCCACCTGGGCAAGGCCCATACCCCTACCATGGGCGGCATCATTATCCTGCTGGCCGTGCTAATCCCCGCCCTGCTCTGGATGCCCATGGACAGCATTTATACCTGGATGATCCTTTCGGTGACCTTCCTGCTGGGCTGCGTGGGTTTTGTGGACGACTACATCAAAGTGGTCAAAAAGGACAAGTCCGGCCTCAGCGGGCGATTCAAGATGGGCGGGCAGATCGTCGTTGGACTGGCCCTGGGTGCCGTGCTCTATTTCTGGCCGGCCTTCAGCGAGTTCAACACCCTGAGCACCGTGCCCTTCCTGAAGTACGTAAACATCGACTATGCCGTACTGGGCGAGGCCCTGGGATGGATCATCTACATTCCCGTGGTGGTTTTCATCATCACAGCCGTAAGCAATGCCACCAACCTCACCGACGGCCTCGACGGGCTGGCCGCCGGCTCATCGGCCATCGCGGGACTCATTTTCGGCATTTTTGCCTACGTGAGCGGTCGGGCCGATTACTCTGAATTTCTGAACATTCTCTACCTGCCCGGCTCCGGCGAGCTGACCATCTTCTGTGCCTCGCTGACCGGCGCCTGCATGGGATTCCTATGGTACAACTCCCACCCCGCCTCCGTTTTTATGGGCGACACCGGCTCCCTGGCTATTGGCGGCGCCTTCGGCGCACTGGCCCTCATGCTCAAAAAGGAGCTGTTGCTGCCCATTATCTGCGGCATCTTTTTTGTCGAGGCGGTCTCCGTGCTCATACAGACCGGCTACTTCAAGTACACCCGCCGCAAGTACGGGGAGGGGCGCAGGGTATTCCTGCTGGCCCCCATCCATCATCACTTTGAAAAAAGGGGATGGCCCGAGTCAAAGATCGTGATCCGCTTCTGGATCATTGCGGTCCTGCTCGGCATCCTGAGCCTGCTGACGCTTAAACTGCGATGAAGAATATAAAGGACAAACATATCGTAGTCGCCGGCGCGGCCCGAAGCGGGGCCGCCGCCGCTACCCTGCTCGCAGGCAGGGGCGCGGAGGTCTTCGTCACCGAACGAGACCGCATCGGGTCCGACTTTCGCGGGCGTCTGCGGGACGCCGGCATCCCCTTCGAGGAGGGCGGCCATACCGGCCGCGCGCGAAAAGGCGACTTCCTGGTAGTGAGTCCCGGCATGCCCAGCAGCGCGCCGCTGGTGCGCTCGTACCTGGAAGCCGGCAAGGCGGTCTATTCCGAACTGGAGGCAGCGAGCTGGTTCTGCCGATCTCCCATGGTGGCGGTCACCGGATCCAACGGCAAGACCACCGTGGCAAACTGGCTGGACCACACCTGGCGGACCGCGGGACGCGATCCTGTGCTGGCCGGTAACATCGGCCCGGCCTTCTCCGATCATGTAGACCGCACCTCCCCCGACCGGGAGGCCATCCTGGAGGTAAGCAGTTTCCAATTGGACCATATCGACACCTTTTGTCCGTACATCAGCCTGCTGCTGAACGTGACGCCGGACCACCTGGACCGCTACGATAACGACTTTGAACGCTACGCCGCCTCCAAGCGGCGCATTACCGAAAACCAGGGCGAAGGCGACTGCTTTATCTATGGGGCGGACGACCCCACGGCCTCCGCCCACGCCGATACCTTTAAAAAAAAAGCCGGCTCTCCCCGCCTGCTTGCCTTTTCACGGAAACGGGAGGTGCGAAGCGGCGCCTTCCTGCGCGACCAACAAATTATTTTGAACATAGATGACAACGAAGAGGTACTCATGCCCATAGACGAAGTCGGACTCCGCGGCAAGCACAACCTGAACAACGGGTTGGCCACCGCACTGGCCGCCCGCGCCGCCGAAATCAAGAACGATGTGATCCGGGAGAGCCTGCGCACCTTCGAAGGCGTGGAACACCGGCTGGAGGAGGTCCGCTCACACGACGGCGTGCGGTACATCAACGACAGCAAGGCTACCAACATCAACGCCGTCTGGTACGCCCTGGACTCCTTCAACGTGCCCATGGTGCTTATTCTCGGGGGAAGGGACAAGGGCAACGACTACGGGGAGCTGGCGCAACAGATCCGCGAGAAGGTACACACAGTAGTGGCCATAGGCGAAGCGCGTCCCCTTATTGAGGAGCAGTTGAAGGGGGTGGTACCGCAACTGATGACGGCTGCCGACATGGCCGAGGCGGTGCGTCTTTCACGTGCCAACGCCAAGCGCGGGGAGATTGTACTTCTGAGTCCCGCCTGCGCCTCCTTCGACATGTTTGAGAACTACGAGCACCGGGGAAACGAATTCAAGAAAGCCGTCAACAACCTCTAGAAACGAATGATCTACACCAGTCCCAACAGCAAGCTCTCGTCCATCATGGGCACCAGCCCGGACGATCTGGATATGCCCAAACAGGGCAGCGACCGGATGCTGCTGGTCTGCGTCATCGTGCTGATGGTGGTGGGCGTGCTGGCGGTCTACTCCTCCATCGCCTATTTCGCCGAGTCAAATCAGACCACGGCCGGAAGTCTGGTGGCGGGACACGCCGTAAAGCTGGGCATCGCCTTCCTGGTGATGCTCTTCTTCTCAAAGGTGGACTACCATGTGCTGGCCCGTCTGAGTCACGTCGTCATGATCTTGAGCTGGGGTCTGCTGTTTGCCCTTATGCTATGGGGGACGGAGGTCTTCGGGGCGCGACGCGCCCTGAGCCTGGGAGGCATCTCCTTTCAGCCCTCTTCGGTGGCCAGCGTATCCCTGCTCATCCACGTGGCGGTGCTCCTGGAGGAGAAGCAGGACTACATCAAGGACTTCAAGCGCGCCTTCCTGCCAATCCTGTTCTGGGTGACCGTCACCTGCGGGCTGATAGCGACGCAGGATTTCAGCAGCGCCGCCCTGCTCATGGCTCTCTGCCTGCTGATCATGTTCATTGGGCGTATAAGCGCCACCCAGCTGGGGATTATTTTGACGATCGCGATCCTCGGGGGCACCCTCCTGGTCATGACTTCGGCCGAACGGCAGAGCCGCATACAGCAGTATGTGGACCAGGTGGTGGACATAAACGCCGCCGAGTTCAGCGTGGAGGAAGGCTACCAGGCGCAGCAGGCACACATCGCCATTGCACAGGGACAGATTTTTGGGGTGGGCATAGGCAAGAGCACGCAGCGCGACTTCCTTCCGGCCCCCTACAACGATTTCATTTTTGCCATTATCGCCGAAGAGTACGGGCTGGTGGGCTCGGTGGGTATGATCCTGATTTTCACCCTCATTTTGATCCGTGGAGTGGGACGCATCGCCAAGAACGCCCCGGAGATCTGCGGCAAGCTGCTGGCCACCGCCTGCACCCTCTACATCACCTTTTACGGATTCGTGAATGCCGGGTGTGGCCAGCGGACTGCTGCCGGTCACCGGCCTGCCCATGCCCTTCGTGAGCTACGGGGGCACCAGCACGACCTCTTCGCGGGACTGATGGTGGGCATCCTGCTGAATATCTCCAAACACGACCGCAAGAAACGGCCCGTGTTCTATGCATAGCACTATGAAGAACATATCATCACCAGACGGTCCAGTCTCCGCCGCTATGGGTCACCCGCCAAGGGTGCTCATAGCGGCAGGGGGGACTGGTGGGCATGTCTACCCGGCGATCGCCATCGCCGACGCCCTCCGTTCGGTGAATCCCGAGGTGGAGCTGCTCTTCGTAGGCACGCGCAACCACATGGAGTGGGAGGAAGTACCCCGTGCGGGATACGACATCGTGAACGTATGGATCAGCGGATTCCATCGGCGCCTGACTCCCAAGAATCTTCTTTTCCCCCTGAAACTGGGTACCAGCCTGGTACAGAGCTGGAATATCGTCTCCCGCTTCCGTCCCGAGGCTGCGGTTTCCTGCGGGCGGCTATGCTGCTGGGCCGGCCTGCTGGGTAGCCGCCAGACACGGCGTGCCGCTGGTCGTCCAGGAACAGAATTCCTACCCCGGGGTTACCAACCGCCTGCTGGCGCGCCATGCCGAGGTGATCTTTACCGCATTTAAAGACGCCGACGAGCACCTGCCGGAAGGCAAGACCCGCCTCATCGGCAATCCCACCCGCAGGGAGCTGCGGGAGGCCGGCCGGGAGGAGTCCCTCGAACATTTCGGATTCGACGACCATCGCCCCGTGCTGCTGGTATTGGGCGGCAGCGGAGGCGCGCGCACCATCAACGCGGCCATGAAGGCCCACATAGGACTACTGCACGATGAGCTGGGCATCCAGGTGATCTGGCAGTGCGGCCCCGCCTACTTCGACGAACTGCGGCGGGCCATCGCGCCGGGACAATATCCACGGCTCCTGCTGACCGATTTTCTGCACCACATGCCCCAGGCCTACGGGGCGGCTGACCTTGTGGTGAGCCGGGCCGGGGCCCTCTCCTGCTCGGAGCTGGCCCTCACGGGCAAGCCCAGCGTGCTGGTCCCCTCCCCCAACGTGGCGGGCGACCACCAGACGCGCAACGCCCGCTCGATGGCCCAGGCCGGGGCGGCGGTGCTGCTGCCCGACGGGGAGGCTCGCGATGTGCTGGGCGAACTGGTACGGAAACTGATGGACGACGAGCAGCGGCTGAAGGCCATGAACGAGGCCGCGCTGGGCATGGCTCGCCCGGGCGCCGCCGAAGAGATCGCACAGGAAATTCTGAAACTGACGAGGGAACAAAGAAACTGACGTGAGCGAAAGCCGAGGCAACATACAGACCCAGCCGGTATTTGGACGCACCCGCCATATCCACATGGTGGGCATCGGCGGGATCGGCATGTCGGGCATGGCCGAAATTCTTCTTCAGAAAGGCTATACCGTCACAGGTTCCGACGCCAGCGCCGGGGAGACCGTGGAGCGCCTGCGCGATCTGGGTGCCACCGTTCATATAGGACATGCCGAAGAGCAGATCGAGGGGGCCGACGTGGTGGTCTACACCAGCGCCGTGCAGGCGAAAGAAAACCTGGAGACGCGCGCCGCTATGGAACAGGGCATCCCCGTGATCAAACGCGCCGAAATGCTGGCCGAGCTCATGCGCATGAAGTACGGCGTCGGCATTGCCGGCACCCACGGCAAAACGACGACCACCACCCTGACCGGCCATGTTGTCCAGGACGGGGACTTCGATCCCACCATCATTGTGGGCGGCAAGGTACACAGTTTTTCCGAAACCAATGCCGTTGTGGGCAAGGGTGACATTATTATCGTGGAGGCGGACGAATTCGACCGCACCTTTCTGCGCCTGCGTCCCTCCCTTGCCGTGTACCAACATTCGAGGCGCGAGCATCTGGACATCTACGACAACCTGGAGGATGTAAAGAGGCCTTCGTGAGAATTCGCCAACAAGGTACCCTTTTACGGGGCGGTGGTGCTCTGCCTGGACGACCCCAATGTGCGGAGTATCATTCCGCATATCGAGCGGCGCACCCTCTCCTACGGTCTGACGCCCCAGGCAGCAGTACGCGCAACCGGGGTGGAAGTGGACCGTTTCACCAGCCGCTTTTCCGTGCAGCATGACGATAACCAACTGGGCGAGATCACCCTGCGCGCGCCCGGCGAACACAACGTGCGAAACGCCCTGGCCGCCGTGGCGGTGGGACTGGAGCTGGATATTTCATTCGACAAAATTAAAAAAGGATTGGAGCGCTTCGAAGGCGTCTTCCGGCGCTTCCAGCTCAAGGCCGAAACCGACGGGGTGATGGTCATAGACGACTACGCACACCATCCCACCGAGGTGCAGGCCACCCTGAGCGCCGCGCGCAAGGGATGGAAGGACCGGCGCATCGTGGCCGTATTCCAGCCGCACCTCTATTCGCGAACCCGGGAGCTCTACGAGGAGTTCGGCTCCTCTTTTTTCGACGCGGAGGTCTGCGTGATCACCGACGTCTATCCCTCGCGGGAAGAACCCATCGAAGGGGTGAATGGCAAACTGATTGCCGACGCCGCCCGAGAGTACGGGCACCGCAACGTGCACTACGTGGAACAGAAGAGCGAGCTTCCGGACCGCCTGAAGGAGATCGTAAAGGCCGGCGACGTGATCATCACCATGGGGGCGGGCGACATCTATCGCTACGGCGAAACCTTCTGCGAGATGCTGCGAGACGGCATCGAAAACCTGAGCAACGCACCGTGAGACTGCACGCGGCAGACATTTATACTGATTTCATGAACCTATGAGCGGAAACAGACCACATAACGACGAAAGCCAGGCCGGGCAGAACCGGGTGGCCGGCTGGCCCTGGGCGGCCGGCGCCGTGCTGGTGCTGGCCGCGGCCGTGGCCGCCGGTTTCTACTGGGAGCAGACGCTCACCGTAGAGCAGGTGCGCTTCAGCGGCAACTGGTTCGTCGATACGGAGACCCTGGCTAAACAGGTCAGCGTACCCACCGGTGTGCGCCCCGACAGCCTGGACTACGCGGGCATCATCGCCCGGGCGGAGCGCATACCCTACGTGAAACGCGCCGAAGTGGAGGTGGAGCCCAGCGGCAATCTCCTGGTACAGATCCGCGAGCGGCAGCCCCTGGCCGTGCTGGCCGGAAACAACCCCCGGCGCTACGTGGACGCCGAAGGCGTGGTGCTCCCGCTGGTGCTGGGAAAGGCGGTAGACCTCCCCCTGCTCTACGGATTCACGGCCGCGGAGGCGGGCGACACCCTGAAGGGAGAGGACTTCGCCGCCGCCAGCCGCTTTCTTCAGTCCCTGCGGGGGCGGACGGTTTCCGACGCCACCATCAGCGAAGTGGCCTGGACATCCGGCGAGGGCATCGTGGCGCTGACCCACGAAAACGGGGTCAAGCTGCTCTTCGGGCGGGAAGCTTATGAAAACCGGCTGCAGAACTGGGAGGCCTTTTATGCCAAAATCGTCAGGCGGGAAGGCATCCGGAACATGCGGGAAATCGACCTGCGTTTCCGGGGACAGATCATAACGAGGTAGCACGCAAAAGCATTAACAGCAATCAGGACGCAGAAAGATACCATATGGAAGAGCAAGACAGAATAGTCGTCGGTCTCGACATCGGAACCACCAAGGTGTGCGCCATCGTCGCCTCCATCGACCAGCAGGACCGTATCCACATCCTGGGGGTGGGCAAGGCACCCAGCGACGGGCTGAACCGCGGAGTAGTGGTCAACATCGACAAGACCGTCAATGCCATCCAGACCGCCGTCGAACAGGCGCAGCTCGCCTCCGGCATCGAGGTGAACTCGGTAAACGTGGGCATTGCAGGCGACCACATCCGCAGCATGCGCTCCAAGGGCGTGATCACCATCAATAACCGCGACAACGAGATTACGGTCAATGATGTGGAGCGCCTGCTGGAGGACTGCCAGCGCATCATGCTGCCCACCGACCAGCAGATCATCCATGTCATCCCGCAGGAGTTCGTGGTGGACGGCCAGGACGGCATACAGGACCCGGTGGGCATGAGCGGCATGCGCATGGAGGCCGAGGTCCATATCATCACCGGACTGGTCTCCGCCGCAAAAAACATCTATCGATGCGTGGAGCGCGCGGGCTACCAGGTGGCCGACATCATCCTCGAGCCCCTCGCCTCCTCCTATTCGGTACTGGATGAGGAGGAGAAAGAGGCCGGCGTGGTGCTGGTGGACATCGGCGGAGGCACCACCGACGTGGCCATCTTCCAGCAGGACACCATCCGCCACACGGCTGTCATCGCTATCGCCGGCAAGAAGGTGTCCGACGACATCCGCGCGGGTCTCAGCGTGCTGGACGACCAGGCCGAAAAGCTCAAGCGCGAGCACGGGGAGGCCTACGTGGACCTGATCGACGAGGACGAGGCCATCACCGTGCCGGGCATCGCCGGGCGCCCCCCCAAGGAGATTACCAAAAGCATTCTGGCCAAGATCATCCAGGCGCGCATGGAGGAGATCCTGGAGATCGTGGCCATCGAAGTCAAGCGAAGCGGATACGCCGACAACCTCAGCGCCGGCGTGGTGCTGACCGGCGGAGGCTCCCTCATCCACAACATCTGTCCCCTTGCCAACGAGATCCTGGGCATGGACGCTAAAATCGGCAAGCCGCTGGGACTCAGCGGGGGACTCATCGAGGAGGTCAACAATCCCCACCCACGCCACGCGCGGGACCTGGTGATGCACGCCATCCATCGGAGGGGCCGCAGAACCAGGCCATGGTGCCCACCGGCGCCAAGGGCTCGGGCGTGGAGAAGGTGATGAACAAAATTGCCGACCGCATGAAGAGCTGGTTTAAGGAACTGTAGTCCCGACCAAGTCGGGAAAACGGTAAAAACAGCAAAAACAGCGAGCAATCAAACAACAGCAATACACCAACAGCAATCTAAACGGACCAACATTATGGCCAACCTGAACTCACGTTTCAGTTTTGACATCGACGGTCAAGACAACGCGAAGATAAAAGTCGTGGGTGTTGGAGGCGGCGGGGGCAACGCCGTCAACAACATGATCCACAAGGGCCTGAGCAGCGTGGAATACATCGCGCTCAACACCGACGCCCAGGCCCTCAAAAATTCCAACGCCGATCTGACCATCCAGGTGGTGGATCACCCAACCACGCAACGACTGGGGCGCCGGCGCCCGCCCCGAAATCGGGCGCGAGGCGGTGGAGGAAAACCGGCACGAGATCGAGGAGTCCATCGAAGGGGCTGACATGATCTTCGTGACGGCCGGCATGGGCGGCGGAACCGGCACCGGGGGAGCCCCCGTGGTGGCCGGCATCGCCAAGCGCAAGGGCATTCTCACGGTGGGCATCGTGACCACCCCCTTCGAATGCGAGGGACCCAAGCGTATGAAGTACGCCCTGGAGGGCATCACGGAACTCAAGAAGAATTCCGACACCGTGATCGTCATCCCCAACGAGCGTCTGCTTGACATTGCCGACGAGAACACCGACCCGCATGGAGTGCCTCCGACAAGGCCAAGCCCAGGGCGCTCTAGCAACGCCACCCGCGGCATATCGGATCTCGATCCCGACGCCGGGCTTCATCAACCTCGACTTCGCCCGACGTGACGCACCACGGACCGCTGGACGGGGGCGCAGCCATCATGGGTTCCGCCACCGCCAGCGGGGAGGACCGCGCCGAAATCGCGGCCCGTGAGGCCATCAACTCCCCGCTGCTGGACGGCGTGAGCATCCGCGGTGCCCGCAACGTGCTTGTAAACATCAGCTCAGGGGAGGACCTGGGCATGCGGGAGACCACCACGGCCACCAGTATCATCCAGCAGGAGGCCGGCGAAGACGCCGAGATCATCCTCGTACAGGCGCTCGACGAGTAGCTTCGTTAAGGACGATCTCCCGCAGGCGACCGCCATCGCCACCGCACTCGACCTGGCCGACAACGAACAGCGGAAGCCTGCGTAGCGCCTCGAACCAGCAGCAGCAGACCGGAATCCGACGAGGAACCGGTCACCCGAAAACTGCAGATGCCCAAGGCCAAAGAAATGACCGGACGGCAGACGCGCTACTCCGACAACGCACGACTCCTTCTACAAGGGCGAGGGAGAACCTGAACGACCCGAGACCCCGGCCACATCACTGCGGCGTGGACCTTGAAGCACATCAGCTCCTTGAGGCGCGAGGAGGAATGAGCCTCCGAGCAGCAGGAGCAGCAACAGGAACAACAGAAGCGCAGTGGGCGGAGAGTTGTCGAATCACCGCCGCGAGCGGATCGACAAGAGCGACTTCGACCAACCGGCCTTCCTGCGTAAAATCATGGACGAGGCCGGCAACACCGTTTACCATCGCCTATTGCCGTTTGCCTGCAGATCCCAACGCACATCGGGAGAGCGCCCCCTCGATAGGGCGCCTGCCTGCCGGCTTTGATTGCTACGAAGGGGAGCCTCCTGACCGGGGCTCCTTCTTTTTGGCGCTACCGACAGATCACAATCACAGGGATTATCGTGTCATATTTCTCAGCTCACTTCCCGTTAGATCCGATGTTTACATGGTTTGATTCGATCCGGATATGCAGTTGCACTTAGCGGACAACAGGCTGATCGTCACGCTCAATTATGTAAAACCGATCAGCTTCATCCTTCCACATAGGTAAAATGCAAGATTCTCCCATCTTCAAGTTTAAAAAGTCCCTTGGATTGATTATAGACCAGTGCCCCGCTGGAATTCCCATGAAGATAGACGGTTGCATCCACATATCTTGATTCGAAATGGCCATTCACAATGGTTTAGGGTCTCATGAATCTCCAGCCACAATAGCTGTTAACCTCTTCAACAACCGGGATTTTTCCCGATATGGCGTATTTGTATATCCTACCGTTATATAAAACTGGTGCAAAAAGAAAATAGCCGTCGTTGTGGAATAGACAGCTACCGGTATCTCTCACCAGAAACTGCAATAACTCAATTGTCTGATTTCCAGAATACATTATCTGTAGGGCCACGCCTTCAAACACTTTCGTCTCAAAGTTCGGGCTGAATCCATGCATCAAATAGACTGTTAACGGTACACGACTGCACTCATATCATTAATATTTAAATTAATTCTATATACTTCACTGTTCATTTTGGGATACCTTTTACGCATATATATATATCCATTATCCCCAATATCATCAACATCCCAGTAGAGATTATTGTGTTCCTCATTCTTGATATCTATTGCATGAATTTCTTGGTATCCTCTCAATTCCAAATCTGTATTATAGACTTCGACTCCAAATGTCCTCTCAGAATTATATTCAATTAGAGTAAAGTTGAGAATATATTTCTGATACTTTACTAATCCTCTAGATTGATTGTGTAAAAGTATCCCCATGTTATTTTGGGGGTTCGCAGAAGACCGAGAAAAATCTGGCACCCTATTCGATTGCTCCTCTACTATTGAATATGGTTTCCTAACAATATAGCCATTATTATATTTATTCATTTCCCAAGACCCAGTACTTGATCTAGAAAATTTATATTTTATACCGTTATATATATATGGTACAAATATAATATTGTTATTAAGCCCAATAATATTTCCCGGATAAGCACCAAGCAAATCTGAAATATCATGAAACCCATCTGATACATCCGATATATTAATAATACTATTCTCTTTTTAAAATCATCATTATAAATATGTCCTATCATCCTAGAATTATTATTTCTATCAATAAAAAGATGAAGTAATATTAATCTTCCATTTATATTATTTATTTTAACCGATGAAGATGCTTTTTCTAGGGTGTAGGAGCTAATATATTTACCACTTGTTGTAAATTTATTTAATCTAGATAAATTTTGATCATATACATATACTGTGCTATCAAAAACAGCAAAACCCCTAATAGTTGTAAATTCACCTGGCCCTCTACCACGTGTACCAAATTCATACAAAAAACTACCCGCATCATCGAATACCTTAACTTTATTAAGAACATCATCAGCTACAAATAATTTATTATTGTATTCTTGGATTCTATAGGCAGACATTATTTCATAATTTGTACTATCATTTTCATTACCTATAAGCTTTTTAACACTAATATTAATATCCACTTCATTCTCGATATTTGGTAGCTCCTTGTGCTTGCCCATCGAATGTGTCTTAGGTAGATAATAAGAATCTCCTTGCGTAGGTTCAGGAAGTATCCAAACAACCCAAAACCTAACACAAGGAGATCTTATGAACTTCACCAAAGTACAATTGCAGACGCTCATTGGCAACCATATCCAACGCGAGAACGGGCTGAATGAAGTCCTGGAAATGACCCTGAACGCTCTCATGAAAGCCGAACGCCGGGAGCATCTGGCCGGCGATGACGGGGACAAGGGAAATGGCTATCGGCCAGGAAAAGTTTATGGTAACGGCAAGCTGCTGGAGCTGCGCATCCCCCGGGACCGGGACGGTAATTTTTATCCGAAGGTCCTGACGATGCTCCGGGCCCAGCAGGCCGAGACCGACCGCATGGTAAGCGCCCTGTATGGGAAGGGACTCACCCAGAGCCAGATCGGAGACGTCTTTGATGAGCTCTACGGTCGCCACTACAGCTCCTCGTCGATCTCTCGAATGATCGATTGGATGAGAGAGGAAGTTGGCGAGTGGCTGGCCCGGCCCCTGGAGGCGTACTACCCGATCGTGTTCATCGATGCGATCCACGTTAAGGTTCGCCGCGAGACGGTGTCCACAGAAGCTTTCTACGTGATCATGGGGGTGACCCCTGAGCGGCGGCGGGAGGTGCTTGGCATCGCCCACGCCCCCTCTGAGAGCGCCACAGGCTGGGGATTGCAGTTTGAAGAGCTCAAAAAGCGAGGCGTCCAAAAGATTGGCCTGATGGTTGCAGACGGGATCTCTGGCCTGGGAGATGCGTTGTCAGAGAACTTCTCCGGGTACCCCTCTTCAATGGTGCACAACCCATATTAAACGCAACGTGATGTCCCGGGTTCGCTCGGAAGACAAAGACGCTCTGGCCGACGATCTGCGGGCTGTGTTCCATACCGACGATCCCGACGACGACCCCGAGGCCGGCTGGGAACGCTGGCAGGCCTTCTGCGATGAGTGGAGCCAGAAGTATTCCTACTTTAACAAGCTTCGGTCGGAAGCAAGATACCGGAATGGATTCACTTATTTGAACTACGACTACCGGATCCGTTCCATGATCTATACGACCAATTGGATCGAACGGCTCAACGGAAGTTTCCGCCGAGTGCTCAGGATGAGACTCAGCATGCCGGACGAGGAGTCCGTACTCGTACTTCTGGGAACAGTCGCCCGAAACCAGCAGGCCTACGGCCGCAGACTACCCTACATGGACAAGGCGAAAACCTTATTCCCCCGGCAGGATAATTCTCCATGAAAGAGTTCTGAATAGTTACTATCCTGTTAGTCACATGATGTAATAACTATTAAAAAAGCAAATACAAATATTGATAATTTCTTCATAGTGTTATTGCACCTATAAAAATATGCCCGCCCAATTGTTATTTGGGCGGGCATATTAGATTTCTGTTCTTATTCTAGTCTTCTCCTATGATAGGATCTCCATTTTCACAATCAATCAATTGTTGACAGCTCAAATTGCCATCAAAACACTGCATCCAACCATAGTTTACATAGTAACAATCCATATCTCCAACAGGTCCGCCACAGGCAACACAATTTGAACCCGTTGCATATAGATCATCTGCATAAGCATCATATGAAAATAACGCAAAGGAACTTAGAAGGAACACTATCGAGAACGTGAGTAATATATTACGTTTTATATAGTTAAACATGATATGCTAGGTTATGTTAGGGTTGATAACTAGAGTCCATATATAGCGTCTCGGATCAAATTCCTCTTAACATATGGCTCCACCGGAGAGCTAAATATCCTAATCACATTAGAAACTTCATTCCCTTTTGAATCAATAAATAGAATCATATTATAAAATGTACTACCCGACATATATTTCGTGACCTCATCATACTTAGTATTATTTGGATATAATGGGCTAGTTCCAAAGGGTATACCTACAACTTTTTTTACTCTATCCACATCATTACTATCGCGACTTATAATTAAAGCATGCCTTTGAATATTAAGGTCACTTAAACCTGATTCAATATATCTAGTACTTTCATTTACATACTCACTGATTTCATTAATGCAAGTTGCGCAAAACTCGCTGTCCAAAATAAATAACATTAGAAGGTCTGATGATGCAACTACATTTGTATCATCTAAAATAGCAGTTATATCCAATGCTCGATTTTCTCCATTTAATTTCTCATACCTCAACGGAGGCTTATCAGTATTATGATTAATAGTATCACTGTATTTAATGATAATACCAGCTATTAATATACTACCACCTATCAATAGCAATATTGATATAAAACTCTTGTTCATATCATGTTATCTCTCAACTTTCGCACTTGTAGTTTAAGGGCGTTTAATCAATAGAGTTATCGGTCAGATACTCACTAAACTGCCCGGCAACTCCGCACATTATGCAGACCGCTTCAAGAAACCGGGCCTCTGAGCGTCGAGACATCTCGGCCAGCCATCCGCACAATTATCGTGGTGGACGCCCAGGTGCTCGACCTGTTTGCTGCGGGCCCGCTTGTAGGGGCTCTCGTCCATAATTAGCACCCGTTCCGTTCATCACGAGAGGTCAGCGGGTCCAGCTGGCCGGACAGCCGGGAGGAGACCCCCAGCAACAGCCGGCGCCAGTTGTAGCAGGGATTGCTCAAAAACCGGTAGAAAGCGTCCCGGCCGGACCCTTCCCGCTCCCCTCCGTCATGTCTCCAGATGGAAAGCTCGCTGAGGTGAGCCGCCAGCAACAGGCGACGCAATAGTCCTACGGCCGCGCCCCGTACTTTGCGTATGTTGGTAGATCTGAGCATCGAAGAGTCACAAAACGTTTGGGGCCAGGCAGATATCCACCGGCTGTTTTAAATAGAAAAAAAATTGATTCTTGTTATTCACGGATAAGCCCCTTTTCTGGTTGATTATTAGTAGTTTACAAGTCCCTTAAAAAAACCAAGGGGGACCTTATTCATTATAACCCCATGTGTTACAAAGATTAATATGCCCTTCGGGGCCACTTAAATATCCAATGCGAAAGTTGAGAATTATAAGCAGTATTAGACTGATAGCTGCACACGATATTGCTATAATTCTCACCATGACAGTATTGTTTATTTTATGCAATATATGTAAAAAAAAATAACATACAATAATAAGCGTGAAACTATGATTATCCATATTCTACCACTAGCCTGCATTTCTCACAAATGTTGGGAATAGGATATTCGCGGTCACATATCACAGGTTTTTTCATTCTTGCGTTGAGCGGGGGTGTCAGAGCGACTATTCGGGGTGCTATCCGGCTCCTCGCCTGAAGTTATTCCCCGTTTTGGGGCCTTTTCCGGCTCGCCGTCTCATAGCTCTCCCAGGGGGGGGATGTCGTACGGCTTCAGGAGGGGACGAAGTTGGCGCAGGTCAGCCCCGCGAGGGCTCCCACCCGCGGCGGATATTGCCGGCCACCTACCAAAAGTGTCCTTCCAGGGATATCCGCTTGAGAGCGCCAGATACACCCGTCGTACGCTCACCCGAAGCAGCGCGTCGATCTTCCCCAGCTCCGCGCGGATGGTCTGGGCCTGGGCGCGGGCCCACCTGGTACCGGCCAGCCCCACCCGGCGCAGCTCGGTGATCAGCCAGTAGGCCACCCCGGCCCACCACAGCCGAAGCTGGTTGGCGGCCATTGCCGCGCAGGAGGTGCGCCCCCCGAACAGTCCCAACTGATGCTCCTTGATGCGGTTCTCGGCTTCCCCGCGGGCGCAGTAGAGCTGCTCGTAGCACTCGGCCGCCGCCCACCGGCCTCCATGCAGGGAGGTGACCACAAAGCGGGGGTTGGGGTCGCCCTCACTGAGGGCCGCCTTACCGATCACCCGGCGGGGCCGCGACCAGGAGCGGCGGGTCTGGTAGGCAAACTCGTGGTAGACCCGCTCGGAGCGGCCCGTATGGGCCGACAGCCGCCCGGCCGCCTGCAGGTGAGGGGCAACGGCCTGCTTCAGGCGGCTGTTTCCCGCCAGTCCGAACACGTAGTCCACCCCGTGGGCCTCACACCAGCACATGAGCTCGTCGCCGGCAAAGCCCGAATCGGCCCGCAGGATGATCCGCACCCCCGGCCACGCCGCCCGAAGCTTGTCGGTGATCCGGGCCACCGCTTCGATGGTCTCTTCCGGATCTTGCCGGTCGGCCGGACGAAGATCGGCCCACAGCAGATGCTCCCCGGCAAAGATAAACAGCGGCAGGTAGCAGTAGTGGTCGTAGTAACCGTGGAAAAACCGGTCCTGCTGGTCCCCGTGCAAGGCCACGTCGCTGAGGTCCAGATCCAGGATCACCTCCGAGGGGGCCTCGCCCCGGTGGGCCGCCACATACCAGTCGGCAAACAACCCCTCAAAGGCCTCCTCGTCCAGGGACATCTTGTGGTACCGCTCGGGCTGCTCGGGCCCCCGGCCCACGCTGGTCTCCAGGCGATTGAGGGTACTCTTGCCCGCCACCGGCTGGGTCGCCGGGTCGGCTTTGCCGGCCAGCAGACTCCACATCCGATTGGCCCGCAGCCGGTCGTGGTCGATTAGGTCTTCATAGCCACAGGCGATCCCCAGCACCCGCTGGGCCAGCAGCTCCTTCAAGCTGTGGGTGGTATAGGACGGATCCCGCCGGTCGGTAAAACAGCTTGCCACATCAACGATCAGATTCGTCCGGGCCGCTACCTCCCGCAGCAGCAACCCGCCGCCGTCAGAGGTGATCTGACCACCCCCGAAGTCGGCCTCCACCGCCCGCCCGGATTGCCCTTGAAACTCGATCGGATCCTGCGTACACTGTGTTAGCATCAGATTCCTTCTTTTTGGTTCTAAGTTGTTGTCCACCAAAAGTATAAGGAATCTGGTGCTTTTTTTTGTGAGAAATGCAGGCTAGCATAGAACTCTGCCAGCTTAGGTTGCGAACTCAAAGGGAGCCTCCAGACCGGGGCTCCCCTTCTTTTTGGTACCACCTCCAGGCAAGGAGCATGGCGAATTCCATGCTGTGCACCCCTTCGTTGCAGGGCCTTCCCTACTCCGACCTGAGCGCCTCCACCGGGTTGACCGTCGCCGCCCGGATGGAGTTCCAGCTGATCGTCAGCCAGGATACGAGCACCACAAACAGCGAACCCACCGCAAACATCCACCAGGAGAGTTCAATACGGTAGGCGTAGTCGCCCAGCCAGCTGTCCATTAGGAACCATGAAGCCGGCAGGGCCACGGCCAGGGAAAGGAGGATCAGCTTGGTGAAATCCGAACCCAGCAACAGGACGATGTCCCAGATCGTGGCCCCGAGAGACTTGCGCACCCCGATCTCCTTGGTGCGCCGCTCAGCCGTGAACAGCGAGAGCCCGAAAAGTCCGAGACATGCCAGGAAAATGGCCACTCCAGAGAAGCCCAGTACGGCGCGGCTCAGGCTGTGCTCCTGACGATAGATCGCACCGAAGGTGTCGTCCAGGAAATAGTATCCGAAAGAGGCGGCCGGAATGACCCGGTTCCAGGCCTGCTCCAGCTCGTCGATGGTGGCGGCCAGGTCGCCCGGATCGATGCGCACAGAAATAAAATCCACGTTCAGGGGCTGGTTGATGAGCACAAAGGGCTGTATTGCCTCGTGCATGGACTGGTAGTGGAAGTCCTCCACCACACCCACGACCAGCCCCTCTTCGTTGAAGATCTGCCCCACCGCCTCTTCGGCTTCCATGCCCATCTCACGCACCGCGCTTCGGTTCAGAATCACCGCGTTGGTGTCAGCATCCGCACCGGTCCGAAAAAAGCGGCCGGCCGCGAGCTGGAGACCGTAGGTTTGGGGAAAGTCCCCCTCTACCGTGTAATACTCCCACCGGAACTCGTCCCCCCTGCCCTGCAGACGGAAGGTCCGCGTGTAGGTATAGGTGGCCAGCATAAGATGGGAGTTGCTGGTGACCGAACGCACACTGGCATTCTGCAGGTAGGTTTCTTTGAGTCGGTCAAAATTGGGAATGATGGCGTTGTCGCGGTGGATGGGGATAATGAGAATCTGTTCTTCGGCAAAGCCCAGTTCCGTCTGCTGCATATGCTGCAGCTGCTGGTAGATGACCAGGGTGCAGACGATGAGGGCGCCGCTGAGGGCAAACTGGGTGGTGATCAGCACCTTGCGCAGGCCTCCCCCGCCCAGGCGTCCCCCGAAATTGCCTTTAAGTACCGCACTGGGCGAGAAACGGGAGAGATATAGGGCGGGCCAGACACCCGCCAGCAGGATGAGCAGCAGCGACAGACCTGCCAGCAGGGCCAGGGGAATGGGCTGCATCAGCCAGGCGATCGCCCCTTCCATGCCACCGAATGAACCCAGCCAGGGCTGAATCACTTCCACGGCAAAGAGGGAGATGAGCAAAGCGCCCATCACCAGCAGGGTGGTCTCCATGAAATGCTGTCCCATGAGCTGTGCCCGCGAGCTTCCCATGGTCTTACGCAGGCCGACCTCCTTGACGCGTTTGCCCGCCTGCGCTGTGACCAGGTTGATGAAGTTAAAGCAGCCCAAAAGCAGGATAATAAGTCCCACGCCCATCACGGCATACACGTTGGCCCGGCTGCCGTTGACCGCCCACTCGCCCACGTCAAGGCGGGAGTTGAGATGGATGGAGGTGAGCGGCTGGGCCTGTACCTCGTAGGTGGACCCGGGCACCTCGAGCCGGTCGTTGAGCTGGCGGGAGGCCTCGGCCAGCACAGGTTCCAGGTCCGCCTCCGGTTCGGTCAGGATATAGGCAGGCACGAAGAGGTTTATCCAATCCTCGAAAAACTCCTGCGAGCGGGTCCCGCCCGCCCAGAAATCCTCCGCTGCCGTGCGGATATCGGCCACAAAATCGAAATGAAAATGGGAATATTCAGGAAAATCACGCATGACCGCCGAGACCTGCAGAGGAATGTCGGTCTCCCCGCGGAAGTGCAGTGTTCGGCCGATGGGATCATCCTCACCGAAATATTTCCGCGCCATGCTCTCGGAAATCACCACCGACCGGTAGTCGGCCAGCGGGTCCTCGGCCCTGCCCTGGACGATGGGAAAATCAAAGATATCGAAGAAGGACGCCTCCGCCCAGGCGAAATTCTCTTCATACCATGTCTCGTTGCTTTCGGGATTGCTCAGCGGCATGGCCCGTCGGTACTCCCAGACCCGTGCGAAATCGCGTACCGCCGGGAAGCGTTCGGCCAGGTGTGCCGCCAGAGGAAGAGGGACAAATCCCACCGTGCGTTCGGCCTGCTGGTTCACGCTGTGGGTAGTCAGGCGGTAGATTTGGTCCGCCTCCTGGTGAAAGCGGTCGTACCGGAACTCCTTCCAGGCGTAGAAGCCAATCAGCAGTACGCAGGTAATGGCAATGGCCAGGCTCGCAATGGAGAGGGCCGTAAAACTGCGGTTCTTCACAAAGTTACGGAAGGCAATCTTGAGATAATTGGCAAACATGGGTCATGGAGGTAAGGTTGCAGGTAGGTCCGGTAAGGAATCAATAATCGTACCAGAGTACCCTGACGGACCTTAATGAGGTCCAGGTAGTTTCAGGCCGGAATCGACTATCTCCATATTGTCCGCCTGCGGTACAGGGGGTGTACGCTGGCGTACAGAGAATCCTTCCTTCAGATCCACAAAGATACGGCTGGGGCCGCCCTCCTCCCGTTTTAATTACTCCCCCAAAATTCGTAGTCTGTAGGATTCAGGGATCAACGACAATCTAAGGAACTCCGACATGGGATCACTTAAACGCCTCAGCCTTTTCTGCCTCATATTCATTCTTGCGGCAGGCACCGCCCTCGCCCAGGATCAGCAGAAACAGAAACTCGAGCCCGAAGACTATGCCAAGTGGCAGCGCATTTTCGGGAGCGGCCTCTCACCCGACGGCGAGTGGTTCTACTACAGCGTGGTGCCGGTGGACGAGGACGGCTGGCTGACGCTCAAGGAAGTGGGTTCGGACTCCACCGGCGAGCACAAATTCATGCACGGCACCGACCCCTCCTTTTCGGACGACAATCGCTGGTTCGCCTTCCGCATCGGGGTTTCGGAGAAAGAGGAGGAGCGCCTGGAGGAGCAGGACAGGCAGGTGCGCTTCAAGCTGGGCATCATGGACCTGGGCACCATGGAGGTGGACACCCTCTCCAACATTCAGGGCTACACCTTCAATGAGAGCGGCTCCCACATGGTCATGCGCAAGTATCCGCCCCAGGGCAACGAGGGCGGGAACCCCGGCATCCTGGTGCGTGACATGGCCACTGGTACCGTTATGCCCTATGGCAACGTGACCGACTACGCCTTCAACGAGGAGGGCACCCACCTGGCCCTGACCATCGAGGCACCTGACAAGCTGGGCAACGGCGTACACCTGGTGAACCTCGGCCAGAACCGCACCCGCGTGCTCGACAGCGACACCACTACCTACAAGCACCTGACCTGGGCCGAGGAGGAGAACCACCTGGCCTTCATGAAGGAGGCAAAAACGGAGGGTTATGACGATCCCACACACGTCATTCACACCTTCAGGGACGTCACCTCCGGCGACCCTGAGCACCGGAGCTACGATCACCGGGGAGACGGGGATTTTCCGGCCGATTTTCGCATCGTGGACTTCCGCTCCCTGGAGTGGGCCGAGCACAACGAGACGGTTTTCTTCGGCATCAAGCCCTGGGAGATGAGCGAAGAGGCCTCAAGCGACAGCGCGGCGGCCGACACGGCAGCGGCTGGCCAGAAGCTGGACGAGGACCTGCCTCCCTCCAACGTGCAGGTCTGGCACTGGCAGGACGATCCCATCCAGCCCCGCCAGGAGCTGATGGCCAACTCCGAGCAGCGCTCCAACTTCCTCTCGGCCTGGCACCTTGAGGACAGCCGCTTCGTACAGCTGGCGGACAGCGCAGTGGAGAGCGTCTCGCTGACCGGCGACGACCGCCACGCCATCGGACTGGACCCCACGCCCTATGAGCCACAGTTCGAGGAGACCTGGAACGACATCTACCTCATCGACCTGCAGACGGGCGAGCGCGAACTGCTGATGGAACAGCGCGAGTATGTGCAATCCAGTCCGGGAGGCAACTATCTGTACTGGTTTTATGCGGGCGACTGGCGCACCTACGACATCGACTCCGGGGAGGTGACCAACATCACTGCCGGCATCGATACCCGTTTCGAGAATTTCGTTTCGGTCAACGGGCGGCAGCATCCCGGTCCCTGGGGCAGCGGCCAGTGGGGCGAGGACGATGAGTGGCTGCTGCTCTACGACCAGTACGATGTCTGGCGCGTCTCTCCCGACGGGGAGGAGACCGTGCGCCTGACCGACGGGACCGCCCAGCGTATCGAGTACCGCCAAACACGCCTCGACTACGAGGACGATTACCTGTCGGACGACGAAACCATCTGGCTCTCCAAATACGGCCGCTACACCAAGGACCGCGGCTACGCGCGTCTGAATGGCGGCGACGTGGAGGAGCTCATCTACCAGCCCATGCAGATCGGCCAGCTTTCCAAAGCCGACGACGCCGAGCGCTACGTGTACAGGAAGGAAGCGGCGGACGACTCGCCCGACTTCTTCGCCACCGGAAGGGACTTTGAAGAGGGCACCCAGCTCACCAACACCAATCCCTTCCAGGATAACTATCACTGGGCGGACGACGAGCTGATCACCTTTGTGAACCAGCGCGGAGACACCCTTCAGGGGCGCCTCCTCTACCCCGCCAACTACCAGCCGGGGCAGCAGTACCCGATGATCACCTACATCTACGAGCTGCGTTCGCAAAGCACCCACAGCTACAGCACGCCCTCACGCACCAGTCCCTACAACATGCGCCGCTACAGCTCAGAGGGCTACTTCGTCTTCGAGCCGGACATCAACTATGAGCTGCGGGATCCCGGCGTCTCCGCCGTGGAGAGCGTGGTGCCTGCCGTGCGTAAGGTCATCGAGACCGGCATGATCAAGGAAGACCAGATAGGCCTGACGGGCCACTCCTGGGGCGCCTACCAGACGTCGTTTATTGTGACGCAGACCGACCTGTTCAACTCGGCCGTGGCCGGGGCGCCGCTGACCAACATGGTGAGCATGTACAACTCCATCTACTGGAATTCCGGCACGCCCGACGCGCAGATCTTCGAGACCAGCCAGGGACGATTCCCGGATCCCTGGTGGATGGACTGGGACAAGTACATTGAGAACTCTCCCATATTCCAGGCCGAAAATCTGGACACGCCCCTCCTGGTGGAGTTCGGCACCGACGACGGAGCGGTGGACTTCAACCAGGGCGTGGAGCTCTACAACACCCTGCGACGCATGCAGAAGACCTACGTGATGCTTGTCTACGAGGGCGAGAACCACGGGCTTGCCCGCGAGGAGAATCAGATCGACTACGCCACCCGCGCCTTCCAGTGGCACGAGCACTTCCTGAAGGGCGAGCCGGCCCCCGACTGGATAACAGAAGGCCTGCCCTGGATCAAGCGTCCCGAAGTACTGGAAGAGGAAAATAGCGGGGGACGCTGAACTATCCCTCATCCATCATGCGGTCCGCATTCCGGCGGGCCGCACGGGCCGGCAGGTAGTCGATTAGGAAGAGCACCAGACTCATGGTCGCCAAGAAGAGCAGGGCGATGAGCAGTCCGCCCCCGATTTTCTCCAGGGCTCCCTCGAACCACGAAGAGGCCTCCGGGGCGATTTCAGGCAGCACCAGGGTGCAGAAGGCGCCGAACAGCAGAGCGGCCGTCCCATACACCTTCAGATAGCGTTTCCAGCCCATCCGATCCCACGCAAGCTGGGGTTCCACGGCCACACCCTCGCCCGCGGTCCGGACCAGCACGTAGGCATAGGCCCCGATGAGTACAATACCCGCGTCCCAGTAGTGCCACATCGGTATATCGAAGAGAAAGGGTTTCACGACGAGGCCGAGAAAAATGTAAAAGGCCAGGATGGTGAAGGCATGCGCGTAGTACCGGTCCGTGACGGCCCGCGTGCGTTCGTCTCCCGTGACAGGCTGCGTATTTGATGCGTTCTTCTTGGTCATGGTGGATTCCTAAGCTTGGGCCAAGTGGATGGACCGATGGACTATACCGCCGAATCCCAGAACAGATCGTCCAGCGTCCGGTCCAGCTCCCGGCATATGGCCACGCAGAGGTTCAGCGTGGGATTGTAGTTGCCGGATTCGATCAGTCCGATGGTCTGACGGGTGACCCCCACACACTCTGCGAGCTCCTCCTGGGTGAGATCCTTCTCCATTCTGGCCGTTTTCAGGTTGATGTTTTTCATAGCATTGATGGCTGTTCCAGAAAGAATGTAATATATATCATACACTATGACAAGTATATATTGCATTCTATAGAACGCTCCCCATCCGAAGCTACCATTCCTATTCCGCCCCGCAGCGCTTATTATTAGTGCAGCCGCGGTGACGCCGGACAACAGGTGACGCCCTGGAATCATCCCAAACCCATATTTTCGCACCGATGCCTTTTTTCAGAATGCTGCGCCGCTGGTGGGTGCGTCGAGGTCCCATCCCTCCCGAGTGGGAAGAGATTTTGGAGCGGCGTGCCGCCTTCTACCGCTACCTGCCCCAGGCCACCCGGCGCAAGCTGCACCGGCGCATTCAGGTTTTCATGGGAGAGAAGATTTTCGAGGGCTGTGGGGGACTGGAGCTGCGCGAGGAGATGCGCGTGATCATCGCCGCCTACGCCTGCATGCTCATCCTGGAGGAGCCGTCGGACTACTACCCGGCTCTGAAGGCCATCCTGGTCTACCCGGACGAGTACGTGGCCCCCGTGCACTACGAGGACTACGGCGGAATCGTCACCGAAGGCTACGAGGAGCGCTCCGGGGAGTCGTGGAATCCCGGCAATATCGTGCTCTCCTGGCGGGACATCGAACTCGACCTGGAGCGGCCTTTCGAGAGACGCAATCTGATCTACCACGAGTTTGCCCACCAGATGGATTTCCGCTACGGTATCTCCGCGGGCATCTCATGGGAGGGCGACACCGACTCGGAGAACGCATGGACGCAGGCGCTGGCGCGCACCTACCGCCGGCTGATCAAAAAATCGGAGCGCGGGGCACGCGATGTGCTGGACCTCTACGGGGCCACCAACCCGGCGGAGTGCTTCTCGGTGGCTACGGAGGCCTTCATGGAGAACCCCCACGCGCTGAAGCGCCGCGACCCGGAACTCTACACCCAGCTCCGCGCCCTCTACGGACTGGACCCGGCCACCTTTCTGCCGGTCTAGCTAGGGCAGCCCATATACACGTACGGTCCTTTCCAGCTTCGCCCCTGGCCTGTGGAGAAACCGCACGTGTATGACATGTCATTCACCGAATAGTTCATAATATTGCATGCATATATGATATTACCTGTTGTATTGTTATTCATACATAAAGTAAATATTTGAATATTATGAATGATATATCATCCAAATCCTGGCAATCCATGAGCGACATGGCGCTCATTCAGCAGATCGGATCCTACATCAAGCACCATCGCCTGCAGCAGAACAGAACCCAGCATGAGGTCGCAAAAGCAGCCGGGATCAGCCGTTCCACCCTGAGCCTGCTGGAACGAGGTGAGGCGGTAACCCTGCTCACCTTCATACAGATCATCCGGGTGTTGGACCTGCTGCACCTGATGGATGCCTTCGAAGTAAGCCAGCGCCCAAGTCCCATTGAGCTGGCCAAGCAAGAACGCAGGAAGCGCCAGCGGGCGAGGCACGTGGGGAAGAACGACAACTCCGCCGGGGAAGAAGCATGATCACCACGGCTTTTGTACATATCTGGGGCGAAACCGTGGGTGCCGTAGCCTGGGACTCGGACAGGGAGCTCGCAAGCTTCGAGTACAATAACGCATTCCTGCAGAGGGGATGGGAGCTGGCACCCCTGAAAATGCCCCTGTCCGCCGGCCAAACCATCTTTGATTTTCCCCGGCTCCGGAAGAAAAGGGAAAGAGAGCTGGATGCCTTTCGCGGCCTGCCCGGGCTGCTGGCCGACAGCCTCCCGGACCAGTACGGGAATCAGCTTATCGACAGATGGCTGGCCCGGCAGGGTCGTCCCCCGGACAGCATGAACCCGGTCGAAAAGCTCTGCTTTATAGGGAAACGGGGCATGGGAGCGCTGGAATTCGAACCCGCCTACTTTGAGCGTGATCCTGGCAGCACCGGCATCGAGATTGAGAGCCTGGTGGAGATGGCCCGGACCATGCTTTCCAGGAGGGCCGATTTCAGCACCAATCTGGACAAGGATGACCAGGCCATGAAGCAAATACTGCGGGTGGGCACCTCGGCAGGAGGAGCGCGTCCCAAGGCGGTCATTGCCTACAACCGGCGGACCAGCGAGGTGCGTTCGGGACAGGCGAAGGCCCCGGAAGAATTCGAACACTGGATCATCAAGCTGGATGGCGTAAGCGAGGTTCAGCTCGGGGAAACCACGGGCTACGGCCGCGTCGAAATGGCCTACTACCGCATGGCCATCGACTGTGGTATAGATATGATGCACTCGAAGCTACTGGAAGAAAACGGCCGGGCGCACTTCATGACCAGGCGCTTCGACCGGGAAGACGACGGCACCAAACATCATATCCAGACGCTCTGCGCCATGAAGCACTTCGATTACAACGACGTGCAAAGCTACAGCTACGAGCAGCTCTTCCAGACCATGCGGGAACTGAAACTGGACTACCCCTCCTCCGAACAGATGTTTCGGCGGATGGTCTTCAACGTACTGGCCCGGAATTGCGACGACCATACCAAGAACTTCGCGTTCCGCCTGCAAAAGGACGGAAAGTGGGAACTGGCCCCGGCCTACGATCTGTGCCATGCCTACCGGCCCGGCAGTGAATGGGTCAGCCAGCATGCGTTGAGCATCAACGGTGCAAGGAAAGATATCCAGCGCAAGGATCTTCTGGCTGTCGCAGATACCATCAACATCCGCAAGGCGCCTGCCATCATCGACCAGATCAACGGCATGGTGGGCAAGTGGCCCCGATACGCCGAACAGGCAGGTGTAGATCCCGGACTGCGTGATGCCATCTCCGAGACACTGATCAACCTCCCCTGACGCACGGTGATGCTTTCAAGGCTAATTCCCCGGGAAGGCCACCACGCTCTCATGGCCGTCCTCGCCCACGGCGGCAACGCCGAAGAGCCAGTTGTCGATGACCACGTTCTCGAGGGTGTACTCACTCACGTCACCCACGTAGCGGGCGTTGTCCCAGGTCGGGGAGGTGGTGCGCCGCCAGTAGATCTTGTAACCCTTGACCAGGTCGCTGTCCGGGGTCTCCCAGCTCAGCGTGGTGGAGGGCTGCACGGCCCCGTCGATGTCCACTTCCTGCGGCTGGGGCGGCGCCCAGGCCAGGTTGGCGAGGGCCACGGCGTTCACGGCCGTCATCTTGGCGGCGTAGTCGAAGTCCACCTTGTCGATGGTGTCGCCGTAGCGGATGCCGTCTTCGGTGCGGATATCCTGGTGCTGCCAGTTGTAGTTTTCGTGGGCCTCCATGATGCGCACCCCGGCGAAGCCAGCATTGTTAAAGGGCGTATGGTGTCCCCCGCGCCCGAATCGGTCGAGGCGGTAGATCATCAGCGGATCCATCTCGGGCATGTAGAGGCGGGTGGTCTCGTAGATGTAGCGGGCCAGCTGCCGTGAGATGCCGTCGTTCTCCCCGCCGTAGAAACGCATGCTCTGCAGCTCGCGCTGGGAGGTGTTCTGGCTGAAGGGTTCCGAAAAAATACGGAACTGGCGGTTGTCGACGATGCCGTCGATGCCGCGGATGTTGCCGATCATGTCGTTGTTGAGTACACCAAAGATCTCCCAGCCCTCCTCTTGGGCCATCTCAGCCATGTGTTCGCCCCCATAGAGGCCCTGCTCCTCACCGGAAAGCCCGGCAAAGATGATGCTGTTCTCGAACTCGTACTGCGAGAGCACGCGCGCCGCCTCGATAGCGCCCGCCATGCCGGAGGCGTTGTCGTTGGCGCCCGGAGCGTCGATGGTCGAGTTGCTGTTGTCAGAGGCACGGCTGTCGATATCCCCGCTCATAATCACGTAGCGGTTGGGATGGGTGTTGCCGCGCAGCACCGCGTAGATGTTCACCACCCAGGTGTCCTCGGCTATACGGCTGTCAGGATCACCTTCCACCAGGGTGCGCTGCTCACGCACCTCCAGGCAGCCCCCGCAGGCCTGGCTGATGGCCTCGAACTCGCTCTTGATCCACCGGCGGGCGGCGCCGATGCCGCGGGTGTCGGAGGTGGTGTCGGACATGGTGTGACGCGTGCCAAATCCGGCGAGGGTGCGGATGTCCGACTCGAGCCGGTCCGCGCTTACCGCGTCGATGATGTTGTAGATTTCAGGATCGATGCTCAGATCCTGGGCCTGGAGCGGGGTCAGGTTGCAGGCAGCAAGTATGAGCACGGTAAGGGGAAGAGCGAGTAAGCGTTTCATGGATGTGTATTCTCGGATTCGTTTTATCGGTTAGGAGCGGGGTCGGTAACCCGGTAGCCACAAGGTGAAACATTGCCGTCAAATCCGCAAGCGGCCATCCACCCTATAGCGACTAGATCCCGTCAAATAAGATGCGAACTGCCTATTCCGCGCACGTCAGCTTTTTCAAAGACCACCCTGAAGCGCGTCCCCGGATCCAAAGATTCGTAGTGGTATTCCGCTTCAAGCTGCTGGGCCAGGGTTTGGATCAGCCGCATACCGAGGGACTCGGCCTGCGCACTGCTGTCGAAATCATCGGGCAGTCCCTTGCCGCTGTCCTCTATGCGCAACGATATCCTTTGCCCCCTTTCAAGCAGCGCGATCTCCATTCTTCCCTCTTGCCCCCCATCAAAGGCATGTTTGATGACATTGGTCACCACTTCGTTCACCATCAGGGAGCAGGGTATGGCCTGATTGATATTCATCACAACCGGTTCCAGGTCGTACAGCACGTCAATTTCCGCATCCCGGTGAAAGGATCCCACGATATTTGACACAAGCTTGCGAATATTTTCCGCCAGGTTCAGCCGGGAATAGCTCTTGGAACGGTACAATAGATCGTGAATCGAGGCCATGGCCTGTATGCGGGATACGCTGTCGAGCAATTTTTCGCCCAGGGCGCTGTCTTCCTCGCCGAAGGCCTGAAGCTGCATCATCCCGGAAACGACCGCCAGGTTGTTTTTCACCCGGTGGTGAATCTCCATCAGGAGCGTTTCCTTTTCGTCGTTGGAGCGTGCCAGTTTCTCCGCATGTTCCTCCAGCTCCCTGTTGAGATCTTTCAGGGATTCCTCCTGGCGCTTCTGGGTTGAGAGGTCCGTCATCGCGCCCACCACACGGATCACGCTTCCCTCCTCATCCCGGATGAACGTAGCGCGGTCCATCACGTAGGCATAACTTCGGTCCACCCTCCGGAAACGGTACTCCTCATACCACTCGGTGCCCTTGTCCGACTGCATGTATTGTTCAATTCTGCGGGTGATCCGCTCGCGGTCTTCCGGGTGAATCAGCTCCAGCAAAAATTCCAGGCTGGGATCCGTTTGCTCCAGGTCGTAGCCAAAAAGCGTCTCAAATCCCCGTCCCCAGAAAAGCTCGCCCTGCTCCACGTCATAGTCCCATATGGCGTCGTTGGTCGCCTCGGTCACTTTCTCAAAACGCTCGTTGACCCTTTTGATCCTCTCCTCGTTTCTCTTTCGCTCGGTGACATCCCGGAAATAGACCGACAGTCCCGTACTTGAAGGATAGGCGCTGACCTCGAACCACTTCTCCAGCGCAGGATAGAATTCTTCAAAGTGAACAGTCACCTGCTCCCGCACCGCCCGGTGATACTCGGTATAGAAATCCAGATCCACGGCGTCTTCATATTCCGTCCACAGGTGCTTGCCGAGGATCTCCTCCTTCGGCTTCTGCAACACCCTTTCCGCCTCCCTGTTCCAGTAGGTGACATTCCACTCCTCGTCCACGGCGAAAAAGGCATCCCCTATACGCTCCAGCGTTTGTGCGGCCCGCTGCTCCGCCTCCCGAAGTGCGGTTATATCTCTGCCGAAGGAGAATACGAATCCCTCCCTGTTGTACACTTCAGACGAACTCCATGAAATCCAGCGGTATTCGCCGCTACGCGTCCTCCACCGGTTTACAAAGTTCCGGGCTTTCCGCTCGCCGGTAATGGTCTCCTTAAATTCCTCCCGGCTTTTCTCCAGGTCTTCCGGATGCACGAATTCTTCGTAGGGCCGGGAGGTGATCTCCTCCTCGGAATAACCCAGCATTTCGCAAAAGGCGGGATTGACGCGAACAAAGTGCTTGTCGGGCGCAACAATAGCGATGATGTCGGGAGCGCTCTCAAACAACAACTGCATCTCCTCCTCCTGCTGCTTGCGCCTGATTTCCGCTCCGAGGACATCCTGCAGCGCCTCGTATTTGCGGACATCCCTGGCGAACCGCTCCCGGGCGCCGGCCAGAAGAAGTACGCCCAGGGGCTTGTCGTTGTGGCGGACCGGCACGCCCAGAGCAGACTCAAGTCCGGCTTCAGCTGCTGCACTTCTTCTCACGAAATCAGAGCGGCTGGAGATGTTCTCCCAATACCGGGACGCGTTCGACTTCCAGACCATGCCGGGAAGCCCCTCCCCCTTTTCGAAACGGTTTACCGAGCGACTCGCATGTAAAAATATTTCTCCCTTATCTCCCCTGCTGACCGACGAACCAAGCTGGATGTAGGAATCACGCGTATCCACCAGCCAGAGCTCGGCCCTGCTGAAACGGCCGTAGCCGGCCAGGTAGCGAAGCACCCGATCCAGGATGTCATTGAGATTTTCCGCGGCTTTGAAATACCGCGACACATTCTGCTGCAGGCGCTGCCGCACCTCGATCTCCTTGCGTTCGGTGATGTCGGTGAGGGATCCTACGATAGCGACGGTCTCGCCGTTCTCAACGATGGGGGCTTCGTTAACCTGCACCCAGATCACCTCTCCGTCTGCCTTCTCGAGCTGCAGCTCAAAGGGCGGCTGCGGTTCGCCCGTATCGATGGCGCGCTGGGTATGCGCAAATCCCTTCTCGTTAATGGGATGTCCGGTAACGAATTCCGTCCACCGCCGCTTTGCCTCCTCCGGCGGGTAGCCCAGGAACTCCTCAGACTGGGGACTGACGTAGGTGAGACGGTGATCGGGGTCGTGACGGTAGAACATGTTGGTACTGTGCTCCACCATGTCACGCATCTTCTCCTCCACCAGCTTTCGCTCCGTGATGTCCTGCGTGCTGCCGTAAATGCGTACACACTTCCCGTCCCGGATAACCGTATCTCCCACCGTCCGTACCCAGCGCTCGTTACCCCGGGCCGTCACAAGCTTGGCTTCGACGTCGAAAGGCGTCCCGTTTTCAATCGCCTGTTCCACCGCCCGTCGCACCGTTTCACGGTTCGTCCCCTCCTTGTAGAACTCCAGGGCGGATTCCAGCTCCGGCTCGTATTCGGGACCCACTTCGTGCAGCTTCCGTATCATATCGGACCAGAAGAGCCGGTCGTTCACCAGGTCGAGTTCCCAATGCCCGATATCCGCAATATCGTAGGCCTTGTCACGCTGGCGCTCTGCCCGCCTTTGGTTCCTGCGCCGCAGCAGTTCCCGCCGAACGGCCGGGGCCAGCCTTGTGAGGTTCTCCTTCTCCACGCAATCGGCGGCACCCTGACACATGGCTTCGGCCGCATCCGTGCCAATGCGATCCATGATGCAGATAACGGGCAGGCGTGAGAAATCACCCTGAAACTGACGCAGGAATCCCTCCTCCCCCGGATCCGCGTAGGTGCCGCCGGCGATGACCAGGTCGGGTTTGACCTTTTCCAGACGCCCGGACAGCGCTTCGGACCCCGACGAACGCACGATCTGCAGGCTCAGCTCCAGCTTTTCCAGCTCGAGGCGTATCCGCTCTGCCTCCTCGTCGTCAATCTCCAGGAACAGTATTCGATACTCTTTGCCCATTTAGCGGCTGTTGGTGTCCATAAGATGGGGTATGCCGAATGCGGGCAGGAGAAGATAACTTTTCATAATTGCACCCGGTTTGGTTTATTAATAGTCAAGAATTCGCAACGATGGATACCTGATGGTACGAAAAGTGAGGATCTCCGCTTCGTGTGAAGCTAGTTTAAGACGATGGTCATTGCAAATATGACGCATAATAATCGATCAACCCACCCTTCATGAAGTTTTTCGCATCCCAGCTTACGCAGATCATTTCCACGCGGAGCACAAAATACAACCTGGCGCGCCTTGGACGCTTCGTGGCCGCCCTGCTGGCGATGATCGTGGCCTATACGATCATATTCCATTACATCATGGAGTACGAGGGACAGTCGTACAGCTGGGTGACGGGATTCTACTGGACCCTCACCGTCATGTCGACCCTGGGTTTCGGTGATATTACCTTTACCAGCGACCTCGGAAGAGCCTTCTCGGTACTGGTGCTGCTGTCGGGGATGATCTCCCTGCTGGTTCTTCTGCCTTTTACCTTCATCCAGTTCTTTTACGCCCCCTGGCTGGAAGCGCAGTCCAAGGCCCGGGCGCCGAGGGAGCTTCCGCCCGACACGCACGACCACGTGATCATCACCCATTACAGTCCCATTGCCAAGGCCCTCATCGACAAGCTCGAACAGTACAACTACAATTATGTGCTTCTGGCAAGCGAGCTGTCCAAGGCGCTGGAGTACCACGACGAGGGTTACCGGGTGGTCTTTGGAGAGCTGGACGATCCGAAGACCTACGAGCGGCTGCGGGTCGGGCAGGCGTCGATGGTGGTAGCCCTTGGAACCGATATGGTGAACTCCAACATCTGCAACACCGTACGGGAGATGGATGAACATGTCACCGTCGTGGCCTCGGCCGATTCGACGGATTCCGTCGACTTGCTTAAGATGGCAGGATGCAACCACGTCATCCGTATCGGGGAAATTATGGGACGCTCCCTCTCTCGGCGCACCATCGGACAGGACAGCCGCGTGCATATCATCGGACGGTTCGACCGGCTGCTCATCGCCGAGGCCATGGCCTACCAGACACCCCTGGTCGGAAAAACACTGAGGGAAAGCCGGTTGCGCGAGCAGATGGGGATCAACCTGGTCGGGGTATGGGAACGCGGAAACTTTCGTAAACCGCACCCTGATTTACGCCTGAAAAATGAGAGCGTGCTCATCATGGCCGGCTCGCCCGAGCAGCTCCGCACCTACGACGAGCTGATGGCGATTTACCGTGCCTCCGAAAATCCCGTAATCATCATCGGCGGCGGCCGCGTTGGGCGCGGTGTCGCCGATGCCTTCGAAGAGCGTGGACTGGATTTCCGCATCATCGACAAAAACCCGGAGCGTATACGGGCGGACGAGCGGTACATTCTGGGGGCGGCCGAGGATTTCAGCGTACTAGAAAAGGCGGGCATCGGGGAGGCGCCCTGCGTGCTGATTACCACGCATGACGACGACATGAACATCTACCTGACTATTTACGCACGCAAGCTGCGTCCCAACATTCAGATCATCAGCCGCTCCACACACGTCCGCAACATCACAACCCTACACCGGGCAGGGGCTGATTTCGTGCTCTCCTATGCCACCATCGGAGCCAGTACAATCTTCAACATCCTCGAGCGGAACGACATCGTGATTATCGCCGAGGGACTGAATGTATTTACCGTCGAAACCCCGGCGAAACTGGCGGGCAAAAGCCTGGTCGAATCTCAAATCCGCCAGAAAACGGGCTGCAACGTCCTCTCCATCCGGAGCGGGGACGATCAGATCATCAATCCTGAGCCTGACCTTCAAATCCCCGAGGGGAGCGAACTTGTGCTGATCGGAACGACCGGCGACGAGCAGGCCTTTATGGACACTTACCGCCAGGAATAAACGATAAAGGCAAATGGCAGAACGTTCCGGCTTCAAGCGAAACATCGGCCTGTTTATGGCGGTGATGATCGGCATCGGCGCAATGATGGGACCCGGAGTTTTCGCCCTGCCCAGCGTCGTGGCCGAGTCGGCCGGGCCCCTGGGGATTATCGCCTACCTGGCCATGGGAGTGCTTACCCTTTTTACCGCCCTCAGCTACAGCGAACTTGGAGCCGCCATCCCCATCGCAGGCGGAGGATACTCCTTTACCAACCGCACCCTCCCCCGTCCTGTCGCCTTTCTCACCGGCTGGTTTTTCTGGATCGGCAACACCTTTGCCTGCTCGCTTTACGCCGTGATTTTCGCCTACACGGTGAATGCCTATTTTCTGCCTGACCTGAGCGTCGCCCTCATCGTCCTGGCCGTCGCCGCACTTTTTACCCTGACCAACCTGCGGGGGCAGAGCGAGGCCCTGATGGTCATCACCGTCATGAACATTGTGGAGCTTATTGTACTGGTGGGGGTGGGCGTACTGGGTGCCTTCCAGGTTGAACCGGCCAACCTGGACCCGATTGCGCCCATGGGACTTGATCCGTTGATCCCCACCATGGGACTGATCTACATTTCCTACGTGGGTTTCGACCTGATCACCGTGGCAGCAGAGGAGATCGTCGAACCCGCCAAAACCATTCCCCGAGCCATCCTCATTACCCTGTTCGTAGGCATCGCAATCTATGTGCTCCTGCTCTGGGTCATGATGGGCGTGGTGCACTACACCGAACTTGCCCAGACCAGCACACCCTTCATTTTTGTTGCAGACCACCTCTTCGGCACGTGGGGCCGCTGGGCGGGCATCATAGCCACCATCATGGCGAGTCTCTCCGCCTTCAGTGTCACCCTGGGGGCCAGCTCCCGGGTGCTGTTTGCACTGGGGAGAGACGGGTATTTTCCGGAAATATTCGCCCGGCTTCACAAAACCTACCGCACGCCCCATATCGCGCTGGTCACCTGCGCCATACTTGTGACCCTGCTCGGGGCGACCGGAATCGTGCGTCTGCTCGCTTCGGCCAGCAGTTTCGGTTACCTTGTAGCGATCGGCATCGTGAACTACGCGGTCATCGCCATGCACCGGCGCATGCCCAACCTCCGGCGGCCGTTTAAAATTGTCCTCTACCCCCTCGTGCCCATTGTCGGCATGATCGCATGCTGGTTTTTCGTTCCCACGCTTGACCCGCAGAGCCTCATGTTGGGAGGCGGCCTTACGGTGGTGGGCGGCGTGTTATACCTGTTGCAACCAGGCAACAGGACGGATCTGAGCGGCGCGCCAGATCTCCTCAAACGCATACGAATCAAAATCAAAGCATACTGGAGGCCTCATATGAACGTGCTAGTTATCGGCGGAGGAAATCTCGGCAGCAACATCGCCGACCGCCTGCTCAAGCAGGACGAATTCCGAATGGTTTTCCGCTCTTCTGAGTACCAGTTAACCTTTATAGAACAGGACGGGGACCGCTGCGAAGAACTCGAGCGCAGATACAATGTGCCTATTTACCAGGGCGACGGCACCAAGCAGGAGATCCTCGAGCAGGTGGAGCCCCAGAAAATGGACGTTGCCATCGCCGCTACCAACGACGAGGAACGCAACTCCATCATGGCCATGCAGGCACGGCGCCTGGGTATCCACCACGTCATCGCCATCGTAAGAGATCCCTCCTACGTCTCCCTGTTGGAAGACCAGGGCATCGTCTGCATCAGCGCCCCCTACGCCACCGCGGCCATGGTGGAGAACCACCTGGATCGTCCCGAGGTGGCCGAGCTGTTCGAGATCGAAAGCGGGATTGCCAGCCTGATCGACATGAAAGTACCCGATGATGGCAAGATAGTCGGCCGCCCCATCCAGGAAATTGAAATCCCGGATCAATGCGTGGTGGCCGCTGTTATCCGTGAAGGCACCTTTGTCGTGCCCCGTGGAGGGACCGTCATTAACGCAGGGGATCACGTGGTGTTTGTAGGTCCCAGCGAGGCCGTCCAGTCTGCCCACAAAATTTTCTCGGAATAGGGTTGCCGCGTCTGTCCCGACCCTGCATCCTCTGGGTCAAAGACTCACCTCAGATGGCCCCTGATGCCAAAGATCACGTTGCGCCCGTTGGCGGCGATGCCCGATGAGTAGGGCCGGTACCGCTGGTCGGTAATGTTCTCCACCCCGAAGTTGAAGGTGATGGCCTCCGAGTAGCGGTAGCTCGCCTTGACGTTGAAGGTATGCCAGGAGGGCGAGTAGGGATTGCCGCTTGCATTGAGCGCGTAGAGGTGCGGCTTGCCCTGCTCCGAAGGCGCCAGGTCGCCGTAGGGGATCTCCCCGTTGTAGTCGGCATAGAGATCAACGCTCCACGGGCCCGGCTCCCATGTGAGGTGGGTGCTGCCGAACGTGGGTGCCACGTGGCGCACAGGCTCCTTCCCGCCGTCGGCGTTCTCCTCCTCCCCCTCCTGGAAATTAATATTTGAGCTCAGGTTCAGCGTCGGCGCCACCTGCCACTCCACGCTGGCCTGGAGGCCGTGTACAGTGGCCGAGGCCACGTTCTGGATGGCCTGCACCTGGCTGAGTGTGCCGTCGTACATCACGCTGTCACGCCCGTTGAGCGTGAAGTCGCGCCGCGCCATGGCGTTGTCCAGGATGGTGTAGTAGGCAGCCACGTCTATCTTCAGCTTCTCCTCGATCACCTTGCGCACGCCCAGCTCGAAATTGTAGGCGTACTCCGGCTCCAGGTCAGGATTGGGCACAACCACCGAGCCCGGCTCGGAGTCGAAGATCTTGCCGACATCGTCGATGTTGGGCGCCCGGAATCCGGTAGAGATATGGGCGTTGATCTGCCAGGTCTCCGAAGGGCGGAAAACGCTCCCGATGCTGCCGGTGAGCGCCCCCTTGTTAATGTCTGCCCGATCGAAGGGAAAATTCTCCAACCGGTCGGTAAAGGTGGCCTCCACCAGGTACTGATTGTACCTCGCCCCGGCCGTAAGCGTGACGGCTTCGCTCAGGTTGTTCTTGTAGTTGAGGAAGGCGGCATAGGACTCCCAGCTGGAGTCGTCCGGATAACGGCTGGAGGTGGGCGACACGGCACCTGTCTCGATGTTGGTGACGTGCGCATCGGAGTAGACCTTGTTCCAGACGCCCTCCAGTCCATAGGAGAGAGTACTCTGCTCGTTGAGCTGTTTCTCAAAGTCGAAGTTAAGCGACCATGCGTGCACGTGCTCCTCTCTATTGCGCAGGCTGGGATCGCCGAAGTCGCGGTCGTTGCGGCTCTCCTCGTAGTCCTGGTAAGACAGGGTGGTCTTGATCTGGTCGAAGAGCGGCGACTCGGTAAACCAGGTGCTGTTGAGGTTGGTCATCAGCCACTGCTGGGGGCCGTAGTACCACTCGGCATTGGGGTAGGTGTCGCCGGAACGCTCGGTAAGGCGGTCGTAGCGCGGCAGGTCGGTGGTGGTGGAGTAGTGCATGCCCAGCTGCATGTCCCAGTTCTCATTTGGCCGCAGGCGAAATTTCTGCATCAGGTTGTACTGGTTATACCCGGTGGGCCGCTGGATATCCGGCCGCGGGTTGTCCAGCACCATGTCGGTGCCCTGAACCCGTCGCACGAACTCGTCCCGCACATAGTCTTCGGGTCCCTCGCTGCCCATGCGCATGTCCTGGTAGTCGGTGTAGGTAAAGCTGGTTACCGAACCCCAGTTCTCAAAGCCCAGGTTAAGGTCGATATGACCCGTCTTCTCCCAGTTGGCCGAGGAGATACGCGTAAGGGCGTTGGCCTCAATACGGGGCTCGCCCGTGAGGCTCAGGTGCGGATCAAGGGTGGAAAAATTCATCACCCCGCCAACGGCGTCGCTGCCGTAGGTCACCGATCCGGGTCCAAACACCACCTCGGTGTTGGCGATGGCGTTGGCGTCCAGGGAGATAACGTTTTGCAGATTGCCCCCGCGGAAAATGGCGTTGTTCATGCGCACGCCGTCCACCACCAGGAGCACCCGGTTGGTGGCGAAGCCCCGGATCATGGGACTGCCGCCGCCCATCTGGCTCTTCTGGATGAAGACCTCGTTGGAGACACCCAGCAGGTCGGCCGCCGTCTGGGGATTCTGCAGGCGAACCTGTTCGGGAGTAATCCGCTCGATGCTCACGGGCACCTCACGGGTGTCCTGCGCCCAACGGCTGGACGACACCACCATCTGGCTCATGGAGAGGGAATTCATCCGCATGGTGATGTGCATGTCGCGGTCCTGCACCTCCTGCCAGGAAAGACGCAGGGTGGTGTAGCCTACAAAGCTGAAAATAATGGTTTGCTCGTTTTCAAAGGCGTCAAGCGATGCCTGCCCGTTCTGGTCGGTGGCAACCGCGGGGGAGCGGTCCGGCGTGTAGATATTTACGCCGGGGAGGGGGTTCTCTGTTCCGCCGTCGACCACCGTCACCGTCTGCCCAAAGGCGGGCGACATGCAAAGCATGGCCACTAGCATCGTTAGAAGATACTTCTTGTACATGGTAGGAAATCCTGGTGTTTATCAGGGTGATTCGGAAGAAATGACCGAATCACCTAGGCGCGCGGGGGAGGCGGATCCAAGTCGAGAAAAACGGAGGATACCAGGTATGCAGGATCCCAGGAAACGCCCATACACGTCGGCTCAACGTCCAGTGTCCCGCAGATTTCCGGCAACAAGGAACTGCTGTTTCAGGATGGACTCCAGCAGCACATTCTGCCGCTGTTTGTCGGGGCGCTGATTCAGGAAATCATTTACATAGCGGGCCAGCCCGCCCAACAGGCGTGTCTCGGCGCGGTCGTGGTGCACGTAGTACCAGATCTGGTCGCCGTGCCGCTCGGTTCGTATCACATCGTACATCTGTCCCCGGTAGCGGAACTCCTTCTCATGATGCCACTGCAGATCATCGGGAGGGTCCTCTTCCCACGCCGCCGGAAGCTTCAACAGGCTCCGTTCATCAGGGTGCTCACGCTCCAGGTTCTCCTTCACCTGCTGCTTCACGGAGTAGAGCCAGACGTTATATACGAATCCCGCTCCGAAAAACTGGTAAGTGAGCACCAAGAGCAGAAGTATGGTGACGGCACGTTTCATAGCCGATGTATTATAACGAAAAAAGGAGTGGCATAAAGCTTTGCACTGCCCCGAAGACAACCATAAATAATATTTTACATGCGGTGTCCGCCGTCATGTCCTGCGCTTCCTACTCCCCCCTCCGAGTCGTTATCCTCCGGTCAAGCGACCAGCGCCCTCCTCCCCGGACGATCAGAAACAGGCTGCCCAGCCACATGGCCCAGTCGGTGCGCATCTCATGGGCCATGCTCCAAAAGCCGTAGCTGCCCAGGTCCCGTAGCACGAAGGGCCCGAAGCTGGTCCCAAAAACGATGGGCAATTTGGTGACGACGATGGCCACCGTCATGATCAGGAAGGTGAGCAGGGCCCCGCCGCGGGTGAGCAGGCCGGCCAGGATAAGTGCTCCGGCTGCAATTTCCACAGCACCCACGAAAGGGCCAAAGAACTCGGGTGCGGGAAATCCCATGCCCTCGAAGCGTCCCACACCCCGCTGCGCGGGATAGAGAAACTTCTGTACGCCTTCCGAGAGAAAAACCGCCCCCACCATAATGCGGATGAGGAGGGTGGTGCGGGCGTCGTCGGTACGCAAAAATCCAGCAGATGTCATATTCCAGATTAATTTCCCTTAAGCGTTCATACGAAGATGTACCTACCAACTACAACTTCATAAAGGGTATCATTCCCTGGCCGCGAAGGTTGAACGGGGCAGCCGGGCCCCGTATACTTTGTTCAAAGCCGATCAGAATTTAACCATCGTGTCATGAGTCCGGAAGAGAAAGAGCAATTGGAGACGATCGTACGTGACAAGATCACGGAAACCAAAGAGGAAATCGCCCAGCTGAAAGAGCTGACCAAGCCCATAAAACCTGATAACGCCTACGGGAGGCTATCACGGATGGACGCAATCAACAACAAGACGATCAACGACGCCGCGCTTCGGGAGCAAAAAAGCCGCCTTCAAAAGCTCGAACGCGCACTGGAGCGCATCGATGATGGTAGCTACGGCCGATGTCTCAAGTGCGGCGGAGACATCGCCACCGGCCGCCTGAAGTTCATGCCCTGGACCTCCCGGTGCGTCAACTGCGCCTGACCGGGAGAGCGCGACTGGCTACTCGGCAGCCTCCACGGCGGGAGCGGTCTCCTGCGGCGGTCCCTCCAGGTCCGGTTCAGGAAGGAAACGCCACACAAGTACGGCCATTGCCAGGATCATGGCCGCGGCGATGACGGTGTTGCTCAGGTAGCCGTAGCTGACGTAGGCCGGGCCGGCGAGGGAGCCTCCCAGCCCATAGCCCACCTGTCCAATAGCCACCAGCAGACTCATAAGGGTGCCCCGCTTGCTGGACTTGACCAGTTCGGTGGTAAGGGCCTGGAAGGGACTGATGCGCATGGCTACCAGCGCCATGGTCACGAAAAATAGCGGATAGGCAATCCAGAATGACTGCACCAGGGGCACGGTAACCACCATAACGGCAGCCAGTCCCGTACAGGAGGCGATGATGATGCTTTTTCGTCCCCAGCGGTCCGACAGCTTGCCGGCCTGGGGACCCGTGATCACGTTGGCGATGCCGCCGACGAAAAAGAGGGTGGCAATGGCGTTGCCCGAAACCCCAAAGGTAGACTCCAGCCAGGTGGGAAGATATATCACGTACACCGATATGCTCAGAAACATCAGCAGATAGCAGATGCTGGCGGCGGCAATTTCCGGTTTGCGCAGCATGATCAGGTACTTGCGGATCGTACTGCCCACGGTCAGCCGCCGGCGTTGCAGCTCCACGTCCGGCTGCGGCACGGTAAAGTAGATGAGCACGAGGGCGCCGCCCATCAGGATGGCGAAGGCCAGGAAAGGCGAACGGAAGCCGAAGTACTCCGCCAGTACCGTGCCGATGGGCACCCCCAGAATCTGTCCCATCGCAATGCCGCTCATGATCCAGCCGTTGGCCCAACCCCGCCGGTTGTAGGGAAACCAGTCTCCCACGTAGGATACGGCCGAACCGCTCAAAATACCGCCCGCGGCGCCGGCCAGTCCACGCACCAGCAGAAAGGAGAAAAATCCAGCCACAAACCAGTGCAGAAGTAGAGCCAGGGCCATCAGTCCCGTGCCTGCCAGCAGGATCTTGCGCCGTCCCACCTTGTCGGAAATGGGACCCGTGATGAGGGCGCATATCCCCACCATCAGCGCGTAGGCCGTCACCAGGGTGCCCAGCAAGGCCTGAGATACCGCCAGCTGTTCGCTGATGCGTGGCAGGATGGGGGCGATGATCATGATCTGGCTGCTGGCGGCAAAAACGAGCAGCCAGAGCGAGAAGATGATGAAGAAATTTTGCCGTTTTTCGGAGAAGGACATAGCGGCCGGGACCTCTTCCCGGCACAGAGTGCGGATGAGTATTTAATTTTTCCTTTCAGGAGGACACAACGCAGCGCCCACCCGGACCATTTCGGAAACCGCCCAAGGTACGGATTATCCCGGTCAGGTAAGAACACATCCGGATTGTGCCCCGAGCATTTGGATCCTGTATTTCATGAATCCCTCACGTTTTTTTTACCTTGTTCTGGATTCTCGTGTAAAAAATCTGGGAATTACCCGGCATGAGCGACCGAGCAAAAAATATCGTATGGATCCTGGCTATCGCGCTCCTCGCGGCAGGCTACCTCTTATACCGGGTGTATTCGCCGGACTCCTCTGCGAGCAGCTCCGCCGGACCGGCAGAACGCATTGAAGCGTCCGAGGCCGACCAGTATGTGGGCAGCAGCGTCGAAGTCTGCGGGGAAGTGTCTTCCGCCAACTATCTGTCGCAGGTTGACGGGGCGCCGACCTTCCTGAACCTGGGGCGGGCCTATCCCAACCAGACATTCACGGCGGTCATTTGGGGAGAGGACCGCACGCGGTGGGCAAGTGCGCCCGAACGGCAGTACGAAAACCGAAAAATCTGCGTCACCGGCATGGTAGAAATGCACGAGGGCATCCCGCAGATTATCGTGGACCGGCCGCAGCAGATCGTGGTGCCGTAAGCGGGAGTAAAAACCGACCGGGCACCCAGTCCCGTGCTGTCATCCTTTACACGTGAGGCAGATGGGGAAACTCCCTCCTGAGCCAGTCGACTGTACGCCTGAGTCCCTCACGCAAGGGAATCGGCGTATATCCCAACTCCTGCCGGGCCTTCTCCGAACTCAGAGGTGAGTCCTTGAGATAATTTTTTACCCACTGGGGCGTGATGAGGGGCGAGCGTCCGAGAAGATCGGCTTTCCACATTTCAAACCTGGCAATTCCCATAACAAGCGGAACCGGTATGGATATCATGCGGCGATGCTTGCGACTAACCTCTCCCACCAGGTGGAGCAGTTCGCGCAGGGAAACGTTATCGCCTCCCAGAATGTATCTCTCCCCGGGCCTTCCATGCTCCATCGCCCGCCGGTGTCCCCCGGCGACGTCCTCCACATAGACATAATTGCCGACAACGTCCCCATCCCCGGGCAAAAACCTCCATTTCCCTTCCAGATACCATTTAACCAATCGGGTGACAGCGTTGCTTTCCGACATCAGGCCCGGCCCGTAGACCCGAGGAGGATTTACGATGACCGTAGGCAATCCTTTCTCATTGAAACCTATGGCTTCCTCTTCCGCCTGGTGCTTGGTGCGTGCATACTCGGTCTCAAATTCCGGATCCGTCGCCGATTCATCCACCGGTCGGCCATCGGATGAGGCGGGCAGGGTAGCGGCGGAGGAGGTTAACACCACCTTTCGGACTTGCAGCTTTTGTGCCGTCTCCAATACATTCCGAGTTCCCTGGACGTTCACCCGGTAGAACGCGGATGGATCCTCCGCCCAGACACGTGCATAGGCGGCCATGTGATATACCTGGTTGCAATCCCGCATGGCACGCTGCAGGCTGGCGACATCCAACAGATCGCC
This sequence comes from Balneolaceae bacterium, assembly GCA_034521445.1. NCBI lineage: Bacteria > Pseudomonadati > Balneolota > Balneolia > Balneolales > Balneolaceae > Balneolaceae bacterium. The sequence continues at coordinate 592,360 of JAXHMM010000006.1, read as the reverse complement.
CCTGAAAGGCCGTATGCGGCTACGGGACAAGTCCACCTTGTCGAAGGAGGAGGGGCGGTACAGCACATGCACGGTTTCTCCCTCGTCCAATAGCTGCTGCAGCAGCACGGACCCGATATACCCGGTTGCCCCGGTCATAAAAACAGCCATGATATCAGTCTCTCTCGATATGATTGAAAGGGGAATCCGAAAAGGTTGAACCGGCCAACCACAAGCGGTAGCTGGTGGGCAGTAAGCGTCCCAGCTTGGTAATCACTTTATTCGCCATGCCGGGGACGATGACTCTCTTCCTGTTCAGAATGCCATCGATACCATACCGTGCCACTTCATCGGCCGTTTTGGTCAGGAGCCTGGCTTTCAATCCCATTTCCTTTACCTGCTCCTTATGAAAATCATTGGTGAGCGTTGGACCCGGACAGAGGCATCCGACGAACACGGGAGAATCTTTCAGCTCATAATGCAGCGCATTGGAAAAAGCCAGCACAAAGTGTTTGGATGCCGAGTAGACGGCCTTGTAGGGAAGGGGAATAAAGGCACCGATACTGCCTACATTTAGAATATGGCTCTGCTCTTGTCCCTTCAACGAATCGAGCGCTCCCCAGCACATATTCACCAGTGCGTTTACATTAACCTGCATAATATTCTGGAACTCCCCCGGTTTTGAGAGCTCAAATTTTCCTTGGGAGCCCAATCCCGCATTATTTATGAGCATATCGATCCGAAACCCCTTGGCCCCGCACCAGGCATAAAAATCGCTCACCGCACAGTCGGCTGTCAAATCGGTTTCGTGCCAGGCGACCTGTACGCCAAATCGGTTTTCGAGGTTCCCGGCCAGCTCCGCAAGTCCTTCTCCGGGAAGAGAAACAAGAATCAGATCACGTCCTCTACTCGCACATTCTGTAGCAAAGGCCTTACCGATGCCCCTGCTTGCTCCAGTCACGACCGTATATGCCGGCATATTTTGGGGGTATTTAGGGATCTGTTATTAACTCAAATTCGGGCTGTCCTTCGAGGGACAGCAGGTAACTCCAAACAAAAGCCAATGATAATGTATTAAAGTTTGGCTTTGTAGTCCCTCAATGAAACCGGTACACCAGGCTTAAATAAACGAATGAAAGCATGGTCCGCAGAGCCATGCGCATATCCCTGGCCAGGGTGAGATGCCGGGATCCGTCTTCATCAAGGGGTGGCTGTATCTCTATTCCTGCGTCTCAAAGGCCTCGATATACTGCCGGATGCGCCAGGCATTCACGCCCAGGTCGCCCCGGCCGATACGGGACTTGGAGCGGATGTCTACCTTGCTGCCGAAGTCGGTGGTGTCAACACGTATCACCACATCATCGACAAAGCCGAACCAGGCCAGCTTGTGGTAGGCCTCGATGCGTCCCTCCTCCGTGCTGTGGTCCACCATGGTCCAGCCCATGCCGCGGGCCGTTTCCAGCGCCCGGTTGAATGCCTCATCGTAGGTAGTATCCAGCGTTATGGTTTCCAGTCCGGAATAGAAGGATTCCTGCGCCGCAGCAACGCCTTCGCCCCGCTGGTATTCCGCTGGATTGGGAGCGTCCTCCCGCAGGGGCAGGATGGCCTGGAATTCCGGCGGGTTCAGCGTATCGGTGGAGAGGTCGTGAATGGGAGGATAGCCCTTCTGGGTCTCCATATACCAGTAGCCCAGGTTGCCCAGGGCCAGCAGCCCGAGCACGATACCGGCCACGCCGGCAAAGGTATATCCGCGCGAGCGGTCCTTCATACGCCAGAGACCTGCGGCCGCCGCGATGCCCCCGAGCACCGCCGCACCCGTCCCCCATGGGATGATGTTGAAGCCGGTACCCAGCGACCACCAGTTCCACTGGTAGCCGTAGCCGGACAGGATTACCGCCAGCGCGCCGAGGAGGGCAAGATTTGTTCCTCCTATAGCCAGTGCCCTTCTATTCCGTGTCGAAGTACCCATATAGGAATATCACTATGTTTTTAAATACAGTTCAAGAAATATCCTCTTAAACCTCTCTGGCCCCTTCTGCTATTAAAGACAACCACCTTCCAGTCCGTTCCATGGTGATCTCTTCTCTCCCGCTCATGGCTTCAACCAGCCGATCACAATAGCGGCATACTCGTGTAGTTCAAGGTCTCGCTCAAACAGATCGTTATGATGATCGTAAATCATCCGGTCTTCGATATCAAAATAGTTTCGGATGATCCCACGAATATCACCGGGATCCTGTGTTCTTTTTTCGGGACGATCATCGTATGCGATCAATTTCAACAGTAGAATCGCCGGCAGAGTGGCGACTCTAAACTGAACGTCGGCATCGTTATCCACCGCCAGAACCGTCGCCTTTCGAAATACCTCTTCAAGGCCGTTAACATAAATGGCTTTCCCCCCTCCTTCATCGAACGCCACCCTTTCATCAATGCTCTCTATACCAAATGGTGTCCCTGTTGAAGGGCCTCAAGTGAGATGGGTAAGGAATTCTTCATGGATTTCATTGGCCACTTTTACATTGCGCGGCTCACCGGTTGTCATCAGATCGGTATAGATGACCAGTGGAGGGGCGACAGTTCCTTGATCCAAATCTGTCCCAACATTCCAATAGGACCTGTAGACCTTCACCTTTCCCTCCAAATCTGGCTTCAGCTGGTATTGAACCATCAATTCTGCTTTTGTTTTAACCGTATAGAGATAGAGTTCCGCGGGCTTCAGATTATGTGTCAACAGTTCTGCCCCGGGTTCTCCTCCCCAGCTATCCCTGTAATCCAGATTTAGATCATTCCAGGTATGCATACCGTTTGCATTGAGAAATGTAAAGTTGCCCACGTGCAGGCGGGGCTTGAGTTCATCGGCGAATGCGGCAACCCATTGATCGAGAAGCAGTCGTTTATTGATCAGCTTATATTTCCTGTCGGTTTCATTCACCAGAAAACCTTTCTCCTCAAGTCCATCGAACACATACGTGATATTGCCCAGCGCAACATCCGCTTTTTCAGCTATTTCCCGGTAGGTTTTGGTAACCCATCTCTCATCATGAAGAAAGAGAAAAACAACCTTCAGTCCTGTTTTGGTAAATGCCCTGTTTTTCTTTTTGTCAGCCGGAGTTGTCGTGTGCCGATCAATCCAGATTAAATAGTTTCCGTTTTTCAGATGGATATTTCCTGCTCCATCCAACCAGTTAATACCCTCTTCTCGAAGTTTTTCTTTCAGGTTCGGGTAAAGTCTTTCAACAATCAGAATAAATGGGTCAAAACTGTTTGCGATCTCTTTCAGATGCGGAATGTGATGTTTCCGAATTTCCTTTTTTACTTCGGCATAGTAGTTCTTGATTTCATTATTAATCTGAAATTTGATTTTTGCATTAATCTTACTATCAGACTTGGGAGGCACATACTCTGTCCATTCCGCATGTATTCCTGCGTTTTGTTCCAAATTATCCAGAGCCTTACCAACAACCTTTCGATCCATTGTTCAATTATTTACTTTGTTCACGAATCGTGAACAAATAATAATAATGAACATTCAGATAAAACGCTAGTCAGGCGATAGCCGGTTACAGGATCTCCCAGATAAGACGCGCCGCCATCCCCACCGCCAGCACCGAAAAAGCCACCTGCAGGTACGCCCTCCGGATACGTACGTTCCACATGGCTCCCAGGAAGCCACCGGCCAGTCCGCCGAGTGCCAGAGGCAGCGCCGCGCCGAAGTCCACCTGTCCCACAGTATAGGCCGTCAAGGCCGGTCCGCTCTCCAGCAGGGCGAGCTGTCCCCATCCGGATAGGGAAATTATGACTATAGCCAGAGAGGAGATGCTCACCGCTTTCTGGAAATCACGCTTCTGCAGCAGGTTCATCACGGGTACCATCACCCCGCCCCCGCCTATACCGGCCAGGGCCGCCACGAATCCGGCCCCGCCTCCCGCGGCCAGGCTCTGCAGCCAGCTCATGGGCTCGTGGCCTGTCTCCACGGTGGTCTCCCCGCTGCGCCCCCGCCGCCAGAACATCCAGGCCACGTAGAGCAGAAGGGTCGAAAAAAAGAGCACGAACTCGGTCTCGCTGTACCAGGAAGAGGTGATCACCCACTTGCCCAGCAGCACCCCGAAGGCCCCGAAGAGACCCACTTTGAGTCCGTCGGCCAGGTAGAAATTGCGCTGGCGGAACTGCCGCAGGGAGCTGCCACCGGCCGCCACGAAGGTACAGAAGAGGGAGCTCCCGATGGTGAGCACCACCGGGTTCTCGATACCGGCGCCCGAGAAGACCAGAAACAGGATGGGGGTGAAGAGGATGCCCCCGCCCAGTCCAAAGAGACCGGCCACCACACCTGCCAGCACGCCCAACAGCAGGAGCAAGATGAAAAAGGCGTCCATCACAGTGTCGGGTTTGGTTGGGGTGCGGGCAGGCAGCGCCTCAGCCGGTTTCCGGAAGGGTGATTTCTCCTTCCAGGTAGGTGAGGGCACGGCCGGCGATACGCACGCGGTCGCCTTCAAGGCGGCAGCGCAGCTCGCCTCCCCGACGGGAGACCTGGCGGGCTGTCAGCTCATTTTTATCCAGCCTGTCCGCCCAATACGGTGTCAGCATGGTGTGGGCCGAGCCGGTCACCGGGTCCTCGTCCACCCCAACGGACGGGGCAAAAAAGCGTGAGACAAAATCCACATCCTCCCCCGGCGCAGTGACGATCACCCCGCGGGTGTCAACCTTCTCCATCTCGCGGAAGTCAGGGTCCACCCCCCGCACCTCTTCCTCGCTTTCCAGCACCCAGAGAAAATCAGCGCCCTTGTAGACCTCCACGGCCATAATCTCCAGGGCGTTGAAAAGCTCCCGGGGCGGGGCTTCCTTCTCCAGTTCGGCGGCCGGGAAATCGAGCTCCAGCAAGTCTCCGTCCCGGAACACCCGCAGAGGACCGCTGTTGGAGTTCAGCTCCAGCGGATCGGCCTCCTCCCCCAGGTGCGCCTTCAGCACGTGGGCCGAGGCGAGGGTGGCGTGCCCGCACAGGTCCACCTCGTCCGTCGGCGTGAACCAGCGAATGCGCCACCCTTCGGACTCGCGTACCAGGAAGGCGGTCTCCGAGAGGTTGTTCTCCATGGCGATCGACTGCATTAGTCCGTCGGGCAGCCACTGCTCCAGCACGCAGACCGCGGCCGGGTTGCCCTCGAAGAGCCGTGAGGCAAAGGCGTCCACCTGCCAGATGTTCAGTTTCATGATAAGCTCCGTTTCAATTCGGCCTGTGAATTAAGAAAACGATAATCCCTCGTCCACACGTTTGATTCCCAATTGGTTCATCATCGACTCAGAATGACTCATCTATTGCCTCAATCGGGTCATAATGGAGCCAAATGGGGACATTTACTGTTTCACTGTTGTTTCATAATCGTTTCACTAATGTTTCATACTTGTTATTGAGATAAAATGTAGTAGGTATCAGGTCCACCACTTCCCGCTTGTTTTATTAGTCCTTTGTCCAGCAGTTCTCATCGGTAATTCCTTCGGATAGGAGTGTGACATCATCCTTTATACCCACATAAAGAGATCCGCCTTTGGCATTTACAAAAGCAGCCAACGTTTTAAGAGCCGAATCGTTGAACTGTTCTTTAAATTCAACCGATTCGGATTCCTTTAGAGTTTTAGGATCCATCTCAGCAATTCTTAAAGGCCCAGCTCCTCCAATAGTCTTTGCAGGTACTTGACCACAATTCGGCCTGTGAATTAAGAAATATTTCCCTCTTTTCAAATTCATCATTCAGGCCTTAAAACCGTATATTTCGGGTTATGTTTATCTATCCCGAACGACTCCCCGAAAAGATCGGCTTCGACCAGGTCCGGTCGGCCGTCGTCCAGCGGGCGCGTTCAGTCACGGCGCGGGAGCGGCTGGCAAAACTCTCGCCCTCCTCCGATCCCGAGCGCATTGAGCGCCGGCTGGAACAGTGCCGGGAGATGATGCGCCTGCTGGCTAACGACGCCGCCTTTCCCCTGGATAACCTGCATGACGTGCGCGACTGGCTGGGCCAGGCATCGGCGGAGGAGAGCATGATCCCGGCCGACGCCTTCCAGGAGATCCGCGAGCTCTCGGTCACCGCCCGCCGCGTGAAGGGCTTCCTCTCGGACCGCAGGGAGAACTACCCGCTGCTGGACGAGCTGGGCACCCGGCTCATTCCCCTCAGGAAGATGGAGGAGGCCATCGCAAAGGTCATTTCAGAGAACGGGGAGATCCGATCGGACGCCTCCTCCCAGCTGCAGTCCATCCGCAAGCGCCTCGGGAACAAGCGCAACGAGCTGCGCACGGTCATCAACCGCGCCATGAGCCGCGCACAGAAAGAGGGCATGGCGTCGGACGAGGGACCCACCATTCGCGGGGGACGCATGGTCATACCCATCCAGGCGGAGTACAAGCGCAAGATCCAGGGTTTTGTGCACGACGTATCCTCCAGCGGGCAGACGGTCTACCTGGAGCCGGTGGAGGCGCTGAACATCAACAACGAGATCCGCTCGCTGGAGTCGGAGGAGAAGCGGGAACTGGAACGCATCCTGCGGGAGCTGACCGGCACGGTGCGCCGCCATGGCGACAAGATCGCCCAGAACCTTGAGGCGCTGACGGACTTCGACATCGTCGCCGCCAAGGGCCGGCTGGGCAACGAGCTGGACGCCTACATCCCGGTGGTGGGCAAAGAGGAGCGGCTTTACCTCAGGGAGGCCTACAACCCCATTCTCAAGCTCAAGAACCTGGGACTGAAGGAAGAGGAACGCGAGCAGGTGGTGCCGCTGGACCTGGAGCTGAACGCGGAGGAGCGCTGCCTGATTATTACGGGTCCCAACGCAGGCGGTAAATCGGTGGCCATGAAAACCCTGGGCCTGTGTGCCATGATGGTGCAGTCGGGGCTGGCCATTCCGGCCCGCGACAGCTCCGAGGTGCCGGTCTACGGTTCGCTGCTGGTGGACATGGGCGACGACCAGTCCATCGAAAACGACCTGAGCACCTTCTCCTCGCGCCTGGAGTGGATGCGCACGGCCACCGAGCACTGCGACGAGCGCAGCCTCGTGCTCATCGACGAAGCGGCCGCAGGCACCGACCCGGAGGAGGGCGGCGCGCTTTTTCGAGCGCTCATCGAGGAGCTGATCGAGCGGCGCTCGCGGGTGCTGGTGACTACCCACCACGGCTCCCTGAAGGTTTTCGCCCACGAACACCCGGGTGCGGTGAACGGGTCCATGGAATTCGACCAGGAGACCCTCTCCCCCACCTACCGCTTCCGCAAGGGAATTCCCGGCAGCTCCTACGCCTTCGAAATCGCCGAGCGCATGAACCTGGACGGGGGACTGCTCAAGCGGGCCCGGGTGCTGCTGGGCGAGGCCAAGAGCGACATGGAGTCGCTCATCGCCGAGCTGGAGTCCCGCGCCCAGGAGGCCGACGAACTCAAGAAGAAATACGACGCGCTCAAGACGAAGACCGAGTCGGAACGGCAGCGCTACGAGGAGAAGCGTTCCGCCATCGAAAAGGAGAAGGAGAAGATCCGCGAGAAGGCACTCAAGCAGGCCAGTGAGATCATGGAGACGGCCAACCGGCGCATCGAGGAGGCCGTGGAGCGCATCGTGGAGAAGGGGGAGAAAGACGACGAGGCCATCCGCGAGGCGCGCCGCCAGGTGGAGGAGGAGAAGGAGGATATCGCCCGTCAGCTCGGCGAATTGGAGGAGGAAAAGCGCGAGCACCGGCACAGGGATTCCGGCGAGTCCCCCGAAACCGGAGACACGGTGCGGCTGGAAGACGCCGAGACCACCGGCGAACTTGTAGAATTGGACGGCAACCGGGCCGTGGTGCAGACCGGCGGACTCCGCCTGAAGACCGACTACCGCAAGCTGGTAAAGGTGGAGGAGGCTGCCTCCGCCAAAAAGAAAAAGAAGAAGGTCACCCTCACCGGTCGGCACCGGCCAGAACCCGTCTCCCCCAGCCTGGAGGTACGCGGCATGCGCGGGGACGAGGCCGTGCAAAAGGTGATGCGGCACATCGACAAGGCTGTGGCGTCAGGCATGCACCGCATTGACATCATCCACGGCAAGGGGGAAGGCATCCTGCGCAAGCTCATCCACGAACACCTGGACCAGCGCGGAGATATCGAGCGCTACGAGGAGGCCCCCCTCCAGCAGGGCGGCTCGGGGTGTACCATCGTGCACCTGTAAACGCGTCTCCCACCTGTAGGGCCCTCCCTTACACCATTGCCCATGACTACGCCACACATATTCGGGAGATTTGCGGAGCCAACATCCCCCCGCGGACGCTTATACTTAACGTTACAAGTTAATCCGCGGGACGTGCCCGATTCCCGGCTGTCTGGCTGACCGGATCAGACGCATCCGCACAATCACGGGAGGGTATCATGAAACGACTGCTGATCATTCTGGGCATACTGTCCATGGGTGCGCTGTTGGCATTTCCGATGCAGGCGCAATCGACCTACAAGACGGGAACCACCATTCGCATCAACGAAAGCGACTCGCTGGAAGGCAACATTATTGCGGCGGGTCAGCTGGTTGAAGTGATGGGACATCTGAACAACGACCTCTTTTCCGCATCGCGCTATCTCACGCTCAACGGCAGCGTCTCCGACGATGCGCTGTTGGCCGCCCAACTCGTGTCAGTCCACGGCTCCGTCGGCGATATGGTTCTGGCCCTGGGCGAGACGGTTGTGGTGGACGGGCGCATTGAGGGCGACCTCTTCGCTGCGGGAAGAACGGTGCGTATCACCGGCGACGCCTGGATCGGCGGCAACGCATTCCTGGCGGGATCCTCCGTAATCTTTGAAAGCGGCACGGTAGGGGGTGCCCTTCGCGTGGCCGGCGAGGAAATAAACCTCGACGGCACCGTCCTGAACTTCGTGGAAATCTACGGCAGCGGCGTCACCTTCGGGGAGAATTACGCGGCCGAATACAGCACCAGCATCTGGAGCAGCGAACCGGTACACCGGGAAAACCTGGGCAACCTGCCGCCCGATCTGACCATTACCGTCGACCAACCCTCAGTCTGGAGCACCATCCTGTGGACTGGAGGAATCTTCCTGTCGCTGCTGATCAGCGGTCTGGTACTCATACGTATTTTCGAGCGCACGGCGGTGGACCTGCAGCGCTTTGCCACCGAGCGATTTTGGAAAAACACGGGCATCGGACTGGCCAGCTTCCTGCTTATTCCCCTGATGGCGCTGGTGCTGCTGGTGTTGGTCTTTACCATACCGCTCTCCATCATCCTCTGGGTACTTTACGGGCTGTCCCTGCTGGCCGGCTACCTGCTGGTAGCCATGATTCTGGGCGCGGCCTTCATTCTCTATTTCCGCGAGGAGACCTCCACATCAGTCTACTACTGGGGACTCGCTCTGGGTATGCTGCTGCTGGGGCTTCTGGTGAATCTGCCCTGGATAGGGGGACTGATAAACCTCCTTCTTCTTTTCTTCGGTCTCGGCAGCCTGGTGCGCTACACCTGGGTGATGAGTCGCGGTGAGAAAGGCGAAGGCGTGGCCGAAGACATGTAAGTGCCGGCCCTACACCTCGCCTTGCCAATATCCCATGGCTGCAACAGCCGTAAACTCATATATAGGGCATAGAACATCATAACACACCTTTAAAATCTCCCTTGCCATGAACACAACGACCCAGAACAAACAAGGCGACGCATGGATGACACCCGACGACCTGGATCATTTTCGATCCCTGCTAATCTCCAGGCGCAAAAAAGCCGGGGAGGAGATAGAGACCTTGAGAGAGAGTATCTCTGAGGGAGCCGACGCCGACGACGCCGATCTCTCCTCCATTGCACACCACGCTGGAGATATGGGCACGGAGGTAGAAAATGCGAATATGAATTACCAGCTCATCGAACGTGAAATGAAATACATCCAGCAGATCGATGACGCCCTTGAACGCATCGAAAACGGCACCTTCGGCATTTGCAAGGCTACAGGCTTGCCCATATCCCGCGGTCGGCTGGAAGCCGTGCCTCACACCCGTTACAGCATCAATGCCAAGGAGCTGGGACTGGTGGAAGACAACTAGCAGGATCCCATGTGTCAAGCGGACCGCATGCCGGTTGTGGCACGGAAGACGATGAATTCGCTCAGGTTGTTTGTGTCGATGGCCCCCACGGGCCGGCCATCCTCCACTACGGGCAGAAAGGAACGCCCTTCCTGCAGTCGGCTGATCACCTCTTTTAGGGGATCGCCGGCCGAAACAGCCTTTACCCCGCGTACCATCACTTCGTGCACGGGCACGTCCTGTCCCCGGCTTCGCCAGGCACGTATGAGATCCGTTTCATAAAGCACGCCCTCCACCTCCCTGCCGCTGGAAACCACGAAATCCCTTTCTGTGCCGTCGAGGATCAGATCAATCACCTCCCCGATGGTGGCCTGCGGATCAACCAGCGTAACGTCGGTCATCATCGCTTCGCGAACGGTACGGCCCCTGAGCACCACCATCTGCTCTTCCATGGCACTTTCCGAGCGGGCGCCGAAATAGATGAATACACCGACCAATGCCAAAATGGGATTATAGACGATGCCCACCAGAAAAAAGAGTACAGCCAGGCCTTGTCCCAGCAGTGCGGCTGCGCGTGTGGCACGGACACGATCCATGCGCATGGCCAGCAGTGCCCGCAGCACGCGTCCTCCGTCCATCGGAAAAGCGGGAATCATATTGAACGCCACCAGCAGAAGATTGGCCGACAGGAGAAGGTAGAGAAAATTCCCCGCGTTGATCACCGACAGGGCCTCCTGAAGGGCCTCGGGGTTTTGCGAAAAGAACGCACCTACGGGCAACAGCATCCACAGCACGAGGGCAATGATCACGTTTACGGCGGGACCAGCCAGAGCAACCAGAAGCTCCTCCCAGGGATCCTCAGGCATCTTTTCCAGGCTGGCCACCCCACCTATGGGCAGAAGGGTAATCTGCCGTGTGGATATTCCGAACCGCATGGCGGTCAAGGAGTGTCCCAGTTCATGCAGCACCACGCAACCAAATAGGACCAGAATAAAGGCCACGCTCCACAGCATGGATTCCAGGCTGCTACCCCTGCTGACCTCCAGGAAAACGATCCAGGCCAACAGGAGATAGAAGGTCCAGTGGACACGAATTTTAATGCCCTTTACCCGTCCAAGTGTAAGTGATGCGCCCATCTTCTTCTGTCTTAATCCCCGGAGAGGTGACTTTCGTTCTCCACCCATTTGATGGCGTGCACCATCAGCTCGGTGGCATTCTCAAGGTTGAGCTTGGTCTTGATGCGGGCGCGGTACGACTCCACCGTCTTCACTGACAGGTGGAGCTGCTCGGCGATCTCACGGGTGCTGTTACCGTTGCCCGTCAGTTCGAAGACCTCAAGCTCACGGTCGCTCAACATGTCGATGGGTGACTTGGAGAGGTCTTTCTGTCCCCTGGCCATACCCATGAGAAGCTTTTCGCTAACCTCCTCGCTAATGTACATGCCTCCGTTGAGAATTTTGCGGCAGGCTTTAACCAGCACGTCACCGGCCTCCAGCTTCATCACATAGCCCTTGGCACCTGCGCGTATCACCCGCTCGGCGTAGATATTCTCGTCGTGGCGGGAAACCACCAGAATGCGCGCATCCTCGTCGCGGGCGATGAGATGTTTGACCAGCTCCAACCCGTTCATACCCGGCAGGGAAATATCTACGATCATCAGGTCGGGATCCAACTCCTCGAAATGCTGCAGGGCCTCCTCACCCTTCTCGTACTGGGCCACCACCTCGAATCCCGGTTCGCTGTCCAGGGTGGCTGCCAGTCCCTTGCGCATCATGGGATGGTCGTCTATGATGGCGATCGCTTTCTTGAAGGAGTTGCTTTTGCTCATAGTTTTTTATGCTTCTTCGTTGGATGTAAGTCGTAATTCGGCCAGCGGGACCGTCACACGCACCTGCGTTCTTCCCCCGGGACTCTCACCTATTTCAAGACGTCCCCCCATGATATGCGCCCGGTGGTCCATGGTGTCCACACCGATACCCTTCTCATCTCCCTTCTCCGCGGCTCGGGCAAATCCCATACCGTTGTCTTCGATTTCCAGGCTGAGAAACCCGTCCGAGCGGTACAGACGAACCCATAGGGTGTTCGCCTGCCCGTGCTTAACGGCATTGTGCATGGCCTCCTGCACAATGCGGTACATGTGGGTGACCATCAGCCGATCAGTCACCTCCAGCTCTTCCTCCAGTTCCATATGACAGGTTATGTCGAACATGCTTTCCCCCCGGTCGCACATGCGCGCCAGTGCCTCGCGGAAGCCCTCCGCTCCCAGCTCGATGGCCACCAGTCCGTGTGCCAGTGCCTTGGCCTGCTGATCGGCCTCCTGTATCATATCGGAAATCTCCTGCACCTCGTCGGCGGCAGGCAGCCCGTCGGCTTTCAGCCTGCGGGCCAGGTTCTGTGAGATGAGCTTGATGCCGGTCAGCATCTGTCCCAGTCCGTCGTGCAGATCCCGTCCGATGCGCTGGCGCTCATGCTCACTCACCTGCAGGATCTCATTCTCCAGCTGGCGGCGCTGGCTGATATCCTTGACAAGTCCGGTAAAGAGGCGCTCGTCCTCGAAACGGATTTCGCTCACCGAGAGCTCCATGGGAAAGACGCTGCCGTCCTTGCGGCGGCCCCGCACCTCCCGTCCGATGCCGATGATTCTCTTTTCGCCGGTACGAAGATAGTTCTCCATATATCCGTCGTGCTCGCCCCGGTAGGGCTGCGGCATGAGCACCTTCACGTTCCTGCCCAGCACCTCTCTCTCCTCGTAACCGAAAATCTCCTCGGCGGAGCTGTTGAAACTCTGGATGGCGCCGCGCGTGTCTATGGTGATGATACCCTCCACCGTATGGTCTATGATAGCCTTCATGCGCTGTTCGCTTCGCTCCAGCTCCCGCTCGGTGTGCACATAGCGGCTGACGTCGCTGGCGGAGGCCAGAATCCACTCCCGGTCGCTGCCGTCTGTGAAGAGTCTGCGTTTCACATCCACCCAGTGGTGATCCCCATTCTTGTGCCTGGACCTAAAGATGGCCGAAAGGGTTTGCCCGGAACGGATCAGCTCCAGGTCCTCCCGAAAGACATCTTCCCCGCGATCAGGATAAAGGCTCCAGACTTGCCGACCCACCATTTCGTCGGGCTCGTAACCGAGGAGCTCCTGCCCGCCCCAGTTCCAATAGCGGATGACTCCATCGAAATCAACGAGCATAAACAGGCGAGGAGCCCGATCGAGCAGGGCCCGGAAATCAATGTCGGTAAGTGCGTTATTCTCCGCCACGGCAGTTTCTCTTGAGGTGCCACTGAATTGCAAGAACTCAATTTATAAAAAACCTGTTAAATCTCACCTTCGAATCCCCCTCTCACCGTTCACTCTGCCCTGATCCCCACATCCGCGTAATCCATCCCCCCACACGGGCCGTGCGAGTTATACTCTTCCAGGTCGTACTTCCAACTTGTATATTTTCGGTTCATAAGGTGAGGTAACCCTTCTCAATTTTATCATTTTAATTCACACGGACACAACCATGAAAGAACCGATTCGCAACATCTACTTCCCCACAGACTTTTCCCAGGCGTCCGAAAAAGCCCTGCCATATGCCGCCGAGATCGCGCGCCGGACGGGCGCCACCCTCACCATAGTACACGTATCCGAAGAACCGATCGACCTGGCGCCCTCCTCCAGAGATAAAAAGCAGGAAGTCACGGCTCAGGCCCGGGAGCGATTCCAAAAGCTAAAGGACCGGTTAATGGTGGATGAAACGTACCGGGATCTGGAAATCACCACCTCCCTCCTCTCCGGCAACCCGGTGGTAAACCTGCTGGACATGGTGCGCGAGCGCAAGCCCGACCTCCTCGTCATGGGCACGCAGGGTGCAGGTAACGCCCACCGCGCATTGATGGGCAGCATGGCCTCCGGTATCATCAGCCAGTCGCCGGTTCCGGTGATGGTCATTCCTCCGGAGAGCCAATTCAATGATTTCCAAAACATCCACTTTGCCACCGACTACAAAGAGGGCGACCTCAAGGCTCTGCGGTGGACGGCCGATTTTTCCAAGCTTTTCAAGGCGAAACTGGGCGTGGTGCACATCGCAGAAGAGAAGTCCTTTCGTAACGAAATGGACTACCGCGGATTCCGCTCGCTGGCCGCCGAGGCCACGGGCAAGCCCAAACTGCCCATGCACCTGGCCTACAATGGAGATTTCCACGAAGGCATCAACACCTTCATGAACGAACATGACACCTCCCTGCTGATCATGACGCGCTACAAAAAAAGCTTTTTTGACGCCCTGCTGAGCGCCGCGCGCACCCGGGAAATGGGACTGTTCGGTCAACGTCCCCTGCTTGTGCTGGTGGGGCCTGAAACCGACTAAACGGCCATGGACGATATACCATATGCCGAACCCACACTATGCAGCTCCTGCGGAGCCCTTTTCAGCATGGGACGCTGGAGCTGGGATGAAATTCCCGCGGAGACTGGAGAAGACACCTGCCCAGCCTGCCTTCGAATCGCCGACGACGATCCGGCTGGGCTGGTGGAACTCTCAGGCGACTTTTTCCGAGAACACCGCGAGGAGATTATGAACCTTGTGCGTAACACCGCGGCCCTGGAGCTCAGGGAATACCCGCTGGAGCGCATGATGAATCCAGGCGCGATACACAGTACGGAAGAGGGAATTCAGCTGCGGACCACCGGCATGCACCTGGCGCGCCGTATCGGCAGCGCCCTGCACAAGGCCTACCAGGGACACCTGGAAACCGACTGCCAGGCCGAACAACTATTGCGGGTCCGCTGGACTCGTTGAATATGCGAGTCAGTGGCTCATGCGGAGTATTCCACTACAACTCTTATCCCCAAGCCCCGGCCAGCTTCTCCACAATACTCTCCCAGCTGCCGCCGGCCTCCAGATCGGCCTCCGCGCCCTCCTCGCGCAGCTTCTGCGTGATGCCGGTATCGGCCGTCACCAAGGTGGCCGCATCCAGGTCAAGCTCCGGGAAGGCGGCCAGGGTGCGTACCACCGCACGCCGCGAGTGAAAGACCACTGCGTCGGGTGGGCGTTCCGCAAGCCGGGTCCGGTAAGCCTCCAGCCGGTCCTCACCAGGTCCCTTGCTTCTGAACAGCACCAGCTCCTCCACCGGCATATCGAGCTCCCGCAACAGGCCAGGCAGCTCTTCGGGGGTCTCCAACCCACAGGGATAGAGGGTGGGTCCGGTGCGCCGCAGTCGCAGCAGGAACTCCATCAGGTCGATGGCCCGGCCGCCCCGGGACCCGCCGTCGCCGGACTGCCCCAAGGCGTTAAGGTCGGCGCAGATAGCCGGCACATCCCGCTCCTCCAGCCAGGAAGCCGTGCGCGGGTTCACCGCCAGATTTACACGGCCTCGAACCTCTTCGAGGAGCCCCCGTTCGCGCACCGCCTCCAGGAAAAAACGGGCGTTGCGAAGGCTGCCGTAGGCGATCTGCTCAAATTCGTCCAGGCGGCCCAGCAGCTCTTCGGTCTTCTCCTCCGCCTCCACCGGCACGTAGCGCTCCAGGGGCAAGTGCAGGGCATTCAGGTCAGACGCGGATAGTTTTTCCAGCGTCTCCTCAACGTCTTCTTCGGCAGCGGTCAGCAGTACAAGCGGCATATCTTGGAAGCTGTCTTTTTTTAAATGTTTGTTCGGTCATCGCAGGTGTGTCCGGCGCATGCCCGCAACACAGGCGCGTCGGATTCAGAACATGTAGCCGATCCCAATATAAAGACGCACCATATCCTCAGAAAAACCTATGTCGCCCCGCAGGATGAAATCGGGATTGAAGGCCGACATGGCGCCCCCGAAACCGAAGGTCTGGTGGTAATCCTCCAGAAGGTCGCCCGTATCATCTTCGGAGGTAAACACCCGGCCCGTGTCGGTGAAAAGCTGTCCTCCGAATTTCAGGCCGTAGGCGGGAAACTCGACCAGCCAGGTGCGCAGCTCCAGCGTGTAGGAGAGGGAGGAGCGCCCCTGGAAACGGTTCAGGGGAAAACCCCGCAGGGTGTGGTCGTCGCCCAGCCGGGAGAGCTCCCAGTAGGGCACATCCCCGCCGGCGTGGCGTCCCTGCAGGCGCTGGGCCACCGTGACAAAGCCCAACAGGCGGAAATAGTGGCGCATGGTGAGGCGGACGGTGGTGAAGTCGAAGTCGCTCAGCCCGTGAGGAGCAAAACGAACCTTCAGATCGAAGCGCGCGCCGCGCCGGGGGTCAAATTCGCTGTCGCGGTTCTCCCAGATCAGGCCTGACTCCAGCAGGTTCACCCATCCGCCTTCGTCGCCGTTGGGGCGTGCCTGGAAAAACCTGGAGTCCTCCTTGCGCACATAGGAGATGTGATATTCGGAGGCCAGTCCCATGCTCAGGTCCAGCCGCGACTCTTCCCTCCGGTGCAGGGGATGACGCAGCCGGAAAGCCCCGCCCACGCCCAGATCGTCGAAGAAATAGTATTCGTCATCCCATCGGTCGCGTGAGAAGGTGGTGGTGTTGCCTACCCCGAAATAGTTATTGAAGGCATAGCGATTCAGGAAAATCTCCGCCTCGCTGCGCAGGCTGCGCCCGAAGGTAGTCAGCTGTTCACGCCGGGCCTGGATCTCCACAAAACCTTTGGTGGAAACGAGCGCCGAAGCCTGCAGATAGCTGTGAAAAGGCTCGTCATCTCCCCGGTAGCTGATGCGGCTGTAGACGGCGCCCCCTACCCAGCCCTCGTCGGAGCTGTAGGCGATCACGGGCACCAGGGTAGAGCTGAGAGAGTCGGCACCTACCGGACCAGGAAGCACCTGGGCGCGCAGGGGCGCGGCCGACAGCAACAGGGCCGCCAGCAGGGCAGCCGCCCTGCCGCGCAGCCGCAGGAATAAACGCGGAGCGTGGATATTCACCTTACGCTTCCAACAGACCTTCATCCTCCAGGATCTCCATGGTTTCCACAGCGTGGCGCAGGTGGGGAATAACGATGCTGCCGCCCACCACCAGGGCCACGTTCAGGGCCTCCACAATCTCGGCCTTCGCGGCGCCGGCTCGCGCGCACTGCTCCAGATGATAGTCGATGCAGTCGTTGCAGCGCAGCACGGCGGAGGCCGTCAGTCCCAGCAGCTCCTTGGTCGATTCGGGGAGGGCGCCCTCCCTGTAGGTCTGCGTGTCCAGGTTGAAAAAGCGCTTGATGCCGAGGTGATCCAGGTCGAAGATCTTCTCGTTCATTTCCTCCCGTTTGCGTCGGAAACGCTGCATTCGGTTGTCAGGGGAATCGCTCATGTGGAGGGTCCGGTCGGTATTCACGGATCATGTTTTTACGGGTCGTTGGGCGCGGTACGCACCCGTTCGAAAATAGCACTAATATGCTTGAACTTGCAATGCGTTTACATATTCCGGTTAATTGCTTATATCGTATCTTCATCCAAGCCGAGAGCCCTCCCCCATTCCGGTCCCGGCATCGCTGCTAGGGCGGGATGCAGCGGAGAGGGACCAATACCAATCATGCGTGGCAACATCTGCAGAACATAAGCTGGTCGTGGTAGGCGACAGCGTCAGCCAGGGCTTCAACAACGGGGGCGTCTACCGCACCGACCTGAGTTTCCCCGCCTTCCTGGCCGAGTGCTTCGAGCCCCCGTCGCGCTTCGACCAGCCCCTCTTTACCGCCCAGGGCGGTATACCCCTAAACCTGGAAGTGCTGGCCAGGGGACTTTCCGACGAGTTCGGTTCATCGCTGACATGGACCGAATACCTTCCCGCCCTCAAGCACCTCTACACCACCCTGCGCCGCATTAAAAACCACTGGGAAGGCAACCGCATATCGCTGGCCCGCAATCGGACCGCGCCCTACCACAACCAGTCGGTCTGGGGCTTCGCCATGAACGACGCCTGGATGATGACCGAAGAGCGCGCCCGCAAGGTGGCGGAGAAGCAGCCGGAGACCTACTCCATTTTCAGCTTTCTGCCTGATCACGCCATGTACGTGACCGCCCGTCTGGTGCTGAATCCCAGCCTGGGCGAGACCTTCGCCTGCAGCACGCAGCTCGACAATGCGCGCTGGCTGCAGCGCAACGGAGGCATCGAGAATCTCATTGTCTGTATGGGACACAACAACATCATCGGGGCGGTCACCGACCTGCGTTTTGAATACTCTGAGGAGGAGGACCTCGAGAAGTTCACCCCCGAGCGCAACTACACCGTCTACCGCCCCGAGCATTTCAAGAGGGAGTTCGAAGCGTTGGCCGAGGAGGCGGCGCAGATCGGGGCGGAACGGGTGATCACCCAGACCATACCCTACGTCACCATCCCGCCGGTGACCCGCGGGGTGAACCACAACCCTGACCGCAAGCCCGGGGGATACTTTGACTACTACACGCGCTTCTGGATATGGGACAGCGACTTCGACCCGGACCGCCATCCCTTCCTCAGCAAAGAGCAGGCCATCGAGCTCGACCAGGTGGTGGACGAGTATAACAAGATTATCCGCGACACGGCGGCGCGCTACGGCTGGGTCGTGGTCCCGCTCAACGCCTACGTAAGCGCCTACGCCCGCCGGCGCCTCGGCGGACCTCCCAGGCTCGACTACCCCGAAGAATTTCGCAAGGCCATGCTGCGCAACCCCGCCACACAGCAGCTGGTGGAGGACCCCGTGCATCCCAACCTGAGCACCGACTACCTGCGCGTGGATGAGAAGACCGGCAAGGTTCGCCGGGGCGGTATATTCAGCCTTGACGGCATCCATCCCACCACCATTGGATACGGACTTATCGCCCACCTCTACCACCAGACCATGCAGCGCGCCGGCGTGCGCTTCGGACAACCGCTGAACTGGGACCGTATCATCGCGAGCGACACCCTGGTTACCGATCCCCCGGAACTGATGGCGGAGCTTCGCAACCTGCTTCGCTTCCTCTCGCTGGGGCGCAACGAAAAGGTCTCCATGCTCAAGCGCGGCCTGCTCGACCAGCTTATGAGCCTCTTCTCCCCGCGGCGGCGTGGAACCTTCGACTGAACCACCCATGAATCTGGAACCGACAACCTCACCCGGTACCGATGCGCCGAAACCGCCGGTGCCCCGCGACGGACCCTCCGTGGGCGTGGTGGGCGGCGGCATCTCAGGCCTAACCGCGGCCCGTATACTCTCCGAAGGCGGCGCCAGGATCACCCTATACGAGAAACAGCCGAGGGTGGGGGGACTCATCCGCACGCGCGCCTCGGCGGGCTGGCAGGTGGACGAGGGGCCCAACACTCTCCTTCTGCGTGGGGGCAGCCGGGCCGGGGAGCTGGTGCGGGACTTGGGACTGGAGGAGCGTCTTCAGGAGGCGGAAAAGACCGCCTCGCGTCGCTACATCCTGCGGGACGGACGGCCGCAGCCCCTGCCCTCCTCCCCGGGTGAAATGATCTCCACCGGACTGCTCAGCGCCGGCGCCAAGCTGCGCCTGCTGGCGGAGCCCTTCGCGCGTCGCGGGGAAAACCCCGACGAGAGCGTAGCCTCCTTCTTTCGGCGCCGGCTGGGTCCCGAAGTGGTCGACTACGCCGTCAACCCCTTTGTGGGCGGCATATGGGCGGGCGACCCCGAACAGCTGGTCATGCGCCACAGCTTCCGGCGCCTCTGGGAAATGGAGCAGCAATACGGCTCCCTGCTGGCCGGAGGACTGGCCTCCCTGTTCGGCGGAGTTGGGGACTCAAAGGGCGGCGGGCGCCGCCTGGTCTCCTTCGCCGGAGGCATGCAGGAGTTGCCGCACGCACTGGCCGAAGCAACGGCCATGGAGCTGCTGACCGGCGCGGACGTACGGACACTTCGCCGCACCCGCGGTAGCGGACCCGGGGGAGGACGCCGGGAGCATCCCGGGGGAGCTGCGCCCGCACGCCGCCGCCCCGGGTGGGAGGTATCCTTCCGCCGAGAAGGCGAAAACCGGACCCGCACCCATCAGGCCCTGGTGCTGGCCTGTCCCCCGCCTGTCATCGCACAGATGTCCGGAATGCCGGACCTCCCTCGCCTGCCGGCGGCACCCGTAAGCGTGCTGGCTACCGGCTTCCGCCGCGAGCAGGTAGACCATCCCCTGGACGGTTTCGGCCTGCTCATCCCCGAAAGGGAGTCCCTCTCTCCCCTCGGAACCCTCTTCTCCTCCACCCTTTTCCCGGGACGCGCCCCCGATGGCCATGTGCTGCTGACCACCTTTGCGGGCGGCGCCCGCCAGCCCGAACTGGCCTCGCGGTCCACCGGGAAGCTGCGCGGGCAGCTGCTGGCCGACCTGGCTCCCATACTTGGTATTTCGGGCGACCCCGTTTTTGTCTCCCACACATTCTGGGAGGCGGCCATCCCGCAGTACACCGCCGCCTACGGGGAGCTGCGCGAAGCCCTTACACAGATGGAGCGCGACCGGCCGGGCCTCTTTGCCTGCGGCAATTTTGTCGGCGGCGTATCCCTTCCCGACTGTATGGAAACGGCCGCTGAAACGGCCGCCCGCGTTCTCTCGTTTCTGGACAGTCAAGGGGCCTAGCCGGACGCACCTTTGACAAATAATTGTTAACTTCCGCCCGGCTTGAAAACGGGCGCACAATCGCCTTTGGCCCTCGCATCCGTCAACCGAAATACAAGCATCGCACGCTTCCATGGCTAACGCACTCTTCAACCTTCGGGAACCTGAGAACGAGGTATATCTAGACTACGCGCCGGGTACGCCCGAGCGGCAGAAACTGAAAGACGAGCTCCAGAGGCTGCGCTCCCGCAAGATCGAAATTCCCGCCGTCATAGGGGGCGAAGAAGTGCGCACCGGGCGCACGGAAGACGTGGTGATGCCGCACAACCACTCGCACAAGCTGGCAACGGTGCACCTGTGCGGGGAGAAAGAGGTCAAGATGGCCATTGAGGCCGCCATGGAAGCTCGCGAGAAATGGGCGGCGCTGCCCTGGGAGGAGCGGGTCTCCATCTTCCTTCGCGCGGCCAACCTGATTACGGAGACCTACCGCTACACCATGAACGCCACCACCATGCTGGGGCAGTCGAAGACCCCGCACCAGTCGGAAATCGAAGCGGTGGGCGAGCTCTCCGATTTCCTGCGCTTCAACGCCTATTACCTCAACCAGATTTACAGCGAGCAGCCCTATTCTCCGCGTGAAATGTGGAACCGCCTGGAATACCGCCCCCTGGAGGGCTTCGTCTTTGCGGTGACGCCCTTCAACTTTACCGCCATCGCCGGCAACCTGCCCTCCGCGCCCGCCATGTGCGGCAACGTCTCCCTCTGGAAACCGGCCACCTCCTCCATCTACTCCAGCTGGTACGTAATGAAGATTTTCCAGGAGGCGGGCCTCCCCGAGGGCGTGATCAACTTCCTGCCGGGCAACGGCCCCGATGTGGGCGATCCGGTGCTGGAGAGCGAACACCTGTCCGGACTACATTTCACCGGCTCCACCGGCACCTTCCACCACCTCTGGAAGAAAATCTCCGACAACATCGAAAAGTATCACACCTACCCGCGCATCGTGGGCGAAACGGGAGGCAAGGACTTTATCTTCGCCCACCACACCGCCGACGTTCACGACATGGTGGTCGCCGCCATCCGCGCCGCCTACGAGTACCAGGGACAGAAATGCTCCGCCGCCTCCCGCATGTACATCCCGGAATCGATCTGGGATGATTTCCGGGACCGGTTTCTGGAGGAGGTTGCCGGGGTCAAGGTGGGCGACGTGGAGAATTTCACCAACTTTATGGGGGCCGTCATCGACAAAAAGGCCTTCGACAGCATCACTTCCTACATCGACTACGCCAGGGAGTCCGACGACGCGGAGATCCTCTTCGGGGGCGACTACGACGACTCCGAGGGCTACTTCATACAGCCCACGCTGATCCGCGCCCACGACCCCCGCTTCAAAACCATGGAAGAGGAGATCTTCGGGCCCGTACTCACCGTCTACGTCTACCCGGACGAGGAATTCGAGGAGACCCTGGAGCTGTGCGACCAAACCTCGCCCTACGCGCTTACCGGGGCTATTTTTGCCAAGGACCGATACGTGCTCAAGCATATGGCCGACACCCTCAGACAGGCCGCAGGCAACTTCTACATCAACGACAAGCCCACCGCGGCCACGGTCAACCAGCAGCCCTTCGGTGGCGCCCGCAAATCGGGCACCAACGACAAGGCGGGCAGCGCGCCCAACCTGATGCGCTGGCTCTCGGTCCGATCCATCAAGGAGAGCACCATTCCCATCCGCGACTGGACCTATCCCTACATGGACGAAGAGTAACCCCGACCTCCGACTTCCAGACTTTCCGACTTCCAGACTTTCCGACTTTCTGACTTTCCGACTTTATGGACATAAGTATCTTAGGCTGCGGCTGGCTGGGAACTCCCCTGGCCGAGTCGCTGCTGCAGGACGGCCACCGCGTGCGCGGCTCCACCACGTCGCAGGAGAAGGTGCCAGAGTTACGCGACAAGGGCATCGATGCCTTTCGCCTGAGCCTGGACCCAAAAGTGGTCTGCGAGCATTGCCCCGAATTCTGGGAATCCGAAGTACTGGTGCTCAACATCCCGCCCGGACGGGGACGTGAAGACGTGGAGTCCTTCTTCCCCGCCCAGGTGGAAAACGTTCTCCGGGCGGTGGAGGGCGGCCCCCTTCGCCACCTGGTCTTCGCCAGCTCCACCTCCGTTTATCCTCCCAACGGCGGCGTGGTGGAAGAGGAGGACGCGCAGCCCGGCGAAGCCACCCGGCCCTCCGGTGAGGCCCTGCTTAAGGCAGAACAGATGCTGCTCGGGCGGGAGGAGTTCCGTACCGACGTGCTGCGTTTCGGGGGACTCTACGGCCCCGGACGACACCCCGTCCGATACCTGGCGGGGCGCAAGGGCCTGGGCAAGGGCAACGCACCCGTCAACCTCATTCACCTGGACGACTGCATCTCCGTTATCCGCCGCCTGATTGAGCTTCCCGAGAGTCCCGGCATTCTGAACGCGGTATCCGACGGCCATCCTCCCCGCAAGCTCTTCTACCCCCGCATGGCTGAAAAAATGGGGCTCGATCCTCCCGTCTTCAACGAAGATTCACATAGGGATTATAAAATAGCATCGAACCGCAAGCTGAAGGAGGTACTGGACTACACCTTCGCGCACCCTGATCCGATGAATTGAGGCGCACGGCCGGTCTTGGTATCCCGACGGCAAACCCCCTATGCATCCTATGAGATTTCCTATCCTAATCCTGGTGGCTGCCGTCCTGATGGCCGGCTGTCAAATCAGCACGGAGACCGACGAGGCCTACGACCCTGCCTCCGATACCCTTAAATACGACGACGAAACCCACCTGCGCAACGTGCGACAGCTAACCTCTGGCGGGAACAACGCCGAGGCCTATTTCAGCTTCGACGGTGAGAAGCTGGTCTTCCAGTCCGACTATTCCGGCTGGAACGTGAACTGCGACCAGATCTTCTTCACGCGCCTCTCAGAGGGTCCCATGCACGAGCGCCGGCCGGAGATGCTCAGCACCGGCCAGGGCCGCACCACCTGTTCCTACTTCATGCCGGGCGACTCGACCATCGTTTACTCCTCCACCCACGGCCAGCAGCTCCAATGTCCCGAAGCGCCCGAACGCCGTCAGGGAGACGCCTACGTCTGGCCCATCTACGACACCTACGACATCTACACGGCCGACCTGCAGGGCAACATCCTCGACACCCTCACCACCGGCGGGGGCTACGACGCCGAACCCACCGTCTCCCCTGCGGGCGACAAGATCGTCTTCACCTCCCTGCGCAGCGGGGACCTGGAGCTCTACACCATGAACCTGGACGGATCGGGACTCACGCAGATCACCGACGAGCTGGGCTACGACGGAGGGGCCTTCTTCTCGCCCGACGGCTCGCAGATCGTCTTTCGCGCTTCCCGTCCCGAAACCCCGGATGAGATCAGCCGCTACAGGGAGCTGCTCGCCAAGGGACTGGTAGAGCCCACCGACATGGAGCTCTTCTTGGTAAACGCCGACGGATCCAACCTGCGGCAGATCACCGACCTGGGCGGCGCCAACTGGGCCCCCTATTTTCATCCCTCCGGCGAAAAGATCATCTTCTCCTCCAACCACGCCAGCCCGCGCGGCTTCCCCTTCAACCTCTACCTGATCAACCTGGACGGGAGCGGACTGGAGCAGATTACCCATGACGGGGTCTTCGACGCCTTCCCCATGTTTTCCCCGGACGGCTCACGGCTGGTCTTCTCCTCCAACCGCCATAACGGCCAGACCGACGCCACCAACATCTTCGTTGCCGACTGGGTGGAGTAGGGGGCGGATTTCGCTTGCCCGGAACCTGAATAATGCTATTTTACCAAAAATCCCTCTGTAATGAGCAAAGTTCTTTTTTTATCGGGAAGCGCCGCCATGGCACTCGCGGTTATGCTGGGCGCTTTCGGTGCCCACGCCCTCAGGGGCAGGCTTGACCCCGACATGCTTGAGACCTTCACCACCGGCGTAACCTATCACTTTTATCACGCCCTGGGACTGCTGATTCTCGGCATCGCCGCACAGTACCTGCCCGAAAGCCCGTGGCTCCGGTGGTCCGGCTGGCTGATGGGCGCCGGCATCGTGCTTTTCTCGGGCAGCCTCTACCTGATGGCTTTCACCGGCGCGCGCTGGCTGGGAGCGGTGACTCCCATTGGCGGAATGGCCTTCATCCTGGCCTGGCTGCTGTTTTTCGGTGCCGTCTGGAAGGGGATGTAAAAGTGAGGCACGAAGTTTGCTTGATTGCCATAGATTCATTTCATTCAAGCTTTATTCCGGCAGAACGCTAGCCCGCTAAAACCCGTTATTCCGCACTTATGACCGTAGAAGATTTTAGAAACTATTGTCTCCACTTCAGGGGCGCACGGGAGGACCTTGACAAAGAGAACCGGATCTTGGCCTTCAAGGTGCTCGACCACACCTTTGCCCTTGCAGATCCCGACAGTTTTGATGCCATCAACCTGAAATGCGATCCTGTAAAGGCGGCCATGCTGCGTGGCCTGTACGAGGAGGTGGTGCCGGGAGATGTGGACGACAAGAAAAACTGGAATGCCGTCGATCCCCACGGCAGCCTGGGAGAGGAGCTTATCAAGGAGTGGATCAAAGACTCCTACGAGCTCGTAATAGAAGCCATGCCGCGCAAGGAGCAGAAGAAGCTGGAAAAAGACTAGGAGCCGGGACTCCGGTCCGGCCACCGGCCCGGTGGGTTCGCGGTATCTCCCCTCCACACAACTTCATTGCTCGTCCCGCCTGCGGCCCGTGAAGAGGCTCGTCAATTTACGAAAACTCTTCTTCTCGAAGCGCCATACGAATCGAAACTGTCCCAGCAGGAAGCCGTAGGCCAGAAAAAGTACCTGGTAGGCGGGAAGTACAAGCAGCAGCCAGAAGAGGGTGCGCAACCAGAAGGGGTCCTCGTCCGAGATGCCCAGCAGCCCGAAAAGCCACTCGTTCACGTAAAGCGTAGTCATGCCCGTCAGGGCGAAAACCACCAGGATCACTCCCACCTGCCAAAGGCTCTCCACCTCCCAACGCTTCATCAGCTTGTCAAGTAGCCGGTTCATGCCATCGCCTCGTCGAGGGCCCCCGCGGCCGCCTCAAGGGTGCGGTCCATCATATCGCGGGTGAGCGAGTTGGCGAGAAACCAGCTTTCGAAGGGGGAGGGCGGCAGGTAGACGCCCCGATTCAGCATGCCGTGGAAGAAGGAGCGGAATAGATCGAGGTCGGTGGTATTGGCCGATTCGAATCCCGTCACTTCACGTCCGGTGAAGAAGGGACTGATCATCGATCCCACGCGATTGATGGTCACATCCACCCCGCGCTCCCCGCACAGCTCCTTGAGTCCTCTCTGCAGGTAGGCTCCCTTCTCCTCCAGCTCGTCGTAGTGCCGGGGATGCTCGTGCAGTTCGGTCAGCAGCGTCAGTCCTGCGGCCATCGCCAGCGGATTGCCCGAGAGGGTGCCCGCCTGGTAGACCGGTCCCACGGGTGAGACGGCGTCCATGATCTCCTTCCTGCCTCCGAATGCCCCGACGGGCAGTCCTCCGCCAATGATCTTTCCAAAGGCAAGCAGGTCGGCCCGTACGCCGTAGCGCTCCTGGGCCCCTCCCATGGCCACGCGGAAGCCGGTCATCACCTCGTCAAAGATGAGCACGATGTCGTGGGCGTTGCAAAGCTCGCGCAGGCCTTCCAGGAATCCGCGGCTGGGCGGCACGCAGCCCATGTTGCCGGCCACCGGCTCCACAATAATGCCGGCCACCTCCCCCTCGTGCCCGGCCAGGAGCTTCTTGACACTGTTCAGGTCGTTGAAGTCGGCCACCAGGGTGTCACGGGCGGTGCCCTCCGTGACGCCGGGACTGCTGGGCGCTCCCAGGGTGAGAGCGCCGCTGCCCGCCTTGATCAGAAAGGCGTCGCCGTGGCCGTGGTAGTTGCCCTCGAACTTAATAATCTTGTCGCGTCCCGTGTGACCGCGAGCCACGCGGATGGCGCTCATGCAGGCCTCGGTGCCTGAATTGACCATACGCACGAGGTCGAGTCCCGGCACCATCTCCCTTACCTGCTCGGCCATGCGCACTTCCAGCTCCGTGGGAGCGCCGAAGGAGGTGGACCGGGCGGCGGCCTGCCTCACCGCCTCCACAACGGGCGGCCAGGCGTGACCCAGGATCATGGGTCCCCAGGACCCCACATAGTCGATGTACTCGTTGCCGTCAACGTCCACAAGCACCGAGCCCTCGGCCGATTCAATGAAGACCGGGGGGCCGCCCACAGCGTTGAAGGCCCGGGCGGGCGAATTCACGCCGCCGGGGATGCTCTCCTGCGCCCGTTCAAAAAGTTCTTTGCTCTTGTTACGCATTACTGATATTTGGCGTTCAGCAGTTGGGATGCCTCTTTGGCGAAATAGGTGGCAATCAGGTCGGCCCCCGCCCTCTTGAAAGCGATCAGCGACTCCATCATGGCCATCTCCCCGTCGATCCAGCCCTTCTCGGCTGCCGCCTTCAACATAGCGTATTCCCCGGAGACATTATAGACGGAGACCGGCACGCTGACTGCCTCGCGAACGGCCCGCACCACGTCCAGGTAGGGAAGGCCGGGCTTGACCATCACAATGTCGGCCCCCTCCTGTTCGTCCATCCGCGCCTCGCGCACGGCCTCCCGCACGTTGCGGGGGTCCATCTGATAGCTCTTCTTGTCCCCGAAGCCCGGGGCTGAATCGAGGGCGTCGCGAAAGGGCCCGTAAAACGCGGAGGCGTACTTGGCACTGTAGGCCATGATGCCGGTATGCTTCAGGTCCGCCGCGTCGAGGGTCTCGCGCATGGCCGCAATACGTCCGTCCATCATATCCGAAGGCGCCACCATGTCGGCCCCCGCCTCAGCATGGCTGAGGGCCATGCGGGCGAGTAGTTCCACAGAGGGGTCGTTGAGGATTTCTCCATCTTCCACGATACCGTCATGCCCGTAGCTGGAATAGGGATCCAGCGCCACGTCAGTCATGACAAGCAGTTCGGGAAAGCGCTCCTTCAGAAACCGCACGCTTCGCTGCATGAGTCCCTCGTCGTTCAGTGCTTCCGTGCCCTGGTTGTCCTTTTTGGAGTCGGGCACCTTCACGAAAAGAAGAACCGACCGGATACCCGCCTCGCGCAGCTCCTCCGCCTCGCCGGCCAGACGGTCCAGGGTGTATCGGAAGTAGCCCGGCATGGAGGGGATCTCTTCCACGGCGTCCTCGCCCTCCATAACGAAGAGAGGCGCGATGAAATCGTCCGGCGTCAGATGGTGTTCGGCCACCATTTCACGAATGGCCTCGCCGGCGCGCAGCCTGCGATTGCGGATGTGGGGAAATTCGCCTTGTGCCATGGATGGATGTTGGGTTTTCGTGCGGTTGGATTCGGAAATCAGCCAGACTCCCGGCCGATCCAGTCCACCGGCTGGCCGGAAAGCAGGCGCACGGTCTCCTCCTCACGGCTGCCGGGCTCGGGGGTAAAATCGTAGTCCCAGCGCACCCGGGGCGGCAGGCTCATCAGGATGGATTCGGTACGTCCCCCCGTTTTGAGCCCAAACAAAGTACCGCGATCGTAGATTAAATTAAACTCCACGTAGCGTCCCCGCCTCAGCTCCTGGAAGCGTCGGTGGCGCTCCTCCCAGGGCTCCCCGCGGCGGCGGCGCACAATGGGGA
Source organism: Balneolaceae bacterium (assembly GCA_034521445.1). Taxonomy (NCBI): domain Bacteria; kingdom Pseudomonadati; phylum Balneolota; class Balneolia; order Balneolales; family Balneolaceae; species Balneolaceae bacterium. Next base: position 564,269 of record JAXHMM010000006.1, on the reverse strand, counting down.
GGTAGGAATCCAGAAAAGCGTCGCCCACGTCCGTGGTGAAGTCGTACCAGTCCCTCGCGGTGCGTCCCACCCCGCCGGCGCCCGCTGTCTCGCCTTCGGAACCGGACCCGGTAGCCGGCTGCGAGCCCGGGCGCAGGTAATCGAAAAAGATTCCGCCCACGCCCCGGGCCTCGCCGCGGTGATCGTTATAGAAGTAGTCGTCGCACTCCTTTTTGAAGGCGGGATAGATCTCCTCTCCATGGGGGGCGCAGGCCTCCTTCCAGGCGCGGTGGAAATGCACGGCATCCTCCTCCCAGAGGTAGAAAGGGGTCAGGTCGGCCCCGCCCCCGAACCAGCAGTCGCGCATCTCTGATAAATTCGAATCGTCGTAAAGCTCGAAATAGCGGACGTTGGCGTGCGCGGTGGGCACCATGGGGCTGCGTGGGTGAAGAACGAGGGAGAGTCCCCCGGCCCAGAACCAGCCCTCCTCCACCTCGAAGCGCCGGCGGATGGGTTCCGGCAGCTCCCCGTGGACGGTGGAAATGTTAACTCCCCCCTTCTCGAAGACCTCCCCGCCCTCAATCACGCGGGTATGTCCCCCTCCCCCGCCCTCGCGCTCCCAGTTGTCGTGGCGGAAACGACCCACCCCGTCCTCCGACTCCAGCGCGTCGCAGATGCGCCGCTGCAGCGAGCGGATGTATTCGGAAAAGGACACCTTCAGACTTTCAACCATCAGACTTCGGACTTTACGACTTTCAGACTTTATGACTTTCAGACTTATTAGACTTATAAGCCTTTACAGCTTCTATGAAAGCCCTTGCGTGATCCACCGGAATATCGGGGAGGATGCCGTGTCCCAGGTTGGCCACGTAGCCCTGCACGCCGAATCGGTCGATCATCCGCCGGGTGCGGCGGCGGATCTCTTCCGGCGGGGCGTAGAGATGGGTGGGGTCAAAGTTGCCCTGCAGGGTGACCTCCCCGCGGGTGGCCTCGCGGGCGTATTCGGGACTTACGGTCCAGTCGATACCCAGCGCGTCAGCCCCGCCCCTGAAGGACAGGCGCTCCAGGGCGTACCAACTCCCCTTGGCAAAGAGAATCACCGGCACGTCGTCAATCGCCTCGCATATCTCCATCAGGTGCGGCATGGCCCATCGGTTGAAATCGCCGGGTGAAAGCAGGCCGGACCAGGAATCAAAGATCTGCACCGCTTGCGCGCCCGCCTCTACCTGCGCCTGAAGGTAGGAGATGGTGGCACGGGTGAGTTCACCCAGCACGTGTCTGGAGGCGTCGGGATGCTGCTGCAGGAAAGCCTTGGCTTTGGCAAAATTCTTGGATCCCTGTCCCTGCACCATATAGCAAAAGAGGGTCCAAGGCGCCCCGGCAAACCCGATGAGGGGCACGCGTCCCCCGAGCTCATGCCGGGTGAGCGTGATGGCCTCCATCACGTGGGAGAGCTTGCGGGGCACCTCCTCGGCCAGAATGGAAAAAGCATGGTCGGTACTCTCAATAGGATTGCCGAAAACAGGTCCCTTGCCCTTCACCAGGTCCACTTCAAAACCCAGCGCCTGGGGCACCGTGAGAATGTCCGAAAAGATAATCGCCGCATCGGGCTCCAGCTCGTCGATGGGCTGCAGGGTGATTTCGCAGGCCAGCTCGGGGGTCTCCACCCGCTCGAAGAAGGTATATTTCTCGCGCAGTTTCATGTACTGCGGCAGGTAGCGTCCCGCCTGGCGCATCATCCAGACCGGAGGACGTTCCACCTGCTCTCCGCGCAGGGCGCGCAGCAGCAGGTCGTTTTTTAGTTGGGGAAAATCGTGGCTCATGGTAGGCAATACAGGGTTGATCAGGCCGTGTCAGGCCTGGTAAAGGATGAGGTCACGTGGCCGGTTTGCGGTCGAAGAGGGTGTCGGAGACCTTTTTGAGCAGCACGCGGGTGTCGGGTCGCCCGGCGACCACCGGTTCTCGGTCCGCGGCCTCACGCAGCGCCTGGGCGGTGGTGGGACCAATAGCGAAGAGCTCCGGCAGCTCGCCCTTGAAGCCCTCTCCTTTGGAAAATCCCTCCACAGCGCTGGGACTGTAGAAGAGGATGCCATCCACGTGGCGGTCCGGGAGGTTCACCGGCTGCACCTTGGTCTTGTAGACCTCCACCTCGAGTACCTCCACGCCGCGTTCTGCGAGGATCTCGGGCAGCTCGCGGCGGGCGCGGTTGCCCCGGAACCAGATCACGCGGTCGACCCCCTCCTCGGCGATGCGTTCGGCCAGACCGGAGGCCTTCTGCCGCCGGGGTACCGTGGCTTCCAGGCCCAGGTCAGCCAGGGCGTCGGCCGTCTTTCGTCCCACCGCATACACGGTGGTATTGGGCGGCACCTGCAGCCCGCTGCGGCGCATCCGCTCAAGGGCTTTTACGGCGTTACTGCTGCTGAAAACCCAGTCGGCCTTGGGATGATCGTTGATGGTACGCAGCACCCGGTCCCAGTACTCGGGGAATTCAAACTCCAGCGCGGGTTCAATAAGGGGCTCAAGCCCCATCACACGGGCGTACTGGATCTGCTGCCCGTCAAGCTGCGTTGTGACCAGTATATTCTTTCTGTCGTTTCGCATGGTGAAGTGAATCGATCAGGATTTCAGGGAGTCCATGATACGGTCGGCACCGCGGTCCAGCAGCTCGCGGGCGGCGGCCGCTCCCTCCCCACCGGTGCGGTCAGGGGAGAGCTCTTTTTCAATATCGTAGCGCGTGGTGCCGTCCAGCGTGAGAGCCACCGCCTTGAAATGTACCATGCCCTCCTCCAGGCGGGCATGGGCGCCTACCGGCGCGCTGCACCCGGCCTCCATCTCCCGAAGGAACTCTCGCTCCAGGCGGGTGCAGAGGGCGGTTTCCTTATGATCTAGTACGGCCACGGCCTGCCGGACCTCGTCGTCGTCCTCGCGCACCATCACAGCCATGGCGGCCTGGGCCGGAGCGGGCACCATCCAGTCGAGATAGGACGCAATGCGCCCCTCCAGCCCTATGCGCTGCAGGCCGGCCGCGGCGAAGATGGCGCCCTTCCAGCCATGACGCTCAATCTTCTCCAGGCGGGTGTTCACATTGCCCCGCAGGTCGGCCATCTGGTGGTGCGGGTAGCGGTTGAGCCACTGGGCACGGCGGCGGTTGCTGCCGGTGGCGACCACGGCGGGCGCGTCACCCTCCAGGAAATCCGTTCCACCGGGCGCTACCAGGGAATCGCGCGGATCGCCCCGCTCCAGCACGGCGGCCACCTCCAGGGGAAGGGGATTTACGGTGGGAAGGTCTTTGTGGGAGTGCACCGCCAGGTCGATCTCTCCGTTTATCAGGGCCACGTCGAGGGCCTTGGTGAACACGCCTTTGCCGCCCAGCTCTGAAAGTGGCGTCTCCAGGTCGATATCGCCCTCGGTCTTCACATGCACCAGCTCGGTGCGGTATCCACGGGCCTGCAGCCCTTCGGCCACCTGCGTAGCCTGCCAGACGGCCAGTTCGCTGTCCCGCGTGCCTATACGCAGTGAGGTGATCTTACTCATTGCCGGGGTCGCTTTCCAGCTTGAACATGTCGTGCACCACCTTTGTCACCTGCTCTGATTCGTGGTGGTCGCGGAGGTGCTCGATGGAATAGGCTGCAATCTTGTTGACGATACGGCGGGTCAGGTTGTCCACCTTTTCCCGGTCGGCTTCCGCGAGCTTGTTCTTGAAAAACTCGAACTCGTCCTCGCGGATATTCTCAAACTTCTGGGTGAGGGCCTTGATGGTGGGAACCACCTTCTGCTTGCTCAGCCAGTTGCGGTAATCGGTAAGCTCATCGTCGATAATCTTTTTAACCAGCGGGATGTTCTCCTCCCGCTTGCGATAGGCCTTGTCGGTGACATCGCTGAGAAAATCCATGTTCGCCAGATCGACAAAGTCCAGCTCCCCGATGGCCGGGTCGATATTGCGCGGCACCGACAGGTCAAGCAGCACCTTGAACTTCTTGTTCTCACGGGAGGGGGCCATGTGCTCCATGGTGACCACCGGCTCGGATGCGCCCGTAGCTACGATCACCAAATCGGCCGAAGCGATCTGCCCGGCCATCTCCTCCATAGGGGCAAAATCCAGGTCAAACCTGTCGGCCACGAACTCCGCCCGCTCGGGGGTGCGGTTCACCAGGGTCACCCTACGGGCGCCCAGGCTCACCAGGTTGCGGCAGGTCACCTTCCCGATCTTGCCTGTGCCCACCAGCAGGATCTCCTTGTCGGCCAGGTTGTCAAAGGTCTTCATGGCGAACTGCACGGCAGCATAGGCCGTGGTGGCAGCGCCCTCACCCAGGGAGGTCTCGTTGCGCGAGCGCTTGTGGGCACGGAAGACGTGCTGCATCATACGGTGCAGCTCCCCGGAAACGGCATCCATTTCGGAGGCCATCTCGTAACCCTCCTTCACCTGGTTGACGACCTGCAGATCGCCCAGGATCTGCGAGTCGACTCCCACAGCCACCTGAAAAAGGTGGTCTACCGCCTCCAGACCGCTGTACTCGAATCCGTGACTGTGGAACTCGTCCAGCGAGCCGTCGGAATAGGTCACCAGCAGGCGAATGAGCTCCTGCGTGCCCGCTCCGTGGGCAAAAAGCTCGGTACGGTTGCAGGTAGATACCACGATCAGCCCGGGCACACCCTCCCTCTTGGCCCCTTCCAGCAGGGCCTGGGTGCGGGCGGCGTCAAGGCTGAAACCCTCGCGCACCTCTATGGCCGCCTCCCAGTGGTTGACGCCCACGCAGCAGAACTCCTCTATGTCAGGTGCCTTTTCGGTCATGACCCAGGATTAACCGGCTTCTCTTGGATTTCGTCAAACAGGTATCCCACTTTCTTGAGGGTCTCGTCGGCCAGCGCCCAGATAAATTTCGGATGGTCGTTGATGCCAGGCATGACCTTGATGTTCTCAAAGTGATAGCCCTCCTCCTCAAGATCCTCCGGCAGCTCCACGCCCAACTCGTAGAGCGTTTCTATATGGTCGGTCACAAAGGCGACGGGCACCAGCACGAAATTTCGGATACCGTACTGTACCTGACGCTCCACCAGCTCAGCGGTATTCGGCTGGGTCCACTCACCGGGCCCTACCTTCGACTGGTAGCCGATCCAATAGTCCTCCCGCAGGCCGCGCATCTCCATAATGGCCTCCATGGTCTGCTCGATCTCCGTGGTGTAGGGATCTCCGCTGCGCACCTCCTTTTTGGGCGTGCCGTGTGCGCTGAAGACCAGGTGAGTCTTCTCGCGCGTCTCCGGTTCCAGCTCCTCCATGGCCTCATCGATGCGGGCGTTGAGGGCTTCCAGATAATAGGGATTCCGGTGGTAGTTCTTCACCTGGTACTCCTTCCAGGGGGTGTTCTCAAGGCTGCCGAATTTCTCCCGCCGATGGTTTTCCCAGTCTCGGAAACTGGAGCCCGTGGTGGTCCACGAAAACTGCGGGTAGAGGGGAAGCATCACGGCGTGAGTGATGCCGTCGTCCACCATGTCGTCCATGATCTGATCGGCGAAGGGAATCCAATAGCGCATGCATGTGTAGACGGACACGTCCAGGTCGGGATGCTCCTTCCTGAAATGCTTTTCCAATCCCCTGCGCTGCCGCTCGGTCAGTCCGTTGATGGGCGAGCAGCAAGTGGACACCACGCTGTTCTGGCGATTGAGGCAGTGCCTGTTGCCCGTACAGCCCTTGGGACAGCCGTTGATCTCTTCGTAGTCCTCCCGGACGGAGGGGGCGCGGAATTTGGCGATGACGCGCGCAAAGAGCTCCTGCACGCGTCCCCCTCCCAGCTTTATGATGTCCTCGTCTCGAAACAGGTTGTACAAAAACGGCCGCACATGGTCCTCGCCCGTGGGTCCCCCCAGGTTCATCAGCACAATTCCAAGGCGTATCTCGTCAGACGGCATATTTCCGTTTTACACATCGGCTTTTTAACAAAGGGCAAAAAACCCAGCCTATATGAAGGGAATTTGAAGAGGGAGGGGGCCCGGGCCTATTTAGAACGGTTCTAGAAAGTCAGCGTAAGGATCCCACAGGTAGAACCTCCAATTACCTTGGGGAGGGGGGTAGGATAATGTTGCAAAATGTACTCTCGCTATAAATGGAACTCTTTGAAAAATCCATTTTCACCAGCAGCCTTGAAAAATTGGTGGAGAACCAACTCCAATGAATGAAGAAATTTTCAATGACTTGCTTGAAAGCATCAAACAGGCTGGAGAAATAAAAAGAGGTACCAGAAAATCAACTCGACATTCCGTCATAGAGGAACCGGACGCTCCTACCATCCGCGAAAAGTACAACATGACACAACAAGAATTCACCTCACTACTTGGAATAAGCGTCGCCACATTGCGAAATTGGGACAATAAGTCGAGAATATCATCCTATACCCTATCTGCTGGTAATTCAAGTTTTTACGGGTTTTGCCGATAACATAAGTCAGAGTGGCTAGAGAGACTCATGCACCCGTAACTACTGCTTCCGGGCAGTCCAATTACCGCACCATGGGAACTTCATTCCAGCACCAGTACCCGCATTCAAACAGGAACCTCTACCTGCTCTGCGCCTACCTGATTGCCTTCATTCTACTTTCCATCTTCGGGGGATGATGGGGGAGTGACGTGTCTCAGGTCATACCGTTTTCTGAATACCGTGTCCCGGAAACCTCGATAGTTTTCGCCACCCACTCATTGGACAATCTTCTCATCGCCGAACAGGAGCAACAATAACAGATATAGATATACCTCTCCTATCGGCCTTCCCGAACTCATCACTACAATTCTTGAGCCAATTTCCTCAAACAGTATCATTTCCCTACCAAAGTACTTCTGCAAACCCGTAATCATTCTAACTTACTATACTCCAAATAATTGAGCAGGATACCCAGTATAATATTGCTACTAATCATATCCGTAAAAATACGTAAATCCCTTTAAATTCTTGCACTTTGGGTATTTTTTTTTAGTGTATTTGAAGCTTGCGAGAAGGAGAGTGATCTAAAAAAACATCTAACCGATAGGATTGGAGTTACCATGAACCTACATATATCGCTATATAAAATAATATCTATAAATCATCTATCTTATGACTACCAAGACAAAATTTCTGAATGCAATTGCACTTATAGCTCTTTTTTTAGTGACAACTCCAATCGAAGCGTATCAACCTGGTGATCCAATGTGTATGACCTATTGTGATGCATCGGAAAGCTGCGAAGTTGTATTCATACAGACTGATACAAATTGGGATATGAATATGGATTGTGGAGACGGGCTAATAGATGTAGCTGAGGGGCAGGGAGATTTCACCGGCACCATTTGTGATGGTGTCGAAACATGTAATGTTCCCATGATTAACTAGTCTTCTATGGACATCATCAATGAGCTACCAGGCAAGTAAAGTTGCAGGGTAGCTCATTTCTATTTAGTAAATTATATTTGAGTTTTTTATCAAATGGTCCGCATCATGACTATTCAGTTTAAAAGCATCCTTTTCTGCATCCTGAGTATAACTTTTATCGTCAGTTGCGAAAGTAATTCTTCCATGCAATTCGGCACAGAGTCAGAAGTATTGAAGACTCTAATTGACGAAACAAGTTTAAATACAATCAATTTGGATCAGATTCCGATTACGGACATTTCCCTTGGTCCAGAAAACATCATTCAGCAGGATTCAGTAGATGCGGATCTCCTGTTGACCTCACCGACGAATACTTTTGCAAAGGGTGAGAGGGTGTACATCACCGATCTACGGCAACCGACAGTATTAATCGCCGACACTTCAAATACAATAATTGATGCGATTGGACGGAAAGGAAGAGGGCCTGGAGAATTTGAGAGTGTAAGTGCTATCTTTTCCAGTGAGGAGCACATTTTTATTGCAGACGGGTCACTATCACGAGTCAATCAATATGAATATGATACTTTCAACTATATAAAATCATTCAATATATATGTGGGACTTGACGACCTGGCTGCCTCTAATAACTACATTTTTGCATCAACCAGGTCCGGTGCGAAAAACCTGACCCAGGTATATAATAATGCAGAGCCGTATGCTGAATACGATTCACTCCTTCCAAGATTGATTCCTATGGGCAAAGAGCCATCAGGTTATAATACATTCCAAATAGATGCTACCAACGGTGTGACTATGGCCGCTTATCCCGGATTCCCCTATCTATTTCTGTTCGACGATAATCTAAATCTGACCTCGACCATCCAGTTTACCGCTGACTCCTTTAGCGACATAGACAATCCTGAAGCAATCCCAGTAGATAATATTGGCCGGATGGAAGGCGCGGTACGAAGATATATCACCGATTTCAAACTCTCAGAAAGCGGGCATCTCTATGCAATCATCGACAATACATTGACTATCATTGATACCAATAATAATTACGAAGTAGAGGGCAGATATGATATCCGGGACAGAACCAAAGGTAACGAGTCGATTTCGATGTCGTTTATTTCTCAATCGGATGGACGAGTTTATCTAAATAGCATATCACATCCTGCTATATATGTGTTTGACCGACAGGAACATTAGTATCCCGGCAGGCTGAACCAGAAGCACATCCCCCGGCCGGGCTTGCTCTCCACCACGAATGTGTATTCACCCCTGGATCTGACTATGGATGGTGAGAGACGGATGGTGGTAGTTGATGCTTCTAACTGGACTTTAAATTTAATGGAGCTCAATGGTGCCCTTTTGGATAGTATCGGAGGGTCAGGAGGCGGCCCGAATGAGTTTTTTGCCATAAATCAAATCCATATTGGGAGAGATAATCGACTCTATATCTATGATGGCCGTTCTGGAATAGTTAAAAACCTGAAAACTAGGAACACTCAATATGATGAGTAGTTTAATTTTTGTATTTAATTCTACAAAAGCATAACTAAACACATACACTAAAATTTAAATAAATTATCTTTAATTATGAAAATAAAAACTATCATGCTCACATTAATGATGACCCCAGTTTTGATTGTGGGAATCACAAATTCTACTGAGGCCTCCGAAGAAATGTGCCAAGTGATCCTTGACCAGTGTGAAGCTGGTAATCCTTACCATTGGTTATTCCAAGCCACTGAACACGCAGTATGGGACAACGCGTGTCAAGCCTCATATGACATCTGTATAGAACAACCTGGTGAAAATTAATCCAAGATTGTTTACTATAGTATTGGGCATCCAAGTAAATTGGATGCCCAATACTATGTTTTAAATATGAAGTATTCTAAATACATTAAATATCTTGCAATTGGGTTAATTGCGATCTCCTGTTCCAACGATCCAGACAAAAATGAGCATTCGTTTGATCAATTCATCTCGGAAGTTGAAGAGATCATTCTTCAAGATAGTACTCGAATTGAAACTTCCACCACGAATGTGTATTCACCCCTGGATCTGACTATGGATGGTGAGGGACGGATGGTGGTAGTTGATGCTTCTAACTGGACTTTAAATTTAATGGAGCTCAATGGTGCCCTTTTGGATAGTATCGGAGGGTCAGGAGGCGGCCCGAATGAGTTTTTTGCCATAAATCAAATCCATATTGGGAGAGATAATCGACTTCATGTCTATGATGGCCGTTCTGGAGTAGTATCCATTTACTCAATCCTGGAAGGTGGATTTGAGCCAGAGCGTGAAATAAGACTGCCTGATTATGACTCCCGTAATTTAAATGCTCTGTATGAGACAGATGATGGATATCTGGGAGTGTTTAAGAGCGTTCAGATCGCCAGTGGGGAAAATAATGATATTGAGGTATATCGACTGGATGATGATTTCCACCTGCAGCGACACCAGTTTGATATGCCGGGAAGCGACACATTTGAGTCAAATGGGGTTAGAAGAGAAAATCCCCTTGGAGCAAGTACAATATGGAAAATGAAAGATGTACAATTTTACTATTCGAACTCTGCAACTCTTTCTATAACCACGGTAAACACCCAGAATGGATCATCTGAAGAATTTAATTTATCGGGTTATCCTAAGCCGATGGCAGGCGAAGAAGAGATTAATTTTCTTAAATCGGTAATTCAAGGGAGTAATGTACAAGATCCTGAAGTGTTGGCGGAGGGTATGGAACTCCCGTTTTTCATAAATTTTATTCCTTCCGAAGATCATTTTTACTACACTTTATTCACAGCGAATAAAAACTATGGTATCATATTGAGGGTAGACAGGCATTCAAAAAAGATGGGAAAAATCCTGGTCCCCCCCCTGTTTAATATTTATGAAATACATGAAAACCATCTGGTCGGCATAGACCATACTGATGGAGACAATGACATTGTCATTATGAGTTTTTAATGACAATTTTTCCGGGTGTTGCAATGCAACAAAATGCCTCGTTAACCCATCGTAGGTAAACCCCCAGCTGTCCGACCACCCTGTTTTACTGGTCGATCTTAAACCCTCCCCCGGGAGTTAGTCGCAGGGCAAATTCGCCTACCGAGGCGACCGGCTCTCCATCCCGCACTCCGGGCTGGAAGGAAAGGGTGCGGAGTGCATCGATGATATCCCTGTTACAGGTAGCGGGAGTATCAGACATGGTGATGAACTGGCCCGGGTGACCCTGCTCCGTGAGCAGAAAGTGGATCTCAACGGTTACTGCTCCGGTCAAGCTTCTCAACTGCTGCAGGCATTGCTGGGAATACTCGGGATAGAGATTGCCCCTGAGATAATCGATGCGGGAAGGGGGATAGGGATCCGGATTTTTGACCTCCCCGGTATTAAAATTGATCCAACCGTACGTTCCCGATGTCACCTTATCCGCCCACTCGTCCCTTACCTCCGCCGTGGGCGCACAGCCTGTCAACAGCAACAGCAGCCCCAGCAGAAGTGTCGGCGGGATTTCAAAAAGGAATCGGTGTGTACGACCAGCGTAGGCAGTCATCGAATCGATGAAAATATATTGTCTGAATTCTGGTAAGGATGTTCCCCCCCGGTATAACCTATACAGACTGGAATAAATTGCCTTAGCCGGAAGCCGGCAGACTGAACCAAAAGCTGGTGCCCCTTCCCGGCTCGCTCTCCACCTCGATCTCGGAGCCGTGGGCGCCCAGGATGCTCTTGACCACGGCCAGGCCCAGTCCGGTGCCTCCCTTGTCGCGCGAGCGCGCCTTGTCGGTGCGGTAGAATCGGTCGAAAAGCCGTTCCAGGTGCTCCTCGGAGATACCTATGCCGGTGTCCTCAACCTCTACAACCACCTCGTCGTCTTCCCGCGAGTAGCTCATCGTAATGGTACCCTCCGAGGTGTACTTGACGGCGTTGGAGACCAGGTTGTCAATCACCTGCTCGATCTTACCGGGATCGCCGACCGCACGGCATTCGTGGGTATCCACATGCAGGTCGATGCCCTTCTCGGCGGCGGCATCCCCGTACCACTCCAGCATGTGCTCGGCTATCATGGACAGGTCGAAAGTTTTGCGCTCGATAAACTTCTCGTCGGAGTCGTAGCGCTGCAACGTGAGTAGATCCTTGAACAGCCGGGAGATGCGCTCGGTCTGTTTGCGGGCGGAGCGCAGGTATCTGCGACGCTCGTCCTCCGGCAGATCCTCCATCTCCAGCATCTCCAGGGCGCCGGTGATGGTGTGCAGGGGATTGCGGATTTCGTGGGTGATATCCCCGAAAAACTGCCGCTGCTTTTCGGCGAACTGCTTAATCTGTGCGGTATCGGCCCGCAGGCGTGAGGCCATGCGGTTAAGAGAGTCGGCCAGGGTGCCGAATTCGTCCCCGCGTTCCAGGTCGATCTGCCGGCTGGTATCGCCCGAAGCAATCTCCTGGGCGGCGTTCTTGATACGGGTGATGGGGCGGGTGAGGTAGCGCGCCATCAGGATGCTGACCAGGATGACCAATCCTATACTGATAAACATGCCGTAGTAGATGATCCAGCGGATGGTGCGTATAGGGGCGTAGAGGTCGTCCTTGAGCTGGCTCGCACGGATATATCGGGCGGTATTGGCGCTGGTATCCAGGTGTACCATGCTGACCAGGTACTCGGAATCAGGACGCTCGGGCAGCAGGGGGATGCCGTCGCGCGCCTCCAGGCTGGCCAGGAGACCGGTATCCAGTCGCCGGGGGTGATGCGGCGAGGTGCTGTCGGGCCAGGCGAAAAGCAACGCGCCGTCCTCCCCGTAGACAGCCAGCCGGTAGCCGGAGATATCGGCCGCCTCCCGCAGGTGGCGTGTGAATGCGCTGTCGTCTGCCATGTTCTCCACGGTGACGGCCAGCCAGCGGGTTTCACGCTCCATCTCGCGTTTGCCCTCTTCCAGCATGTAGTTCCGAATGAACACAATGGAGTAGCTGCTGATGGCGGTAATGCCAAAAATAAGCAGCAGGATAAAGGTCCAGGCCAGTTTGGATCGGATGGACATGATCGGTCAGGACACCTTGATGATCTCGCGGTTCATCCCGTAGCCTATGCCCCGGTAGGTTTTTATCAACTTGCCGGCCTCCTCCATCTTCAGCCGCAGATTCTTGATGTGCACGTCCACCGTCCGGTCGAAGACGTACTTGCCGTCTTCGGTGATGTGCGCCAGAATCTCCTGTCGTGTGTAGACCCGTTTGGGATTCTGGAACAGCAGCTCCAGCAGGGTGAACTCGGTGGAGGTGAGCTCCACCTTTTCCTCCTTCACATAGAGCTCCCGCGCCTCCGTGTCAAGGTAGGCGTCACCGTACTGCAGCCAGTTGGCTGTACGGGGATTCTGGCGGCGCAGCAGCGATTCCACGTGAGCCTTCACCAGATTAAGGCTGGCCGGCTTGGAGATGTAGTCGTCCGCCCCCAGCTCCAGTCCCTCGATCTCGTCCTTCTCCTCGTCCTTGGCCGTCAGGAATATGACGGGGATATCAGACAGCACCGGGTGGCGGCGGATGCGACGGCAGACCTCCTTGCCGTCCACCTTGGGTACCATGATATCCAGCACCGCCAGGTGGATGTCGCCCGCATGCTGTTCAATGAGCGACAGGGCCTCCTCCCCGTCGTGGGCCATCAGCACCTGGTAGTCGTTCATCTCCAGGAAGTCAGCCAGCATTTCGGCCGGCTCCTCCTCGTCCTCTACCAGCAGTATGGTGTGCCTGGGTTTCACGCCGAAGGGAATTTGAGATGGTTTATACTGGGTTCCGGCCGGCGGGACGTCGGAGGCCGCACCGGTGTATCGGAAACGGGTATCAAGATAGGAAAATTCGCCTGAACTTCATGGGGCTTGTCTCTGCGGAGGGGATTGGGCATCTTTGTCTGGAACCGCATGAGTGGGCGGCCGGTCCGGATGACAGGTCCCGGCACCGCCGCACCGCCAACTATAAGATCCCCGTCCCATGGCATTTCAAGACAAGGTCGTCTGGATAACCGGCGCCTCCTCCGGCATCGGCGAGGCCCTCGCCTACGCATTCAGCGAACGCGGCGCGCGACTCATTCTATCCTCCCGCCGCCGGGACGAACTGGAGCGCGTAAAAGCCAACTGCGCCGGTGACTCCGGCACCATACATGTGCTAACTCTCGACCTGGTCGAGACCGATACCCTGCCTGCCAAGGCTGCAGAAGCCGTAGAGATATTCGGGCGCATCGACCTGCTGTTCAACAACGGGGGCATCAGCCAGCGCTCCCTGGCCGTGGACGCAGAGATGGAGGTAATCCGCCGCGTTATGGAGATCAACTTCTTCGGCACGGTGGCCCTCACCAAGGCCGTGCTGCCGCACATGCTGGAGCGGGGTGAGGGACACATCGCGGTGACCAGCAGTGTCATGGGCAAATTCGGTACCCGCCTGCGCTCCACCTACGCCGCCTCCAAACACGCCCTGCACGGCTGGTTCGACTGCCTTCGCCAGGAAGTGTACGGAGAGGGACTGCAGGTCAGCCTGGTCTGCCCGGGCTACGTCAAAACACAGGTAACCGTCAACGCCCTGGAAGGCGACGGCAGCCGGCATGGAGAGATGGGAAGAGGACAAAAGCAGGGCATGGCGCCAGAAACCTTCGCTAAAAAGCTGCTTCCCAAGCTGGCCCGCGGCAAGCCCGAGATCTACATCGGCGGCACCGAAATCATTGCCATCTACCTGAAACGCTTCGCTCCCCGCCTGCTCAACTGGGTGCTGCGCCGCTCGGAAGTGACCTGAACCTGTTTGCCTCAGGGTTGAATTATTCAGGATATCTACGTAATATTTGTGTGGGAATTCCCATATTCCCACATTAAAAGCAACCTCAGACAAAGAGGGCAGCACTATAATAATTACAGACACGCTGTTCAGGAGGCCATTATGGACAACCTTGTGAGGGAGTACAACGCAAAGTTGGACTCCAAAAAACGAATAACCATTCGAGGGGCACGGACTACGTACTACCATGTTACCGAGCATGAGGACGGTACCATCGAACTGAGTCCGCGCGAGCTGGTTCACCCGGACGAAATTTCTCGAAATACGCTGGAAATGATGGACAAAGCCATAACCAAGTATAAAGAAGGAGAGGTATCGGATCCGATCGACATGGATGAACTGGAGGAGCTCCTCGACTAACCTGGAGCAATCATGTTTGCCATACGCATGGGAGTCCCGGGAATGAAAAATTTCTGGGACTCTCTTCTTGATAAGAAAAAAACGGGTGAGATGGACACTCAGGAGATAGAATTGTTCAACAAACTTGCCAAAACCCTTCGGTTCCTGAGTAACAACCCACGTCATCCCGGCCTGCGAACTCATGAGATTGAGGCTCTCAGCAACAAGTACGATATGAAGATATGGCAATCGTACCTCGACCAGGGTCAGAAAGCCAGGCGTATCTTCTGGACGTATGGCCCAAATCGAAAAGAAATTACCATTCTGGGCATTGAGCCACACCCCGAGGATAAGAGAGGATCCTACGACCGTATCAAGCTATCCGATCTACCGGGTTGAATCACCCTATCCCAGATTTTTCCGCTTGTTGAGATAGGCCAGCAGGGCTAGGTCGAAGTCCTGCAGGGTGTCTGTAAAAACTATTCCGGAGTCATTACTGAAAGCGGTTTATTACCAGGCATCATCCCCATAAACCACTCGAGCTCATTCTGTTACACCATTTATCCCTCATTCTTCAACCTACTACTTGAGTACGTATAATTACGTAAATTTAGGAATATCTTGCATATAGGGTTATTTTTTTTACCCTGAATCAGGGTTAAGAGAGAGCGAAGTAAAGATTCGCCTTATGAAATTTAGAGACAAAATAATCGCACTTCTATTGTGTTGCGGGGGAATCGTGTTTTTCATCCTCTCCCTGATTCCGGCCACCGACTCATCCGAACCAAGGAATTCCGATTACTACTATCAGACTGAGGATCAACTGGATACCTCATCCTATAGCTTTAAAATCCCGAATGAACCACCTGAGGATGTCCCTTCGCTGACCGATGTGGGCGATTCAACAAAGAGGGTCATGGCATTGTACCTGATGCCTGCTGCAGCTTGCGGAAATTGTCTGAACGAGGTTGATGAATATGTAGGATTGTTGAACGACACCACTTCCAACCTGGAACTGGACCAGGTCATAAGGTTTCATGGGGAGACGGAACAATATGCACGGCAGTTTGCCCTCGTAGCAGATTTCGAGCTCCCAAAACTGTACAGTGTCACTTCCTTTCTGCCGCCAAGGCTTACTTCTTTCCATAATGAGACTGTCGACGGTCAACTGATCGTGATCGATAAAACCGCTGAACAGGTGATGTTCAGGGTACAGTTACCCAAAGGAGCTATGACACCGGTAGAAGATAAAGAGAACATCCTGAATGAGCTCGCTTCCATTCTGGATTCTCGCGCATCCTAACACAAATCAAAAGAGGTACCGCCATGTTATTTAAAAAATCGAAAGCGCTGGTCATCCTTTCCGCGCTGGTCTTTACATTCGGACTGACTTCGTTTACCGTCTCCAATGTCTATTCATGGCAAATAGAGGACCCGGAGACTTCTGACCCTTGTTACCACTGTGGAAGTTATTCAGCATGTCTTACTGGCGGCCAACCTTATGGCGTTTACAACTCGGATTGTACGATACAACCAAGTGAATATGGAACACCAGAGTACTGTATATTTTGGGGAGTTGGAAACGGTGATGATGAACTTGTGGACTGTCCATAATCGGAGTTAGGAAAAACATCCCCCTGTTTTTATAGGACATGCTATAACTCTTCACCAAGAACCCACCAGAAAAAGAGAAACGATTGAATCTTAAAAATCACACTGAGAAATATCAATGAGTCCTTGGCAATTCCGTCTTATTGTAGCCTGTAATTTTATCTTGATAGTAATATTAAGCTCCAATCAGCCCGGATTTGCCCAAGAGTTAACGGTGAATTTTGACGAGCAATTAGTCCTTGGCGATCAACAGAGTGCACCCAAGGAATACCTATTCGGCGGGCCCAAGTTCATTGAAACAGACTCTAAGTATAATATCTATGTAGCAACCATGAACAACACCATCCGGATATATGATCCAGATGGCAAGTATCTAAAAACGGTAGGCAGACGAGGAAGAGGGCCAGGAGAATTCATTGCTATATCAGGTATGGCAATTGGCATTCACGATGAACTTATCATTTATGATGGTAGATCAAGACGCGTTTCAATATTCTATAATTTAGGTGATTCCTTGGAGTCCCGTAACGCCTCACACCCTGCTTGGATGGGAGAGCACAGATATTCCCTATAAAGGATAGGGAACGGTATGTAACCGCTTCCCTGAACAAGCCTGGATATATCAATATGCAGGTGAATATGATGCCCTTAATCTTGGTGATTCTTTATTGCATATAGTAGATAACAGTTTTTCAAAGCGTATTCGCTCATATTACAAGGTATCAAACCATATGTTTGATATGAATATGCCAATAGAGGCTCATTTCTCAAGAGGCGGTTATAGAATAGGGATGCTAAACGATTCAACCATCGCCCTCACCAACCAAATCTATGATGGTTCAATATACCTTTTGAATTTGAAAAACAGCGTAGTCAACGGTACTGCGAACGCTTTACAGGCATGGAACCCTATGTAGTGCTGGATTGGATAATAAGTTTGTATATGCAGATGAACGAGTTGGAATTGTAATATTAGGAGGAAATCAACAAGTGGTCTTTCAAAAAAAACTTGAGTCTCGAGCTTTGCTGACCAATGACAAGTGGGGACTCAACTTTGTTCAAACAGCGAATGGAGGTACCAGTTCATCTTATATGGAGTTTATTGACCAGGGAGGAAACTACCTCGGATATATCCCTATAAATGATGATTTTACAACTATTATGGATCTAAAACAGAAATTCTATCCCAAACACTTGGATGATCTAGACCAGCTCTACTATGTAGACTACTCCTCCGGAGTACCCGTCATCCGCGTTACTAAAATAGTTATGGAAGAGTAATTATATGGGTCGACGGTCACTGACCATTACCCCAGATTTTTCCGCTTGTTGAGATAGGCCAGCAGGGCTAGGTCGAAGTCCTGCAGGGTGTCTGTAAAAACTATTCCGGAGTCATTACTGAAAGCGGTTTATTACCAGGCATCATCCCCATAAACCACTCGAGCTCATTCTGTTACACCATTTATCCCTCATTCTTCAACCTACTACTTGAGTACGTATAATTACGTAAATTTAGGAATATCTTGCATATAGGGTTATTTTCTTACCCTGAATCAGGGTTAAGAGAGAGCGAAGTAAAAGATTCGCCTTATGAAATTTAGAGACAAAATAATCGCACTTCTATTGTGTTGCGGGGGAATCGTGTTTTTCACCCTCTCCCTGATTCCGGCCACCGACTCATCCGAACCAAGGAATTCCGATTACTACTATCAGACTGAGGATCAATTGGATACCTCATCCTATAGCTTTAAAATCCCGAATGAACCACCTGAGGATGTCCCTTCGCTGACCGATGTGGGCGATTCAACAAAGAGGGTCATGGCATTGTACCTGATGCCTGCTGCAGCTTGCGGAAATTGTCTGAACGAGGTTGATGAATATGTAGGATTGTTGAACGACACCACTTCCAACCTGGAACTGGACCAGGTCATATGGTTTCATGGGGAGACGGAACAATATGCACGGCAGTTTGCCCTCGTCGCAGATTTCGAGCTCCCAAAACTGTACAGTGTCACTTCCTTTCTGCCGCCAAGGCTTACTTCTTTCCATAATGAGACTGTCGACGGTCAACTGATCGTGATCGATAAAACCGCTGAACAGGTGATGTTCAGGGTACAGTTACCCAAAGGAGCTATGACACCGGTAGAAGATAAAGAGAACATCCTGAATGAGCTCGCTTCCATTCTGGATTCTCGCGCATCCTAACACAAATCAAAAGAGGTACCGCCATGTTATTTAAAAAATCGAAAGCGCTGATAATCCTATCGGCACTTGTCTTTACCTTCGGTATGACTTCGTTTACCGTCTCCAATGTTTACCCCGTGGCAGACGGACCCACCGGGAGAATATAATCCCTGTTATCATTGTGGAAGTTATATAGCTTGTGCGCTGGGTGGTCAACCTTGGGGTTTCTACAATCCCTGTGACTATGACGACGAAGAAGACCCGCCTCAAAATTGCCAGCTTGAGTTAGGGCCTGATGAAGGACTAACCGATTGTCCATAATTTAATTGATCGCAATTTCATAGTTCGCCCACTCATTGAATGTCCGCAATGGGTGGGTGCAACTACTTTTTTTCAATATATGCCAAAAGACTTGTCGTGTACTCTTTGACGATTCGTTATTTCACTATTTTAAGTATCATTATTGCAGGAGTATTATTCCTACAAAATCAGGGAGCCGCCCAAGAGCGATCGGTCACCTTTGAGGAACAGCTCGTAATTGGCAATCAAAATAACCCACCGGCAGAATACCTGTTCGGCGGCCCCAGATACATACGGACCGATTCCGAGAACCGAATCTATATCACGACCATGAATAATTCCATCCGGGTATTCAGTCCGGACGGGAAATATCTGAAGAACATTGGGCGACGGGGCAAAGGGCCCGGAGAGTTTATATCCATTTCAGCTATAGCTGTCGGAAAAAACGATGAGCTTATTGCATATGATGGCAGGCTGGGGCGTCTGACCTGGTTCTACAATTTCGGGGATTCCTTGAAGTCGCTGAACTTGACTCATCCGGACTGGACTGGGAGCGATATAGTCCCACTTCCAAATAATCAGTTTGCCTCAGTTGAAATCCAATTCCCTTGGATTTATGAAGTTGCGGATATTGACTTCGTTGATTACAAAGATAGACTCATACATTTGATAGACGGTGATTCTTGGGAAAAGACCCGTTCCCTTTTTAATGTCTATGACCATATGATGTTTGACAAAGAAGAGCCAGTGGAAGCCCGATTTGCCATGGGGGGGGATTATCAACTGGCAAAACTTAACGACACCACACTGGCTATTACACATAAAATATCAGACGGTTCCATATATCTGGTGAATACTAAGAGCGGGTACGTCCGGGAGGTCCAAGGCCACTTTGCGGGACATGACTCCTACGAGATACTGGAATGGCAGTATAGAAGATCTTATCATGAAAATCGCTACAACATGGTTACAGCAAGCGCAACCCCCAATACCAGCACGTTAGTGTATCAAATTAAACTCAGATCTAGAGCATTACTGGCTAACAATAAGTGGTTGCTTCACTTTGTACAAACTGCGGAAGGAAATAACACTACCTACAATATTGAATTTATTGACAAGGATGGAAATTATCTTGGCTACACTCCCATTCGCGACGATTTTACCACCCGGCAGGATGATTCCCCAGTATTTGTAGCCATGCACCTGGACAATCAAAACCAGCTCTATTACGCGGACTACTCCTCTGGAGTACCCGTCATCCGCGTTACTAAAATAGTTATGGAAGAGTAATTCTATGGGTCGACGGTCACTGACCATTACCCCAGGTTTTTCCACTTGTTGAGATAGGCCAGCAGGGCCAGGTCGAAGTCCTGCAGGGTGTCTGTAAAAACTATTCCGGAGTCATTACTGAAAGGGGTTTATTACCAGGCATCTTCCCCATAAACTACTCGAGCTCATTCTGTTACACCATTTATCCCTCATTCTTCAACCTACTACTTGAGTACGTATATTTACGTAAATTTAGGAATATCTTGCATATAGGGTTATTTTTTTTACCCTGAATCAGGGTTAAGAGAGAGCGAAGCAAAGATTCGCCTTATGAAATTTAGAGACAAAATAATCGCACTTCTATTGTGTTGCGGGGGAATCGTGTTTTTCATCCTCTCCCTGATTCCGGCCACAGACTCAACCGAACCAAGTAATTCCGATTACTACTATCAGACTGAGGATCAACTGGATACCTCATCCTATAGCTTTAAAATCCCGAATGAACCACCTGAGGATGTCCCTTCGCTGACCGATGTGGGCGATTCAACAAAGAGGGTCATGGCATTGTACCTGATGCCTGCTGCAGCTTGCGGAAATTGTCTGAACGAGGTTGATGAATATGTAGGATTGTTGAACGACACCACTTCCAACCTGGAACTGGACCAGGTCATATGGTTTCATGGGGAGACGGAACAATATGCACGGCAGTTTGCCCTCGTCGCAGATTTCGAGCTCCCAAAACTGTACAGTGTCACTTCCTTTCTGCCGCCAAGGCTTACTTCTTTCCATAATGAGACTGTCGACGGTCAACTGATCGTGATCGATAAAACCGCTGAACAGGTGATGTTCAGGGTACAGTTACCCAAAGGAGCTATGACACCGGTAGAAGATAAAGAGAACATCCTGAATGAGCTCGCTTCCATTCTGGATTCTCGCGCATCCTAATACAAATCAAAAGAGGTACCGCCATGTTATTTAAAAAATCGAAAGCTCTGATAATCCTATCGGCACTTGTCTTTACCTTCGGTATGACTTCGTTTACCGTCTCCAATGTCTATTCATGGCAATCGGGGCCGGAAGAACCAAGTGAATACAATCCATGTTACCATTGTGGGAGTATAGCAGCTTGCGAGGTGGGCGGTCAACCATGGGGATTTTATAACCCCTGTGATTATAATCACGATTTAGATCCACCCCTGAATTGCCAGCTTATATTGGGACCGGGGGGTGAAGCATACAATTGCCCGTAAGCAAATCCATTGAAAGATCATGAGTTGATCTTTCTGGATTTAGAATAATCCTGAAGCTAGTCTACTCATTGTAACATTTACAATGAGTAGACTCAGCTTTCCCTAAATAATGCAAGCCAGGCCTGCCAATGTATCCTTGGAAGATTCATTCCTTAATTATTCTCTCTCTGATTGCCACAGCACTATTAGCCCTACAAAATCAGGGACTTGCCCAGGAACTTTCGGTTTCATTCGAGGAGCAGCTCGTTATAGGCAATCAAGAGGATGCACCCAAGGAGTACCTGTTCGGCGGTCCCAGATACATACGGACAGACTCGGAGAACCGAATCTATGTCGCGACCATGAACAATTCCATCCGGGTATTCGGTCCCGAGGGTAAATATCTGAAAAATATCGGCAGGCGGGGCAGGGGGCCCGGAGAGTTCATTGGTATCACAGCAATGGCTATTGGAAATAACGACGAACTCATTGTATATGATGGCAGATTACGGCGTCTTACGAAGTTCTTTAATTTTGGAGATTCCTTGAAGTCACAGACTTTGCAGCATCCAACGTGGACGGCAAGTAATTTAGTCCCACTGCCGAATGAGCAGTTTGCCAGTGTCTCCATTTCAGCACCTTGGATTTACGAATATGCCGATGATCTTGATCCAGTAGATTACCAAGACAAACCCGTACATCTGATAGATGGCTATTCCTGGGAAAGGATCCGTTCCTTTTTTAACGTATACGACAATATGCAATTTGACAAAGAAAAGCCCGTGGAAGCCAGGTTTGCTATGTGGGGAGATTATAATTTGGCAAAACTAAACGACTCTATACTAGCTATCACCCACGAAATTACGGATGGTTCCATATACCTGGTGAACATTAACAGCGGGGAGGTCCGGGAGGTTCAAGGCCATTTTACAGGCAGAGATTCCTACGAGATGCTGGACTGGCAATATAGAAGGTCCTACAGAGAAAATAGAGTAAATTTAGTTACGGCAAGTGCGACTCCAAATACCAGCCAGATAGTATACCAGATAAGGCTCAGATCCACAGCACTGCTGGCAAACGACAAGTGGGTACTTCACTTTGTTCAAACGGCGGAGGGATCACAAGGAGAGAAGAATGCCTACACTATTGAGCTCCTTGACAAGGAAGGGAAATATCTCGGCTACACTTCCATAGAAGACGACTTCACACCCCGGCTGGAAACCACTATCTTCTTTCCCAAACACTTAGATGATCAAAACCGGCTCTACTACACGGACTACTCCTCCGGTGTGCCGGTCATACGTGTTACAAAAATCATTATGAATGAGTAATTCTTCTTTCTCAATTGGCGATGTTCATTTCGTGTGCAGGGACTGATTGCCAATTCTTGAATCACCCCGAAGCCCCCCTCTTGGCCGCTCAGAACCACTACCCCAGGTTCTTGCGCTTGTTGAGATAGGCCAGCAGTGCCAGGTCGAAGTCCTGCTGGGTGTCGATCTGCTCGAAGTCGATCTGGAATTCGCTGCAGGCCATTTTGAAGCGGTGGATGTACTCCTCCACCTTCTTCCTGTAGTCTTCGCGTACCTGCGCGGGAAGTACCTCCATGGATGCCCCCGTTTCCATATCCTCCATACGAAAGCGCCGGTCAGGAAAGTCCAGGTCCCGCTCGCTCTTCTTCTCCATCACGTTGAAGAGCAGCACCTCGTGCTTGCGGTGGCGCAGATGCTTGAGGGAGGATATCAGGTTCTCGTGGTCGTCCACGTTTTCAAATAAGTCGGTGACCAGCACCACGAGGCTGCGGTGGTTGAGCCGCTCAGCCAGCTCGTGGATCACCTTGGCCGAAGAGGTCTTGCGCTGCCCGGCGGACTGCTCGTCTTCCTTTTCCAGCAGCTGTTCCAGCATGGTGAATACCTGCCGCAGATGGGTGTAGGAGGACTTGGCCGGGATGAAAGACTCCATCTCGTCGCTGAAGGGTACCAGTCCGCATGCATCCCGCTGGCGGTGCATCAGGTACATGAGGGCGGCGGCGAAGTGAATACCGTAGCGCAGCTTGGTCCACTCCCCGAAATACTTGTAGTACATGGAGCTGCTGGTGTCGAGCATTACATAGCAGCGCAGGTTGGTCTCCTCCTCGTACTGTTTGATGTAGTAGCGCTCGGTCTTGGCATAGACCTTCCAGTCGATATGCTTGATCTCGTCGCCGGGTGTGTAGGGACGGTGCTCAGCAAACTCCACGCTGAAACCGTAGTAGGGGCTCTTGTGGAGGCCGGAGATGAATCCCTCCACGATTTTGCGCGCCCTCAGTTCGAGGGGTGCCAGCTGGGACAGTAAATCAGGTTTTAGCAGCATGATTTTTGTCTGGAATCGAATGACCGGCGCAATGTCAGTCTGTGCGGCCTCCGTTAGGTTCACCTGCACAATATCAAATGCACGGGTGGCATTCAAATCGGGCTTAACTCCTCACCTTTCCATGAACCCCAGGGAAGCTCAGAAGGAGGACATCTTGATAAAACTCATTTTCTTAGTAGGTTTACCGGCAACAACCGTCAAATGCAGGCAAGAGAACAGCAAAATAATTCAGGGCAGGGATTTATGATCAAACCGGACAGGCGATTCACCGCTGTTGCTATCGCGCTCTTTCTCACCGGCTGTATGGCCACCATTCAAAACGCCACCGAGGTGAGCTATACGAGTCCGGACTACTCATCGGAACAGTTGAAGGAAGACGGTCTGGCCATCCTGCCCATCACCGCAGGATCCGGACTGGAGGGCTACCGCCGCCCCTTTGGTAACTGGATCAACCACTATGTAGACAGCGTGGGCAACCGGGAATTCAAGTATTCGGACTGGCAGACCACCATGTCCGAGTTGAACGATGCCGGCCTCTCGGACGACTATAACGAAGCTATCAGCAGCTACCGGCAAACGTCGGTGCTGGACCAGTCCTTCCTGTCGGAATTGCAGTCGGAAGTCGGCCCGCGTTTTTACCTTTACATACAACTGGGAAATTTTGAGCAGACCTCCAATACCGAATACAACATCTTTTCAGGACTGGAGACTACGCGTACCAACGAAGTGAATGCCTACGCCCAAATCTGGGATGCCCAGACCGGGGACGTGGTCTGGGAGGCCCTGTCGGAGGCGACCGCCTCCAGCAACAGCGACTTTGTAGCGCTGAGTGACAATCCCGGCGAATACAGCCGCATCCTGGCGGAGGGCCTGGCCATCGAATTGCTGGGAACGCAGGAATAGGGACAATCACAGGCAAATTCGTTACCTTGCCGCCTTCCACAATCTGCATATATCCGCTATACGAGTGACCCCATGAGCAACGTGATAACATCGGCCGATCAGCTCGACTTCTCCCTGGACGACATTCCCTCCATGCCCCTCCCCAAGAGGGTACTGCTGGTCCGTCCCACCTACTACACCGTGGAGCACGAGATCAACCCCCATATGAAGGGTCAAACAGGTAAGGTGGATAAGATGCAGGCTGAGGACCAGTGGGAGATTCTTCGCGATACCTACCGCCAGATGGAACTCCAGACCGAGGTCATCGAGGGGGAGGAGGGACTGGACGACATGGTCTTCTGCGCCAATCAGAGCCTGCCCTTCCTGGATGCCGAAGGAAACAAGCAGGTGATAATGAGCATCATGAAGGCCGAGCACCGCCGCAGGGAGGTGCCGTACCTCGAACAGTGGTACCGACGCGACGGCTACGAGATTTTCTACCTGAACGAGGAGAAGGTGGACTACTACGAAGGCTGCGGGGATGCCATCTGTCACGACGGGCTGCGTCTGCTTTGGGGCGGCCATGGGTTTCGCAGCACGCTTGAAGGCCACCGCCGGGTGTCGGAGTTGTTGGACGTGCCGGTACTGGCCGTGGAATTGATCGACGATGCCTTCTACCACCTGGACACCTGCCTCTGCGTGCTCGATCGTCGTACCGCGCTGGTCTACCCTGATGCATTTACCGGCGAAGGGATGGAACTGATCGAGACGGTCTTCGAGCGGGTCATCCGGGCTACCAGTTACGAGGCGCGTAAGCTGCTGGCCTGCAACGCCGTCTGCCCCGACGGCCGCAACGTCATTATCCAGAAGGGCTGCACCGACGTAAATAAGAAACTGCGGGATGCCGGCTACCAGGTGCACGAAGTGGACACTTCGGAGTACCTCAAAAGCGGTGGGAGCGTCTTCTGCATGAAGCAGATGGTCTGGTAGGAATAATACCTGTCTAACGGCCTGCCGGTCAGGATCGCCGACGGATCATACCGTCAAGGCAGCCGGATATCAGAGACCCCACCAGGCAAAGACCAGCCATTCTTCGGCCTGATCGGTATACTCCGAAACCAGTTCACGGTTCTTTTCCAGGGTCTCATCCGGCAGTTCGCTCCACTCCGACCTGTAATTTTCGAAATCGGTGCCCATACTCCCCTCGCTGGCTGCCTCCGCTATGGCGTCCAGATTATAGGATACAAGTCCTAAGCCCATGCTCTGGTAAAAGGAACGGCGCACATAGTGGTACTCTTCCAGGGAGAAATCCTGTGCATTCAGCGCGTCGACCTGTATGGTCTTCACCTCCGCGTAGAGCTTGCCCAGATCGGTCCAGACCTGCAGGGCTTCACGATAGCCCGGTTGGCGCTGCTCCCACTCCTCGCTGACCTGCCGGTACTTTTCCTCAAACCGGGTAAGTCTCTGCTCCATCTGCTCGTGGATGGCCCGCTGAACCGCCACGAACCGCTCAACCTGCGACCGGGTAAGCTCGCCGCTGGCTAAAGGTTCATAAGAATCCCGATTATCTATGCGCTCGTTGGACTGGTGAATCTCTTCGAAGGCGGAGAGTCCGCTCATAACCGGTCGGGCTATAAAAAAATAGGCCAGTACACCGCCCGCCACTACAACCAGGGCAACCGCACCCAGGCACCCCGTACATCCCGAAAAAAATTTATTGCTCATCACCGACTCCCATTTTATTCATCTTAACAGCCCACTTTAATAGAAATTTCCCGGTAACACAATAATAATTCCGGAAGCGTCAAAGTCGTTGAAAATTAGAAGCGAAGTACCTATTTTAAGCCAGTTTTGCCTCGGAACTGAAAAGGCATCCAACCAGGCAACAAAATCTGCAAAGCAACAGGCATTTGATTCGCATAGGAAAGGCCGAAGTTCATCCCTTCCATATTTGCCATCCGTTGAGCAAACATGGGCCTTCCCTTTTCCGAAAATGGCTGAAAGCCTTTCCCTCTCTCCCATCCGACGCGGTCTCCGTTGTCGGATTTTTTTTAGACATCCATTCGAACCCTTCCCCCAGAATACGACCCTGCCATGTCCCTTCAATCCAATGATAAAGCAGTCATCGCCCTGTCCGACGGAACCGTCGAACGCGGATTCGCTATCGGCAAGAAAGGCACCACCGGCGGCGAGCTCTGCTTCAACACATCCATGACCGGCTACCAGGAGATCTTCACCGATCCCAGCTACTACGGCCAGCTCATGATGATGACCTATCCCCACATTGGGAACTACGGCACCATGAGCCGCGACGACGAAGCACGCACCGTGATGATTGCCGGTCTCATCACCCGAGCTTTTTCCCGGGAGTACAGCAATCCCCAGGCCGACGGCAGCCTCCAGGAGTACCTGGAGCGCCACGAGGTGGTGGGCATCAGCGGGGTGGACACCCGCCGGCTGGTACGGCATATACGGGACAAGGGCGTCATGAACGCCGTCATCTCCTCGGAGATTCTCGACGAGGAGGAGCTGGTTGGTCGCGCCAAATCCTGGGACCCCATGGAGGGACTTGAGCTGGCCACGAAAGTGACCCGCCGGGAGGCCCAAACGGTGCACAGCGACGGGCCCTGGAAAGTGGCCGCCTTCGACTACGGCATCAAGCAGAACATCATCAACAACCTGCGCGACCGGGGCTGCACCCTGCGCATTTTTCCCGCCAAAGGCGAGTTCCGCGAGGAGCTCGAGGAGTGGAATCCCGACGGCTTCTTCTTCAGCAACGGACCGGGCGATCCCAACGCCACGAGCTCCTACGCCCTGGAAGCGGTGAATTACGCCAAGCAGACAGGCAAGCCCCTCTTCGGCATCTGTCTTGGACACCAGCTTATGGCCCTTTCCGAAGACATCCCCGTCAGAAAAATGTACGTAGGACACCGCGGGGCCAACCAACCGGTCAAAAACCTGGAGACCGGCAAGGTGGAGATCACCACCCAAAACCACGGTTTTGCCGTGGACGAGCTAAAGATCGACAAGTCGAAGGTGGAGATCACGCACCTGAACCTGAACGACGACACCATCGAGGGCATGCGCTTCAAGAACTTCCCCGGGATGTCCGTGCAGTACCACCCGGAGGCATCTCCCGGCCCCCACGACTCGGCCTACCTCTTCGACCGCTTCATTGAAATGATCGAAAAAAACTAACTCCATGCCACGACGCGACGACCTACACAAAATCCTGATCATCGGCTCCGGACCCATCGTCATCGGACAGGCCTGCGAATTCGACTACTCAGGCACGCAGGCCTGCCGCTCGCTCATGGACGACGGCTACGAGGTAGTGCTGATCAACAACAACCCGGCCACCATCATGACCGACCCTCTGATGGCCGACGAGATCTACCTGAAGCCCCTCACGCCCGAGTCGGTGAGGGAGGTGGTCGAAAAGGAAAAGCCCGACGCCGTGCTCCCCACCATGGGCGGGCAGACGGGCCTCAACCTGGCGCGCGATCTGCAGCAGGAGAACTTCTGGAGCGAGCGCGGCATCAGCATTATCGGCGTGGACATCGCGGCGGTGGACATCACCGAGGATCGCCAGGCTTTCCGTGACCTGATGGAGGAGATTGACATCCCGCAGTGCCGCAGCCGCGCCGCCGAATCGATGCTGGAGGCCAAGGAAATCGTGGAGGAGCTCGGGGGATTGCCCATCGTCATACGGCCTTCCTTCACCCTGGGAGGCTCCGGCGGAGGCATTGTATGGAAATGGGAGGAGTTCGAGCGCAAAGTGCTCAGGGGACTCGAGATGAGTCCGGTGCATCGGGTGCTCATCGAGGAAAGCATCTTCGGCTGGAAAGAGTACGAGCTGGAACTTCTGCGGGACGACAATGACAACGTGGTGATTATCTGCACCGTCGAAAACGTGGATCCCATGGGGGTTCATACGGGCGACTCCCTCACGGTGGCGCCCTCACAGACCCTCACCGACAAGCAGTTCCAGATGCTGCGCGACGCCGCCATTAAAATGATGAACTCCATCGGCAACTTCGCCGGCGGCTGCAACGTGCAGTTTGCTGTGGAGCCGGGCAGCGACCGCTTCGTAGCCATCGAGATCAACCCACGGGTGAGCCGCTCCTCCGCCCTGGCCTCCAAGGCCACCGGATACCCCATCGCCAAGATCGCCACCAAGCTGGCTGTGGGCTACACCCTGGACGAACTTCCCAACCCTATCACAGGCGTCTCCTCGGCCTGCTTCGAGCCCTCCATCGACTATGTGATCGTAAAGATTCCACGCTTCAATTTCGAGAAATTCCCCAACGTGGACGAGGAGCTCACCACGCAGATGAAAGCTGTTGGTGAGGTGATGAGCATAGGCCGCAACTTCCCCGAAGCTCTCAACAAGGCGTGGCAGTCGCTCGAGGTCGGACGCAGCGGGCTGGGAGCCGACGGCTACGAGGAGCTGGACCGCAAGCATATCCGCGAGCGCCTGCTCAAGCCCTACTGGGACCGCATGCTCAACATCCGCAACGCCTTCAAGCTGGGGGCATCGGTCGAAGAGATCGCCGACATCACCAAGGTGGATCCCTGGTTCCTGCAACAGATTCGAAACATGGTCTCCCTGGAGAACCGCACCGAGGGACAGTCCCTCGACTCCCTGGCCCGCGAGGACCTCTACGAGCTCAAGCAGGCGGGCTTCTCGGACGTGCAGATCGCCTGGCTGCTCAGCCAGAGCAATGGGGAGGTCACCGAGAACCAGGTCCGCGCCCGCCGCAAGGAGCTGGACGTGAAGCCCGTATTCAAGATGGTGGACACCTGCGCGGCCGAGTTCCCCGCCCAGACTCCCTACTACTACTCCACCTACGAGGGCGAAAACGAAAGCGAGGTAACCGACAAGAAAAAGGTGATGATCCTGGGAAGCGGACCCAACCGCATCGGCCAGGGCATTGAATTCGACTACTCTTGCACCCACGCCGTGCTGGCCGCCCAGGAGATGGGCTACGAGGCCATCATGGTGAACTGCAACCCCGAGACGGTATCGACCGACTTCGACATCGCCGACAAACTCTACTTCGAGCCGGTCTACTGGGAGCGGGTACTCGACATCTTCGAGCACGAGCAGCCCGAAGGGGTCATCCTCCAGGTGGGCGGACAGACCGCCCTCAAGCTGGGCAAGCGCTTCGTGGAAGAGGACATCAAGATCTTCGGCACCCCCTTTGAGATGATCGACTTCGCGGAAGACCGCGGTTCCTTTTCGAAATTTCTCAAAAAACTGGACATTCCCTTCCCGCGGTACGGCACCGCCCGCGACGTGGAGGGCGCCCTGGAGATTGCCGAACGCATCGGCTACCCGGTGCTTATACGTCCAAGTTATGTGCTCGGAGGACAGGGCATGCGCATCGCCGTCAAACCCGAGGAACTGGAGCGCTACACCCAGCGGGTGCTGGACACCCACCCCGAGAACGCCTTTCTCATCGACAAATTCCTGGAGCAAGCCGTGGAGGTGGACGTCGACGCGGTCTACGACGGCGAAACTCTCCACATCGCCGGCATCATGCAGCATATCGAGCCGGCCGGGGTGCATTCGGGCGACTCCACCGCGGTCATCCCCACCTACTCCCTGAGCGAGCAGGCCGTGGAGACCATCAAGAAGTACCAGGAAAAAATCGCCTCCAACATGGGCATCGTGGGCTTCATCAACGTGCAGTACGCGGTGAAGGACGACAAGGTCTACGTGCTGGAAGCCAATCCCCGCTCCACCCGCACCATCCCCTTCCTGGCCAAGGCCACGGGACGTCCGGAGGCGCAGATTGCCGTCAAGGTGATGCTGGGAGCCAAGATCAAGGACTTCCCGGAGAAGGACCTCACCTCCACCCTTACCAAGTGGGCCGTCAAGGAGCCGGTCTTCCCCTTCGACAAGTTCCCCGAGGTGAAGAAGGAGCTGGGACCCGAAATGAAGTCCACCGGCGAAAGCATCTACTTCATGGAAGACTTCAACGACGAGCACTTCAAAAAACCGTTCGAGTTCAAAAATCTTTATCTGAGCAAGTGACCAACCCGAAACAGGTTTTAAACGAAGTATTCGGATACGAGACCTTCCGGCCCCTGCAGGAGGAGATCATCGAGCAGGTGCTCGACCGCCGCGACACCCTTGTCATCATGCCCACCGGCGGCGGCAAGTCCATCTGCTACCAGATTCCCGCCCTCATCTTCGACGGACTTACCCTGGTGGTCTCCCCGCTGATCTCCCTGATGAAGGACCAGGTGGAGCAGCTCAGCGAGCTGGGCATCCCCGCCGTCTGCCTCAACAGCTCCCTGTCGGAGGAGAAGTACCGGGCCAACCTCCAGGCCCTGCGCAGCGGGGAGGCCAAGATGCTCTACCTGGCCCCCGAGACCCTGCTTATGAAGCGCACCCGCAAGTTGCTGGCCGACCTGCAGGTGGACCTCTTCACCATCGATGAGGCGCACTGCATCTCGGAATGGGGACACGATTTCCGACCGGAGTACCGCAAGCTGGCGAAGGTCAAAAAAGATTTTCCCGACGCCCCCTGCCTCGCCCTGACGGCCACGGCCACCCCCCGCGTTCGCGAAGACATCCGGCAGATTCTGCAGGTAGAGGACTCTGAGACCTTCCTGGCCAGTTTCGACCGCAAAAACCTCATGCTGCGGGTGACCGACAAGGAGAATCCCACCGAGCAGGTGCTCGACTTTCTCTACACCCGCGAGCACCAGTCGGGCATCATCTACTGCTTTTCCCGCAGGCTGGTGAACGAGCTCTACGTGAACCTCAAAAAGGAGGGCCACTCCGTAAAACCCTACCACGCCGGCCTCTCCGAAAAGGTACGCAACCGCAACCAGGACGCCTTCATCCGCGACGATGTGAACATCATCGTCGCCACCATCGCCTTCGGCATGGGCATCAACAAGCCCGACGTGCGCTTCGTGGTGCACCACGACATGCCCCAGAACATCGAGTCATACTACCAGCAGATCGGCCGCGCCGGGCGCGACGGGCTGCGGGCAGACTGCCTGCTGCTCTACAGCCACAACGACACCCAGAAAATCCGCTACTTCATCAACCAGAAGGAGGGCGAGGAAAAAAAGGTGGCCGAGCAGCACCTCAACGACCTGGTGGATTTCCTGGAGACCGACGTGTGCCGCCGAATTCCGCTCATGAACTATTTCGGGGAGGAGTACGGGAAGGAGAACTGCGGCATGTGCGACAACTGCGTGGAGCCGGAGGAGGCCGAGACTTTCGAGGACGAGGAGAACGCCTCGCGCATTTCCGCCGAGATCCGCGAGGGCTACGAGAAGGAGCTGTTCGACCGGCTGCGCAGCCACCGCAAGACCCTGGCTGACGAACGCGACGTGACGCCCTACGCCATTTTTCCCGATGCCACCCTTATGGAGATGGCCTGGTATTACCCCCGCGACGAGGAGCAGATGCTACACCTCTACGGCGTAGGCTCGCTGAAAATGAAGCGCTACGGCAGGGATTTCCTGCGCATCATACGCGAGTACTGCGAGGAGCGAGGCGTGAACGGCCGCGCCGAACGCCTGAAGGAGCGCATCGAGGAGCTCTCCGGGGTGGAGCAGCACGTGCTTATCGGAGAAGCTTTCAATGCCGGACAGTCCATCCCCCATCTGGCCGAAGAGTACGGCGTGCGCCCGGTAACCATTGTGAAGCACCTTAAGGAATATTTCGAGGAGGGCAACGAGCTGCGCGCAGATGCCATCCTGGAAGCCTCGAGCCTCTCCCACCGCAACCGGGACAAGGTGCTGCAAACCATGGAGGAAAAGAACGCCCGCGTGCTGCGACCCGTCTACGACGCGCTTGACAAGTCGGTGGGCTACGATGAGCTCCGGGTGCTTCAGCTCTACCACATGGCCCGCGACTAACCCCCAACCTCCGACTTCAGGACTTCGGACTTCCCGACTTTCCGACTTTCAGACTTTCCGACTTCCAGACTTTCAGACTTATTTGCCTTATCATTCGAGGGAACCGCGCACGTTTATTGCAATCAGCTGACCATGCCCGATAAGAACATCGTTGTCGCCTTCGGGGGCATGTCGCCCGAACACGAAGTCTCCGTCCTCACCGCCATGCAGGCCATCTCAGCCCTGGAAGATACCGACTACGGGCTGGTCCCTCTCTACGTGACCAAAAAGGGGCGCTGGCTGACCGGTGAAAAGCTTCTGGACCTCGATGCCTACGGCGAAATCGACGCCCTCGTGGAGGCCTCCCGTCCCTGCACCTTCTCCCACGACGACATGGGGCGTCCTGTGCTGCTGGAAACCGTAAAAAGGGGAATCTTTTCGGGTCCCCGTCAACACCCCATCCACGCCCTCATACCCGCCTTCCACGGCTCGGAGGGAGAAAACGGGAGCTTCCAGGGCGCCTGCGAAATGTACAACATCCCATGCGGAGGCAGCGGCGTGCTGGCCTCCTCGGTGGGCATGGACAAGGTGAAAGCCAAGGAGCTATGCCGCGCCGCCGGCGTGCCGGTGGTCGACGGGATTTCCTTCGACGAAAGCCGCTGGGAGCGGGAGCAGGACGCCATCATCACAGAGGCGGAAAATGAGCTGGACTATCCCCAGATCGTCAAGCCGGTCACCCTCGGCAGCAGTATTGGCGTGGCCCGGGCCAGCGGGCGCGAGGAGCTGGTGGAGGCCGTGGAAAACGCCTTCCGCTACGACCGGGACCTGCTGGTGGAGAAGGCCGTGCGCCCCCTGATGGAGATCAACTGCGCGGTGCTCGGCTGGGAAGAGGAAGCCCGCCCCAGCGTCTGCGAGCGTCCCCTTGGCAAAGAGGAGACCCTCTCCTTCGAGGACAAGTACCAGTCGGGGGAGGGCGTCAAGGGCATGGCCTCGGCCGACCGTGTGATCCCGGCCGACATCCCCGACTCCCTGGCCCGGCGCATACAGGACCTGTCGGTACAGATCTTCCGCCTCTTCCGAGCCTCTGGCGTGGCCCGCCTCGACTTCCTGGTGAACGCCGACACCGAGGAAGTCTGGTTCAACGAGATCAACACCATCCCGGGCTCCTTCTCCTTCTACCTGTGGGAGGAGGGCGGAATGAATATGCGCGATTTAATGCTTGAACTGGTAGAGATCGCCGTCGCGCGGCAGCGCCGGAAGATGAGCCGCATCCGCAGCTACGATACCAACCTGCTCAGCGAGAAGGCGGTCAAGGGACTCAAAGGACTGAAAGGGGACCCCGGAAAGAAGAAGCCCCCGCAATAGCCTCCGACAACCATGAAACAGCTTCTGAACGTCTCCGCGATCCTGCTGGGCCTGGCGCTGCTGGCCGTCGCCTGCAAGCAGCAGGAGAGCGTAACCGTCAACCGGCAGCCGGCCACGCCTTCCGAAACGGAACCCGCCTCTGACTCGCTTTCCGGACCCGGTGACGAGAAATTCGAGGTGCTTGCCGTCGGCGAGACCTCGCCCGTCCCCTCTCTGGATCCCCTGCACGCCCGCAACGGCGCCACCCTCCGTGCCGTGCAGCTGGTGTATGAGGGACTCACCCGCTACGACGCCTCCGGCAATCCGCAGCCTGCGTTGGCCCGTACATGGGAGGTCTCCGACGACTCCCTAACCTGGCGCTTCACCCTCGAAACAGAGACCTTTTACCACGACAGCCCCATCTTCCGCACCGGACTGGGAAGGCGGCTGCAGGCCTCCGACGTAAAGTTCGCCTTCGAGCGGATGGCGTGGAACACCGTACCCGACCGTGCCGCAAGCCTGTTCATGCATATACGCGGCTTTGAACCCTTTTTGAGCGAACAGCGCGGCGTCTTCAACCCCGAGCTTCGCCGCCTGGGAGGCGTCGGCGGCATCACCGTGCCGAACGACAGCACGGTGGTCTTCCGGCTCACCGAACCCGATCCTCAGTTCCTGCACCGGCTGGCTTCTCCCTACGCGGTCATCTACCCGCCTGAAAACATCCGAACCCCCTATCCCTCCCAGTTCCCCGCTGTGGGAACCGGTCCCTACCAGCGCACCCGCCAGCAGGGCGACTCCCTGCTGATCTTTTCGCGTCACGAACCCGAGGAGGGCGCCGAACCGGCCGACCTGCCGAACCGCGTAGACCTACATCTTTACGACAACGAGAGTGAACTCTTCCGGGCCCTCGCCACCGGCCGCGTGCACCTCATCCCGCATGCGGGTCCCCAGACCCTTGAAACCATCCTGGAAGAGGACGGTGAACTCTCCGACAGTTACCGCGGGCAATACCGCGTGCACCACTCGGACAAGCGCTACCGCTACCGCATCCGCCACCACGGGGAAGGTCCTCTCTCCCGGGATGCCGTCCAGCTGCTGGCCTCCGCCATCGACTCTGCCGCCTTCGGCCCGAATTTCCCCGGCTCGCTGCTCGACCTGGACATGGGCGGCCTTGCTGCAGCAGGCACCGTGGAGTTGGGAAGGGATGACCCTGAAGCTGCAATGGACTCCGCCTGGCAGGCTTTCCCGGCCGACTCGGTTTATTCGAATTACAGCGACGACCTCTACCTGAAAAATTTCATCAGCCGCTGGTCGGGCCGGCTGGCCGAACGGGGCGTGGGACTGCGGATGATTCCCATCCGCGTGCCCACCCGAAGCACCTCCCTGCATGCCGACACCTGGATTCCCCACCATCCCGGCGACGCGCCAACCGCTGTCTCCCCTCCCCTGGTGGAATTCCGCCTGCCGCGCGTAAGCGTCTGGCGTGCGGAGGTCGAAGGACTGACCTTCAACGCCTGGCCGTGGTGGCTGGACGTACGCGGGGTCACCACCGGTACCGCCGCCGCGGGAGGGACCCGTCCATGAAGCTCGCCGTCATCGCCAATCCGGGCAAGTATTCTGTAAGGGAACCCTTCGTGGAGGCCCTGGAGTGGGCCGACCGCAACGAGGTGACCGTCTATTTCAGCCGGGAATTGCGTGAGCTCTACGACGGGGGAGGACACGCCAGTGCGGTGGCCTGCAATGACGAGGAGGAGGCTATCGACCGGGCCGATGCGGTTGTGGCTATGGGGGGCGACGGCACCATGCTCTACACCGCACGCCTGATGAAAAACATCCCGAAACCTATCCTGGGCGTGAACAGCGGCCGCCTCGGTTTCATGGCCAATACGCAGAGGGAAAATTTGTCGAATGCCCTGAAGCAGCTCACCGCAGGAAACTACCGCCTGGACAAGCGCTACATGCTGGAGGCAGAGGACGGGGAAGGTCGCATCTGGCACGCCCTCAACGAGTTCCTCTTTTCCAAGAAGGATTCCACCTCCATGGTGAGCGTGCAGGCGGAGTACGACGATATGTTCATCAACACCTACTGGGCCGACGGGTTGATTGTGGCCTCCCCGACCGGCTCCACCGCCTACAACCTCTCCTCCGGCGGACCCATCGTGATGCCCGGCACCGACGTGATGGTGCTCACCCCCATCAATCCCCACACCCTCACCACGCGCCCCCTCGTACTTCCCTCCGACAGGGCCCTGCGCATCACTGTGGAGGAGCAGGAACACGAAGTTCTGTTTTCTTATGACGGTGAAATTTATGAACTTCCGGACTATCCCTTCGAGGTGGAAATCAGGCGCTCCGAATTCACCATTAACCTGGTCGAACTGCCCGACCAGAGCTACTTCGAAACCCTGCGCAGCAAGCTGATGTGGGGCATGGATTTTCGCAAGGGGCGCTGATGCCTGACCCTTTTATTTCATACTGTACTCCGGGGTCGCAGTCACGCGCGCCCGGCACTCTCAAACCGCAATCCAAAAATCTATTCACCTATTATGAAAGTAACCGTAGTCGGTGCCGGCGGGAATGTCGGTTCTACTGTAGCGCTCTCTGTAGCGCAGCGTGATTTTGCCAAGGAAGTGGTCATGGTCGACATCGTCCAGGAACGGGACGGGGAGAAGTTCTACCCCTCCAAGGGACGCGCCCTCGACCAGTGGGAGTCTTCTCCCATTCACCAGTTCGACACCCGCCTGACCGGCACCGTGGACTATGAGCCGACCGCCGGTTCGGACGTATGCGTGATCACCGCCGGCGTGCCGCGCCGCCCGGGCATGAGCCGCGACGACCTGCTGGAGACCAACGCCAATATCGTGCGAAGCGTCACCGAACAGCTGGCCAAGCACTCCCCGGACACCATTCTCATCGTCGTTTCCAACCCGCTGGACGTGATGGCCCAGGTGGCCTACGAAACCAGCGGCTTCGACTCCAGCCGGGTGATGGGCATGGCGGGCATCCTCGATACCGCGCGCTTCCGATCCTTCCTGGCCGAGGAAATCGACGTCTCGCCCAAGGACATCCAGGCCCTGCTGCTCGGGGGACACGGCGACACCATGGTGCCGCTGCCCCGCTTTACCACCGTATGCGGCATGCCGATCACCGACTTTATCGACGAAACACGACTCAACGAAATCGTCGAACGCACCAAGGGCGGCGGCGGTGAGATCGTCAACCTGATGGGCACTTCCGCCTGGTACGCCCCGGGCGCGGCCGCCGCACAGATGGTGGAAGCCATCGTGCTCGACCAGAACCGCGTCTTCCCCTGCGCAGCCTACCTGGATGGCGAATACGGCCAGAAGGACCTCTTCCTGGGCGTTCCCGTCAAGCTGGGCAAGGGCGGCATCAAACAGATCATCGAGGTTGATTTAAACGCCGAAGAACAACAACTTTTAGATGAATCGGCTGCGCATGTCCATTCCGTTCTGGAGGACTTTCGCAAGCTGATGAACAAGTAAACCGCAATAAAGACGAAGGGTCAACCTAGGCTTCTTCACTACTTGCATTTACTGAAAAAGGCCCTGCCGATCACAGCAGGGCCTTTTCGTATGGCACGTTGCCAGATGGTGCGTTCGCACGAAAGCGGGCGCAGCCTCTCCCTCAGGGCGCCGAAATGAGCACGATGTCCTCGGCCACCAGTCCCTTGTCGTTCTCCACCAGGTCGAACTCGAAGATGAGCTCCCTGCTGGGCAGAAAGTCGGTCTCGAAGTTGTCCTCGAACTGCGAGACGTGCGCAAAGACCGTCTGGTAGGGCGACTTGTCGTTACGGGAGTCGGTGATCCAGAGGTAGGGATCGATTCTGGTGAGAAAGCGCATAAAGCCGTAGCCGTCGCTGTGGGAGTAGTCGTAGCAGACTCCGCGCACCCGCGAGCCTATCTCTCCCCAGTCATAGGGCGACTCCACCGGCAGCAGTCCCGGTATCAGGTAGCCCGAGTAGTACATATCGGCCTCCTTCTTGAGCTCCGCGGGCATGTCGTCAAAACCTATCAGCTCCACGCGGCAGCCCTGCCGCTGCATGGCCTCGATGAGGCTGATGTAGTTGCCGTGGTTGGTCAGCAGGATCACCTTCTCCATATGTTCGGCCTCCGTGACCATATCCACCGCCATGTCCATATCCACCGTCGACCGGGCAATGGTCTCCCCTGTGTCGGAATCGCGGTAATACTGCATGGGATTCTGGTGCACCTTGTACTCGAAGTCGCGGAGCACCTCGCTGAAACGGGCCGTCTTGCTTTCGTAGTTGTTGTCCTCTTCCGCCCTGCGCTGGTCGTAGGCAAGGTAGACATTCATGCGGGAGGGCAGCGAGCCGTCGCGGCATGCGTAGCTTCGCAGACGGTCATATCGGAGGCCGAAGCCCCCGTTCATGGTGACGTTAACGGCGTCGACGTAGATACCAACTCGGTTTCCGTGGGTGTCCATGACAATAGGTGATTTAATACTGTTAAATAATAGTGTCGGCAAATAATAGTAAACGGGCAGAAAGCCGCGGTAGACCGCGAGGTCGTCCTCCTCAAATCAGTCGGATCGGGACTCCAGGGAAAAACCCCTGCCCCAGAGGCCGGCGGCTGCAATGCCCGCGCCGCCTAATCCCAACATAATGAACCGGCCCATCCATTCCGAATTGACCAGCTGCACCAGATCGGGGGCGTAGAGCACACAGCAGGCGGCTACGGCCATGGTCAGCACGGCGCGCTTCATGGCGTAGGGCACCTCGTATACCTGCATGCTTTTGTAGTAGAGCATCAGGGCCATGGCCGCATAGCTGAGCAGGGTGGCCGCCGCCGAACCGGTCATGCCCATCCACGGTATCAGCAACAGGTTGGCTGCCAGCGTAATGGCGGCACCGCCCAGGGTGATATAGCCCAGCACCCTGGTCTTTTCCCGGATGAAAATACCCGCCGAGAAGTTCATGTACCATCCGTGGAACCAGTAGGCGCCCAGCAGGAGAGGCACTACGTGGAGTCCGGACCAGAACTTGGCGTCCACCAGGTACATGTCGAGCACCGGGATGCGGATCTGCACAATCTGCTCTGCAAAGAGAGCCACGGCCAGGAAGACCGCGCCGGCGGCCAGGTTGAAGTAGCGAAAGGCTTCGCTGTAGAGTTTGGGAGCCTCCGGATCGTCGGCATGCCGCAGGAAAAAGGGCTGCCAGGCCATGCGGAACATCTGTATGACCAGCAGCATGAAGACCGCCAGCTTGTAGCAGGC
Source organism: Balneolaceae bacterium (assembly GCA_034521445.1). NCBI lineage: Bacteria > Pseudomonadati > Balneolota > Balneolia > Balneolales > Balneolaceae > Balneolaceae bacterium. The sequence continues at coordinate 525,506 of JAXHMM010000006.1, read as the reverse complement.
GTTGTAAATACCCACCACGTCGGTGCTGTCCATCCCCGTACCATAGAGCATCTCGGTGGTCGCGGGCGACATGTAGTGCTCCAGCAGGTAACGGTCGAGCATCTCATTCATGGTGAATCCTATACCCGCCGGCACAAAGGGAAATCCGAAATAGAGGGCCTGCCGCAGCAGTCCCCTCTGCCAGTCGCCGCGGAGCATGGGACCGGTAATCACCCAGAGCGCCAGGGTGGTAAGTACGGAGGCCGCCAGGTTAGCCAGGAAAACGGCGGGAAGTCCCCAGCCGAGGGAGAGGATGAGATAGACATTGAGTCCCAGGTTGATCAGCACATTGACCGTGCGCAGGGCCACATAGGTTACGGTGCGTCGCACGAGACGGAGCTCCGCAAAGGGTACGATTCCCAGGGCGTCGAACCAGAGGATACCCAGCATGAAGAGATAGATGTCGGCGTTGGCCGCATCCAATCCCATAAGGGGACGCAGCAGGGGCTCGCCCAGCCAGAGCGCGGCCGTCAGCACCGAAGCGAAAGCCAGGAGGCTGAGCTGCAGGGTCTTGAATACGTCCCGCGCCTTCTCGCGGTCTTTGGCGTAACGCAGGTAAGCCGACTCCATCCCAAAGGTAAACACCACGTTGAGCAGGGCGATGGCGGCATAGACGAGCCCGACCACGCCGTACTGGTCACGGCTGAATACATTGGTATGAAGAGGTACCAGCAGGTAGTTGATGAATCGTGCCAGTACGCTGCTGATACCGTAGAGGAGGGTGTCGGAGAAGAGTTCCTTGAGTTTCTTCACCCCGCTATCCTTTCTTTGCCTTCGCAAGAAGTTCCAGGGCACGGACACCCAGCACGTAGCTGTGCATGCCGAAACCTGTAATAATGCCGTCTGCCCGGGATCCGGTGATGGAGCGCTCGCGGAACTCCTCGCGGGCATGGATATTGGACAGATGCACCTCCACTACGGGCAGGTCGAGCAGGTCCAGCGCGTCGCGTATGGCCACTGAGGTGTGTGTGTATCCCCCGAAATTGGCCACCAGTCCGTCGTAGTCGCTGTCGATGATGGTCTGAATGGCTTGTACGATTTCCCCCTCCACGTTACTCTGGTAGAAGTTCAGGGTGTGATCCGGGAAGGTCTCCTCCAGATGCTCGCAAATGTCCTGCAGGGTTTCCGAGCCATACTGCTCCGTGTCGCGGCGGCCCAGCAGGTTGAGGTTGGGTCCGTTGAGAATGAACAGCTTCATAGGTTTACGTCCTTCCTGATGCTTTCGGCGATCTCTTTCATGCGCTCCTCCCCTATCTCCACATTGTGGCCCAGCGCCATGGCCTGGTCTACCCTGTAGAGGGGCACCAGGTGCAGGTGGGCGTGTGGCACCTCCAGGCCCTGCACGATGATGCCCGTGCGGAGGGGCTCCAGCGCTCGGACGATCGCAGAGGCGACCACCCGGGCAAAGCTCATGGTCTGGTGCATGCGCTCCTCGGGCAGGTCAAAAAAATAGTCGACCTCCTCCTTCGGCACCACCAGGGTGTGTCCCTCAGCAATGGGATTGATATCCAGAAAGGCTATGTGGCGGTCGTCCTCTGCCACCTTGTGGCAGGGTATCTCTCCTTCGATAATGCGGGTAAAAATGGTTGCCATGGGTACCGAGGGCTTAGGGAACGATGAGGTTCCCGCAGTATATAGCAAATGCGATTCAATTACAGGTTTTTTCGGTTTGCCGCGGCCCCGGCAAATCAGCCGGTCGAAGTACTTCCCCGGCGCCGCGGGACCTGCGTCCCGGACTCTCCCGCAGGCAAATTACCCAAATTCGGTTTGAAATTAAATCGCCTAAAGCCGTATATTTGGAATCTGTTTAGATTGCGATGAGTCGGTAGCTCAGATGGTAGAGCAACGGCCTTTTAAGCCGTGGGTCGAGGGTTCGATCCCCTCCCGACTCACCACCAACGAACTCTCTCTCAGGCCCTTGAAGGTGGATAACCTCAGGGGCTTTTTCATATGAGTGGGCCGGTAAACGCCGCTGGGCGCATGGCCTTCCCACCCATGTATAGGCTCTCTCGCACCTAGGGTTCCCGACCCCATGGAGAGCCGCGGGGAGCACAAGCCCCTTAATTCACACAACCATCAAAAAGACTTGCCATGAACCCACGCATACCTTGCATCACCCTGCTTCTTTTCACCCTTGCCCTGGGCGCCTGCGACGTCACCTCCAACCCGGAGTCAGAGGAAAGTGATGACGTCCGCATCACCAACGACGAATCTGAGCTCTCCCAGCGCCTGGCCCTGCGCGACGATACCGTGGCGGTGGACACCACCGACTCGGGTTCCCCGGACGACGTCCTGCACAAGGGACGCAAGAATAAAGACTTCAACCTGAGCCTCGTGGCCGAGATTGACGCACCCTCCGCGGAGGGCATCGAGGTGCAGGCCACCATGGTCAGCATCCTCGGCAACAGCCCGCGCGCCGCCGCCAGCTACAATCTCCGCGGCAGCGGCTATGCCGGGGCGGTGGACGTAATCCAGCTGCCCTCGGGCAACAGCGGCAGGCTGCGCATACGCTCCGGCGTGGAGTTTTCGGACGCGGACGCCAACGCCGTCTACGTGAACAGCAACCGCGCCTGGGTGGCCCACGCCTCCGACAACCCCGGCCTGGTGGAAGAGGGCGACTACGCCGCGGTGAGGCAATTCGCCTTCAATGGCTTCAACATTTCCGAAGAATCACTCAACGGAGTCTCCCTCCCCGGCTTTGCGGCCACCCGCGTAACAGAGTATGACAACCGTATGTACGTAGTCTCCGGAAGCAACGCCGGTCTTTCAGTCTACAACCTCGACCTCTCCGAACGCCTGGACTATCTCGAAATCGATGATGCCCGGTGGGTGGACGTCAACGACCGGTGGGTCGTGGTACTGAGTGGGGGCAGCCAGGGCACCATCAGAAAATACAGCCGGCAGTCGCTGGAGCTGCAGGCCTCCTACTCCTTCCCCGGCGCCGGTACACCCGGGGCCAAAAACACCGTAGAGATCGTGGGGGATCTGGCCCTGATCGCGGCCGGCGACGAAGGAGCCCATTTCATGAACCTAGTTAATGGGGAGATCATCGATACCATCCCCGTGCCCGATGCGGAGGAGCTGGGCCTGTCGCCTGATGTGGTGACCACCAATGCCGTCTCGGCCGACGGTGAATACGTCTTCATCTCCAATGGAGAGGCAGGGGTCTATGTGGCCAGGGCCGACGAGAGCCTCAATGACTTTGAAGGAGAGAACGGGGAAGAACTGGATGTCGGTATGGTCGGCCAGCTGCAGTTCGACGACCTGCAGTCTGCCAACCATGTCTCCTACCGCCATAACTACCTTATCGTGGCCGCCGGCCTCGGGGGCGTAAAAGCCGTGCGCCTGGACCGCGAGGAGGAGGATGACGAATAGGGCCGGACTCTCGCTCACGGTGCAGCAGAGTGGTGGAATGCCGCTTTCATCCTCTTCGTTATGCTACTACCTTATACTTTGCATGGTTTTCAGTCTGACACCTTTTTATGAGTAAAAAAGAGAAGGATTCCTCAAACGGGGACGGCCCGCCCGACCCCCCTAACCGTCCCGGGCCATCGGGTTCGGGACCCGGCAACCAGCGATACGTGATCTGGATCGTCATCGCCGGCCTGTTGCTGGCCTGGATGCTGAGTTCCCAGGACAGCTTCTGGGGAGGCAGCCCCACTGTCAGCTACAGCACCTTCCGCCAGCAGCTCACCCAGGACAACATCGCGCAGGTGACCGTCCAGGGTCCCACCATCGAGGGCGAGCTGAAACAGGAAGCCGCCCTCAAATCCGCCGAAGGCGACACCGCCTCCTACTCCACCTTCACCACCTACCTGCCCTCCTTCGGCGACGAGGAGCTCCTGAGCATGCTGGAGGAACACAATGTGAAGGTGTCCACCCTCCCGGAAAGCACCTTCAACTGGTGGACCGTCCTGCTCTGGGGCATTCCCCTCTTCTTCCTGCTGCTCATCGGCTTCCAGTTTTTCCGCCAGATGCGCATGCAGGGACAGAACATGTTCAAGATCGGCCAGAGCAAGGCCAAGCTTCAGGACGCCGAGATGGTGGATACCGACTTTGAAGACATCGCCGGACTGGAGGGCGCCAAGACCGAACTCAAGGAGATCATCAGTTTCCTGAAGAATCCCGACCAGTTCGAGACCCTGGGCGGGGAGATCCCGCGGGGCGTCCTGCTTGTGGGTCCCCCGGGCACCGGAAAGACCCTGCTGGCCCGCGCCGTGGCGGGCGAGGCCGGGGTGCCCTATTTCACCATCACCGGCTCCGACTTCATGGAGATGTTCGTGGGCGTGGGCGCCAAGCGCGTGCGCGACATGTTCGACAAAGCCAAGAAAAAATCGCCCAGCATCATCTTTATCGACGAGCTGGACTCCATCGGGCGCAAGCGCGGCGCCGGACTGGGAGGGGGACACGACGAGCGCGAACAGACGCTCAACCAGATGCTGTCAGAACTCGACGGTTTCGAACCCAACCAGGGGGTGGTGGTGATGGCCGCCACCAACCGTCCCGACATCCTGGACCCCGCCCTGCTGCGCCCCGGGCGCTTCGACCGCCAGATTACCGTGCACCTTCCCACCCAGCAGCATCGTGAGGAGATTCTCAAAATTCACGCCCGGGATAAAAAGATCGCCGAGGAGGTGGACCTAAAGGAGATTGCCCGCTCCACACCGGGCTTCAGCGGAGCCGACCTGCGCAATCTCCTCAATGAGGCCGCCCTCATCGCCGCCCGTTACAAACGCAAGGCAGTCGAGCAGAAAGACATCGACCAGGCGCGCGACAAGGTAATGATGGGACTCAAACGCGAGGGGGTGAACCTCTCCGACCACGAGAAAGAAATGCTGGCCTACCACGAGGCGGGACACGCCGTGGTGGCGGCCGTGCTCCCCAACGCCGATCCCCTCCACAAAGTGACCGTCATCCCGCGCGGCAAGGCCATGGGCGTCACCCAGCAGCTTCCCGAGCGAGAGAAACTGCTCTACGAGAAGAAATACATGCTCGACCGCATGGCCGTCATGATGGGAGGCCGCGCCGCCGAAAACCTCATCTTTGACACCGCCACCAGCGGGGCCGAAAACGACCTGAAGCAGATTACCAAGCTGGCGCGCAAGATGGTGCTTGACTGGGGCATGAGCGAGAAGTTTGGCAACATGGCCTTCGGCGGCGAAAATCAGCAGGTCTTCCTGGGCGACGAACTGGGTTCGCAGCGCGACTACAGCGATAGCACGGCCCGCGAAATCGATCAGGAGGTCAAGCAGATCCTGAAGCAGGCCTATGACCGCGCCCTTACCACGCTGGAGGAAAACCGCGACATCCTTGAGAAACTGGCCGAAGAGCTGCTGGAGAAGGAGGAGGTGACCGGCGACACCATCATGTCGTGGTTCAGGGAAAACGGCCGGCCGCAGAAGGAGGGCAGCGCCAAAGAAACGGAAGATACGGCAGACACCGGTCCCGTAGACGGACCGGACAACCAGACCGACGCCTTTACGGACGGGGCGGGCGACGAAACTCCTGGTAGCAGTGAGCAAGGACATTGAGGGTAGTTTCCCATCCAGCGGTCGATTTGGGTAAATAATAAAAACACACGCCTCTCGAGGCTTCAACTCCTACCTCTGGATTCGTCATGTGGAAAGAGTTTAAGGCTTTTGCCATACGTGGAAACGTAATCGATATGGCGGTCGGCATTATTATAGGGGCCGCCTTCACGCTGCTTGTCCAATCGCTGGTCGCCGACGTCCTGATGCCCCCTCTGAGCCTGTTAAGTGACTTTTCAGATTACAAGGATGCCTATGTGCTCCTCCAGCACGGCGTGCCCGTATTGTACGTCGCAGTTGGACTGACGCTTTCCTGTACCCGGCCTCAGACAAAAAACACAACCATCAGCGTCGAGAAGATCGCGCCGATGCCCGCCGCCAGGAGCGCCAGCGGAATCTGCGTGTAGACGTGGTCCATCAAATCACAGCCTGTCGACAGCGAAGAGAGAATGGTGGTGTCGGAGATGGGCGAGCACTGATCGCCGAAGACGCTTCCTCCCACCACGGCTCCGAAGCAGATCATGATAAACAGCTCATCGGGCAGCACCGCCCAGGCCAGGGGCATGGCTACGGGAAAGACCACCGCATAGGTGCCCCAGGATGTGCCCGCAGAGAAAGCAATGACCATGCAGAGCAGCATGAGAATGGAGGGCAGCATGACCGGGGTCAGGTGGTCGCCGGCCAGGCTCACCACGTATGGTGCGGTTCCCACTGCGTCCGCCACACTTTTCAGCGAGACGGCCAGGGCCAGGATTATCGCCCCGATGGTGACCCCCTTGCAGCCGTCCACGAAGCCGTCGATCACCTCCTTGAGCTCCATACCCTTGGCCAGGGCCAGGAACATACCCGCCAGCACGGCCAGTACGAAGGCCTCGGCAATAAGCAGCGTGGGATCCTGCATGCCCAGCCAGTACTTGGTGTAGGCGAAGGGAATGATGGCTACCCCGAGCAGAATGCCGATGGGACCGAAAAAGTCGATCAGTCCCGGACGGTAGTCCTCCGGTACCTTCATCTCAGTGAGTTCTTCGGCCGACAGCGGTTCGGCCCCCTCACGGTCCAGTTCGCCGGTGGTGCGTGCCCGCTCGATGGCCCCGCGCATCTTTTTCCCGGGTATCCAGGGCAGCAGCTCCCAGGCAAACAGCAGGGTGATGATCACGGCGAAAATGCCGTAGAAATTGAAGGGCAGCGAGGAGATGAAAAAGTTGATACCGTCCCCGGTCGTCTCAAAGAGGGGTATGGTTCCCACCACAAGCCCGGCGATGTAGATGGGCCATACGTTGAAGGGAATAATGGTGGCCGCGGGAGAGGCGGTGGAGTCGACCATATAGGCGGTCTCCTCATGGGAGACCCCGTGCTTGTCGGCGATGGGGCGCACGGTGGCGCCGGTCAGCACGGTGGAGATGGTGCCGCCCTGGTGGAAAACAAGTCCCATCATCCAGGTGAAAAATTTGGCGCTTTTCTTGCCGCGTACCATCTTTTGGGAGGCCCAGGCGGCGAAACGCTCCGCGCCGCCGGTGCGTGTCCAGATCCCGATGAGTCCGCCGAGCGACCAGAGGTACACCAGCAGGATAAGGGCAAAGTCTTCCGTGCCAATGGAAGGCAGCAGAAACTGGTCCACGATGTTCAGGTTGCCCGCAATGACCCCGCCCAGGGCGATGCCGACGAAGAGCGCGCTGATCACCTCCTTGGTCCAGAAAGCCAGCGCGATGGCCACAAGGGGCGGGAGCACCGACCACCAGCCGTAGTGATCGCCCTGCTTCGGGATCTCACCCGAAAAGACGATGCCAAGGAGAATCACCAGTACGGCGACACCCAGGTTGATCAGGTTTCCACGGGAGAATTTGTCGTACCACTTCTGCAGATGGGAATCCATAGACGCCGTTGCTATAATGATCAGAGGTTCAAGGTGCGTGGGTAAATCTCATGAAATGACTGGTGGCAAGCAAATAGGGCCTGCGTTTTTGTACTTGCCCCCCATCCTTCTATATTTCACCATTCCCCCGTTCCCATGAGTCGACCCGACCTACAACCGCTGGAATACCTTCGCAGCCTGCTCGGCATCCTTACCTTTCTGGCGGTATTCCTGCTGGCCCTGCCCGTGATCATGACACTGGTCCTTCTTACCCTGGGCAAGGCCACCAATTTCGTAATCCGCACCATCGGTCCCCTGATGATGAAACCGGTCTTCGCGGTCACCGGCATCACCTTCCGCATCAACCGTCACGCCCCGCCGCCGCAAGAACCGGTGGTCTACATCGTCAACCACAGCTCGACGGTGGATCTTCTGACCCTAATCGCTCTTGGACTGCCGCGCGTGCGCTTCGTGGCCAAATGGGAACTGCAGTACAACCCCATCTTCCTGGTTGTGGGACGTCTGACGGGACAGGTGTTCATCAGGCGGGGCGACTCCGATCAGGCGGTGGCCACCCTCCAGAAAGCCTACCGGCGGGTGCACCGCGACCGGCTCTCCCTGCTGATGGCCCCCGAGGGGTCTCGCAAGCATCCCGGCGTCATCGGACCTTTCAAGAAAGGCCCCTTTCGCACAGCCATGGATCTGGGCTATTCCATCGTGCCCATCTATTTCGAGGGCAACCGTGAGCTGAGCGTGGGTGGCAGCCTGCTGGTGCGATCGGGCGAGGCGGTGGCCCACTTTTATCCGCCCATCGACACCGGCGACTGGACCCTGGACAACTACGAGCACAAGATCCACGAGGTACGCCGTAAATACCTGCTCTGGGCGGGCGTGGAGGAGGACATCTCCCCGGACGAATACGGCGACCGGGGCATACTCTAGATGCACACTACCGAACAGGCCATGCACATGGACCGAGAAAAACTTCTTAAGACGGCAGCCTCCCGCGAGGACGAATGGGACGTGATCGTCATCGGGGGCGGGGCTACCGGACTCGGCGCCGCCCTGGAAGCGGCCTCACGGGACTACGATACCCTCCTGCTGGAACAGCACGACTTCGCAAAGGGCACCTCCAGCCGCAGCACCAAACTGGTGCACGGGGGCGTGCGCTACCTGCAGCAGGGCAACGTCCGCCTGGTGCGCGAGGCGCTCCGGGAACGGGGACTGCTTCACCGGAACGCCCCCCACCTGGTGCACAACCTCTCCTTTATCGTACCCATCTACGACTGGTGGGAGGGACCCTTTTACGGCATTGGACTGAAGATCTACGACAAGATGGCCGGGCGCCTCGGCCTGGGGACCTCCCGGTACCTTTCGCGGGAGGAGACGCTGGAGCACATTCCCACGCTCGAGCCCGAGGGCCTGGACGGCGGGGTTATCTACCACGACGCACAGTTCGACGACGCGCGGCTGGCTGTCAACCTGCTGCAGACGCTCCACGAGCAGGGGGGCACGGGACTGAATTACATGGAGGTGACCGGCCTGCTGAAAGAGGACGGAGTCGTGCGTGGTGTTCGCGCCCTCGACCACGAAAGCGGGCGGGACTACGAGTTCCATGCGAAGGTGACGGTCAACGCCACCGGTATCTTCACCGACACGATCCGCCGCATGGACAACCCGCAGGCCACACCCATGATCCGGACCAGCCAGGGCGTGCACCTGGTGCTCGACGACTCCTTCCAGCCGGGGGAGAGCGCCATCATGGTACCGCGTACCTCGGACGGGCGTGTGCTCTTTGCCGTGCCCTGGTACGGGCGTATACTGGTGGGCACCACCGACACCCCCGTGGAGGGGCCGTCCCTGGAGCCGCGCGCCCTAAAGGAGGAGGTGGAGTTCCTGCTCAGCCACGCCGCACAATACCTGACCCGGGATCCCGGCCCGGGAGATGTGCTGAGCGTCTTCGCCGGTATTCGTCCGCTGGTCAGTGAAGGAGACGACGAAGATACCTCCGCCATCTCGAGGGACCATACCTTGATCTCCTCCCCTTCGGGACTGGTGACCATTACAGGCGGCAAGTGGACTACCTATCGCCTGATGGGCGAAGACACCATCGATGAAGCTGAGCGCATTGGCAACCTGGAAGGCCGTCGTTCGGTCAGCGAAGGCCTGAAAATACACGGGTGGATGCACCCCGACACCGTGGACCTCGAGGCACCCTACGCAGAATACGGATCTGACGCGCAGGCCCTGCGGCAACTGGCCTCACGACACGTATGGGGAGAGCCGTTGCATCCCTCCCTGCCCTATACCGCCGCACACGTGGTGTGGGCGGTTCGGCAGGAGATGGCCCGCAGCGTGGAGGACGTGCTGGCCCGCCGCACGCGGGCACTGGTTCTGGATGCCCGAGCCAGCATGGAGATGGCCGACGAGGTGGCTGCCCTCCTGGCGGCCGAACTCGGACGTACGGCCGACTGGGCTGAAGCACAGGCGCAAAGCTACCGGAAACTGGCAGGGGAATACCTGCTGGTCTGAAAAGAAAAACTATTTTTCGCGGTAGAAATAGATCTTCTTGTTCTTGGAATCCTTTCCGCTCTTGATCTTGACGCCTTTCTCCTGGTTAAACTGGTAGACCGCAGTGCGCATCGAATTGACGTTCTTATCGTCTTTATAATTTACTTCGATGGCATCGCCGCCCACTTCCAACTTGTCCAGGGCTTCAAGAAGAGGTTTAAATTTAGATGACCGCTTCTTTGATTTTTGAATTTTTTCGCGTTCTACAAACTTAATATCCATGGTCTCATTTCGTAATTGTTTGCCGTTGATTAAGAAAGCAGTTTAATATATGCAATTATTAAATAAAAAGTTAATGATTCTAATATCTTTTTAAATGGAAGGTGATCCTAATTATTCTCTGCCAGGAAACAATAACAGGGTTGCAGGACATATAAGCCTGCAACCCTGTTAAAGTTTATCGTGTTTCCAGATACTGTTATTACTGTATCTGATAAAACTGATCATATACGTAATCCCAGAAGTCGGCCAGATTCGACCCTTTATTGTGGGGATTCTTGGATTTGGATGACTTCATGGCGTCCAGACATGCTTTTTCCTTGGCGTCGTAATATGCCTTGAGCTGGTGGGACGTGGGATTGTCTATCATTTCCTCAAACTTCTTCACTTTCTCAGGCATAGCTTCGCTCCCGTATTTGTTATCCTTGGTGTATTATAACGGAAATATGGGGTGAAAAATTTCCCTGCAATACAAAGCGGGCCGATTTTACCCTCTATTTCATACGGGAAATGCCGTTCATTGTTAGCCGGACGTGCAGGTGCTCATACCGGCAGCTACTGCCCGGAAAACCAGCGGGCGGCCCAGTCGCGTCCCATACCGCCTTCGAGTCGGTTCTGGCGATGCTCACCCAACTCCCAGAAAAAGTCCAGGCCCGAACGCTGCTCCACCTCGTCAATGGATACGAGGTAATCCATCACGGGCGAGGACCGCGGCGTGTTCTGGTCCATGATAAAGGCCGCCGTTTGCAGGCTATGCTCTCCGGGCACCGCCACGATCTTCCAATATCCGCTGGGTACGCGGTGCGTCTCGTCTGCTCCCGGAAGATCAGGCATCTCCTCTTCGTAGAGGGGACCGGTCATCACGTAGACTTCCCCGAATACCTTATCCTCTAACAGGGCGCGGATGCGGGATTCCATCACCTGCCAGCTACCGCTGTTGAGGGGACCCTTCTGGGGAGTTATATTGGACAGATAGTTGGTCTGGTGGGCGTGTCCCGTACCGTTGAGGGCCGCAAGCGGCGCCTGGTGACCCCGGTGGGTATTCAGCGCGACAAACGCACCTTCGTAGTCCCCGGGTTCCAGGGTCTCATCATCGTCAAGCCAGGGATCGACCTCCCAGTTCCGTTCGCCGGACGAACCGCTGACCGTGACGGGCGTAAGCCGGTAGGCCACCCAGTCGGCAAACTTGGTCCGGTCGTTGCTGCTCATCGCATAGAGGTCGCGGATGATCAGGTCGTTGGAGGCGGGCGTACCGATGGGATAGCCCTTGATAAAGTGCTTGGAATGAATCTCGAGGGGCTGCGCGGCAGCCGCATTCGCCAGGAAGGCGGCCAGCAGCAGGAGCAGGAGACGTCGTGTCATGAGATGGGAGCCGTAGTGAGCATGTCCGTATGCCATAACCGGCGGAGCGCGTCCGGTCTATATCATGTATGGTAGGGTATTCAGGCGACATTCGCCACAGGGGCTTCAGGAGGTGACTTCCGCCCGCGGTGCAGTCGCCATCCATCGCTGACGGTTTTTTGATACCTTTAACCTAAACCCACGCTCATCAACCCTATACGACATGAAAAAGGTACTGGCCATAGACGGGGGAGGCATCCGTGGACTCATTCCGGCCCTGCTGCTGGAGCACCTGGAGGAGGAGGCCGGGCAGCCGGTCAGCCAACTATTCGACCTGGTGGCGGGCACGTCAACCGGGGGCATCCTGGCGCTGGGACTGGTCACGCCATGGGAGGACGGAACGCCCCGCTATACCGCGGGAGAGCTGGCGGACCTCTACCGCACCGAAGGCAGCCGTATTTTTCACCGCTCCTTCGGCTACTGGCTGCGATCGGCGGGCAACCTGGCCGACGCCAAATACCCGCCCAAGGGCATCGAGGAGGTACTCGACCGATATTTCGGGGAGAGCCGCCTGTCGGAAGCCCTCACACCGGTGGTCGTCACCAGCTACGAGATCGAACGTCGCGTACCCTGGTTTTTCAAGAGCCGGAAAGCTTCCGATCCCGAACTCGCCGGCGAATACGATTTTCCCATGAAGAAGGTAGGCCGCGCCACCTCGGCCGCGCCCACCTACTTCGATCCCCTGCGCCTGGACGCGCCCGAGGACGAGACCGACTACTACGCCCTGGTGGACGGCGGCGTCTACGCCAACAATCCCGCCATGTGCGCCTGGGCCGAGGCTCAGGTAATGTGGCCGGGGGAGGATATTCTGCTGGTCTCCCTGGGAACCGGCAAACTGACCCGGCGCATCGCCCTTCAGAAAGCCGAACGGTGGGGCGTGGCCGGCTGGGCCACACCCATCCTGGACGTGGTCTTCGACGGGGTGGCCGACACCATCGACTTTCAGCTCCGCCAGGTGCTGCCGGAAAATCGCTATTATCGGTACCAGGTGCGACTCAACGAAGGCAACGAGGGCATGGACAATACCCGGAAGGCCAACCTCAGGGAACTTCAGCTGCTGGCGGAAGGCCTGATCGGGGAACGAAGGCAGGAACTGAATAATCTAGCCGGGCGGCTGGTCGCAGGCTGAGCGGCAGTGTCAGGCGCCCTTGCCTTCCCCGGTTTCGGGTTCCAGCAGCAGTAGCGAAAAAAGAGCCGCCCGGCAGAGGGTCTCCTCCAGAAAGATCTTCTCGTGCCATGCGTGGGCCCCCTCCCCCACCGCGCCCAGTCCGTCAAGAGTGGGGGAGTGCTGGTTGGTGAAGTTCCCGTCGGAAGCCCCACCAGAAGTGCCTTCCTGAAGATCCAGCCCCAGCTCGTCACCCAGCCGGCACGCTATCTGCCAGAGCGCCTCATTGGCCACCCCCTTCTCCATGGGCGGGCGGTTGATGTCGCCGGTTATCACCAGCTCCACCCCGTCAATTTCAGGCTCAAGGCTGTAAATGGCCTCACCTATCCTCCGACCCTCCTCCTTGTTAGGCACGCGGACGTCCACTACCGCCCTGCTGCGCGCCGCGATGACGTTGGAACGCTCTCCTCCCTCGATGGTCCCGACGTTGACTGATACCCCGCGCTGTTGGTCGTTCAGCTTGAAGAGCTGCTGCACAATGTGTGAGAGTCCCAGGATGGCGCTCACTCCCTCCTCCGGGGCCAGTCCAGCGTGTGAAGCCTTGCCCGTGATTTCGATTTCAAAATGTCCCACGCCCTTTCGGCGCGTTTTAATGCGCCCATCTATGCCCAGCGAGGGTTCCAACACAAAGGTGCGCCGGGCACGGCGGGCCTGTTCCATGATCAGCGCGCGGGAGTCCCCGCTGCCCACTTCCTCATCGCTTGTGATCAGAAAGACCGGCGGCAAAGCCGGTGTGCCGTCAAGTTCACGAATGGCCCGCAGCCCGAAGACCATCATGGCGAGGCCTGTTTTCATGTCGTAGACGCCGGGGCCGGAGATCTCGTTACCGTCGATCCGGAAGGGCATCTCCCCTAGCGTGCCCTCCTCCCAGACCGTGTCGCAGTGTCCTACGACGAGCTGTGCCGGTTCACCCGGCGGCAGATCCGGCGGTAAGCAGAGCAGTTGACCGGCCGACGTCTCCCCCTCCCGGTGCTCCACGCGGAAGTTCAGCTCCTCAAATGAACTCTTCAAGATGTCAAAAAGCTCTTCAAAGCAGTCGGGCCGGTCGGAGGGCGTCTCCACTTCCACCAGGGAGCGAAGATAGCCGGTAAAGGCATCCTCCCGGTCCAGAAACCACTGTTGAAATGCGCGCGCTCGTTCACTCATTATGCGAGGCTCACCTCTTGAAATTCCTGGGAAAGGGGAAGGCATGGCTTTCGTGTATCACCGCAAAGCGGTCTGGGTACAGGTAGGCCAGCAGGGGCGACCGGTAGATGCGCTTGCCTCCCTCCTCGTCCTCTCCCGTCCGACGCAGGGCCTTCTCGTGAACGTAGGCCGCCACCACCTCGCCCACCACCATTTCCCATTCGCCGAACTTGCCCGCAATCTGGTCCAGACGGCACTCCAACTGAAACCAGGCGCCCTCCAGCAGGTAACCTTCCACTTTGCGCGCGGGTACGGTGGGAAGGGTGCGAATCACGGGCTTGGAGTCGTCCTCTTCCCTCTGGGAGGCAGCCAGGCTGGAGGTAATGAGCTGGTCCGGGGCCGGGAAGCTGACTGTAAAAAAACCCTCCCTCTTCACATTCCGATAGGTACTTTTTCGAGGCGTCCCCATGAAGCCGAAATAGGGGCTGAATCCCATGGGCATGGCCATGTGCTTGGGAGCCAGGTTGTACTCCCCGTCCTCCTCGCGGCTGCCAATGAGCACCAGCGTATGGACGGTGTAGCAGCGGTTCCAGAGGTTGCGGTCGAGCTCGATTTCAACCATGGGTGAAGATGCGTCTTGTGCCATTAATCAGGGGGTTTGCTTGTTGAAAAGGCGTTCCCATTCCTCGCTTAGTTCCAGGATCTCCAGAATTTCGTGTAAAATGGGCGGGGGATCCACGAGCTCCAGTTCCCTTCCGGATTTCATCCACCGCAGGAGAAAGATAACAGCCTCGGTATCCAAAAAACGGCATCGCCCAAGATCCAATTTCAGACAGCTGACGTTGCTGTCGAGGCGTGCCTGGATGCAGTTTCTCAGATGCAAATTGAAAGTTCGCGAGACGGTAACCGAAACGCAATCCCCCCTCTTATGTATGGCGGCGGTACTCATCGGCAATTCGTTTTTTGATTTCCTTTCCAAAGTCGGAATAGACCTCAACCAGCTCCAGGTCGAGGGGTTTGTAGATTTTCTGCATTCTCAGGTAGTCTGCGTCTCGATGGAAGAGGGGAACCAGTCCGCTGTAGATAAATCCCAGGGAGACGATATGGGGAAACTGGGCAGGCGTTAGGGGATTTTCCAAAGGCAGGTCCATATAAGTTGCGTTGCGCTTCTCCTGTCCTTCCAGGCTTTCCAGCATGTCGCCCAGCACCTCCTGAAAGTCCGGACCGTATTTGTGCACGACTATCAGGGATGTAGCATAGGAGTAGTTGATGATCAGTTCAATTTCCGACCGGGGTGCCATACGCCCTTCTTTCGGCGTTGCCTGTTCGATCGGGACCCTCAGCTGTCGGTAGGTCTCCAACAGCATTTCCGTGTAAGGAGCGGGCAGGAAGACCTTCTTGGGAGACCATTCGGCCAACGGCAGGAAATCGACCACCACCGAGACAGGCTGCGGGTACTGCTCGTCAAAGCCCTTGTAAACCACCTTGCTGCTGGTCTCCGCCAAGAGCAGAGCAGTACTCACAAAATCGTATTTATGGTTGACGCGCTGGCTGACCGGATGGATGGTGACCGCCTTGCCGAAGAGCCCATGCAGCCGCTGCCGGCGTGCCTCTTCAATGAGCCGCTCCATCATGGCGCTCATCACTCCGCGGCGGCGATGCTGCGGGGATACCACCGCCTCCCCTACCTCTGCGATATTGGAATCCTTCTTGCGCAGCACGGCAAAGTAACCGATGGCCTCGCCGCTCTTCAGCCGGGCGATCACGCCCAGCTTCTCCTTGGCAAGCAGGGACTGCTCGATCTTTTTCGGGAAATAGAGGTCTTCCTTGGTATAGGAATATTCGTAGGTTCGGTAGATCAGTTTGGCCACATCTTCGGCATCCTCTGCCCGCACACGTTCCACTGTCCAGGCTTCACGGGCCTCATCCCCCGCCGTTTTCCCCTCGTCCGGTTCTCTGGGAGGGGCAGGCTTTAAAATCCGAGAGCGCTCCAAAACGGTATCCAGCTCACTCACGGGAAGGCGCTTGGAGAGATGAAATTCCTTGCCCTCCTTGCCCTTGTTGACGAAGAGACACTCATCGGTAAAGGCGCGCATGAGGCGCAGCCCGGCTCCCTCGAATTGATCTATTTCCAGGGCCCGGCGTGGGTCGTAACGATGACGGTCGGGATCGAAGGGCTCGCCCACCTCGCTGACCACCAGCTCCACTTCGGTCAGCGTATGCCGAAATCTCAGGTCGATGCCGTGGCGGCTTTCCCGCGGATAGGCGAACTGGATGATGTTGCTGATCAGCTCGCTCACAGCTACCGTAAATCGCTCGGCATCCTTTTTTCCCATACCGCAATTGCGACACCAGCTGTAGGCAAATTCGCAGACCGGATTGATGACCTGCTCGTCAACGGAAATATGGAGTTGTGCGTCCATAGGGCTATCATGCGGTGACCCGTCTGCCGGCCGGATGCCTGCAAGCCGGAATAGGGTAAATGTAAGGAAATAAGGCCTATCCAAATGGACGACAGACCTATTTGCAGTTGTGGGGAAATCCCCTACACTAGCCCTGCTACCTCCGCGCGGCATCGTGGAACATCCCGCGCATTGTACAGTAACAATACCATGCTGAAGCATCCATGTAATGCCCATTTAACGCTCAGAACCATGAAAGACCTTTCGACGACATCTCCCCTGCGCACCCTGATGAACAGCATCCTGGCACTGGCATTGCTGCTTGTGGTCGGCTACTCGTGCAGCGACACCCTAACGGGCGGGATGGAAGAAGGCAAGGGACGCATCGACATCCGCCTGACCGATGCCCCGGGCGACTACCAGCAGGTGAATATTGACGTACAGGGACTCCGTATCCGCCACCTGCCTCCCGATTCAGACGCCACGGAGGAAGATTCCAGCGAAAACGAGCAGTGGATCGACCTGGAGATGGAGCCCATGACGGTTGACCTGCTCAAGCTGCAGAATGGCGTAGACACGCTCCTGGCCAGCGCCGACCTGGAGCCGGGCCGTTACACCGAACTGCGCCTGCTGCTGGGCAGCGATAACACCGTGATGGTGAACAGTTCCCTGCGGGACCTGAAGGTCCCCAGCGGACAGCAGTCCGGATACAAAGTAAGATTTGACACCCAACTCGATGAGGGAGAAAACCTGGAGCTGGTCGTTGACTTTGATGCCGGACAGTCGGTGGTTAAGGCCGGAAACAGTGGCATGTACCTGCTGAAGCCCGTTCTCAAGGCGTTCGTGGAAAACGGAGGGGATTCCGATACGGGGTCCCTTGCAGGACAGGTCGAACCGGTCGAAGCCCATCCCAATATCTTTGCCATTATGGAGGACGACACCTCCTCCACCCAACCTGACTCCACCGGAAGCTTCCTTTTCCGGGGACTGGATGCAGGCACCTACCGCCTTTCCATCGAGCCTACCGGCGATGCGTGGGCCGACACCACAATTACAGACATCGAAGTGGAGGAAGGCGAGGAAACCGACCTGGGCACCGTTACGCTCAGCGGAAACTAATCCCCCGCAGGCCATCCCGCCTATAACAAACCCCGCAGCCCAGATTGGGCCTGCGGGGTTTGCTTTTTAATTCTGTCTACCGGCTACATGCCCGGCGAAGCCGAGGAGGTGTTGCCGGACGCGCCATATACGTAGGCTATAGCCATGCCGCCGGCGCCCTGTTCGATCATATGCCAGACGCCCTCAGCCACAATCATGGTAACAGTGCCGCCCTCAATGGTGCTGTACATGATGATAGAGATGGGTACCGAGAAGAGCAGCCCCACCAGCAGGCCAAAACGCAGCCCGTTGCCCATCACGCTGCTGCCTTCCACCCCCTTCGGATACATGTAGGCCATTAGCAGCGAGAGAACCAGGTAGGCCACTGCAATGCCCGGTATGCTGGGCATATCTTTGGCGATGGCATCCATGGGAGAATTCTCGAACATGGCCTCCATCAGGAGGGTGTGTCCCAGGTAGGCGAGAACAAACATCACGATCAGCCCCGTTACCGTTGCAATCAGGTACTTTTTGGCATCCATATGAACCCCGTTTCTTTGGTTGGTGTGAGTTAGAGGGTAACACCTGCCGTATGTACGCTGAAACGCAGTCTCTCCAGATTACTGTCTTTAAATACGGTTAAATCCCGGATACATGCAACGGAACAAGCGGGGCGGGCGGAGCTTCCGGCATATTTTGCTATACTTCAGGCGTCCCCGTTGAACCCAAAGCCAGCCATGAGATACTCCCCTGCTGACATGGTAATCAGGCCCATCCTCTTTCTGATGGAATACCTGCTGAAAGCGGCGGCCGGGCTGGCCGCCCTCATCACGCTGGCTGCGCCTGGATCCTTTCCTGAGAAACTGGCGACCGGCTTCGGGTCGCTGGGAGAGGCGGTCCGCCGCGTGGTAGCCTGGCCCGATCAGGCCGCATGGCTGGCGCGCGTGATCGAGGACTACAATACCCTTACTGCGGCCGCCTTCAACCAGCGATACGGGGGCGAGGCTCTCAACCAGGTCATGGCCCACCTGAACCGGGCGGTAGACTTTGGGCAGGCCGTCTACGGTAACGTGTCCCTGCAGCCGGTGGCCACCGTTTCGGCTGTGCTGCTGGCCTTCCTGGCCTGCTGGATCTCGGCCCGCGGCTGCCGCTTCGTCCGGCAGCGGGGACAGGGATCGTGGCTCACCCGCCGGGAGCGCAAATGGGGGGATAGGGTGTTTGAAAAGGATTAAAAAAAGAAGCCCCGAATGGCCTGGGAGGAGGAGGACGGCCAAACGGGGCTCTTAAAAAACGATAAAATCCTGTGTGTGGGTGGTACTGGATTCGAACCAGTGACCCCCTGCTTGTAAGGCAGGTGCTCTGAACCAGCTGAGCTAACCACCCCTCTCGGGATTGTTACGGGCAGGGCACCGCCCGGAAGCGATGTGCAAATATACGAAGAATGGAAATGCAGACAAAACGCTTTTCACCGGAATGTGCGGGGAAATGACTTACAGGTTAACACTGTTAACTTCCCCTTGACTCGCAGCCGCCGTTGGCCCATTTTAGCTTACCTGGCAAAGGAACCTCAATCTAACCTGCGCCTCCCGAGGGCGCCCTCCCATGGATGAATCCTCCCGACCCGAACGTACCGCCGTGTTTGTGGACGGCGGCCGTATTCCTTTCCAGCGATCCGGCACCGGGTATAGGGAGCTGATGGCTTATGACCTGGGACGCATGGCCATCGAAGGCCTGATCGGGCGTTCCGCCATCGACGCCTCCCAGCTGGACCGCGTGATCATGGGGACGGTCATCCAGGACGTGAACACCAGCAATGTGGCCCGGGAGTCGGCTCTCGGGGCGGGTGTGCCGGACTCCGTGCCGGCCCACACGGTGACCATGGCCTGCATCTCCTCCAACCAGGCGGTTACCAGCGCGGTGGACCTGATCCGCAGCGGACAGTGCGAGATCGTGCTGGCGGGAGGCACCGAGACCATGTCGGACATCCCCATCCGGTTCCGCAGGAAATTCCGGCAGAAGCTGCTGGACGCCCGCAAGTACAAGTCGCTGTCAGACTGGCTCTCCTTTTTCAAGGGCCTGCGTCCCTCGGACCTGCTGCCCGATATCCCCGAAATCGCCGAATTTTCCACCGGGGAGACCATGGGCGAGAGCTGCGACCGCATGGCGGCCCGGTTTGGCATCAGCCGGGAGGAGCAGGACCGTTATTCCCTCCGCTCCCACCGACTGGCGGCCGAGGCCACCCACAGCGGCAAGCTGGACGATGAGCTCTTCCCCGCGGCGGTGCCGCCCGATTTTGCCACCTTACAGCAGGACAACGGCTTCCGGGAGGACACCTCCATGGAGAAGCTCGAAAAGCTCAGTCCGGCCTTCATCAAGCCCCACGGCACGGTCACCGCCGGCAACTCCTCCTTCCTGACCGACGGCGCCTCGGCCTCGCTGATCATGAGCCGGTCCAAGGCGAAGGAACTGGGACTGCATCCCAGGGCCGTCCTCCGCGCCTACACCTATGTGGCGCAGGACCCGAAGGACGAGCTGCTGCTTGGACCCGCCTACGCTACGCCGAAGGTGCTGGACGCCATGGGACTCACCCTCGACGATATCGACGTGTTCGAGTTCCACGAGGCCTTCGCCGGACAGATCCTGACGGTGCTCAAGGCGCTGGACTCCCAAACTTTCGCCCGCGAGAAGCTGGGGCGCGACAAGGCTGTGGGGGAGATTCCCATGGACCGCTTCAACACCCTGGGCGGCTCCCTCTCGCTGGGCCATCCCTTCGGGGCCACCGGCACGCGCCTGGTGACCACCGCCGTCAACCGGCTGCACGACGAGGACGGCACCTTCGCCCTGGTGGCCGCCTGTGCGGCCGGGGGACAGGGACACGCCCTCATCCTGGAACGTCTTTCATCCTGACCGACTGCCATGAGCTACCTGGATATTTCCTACCGCGACGATGTGGCCGTGATCACCCTCGACCAGCCCGGCTCCCGCGTGAACACCCTCAACGAGGAGCTGATCTCGGAGTTCACCGGAGCTATGGACGAACTCTCCCGGCCCTCGGTGAAGGGCGTGGTGCTGGTCAGCGGCAAGAGAGACGCCTTCATCGCCGGGGCCGACGTGGAGATGCTCAAGAACAAGGAGGCGCCGGAAGACATCGAGGAGCTGAGCCGACGCGGCAACGAGCTGCTGCTGCAGGTGGAGAAGCTCGACAAACCGGTGGTGGCCGCCATTCACGGGGCCTGCCTCGGCGGGGGTCTGGAGGTGGCCATGGCCTGCCACTACCGCGTAGCCTCCCGCCATTCCAAAACCGTAATGGGACAGCCGGAGGTAAAACTGGGGCTCCTCCCGGGTGGGGGCGGCACGCAGCGCCTTCCGCGCCTGGTCGGCCTGCAGAACGCCCTCACCTACATGCTCACCGGCAAGAACATCTATCCCCGGCAGGCCTACAAGATGGGACTGGTGGACGAGCTCACCCATCGCGACGCGGTGCTTACCGCCGCGCTGGCCGCCGTGGAGCGCATGAACGCCGGCAAATTCTCCCGCAAGGACAAGCGGGGACTGCTTGCCCGCCTGCTGGAGGGCAACCCCCTGGGACGATGGATCATCTTCCGGCAGTCGCGCAAGCGCGCCGCCAAAGAGAGCCGGGGTAACTATCCGGCCCCCGCCCGCATTATCGAATGCGTGGAGACAGGCATGCGACAGGGCCTCGAAGCCGGCCTGGAGGCCGAGTCGAAGGCCTTCGGCGAGCTGGCCGCCACCCCCGAATCGAAGGCGCTGGTCAATCTCTTTTTCGGCATGCAGGGCGCCAAGAAAAACCCGCAGAAGGAGCTGGCGCGGCCGGTCCGCAAGCTGGGCGTGCTAGGCGCGGGACTCATGGGCTCGGGCATCGCCGACGTAAGCGCCAACAACGGCTACCGGGTGCTGCTCAAGGACCGCTCGGCCGAGGAGGCCGCCCAGGGCAAGCGGGCCGTATGGAAGGAGCTGGACAAGAAAGTATCCAAGCGCATTATCTCCTCCTTTGAGCGCGACCGCGTAAGCGGACTGATCACCCCGAGCGGGAGCTACAAGGGCTTTGGAAACGTCGACCTGGTCATCGAGGCGGTCTTCGAGGACCTGGAACTCAAGCGAAACATCCTCCGTGAAGCCGAGAAGGTGCTGCCCGACCACGCCATTTTCGCCTCCAATACCTCCTCCCTGCCCATCGCCGACATCGCCGAGGCCTCCTCCCGGCCGGAGCAGGTGGTGGGCATGCACTACTTCTCGCCCGTACCCCAAATGCCCCTGCTGGAGATCATCACCACCGACCGGACGGCCGACTGGGTGGCTGCCACGGCCCGCCAGGTGGGCATCGAGCAGGGCAAGCACGTGATCGTGGTACACGACGGACCCGGCTTCTACACCACGCGCATCCTGGCGCCTTTCATGAACGAGGCACTCACCCTGCTGGAGGAGGGCATCTCCATCCAACAGCTCGACCGCATTATGAAGGACTTCGGCTTTCCTGTGGGACCTGCCGCACTCTTCGACGAGGTGGGCATCGACGTGGCCGCCCACATCACCGACGTGCTCAATCCCATGTTCAGCGCCCGCGGCGCCCAGCCCAGCGACAAGGCCAAGAAGCTCCACGATGAGGGCTACGAGGGCAAAAAGAACGGCAGGGGATTCTACCGCTACGAGCAGAAAAACGGCGAACGAAAGAAAAAATCTCCCAACGAGGAGATCTACCGTCATTTCGGGAGCTCCGGCCGCAAGGAGATGGAGTCGGAGGCGGTGCAGCGCCGCATGAGCCTGGTGATGGTCAACGAGGCGTTGCACTGCCTTCAGGAAGAGATCCTGGACCGGCCGGAGGACGGCGACATGGGCGCCATATTGGGACTGGGCTTCCCGCCCTTTCTCGGGGGACCCTTCCGGCTGATTGACCGGGAAGGGCCCGACACGGTGCTCGCCCGCCTGGAGCGCCTCGAAAGCCGGCATGGCGAGCGATTCAAGCCGGCCGGCCTGCTGCGTGACCACGCCTCCGGCGACGGCAAATTCTATCCCGGCGGCTGAGACCGGCGCAGCCCCTCCTCCCCGCGCCCCAAATTGTAGGAAGGTGCCAAAAATGGTATCTTTGCCTTTTGCAGCACCATCCACACCAACCAAATGCACCCTTACATGTTCGAATCAGCACCGTTGTTGTTCATGGCCGGCCAGGAAGGAAGCGGGTGGACCAGCCTCATCTTCATGGCGGCCATCTTCCTCATTTTTTACTGGTTCATCATCCGTCCCCAGAGCCAGCGCCAAAAAGAGATCCAGGAGAAAGTTTCCAACATTGAGAAGGGCGACAAGATCGTCACCTCGGGCGGAATGGTGGCACAGGTTACGGCTGTTGAGGAGGACTCTGTACTGGCCGAAATTGACAAGGGCGTGAAAGCGCGCTTTATGAAAAGCTCCATTACGGACGTCAATCCCAACAAGAACGATAACTAGGCACCAGCGCCATGTCCGGCTCCACCCGCTTCGACCGCATTGAAGAAGCTGTCGAAGACATTAAACAGGGTCGCATGGTCATCGTCGTGGACGACGAGGACCGCGAGAACGAAGGCGACTTCCTGATGGCCGCCGAAAAGGTATCCCCGGAAGCGGTCAACCTGATGGCCAAATACGGGCGGGGACTCATCTGCGTGCCTATCACCCGCCAGAAAGCCTACTCGCTGGACCTGGACTACATGGTCAACGAGGGCGCCGACCCTGACGAGGCCGCTTTTACGGTCTCGGTGGACCATAAGGAGTTGACCACCACGGGCATTTCCGCCTCCGACCGGGCCAACACCATTCGCGAGCTGATCCGTGACGACGCCCAGCCGGGACAATTCCGCCGGCCGGGCCACATCTTCCCCCTCATCGGAACCGAGGGCGGCGTGCTGCGCCGCGCCGGCCATACCGAGGCGGCCATCGACCTTGCGCGCCTGGCCGGGCTCAGGCCCGCCGGCATCATCTGCGAGATCATGAAGGACAACGGGGAGATGGCCCGCATCCCCGACCTGGTGGAGATCGCCGACGAGTTCAACATGAAGCTCGTCACCATCAAGGACCTCATCGCCTACCGCATGCAGAACGAGACCCTGGTGCGCAAGATCGTCCAGGTGAACCTGCCCACCATCTACGGCGACTTCAACCTGCACGCCTTCGAAGAGCGCCTGACCGGCGACCACCACCTGGCGCTCACTAAAGGAAGCTGGGAGGAGAGCGATCCGGTGCTGGTGCGGGTGCACTCGTCCTGTATGACGGGCGACATTTTCGGCTCGAAGCGCTGCGACTGCGGCGAGCAGCTCCACCAGGCCCTTCTGCAGGTGGAGAAGGAAGGCCGGGGCGTGGTGCTCTACATGAACCAGGAGGGACGGGGCATCGGACTCGTCAACAAGCTGAAGGCCTACAAGCTGCAGGAGCAGGGCATGGACACGGTGGAGGCCAATGAGGCCCTGGGCTTCGAGCCCGACCACCGCGACTACGGCGTGGGGGCGCAGATTCTGCGCACGCTGGACGTGAGCAAGCTGCGGCTGATGACCAACAACCCGGTCAAGAGGGTGGGGCTGAAAAGCTTCGGTCTGGAGATGGTGGAGCGCGTGCCCCTGGAAGTGGGCGCCTATCCCGAAAACGTGCGTTACCTGAAGACCAAGAGGGACAAGATGGGACACGACCTGAAACTGAAGGAACTGGACCCCCACGATCCCGAATTCCTCGACAGCATTGTCAGGGAGTAGCTGTACCCTCCGGTGAAGTCTCCGCGGCCTCGTGGGCGCCGGAATCTCCGCGCGTCTGCGGATGCAGAAATTTCTGGTGGAAAAGAAGCAGCACGACTATGGCCACGCTTATGGCCGAGTCGGCGATGTTGAAAATGTAAGGAAAGACGGGATAACCGCCCAGCCAGGGCACCCAGTCAGGGGCGATCATGGTGAAGTGAATAAAATCGACGACGTGTCCATCGAGAACACCCCCGTAGCCTTGAATCTTCGCCATGATCAGGCGGTCGATGATGTTGCCGAAGGCCCCTCCGATAATTAGTCCCATGCACACCAGGTAGCCCGCAGTGGCATGGTGCAGGGTTTTCAGGATGTAGACCAGCAGACCCAGGGCGACCACGATGGCGACGGAACTGATGACCGGTGTGGGAGCCCAGTCCATTCCCAGGGCCATCCCCGGGTTCTGTGTGTAGTGAAAGGAGAGCAGGCCGGGAACCAAGTCCCAGTTCTGCAGCTCGGGAGTCGTCCGCACCAGGTACTTCGTGACCTGGTCGAGAACCACCACCAGTACGGCAGGCAGGCTGAGGGCCCAAAGTTTGGCGTTATGGGAGGATTCGATAGACACGCAGGGACAGCAGGTACGTTCAACGGCGTTTTAACTTGGCCTCGATACTGAGCTGTGTGTGGGGTACGGCCTCCAGGCGGCCCTTGGAGATTTTCTTGCCCGTCACCTTGCACACCCCGTAGGTCTTGTTCTCGATGCGCTTGAGCGCTTCGTCGAGGTATTTGACAAATTTGCGGGTACGGTTGTAGAGCATGTAGGTCTTCTCGCGCTCCTGGGCGTCAGTGCCGGCGTCCGCCATGTGAAAGGAGTAGGCCGACTCGTCGGAGGCGTTCTCCATACTGTCACGGAGGGAGTTCTGCAGCGATTCCAGCTCATTCTCGGCCTCCGACCGCTTTTTCAGAATGATCTCCTTGAAATACTCCAAATCCTCGTCCGAATAGGGAGATACGCGTTCATCATTTTTGGGGGATGCCATAAGCACACCTTATTGTTTGGGGGTTCTTCTGATGGAAATGGTGCATGGTTCGTCACCGATTTCCCACTGTTTGACAAAATCCGAGACCTCCAGCTTCTTGCTGTGAATCTCTTCGGCGAGGGTTTCCCGTTGGATGTAGTCATCCATGGACGCAACGGCCTCCTCCAGACGGCCGGAGCCTTCGAAACCGATCCAGATGCGGTCGACCACCTCGAAATCGGCCTCCTTGCGCATGTTCTGGATGCGGTTGACAAACTCGCGGGCCAACCCCTCGCGTTCCAGTTCGGGCGTCATCTCGGTGTCGAGGGCTACGCTGAGCCCGCCCTCGGTCTCCACCGACCAGCCTTCCAGGCCGGTCCGGCTTATTTCAAGTCCCTCGCTGCCCAGGCGCACGGTACCGTACTCCCCGCCCAGGTCGATTTCAATGGAGCCGCTCTGCTCGTATTGCGTAATCTCTTCAGTGGTAAGTTCCTTCACGCGCGGTGCCAGGGCCTTGACCTTCTCGCCCAGTTTCTTGCCCAGCACAGGGTAGTTGGGCTTGGCCGACTTCTCCACGATGCCGGAGTCGTCGTCCGCGTACTGGATCTCCTTAACGTTCACCTCGTCCAGAATAATGTCCTTCATCGACTCCACAGCCTGGCGGTCCTCCTCGTTCTCGATGGGCAGGATGATGCGGGCCAGCGGCTGGCGCACGTTGATCTCGATGCGGTTGCGCAGGCTGAGCACCATGGAGGAGATCTGCCGCGCCATCTGCATGCGGTTCTCCAGCTGCTTGTCGATGGCAGTCTCCTCCACCGTAGGATAGAAGGAGAGGTGCACCGACTCCTCGTCTTTTTGCGTAACCTGGTTGAGGCGCTGGAAGAGCCATTCGCCCAGGTAGGGAGCGATGGGGGAGATAAGTTTGGCCAGGTCCATCAGGCATTCGTAGAGGGTCTGGTAGGCGGCCTTCTTGTCCAGGCTCTTGCCCTCCTTCCAGAAACGCCGGCGGTTGCGGCGCACGTACCAGTTGCTGAGCTCCTCGGTGAAATCCTCGATGGCGCGCGCCGCCTTGGTGGGCTCGTAGTCGTCCAGGTGTTCGTCCACCAGCTTTACGGTGGTGTTGGCGCGCGAGATGATCCAGCGGTCCATCTCCGTGCGGTCCCCGGCGGGGATGGGCGTGCCGTCGTAGGTGAAGCCGTCGATGTTGGCGTACATCGCGAAAAAGGAGTAGGTGTTCACCAAGGTGTTGAAGAATTTGCGCTGGGTCTCCTGCAGTCCATCCTCGCTGAAACGCAGGTTCTCCCAGGGAGAAGAGTTGCTCATCATATACCAGCGGACGGTGTCGGCCCCGTATTTTTGTATCACCTCGAAGGGCTCCACGCTATTGCCCTTCGACTTGCTCATCTTCTCGCCGTTCTCGTCGAGCACCAGCCCGTTGGAAACCACGTTGCGGTAGGCGGGCTGGTCGAAGAGCATGGTGCCAAGGGCGTGCAGGGTATAGAACCACCCGCGGGTCTGGTCAACCCCCTCGGCGATGAAATCGGCAGGAAAGTTCTCGTCGAAAAGCTCCTTGTTCTCAAAGGGGTAGTGCCACTGGGCGAAGGGCATGGAGCCGGAGTCAAACCAGACGTCCAGCAGGTCGGGGATGCGGCGCATGGTGCCGCCGTTGGGCCCCTCCCAGGTAATGCCGTCGATGTGCGGGCGGTGCAGGTCGATCTCCTTGTCTTCCGGCAGCCCCGCCTTGCGGCGCAGCTCCTCTACGCTGCCGATGCACTCCACGTAATCCGGGTCCTTGTCGCTGACCCAGAGGGGGATGGGGGTGCCCCAGTAGCGCTGGCGGGAGACGGCCCAGTCGACGTTGTTCTCCAGCCAGGTGCCGAAACGTCCAGTGCCGGTGCTGGGGGGCTTCCAGTTGATCTCCCTGTTGGAGGAGACCATCTTGTCCTTCACGTCGGTGGTGCGGATGAACCACGACTCCACCGGAAACTGCATAAGCGGGGTGCCCTTGCGCCAGTCGAAGGGGTAGTTGTGCACGCAGGTTTCGTGCTTGTACATCATGTGCCTGTCCTTGATGGCGCGGGCGATCTCCTTGTCGGCGTCCTTGAACCACTGGCCGGCGAAGTCTCCGGCCTGCTCCGTGAAGCGACCGTCCCCGTCGATGGGGTTGAACAGGGGAATGCCCTTGTCGATGGCGTGGTCGTAGTCGTCGGCGCCGAAGGCCGGGGCGATGTGCACCAGGCCAGTGCCCTCTTCGGTGGAGACGTAATCGGCCTCGATCACCTTCCAGGCGTCCGCCTCGGGATGGGCCCGGCGGCCGTAGTCGAAAATAGGCTCGTAGGTGCGGCCGACCAGGTCGCTGCCGCGGTACTCCTCCACGATCTCGTAGTCGTGGTCGAGCACCTCCTCCAGGCACTCCTTGGCCAGGATATAGTCTTCGGTCCGGCCGCCCTCCGACAGGCGCACGCGGACGTAGTCGAGGTCGGGATTCACGGCCAGGGCCATGTTGGAGACGATGGTCCACGGAGTGGTGGTCCAGGCCAGGAAATAGGTCTTCTCCTCGCCGTCCACCGGGAACTTCACAAAAATGGAGGGATCCTGCGTCTCCTGGTAGCCCAGACTCACCTCGTGGGAGGAGAGCACGGTGCCGCTGCCGGGAGAGTACCACTGGATCTTGTAGCCCTGGTAGACCAGGCCTTTTTCGTAGAGGGTTTTGAAGGCCCACCAGACCGACTCGATGTAGTCGTTCTCAAAAGTTACATAGGGATCGTCCAGGTCCACCCAGTAAGCCATGCGATTGGTGAGCTTGTCCCACAGGTCCTTGTACTTCAGCACGCTGCTGCGGCACTTCTCGTTGTACTTGTCCATGCCGAAGGCCTCGACCTGCTCGCGTCCCTCGAGCCCCAGCTCCTTCTCAACCTCGATCTCCACCGGCAGGCCATGGGTGTCCCATCCCGCCTTGCGCTCCACGCGGAAACCCTTGAGGGTCTTGTAGCGGCAGAAGAGGTCCTTCACCGTACGCGACATTACGTGGTGGATGCCCGGTTTGCCGTTTGCCGTCGGGGGTCCCTCATAGAAGGTAAACGGGATGCCCTCCTCGCGGCTGCTGAGGCTCTTGCGGAAGATGTCGTTCTCCTTCCACCAGCGGAGGGTTTCCACCTCGTGTTTGGAGTAGTTGAGTTTCTTTACTTCTTCGAACTGTTTGCTCATAAAGGCCGTTTACATACTGCTTTGGCTTACAGAAAACCGCAAATATACAAAAAAATCGCCGATTAACCGTAGGTTTGAAGATCCCCGGGAGGGAACCCGCAACGTCAACAGTCGCCCAAGATACAAGTCTTAGTTCTCCAATTCACATGGAAGGAGGAATTTTAATATTGATGGACCCCAGGGCTTTTTGCATCCTCTGCCCGGCTTAAGCTATCTTCCGTCCAACCCAATAACGACCCCATGATTCCTGACAAACCGATCACCAAGGATTCTCCCTTCCGCATCCTCTTTGTCTGCCTGGGCAACATCTGCCGCAGTCCCACCGCCGAGGGCGTGTTTCAGCACCTGGTAAACGAGGAGGGCCTGCAGGGTTATTTTGAAATTGAGTCGGCCGGCACCTCCGCCTACCACATAGGCGAGCCGGCCAACAGCAAAAGCCAGCAGACAGCCAACCGTCACGGCATCACCCTGCACTCGCGGGCCCGCCGCTTTGAGTCCTCCGACCTCGACTACTACAACCTGGTCCTGGCCATGGACAAGGAGAACCTCTCCAACATCAAGAGCCTGGACGCACAAAGTCGGTACGGTCACAAGATAGCCCTGATGCGGGAGTTCGACCCCAATCCCGGCGATCGCGAGGTGCCCGATCCCTACTACGGGGGCATAGACGGCTTCGAAAAGGTCTTCCAGGTGGTCCGCCGCTCCTGCCAGGAGCTACTCGACCGGCTCTCCGAGCGCGTGGACGCCGACTCCGGCACCGAATCATGATTCCCGGGGAGCTGCGCGACGCACTCGAGGGCGTCCGGCCCGATTCGGGCGTGGGAGAGCCCCTGCGCATTTCCGGCGTTACCCGCGTATCCGGCGGCAGCATCAACGAGGCGGCGCGACTGGAGACCGGCACACACGGAACCTGTTTTCTCAAATGGAACCGCGCCGCCGACCCGGACATGTTCCGCGCGGAGAGCCTGGGGCTGGAAGAGCTTCGCGCGGCCGCCAGCGGACTCCGCATTCCCCGCACGCTCTCCTTCGGGAAAACCGGCGGCACCGGATACCTGCTGATGGAATACGTGGAGGAGGGCAGCCCCGCCGGGGGCGCCGCAGAGCGATTCGGCCGGCGCCTGGCCGTACAGCACGGCCATAGCCGTGAGCAATTTGGACTGGACCACGACAACTACATCGGCCGCCTGCCGCAGTCGAACCGTGCCCACGAACGCTGGACCGACTTTTTCCGGGAGGAGCGGCTGGAGCCCCAGGTAGCCATGGCGGTAGACGACGGAAAGCTGTCCGCCGAAATCGCACGCGCCTTCGAGCGTCTCTACGGCAAACTGGAGGAGCTCATCCCCGAAGAACCGCCCGCCCTGCTGCACGGCGATCTCTGGGGAGGCAACTTCTACTGGGGACCCGATGGCGAGGCGGTGATCTACGATCCCGCCGTCTACTACGGCCACCGCGAAATCGAGATGGCCTTCACCCGCCTGTTCGGCGGCTTTCCCGCAGCGTTCTACCGCGCCTACGATGAGGAGAGCCCGCTGGAGCCGGGCTTCGAGGACCGCGTCGACCTCTACAACCTCTATCCCCTGCTGGTGCACACCAACCTCTTCGGCGGAAGCTACGCCCGCCAGGTGGAGGCCATCGTGAACCGACTGACCTGAACCACAGACCATGGATCCCACACCGCAACGCATCGTAAGCCTGGTGCCCAGCCTCACCGAGCTGCTCTTCGACCTGGGGGCGGGGGACCGCCTCGTGGGACGCACCCGCTTCTGCGTGCATCCCAAGGAGAAGGTCGAGCAGGTGCCCATTATCGGGGGGACCAAAAACCCTCGGGTGGATGACATTCTTGAGCTGGAACCCGACTACGTGGTGGCCAACCGCGAGGAGAACCGGCGCGAGGATGTGGAGCGGCTGCAGGAGGCCGTCCACGTGCGGGTCACCCGCATCGCCACCATCGAGGAGGCTCTGCTGGCCATTCACGAGGTGGGCGGGGACCTGGGATGCGGGGAGTCCGCACGCGAGCTCACCGGTGGAATCAGCGAGGCTCTGGAGGAGCGTCCCGACGAACCCGACCTGCGCACGGCCTACTGCATCTGGAAGGACCCGTGGATGACGGTGGGCGGAGATACCTACATCCACGACGTGCTGACCCACTGGGGCCTGCGCAACGTCTTTGGCTCCCAGACGCGCTACCCGCGCTTCGAGCCGGAGAAGCTGGCGCGCCGCCACCCCGAACTGGTGCTGCTCAGCAGCGAGCCCTACCCTTTCAAGGAAAAGCACCTGCAGGCGGTCGAGCAGCACGTCCCCGACGCGCGGGTGCTGCTGGTGGAGGGCGAATGGTTCAGCTGGTACGGCTCGCGCATGAAGCACGCCTTCCGGCGGCTGAATGTATGGAGAAAGGCCATCGCATGATCCCCGAATTAGTGGTACTATTGAAGCGGGGCACGCGTTTCTTGTGCTCCAACCGTGCTCGCAATATCATGAAGCATCCGCTCATCCACATACTTTTCGCCGCCCTTCTGCTGGGCGTTTCACTGGCCGCGCAGGCCCAGCAGCGCAGCGGGGAACCCCCTGACAGCCTCAAGGCCCGGGCCGCCTACATCGAGGGCCTGCGGGCATTTGAGAACGAAGAGTACACGGAGGCGGTACAGCTGCTCTCGGCCGCACAGGCCATGCTGTCGGACCATGCCGCCGTCAATTTTGCGCTGGCGGACGCCTATCTTCGCGCGGGCAAACTCCCCGACGCCTCCGCCTACGGACGGCAGGCGGTTGAGCTGGAGCCCGCCAACAAGTGGTTCCGCCTGAAACTGGAGGAAATTTACCGCACGGCCGGCCGCAACGACGCCGCCGTAACCCAGCTGCGGGAAGCCCTGAAGCACCATCCCAACGATACCGACGTGATCTACCGGCTGGCCGACGCGCTGGCCCGGCAGGGCGAGCGGGCGGAGTCAAACCGGCTCTACAACCGGATGATCCGCCTGCGGGGGCCCTCTGTGGAGGTCTACCTGCAGAAGCTGCGCAACTTCAGCGAAATGGCACAGCAGGACTCCTCCATCGCCACCCTCAACCGCATCCGCGAGCTGGACCCCG
Source organism: Balneolaceae bacterium (assembly GCA_034521445.1). Lineage (NCBI taxonomy): Bacteria > Pseudomonadati > Balneolota > Balneolia > Balneolales > Balneolaceae > Balneolaceae bacterium. The sequence goes on along the minus strand of JAXHMM010000006.1, from coordinate 494,080 downwards.
GCAACCTGGCCAACCTGCAGCTGCTCAGCCAGTTCTACCGCAAGATGGGCCGTGACGGGCAGGCCAAGGCCATGCTCCGAGAGGCGCTGGAGCGCAACCGGCGTGACCCTAACACCTTGCTTATGTTTTCCGAAATGCTGGCCTCCGAGGCCAAATGGGACAGCGTCTCCACCCTGCTGGGCGACCTGGTTTCCGACTCACTGGTCGCCCGCGACGCCAAGATGTCGGTGGCCGAGTTCATGCTCTCGCGTTTCCGCCAGGACACCGCCGGCGTCGAGCTGCGCGAGGCCACCGGCCGCCTGCTGGACCGTTTCCGGCAGGCGGAGCCCGAATTCGGACCCGCCCACGCCCTGGCGGCCGACTTTTTCTCCTACACCGGACAGAACGGCCGCGCCCTGAAGGCCCTGGCCTCCACCACCGAACTGATGCCCTCCAACAGCCAGGCCTGGATACAGCGCCTGCAGCTGCTGTCGGTGGAGGGCCGCGCCGAAGAGGTGGTGGAGCTCGCCCCGCGCGCCGAGGAGAACGTGCCCCAGAATCCCTTTGTGCTCTATTTCACGGGCAGCGCCCACCTGCAGCGGGGCGACTACGAAGAGGCGGCCCGGAAACTGGAGCAGGCTGCCGGCCTGCCCGCCCGCAGCGAGCTGAAAGCGGCCATCTACACCACCCTGGGCGACGCCTGGTCCAGCCTGGACGCCTGGGAGGAGAGCAACAGCGCCTACGAGCAGGCGCTGCAGCTCGATCCCGGCAACGCCACCCTGCTCAACAACTACGCCTACGCCCTTTCGCGCCAGCAGGTACGCCTGGAGGAGGCCGAACGGATGATCCTGCGAGCCCTTGACATGCAGCCCGCCAACGCCGCCTTCCTGGACACCGCAGGCTGGGTTTACTTCCAGCTGGAACAGTACGGGCAGGCGCGCGACTACATCCGGAAATCCATCGACACCGGGGAGGCCAGCGCGGAGGTGCTCGAGCACATGGGCGACGTGATGGAGCGCATGGGCAACCTGGAGGAGGCCCGGTCCTGGTGGCGCAAGGCGCTGGAGATGGCCCCCTCACGCACCCACCTCAAGGAGAAACTCCAGCAGCGGCCGTGATACCCTCCTCACACAGCGCGCGCACCCTGGTCGGCGTACTGGCACTGCTGCTGGCCGCCGCCTGCTCGTCCACCCGCGAGCTGGCCGACACCGAATTCGGTCCCACGGACGTGACGCCCGCCCAGCTGGCCCGTGCCCTGCCCGACTACCGCGGCTCCCTGCATGCCGTATCGGGAGAGGGACGCGCGGTGGTGAGCAGCGAAGAGGGCACCGAACGCGTGACCATACGCTTTCGCGGCAACCGCCTGCGCAGCCTTCTCGAGATACGCAACAGCCTGGGCATTGAGGGCGGCAGAATGCTCAGCGACGGCGACACCCTGCTGATCTGGAACCGGCTTGACGGTTTCGCCCGCAAGATTCCCATCCGCCCCGGCAGCCTGCGCAGCATCGATCACCTGGCCTCTCTCAACGTGCTGCAGATGCTCAACTTCACGGTGGAGGCCGCCCCCATCCGCCGCGTGCTCGCCTCCGATGAACTTCTGCGTGCCGACCTGGAGGGCGGGGGGAAGATCTACGCGGGACGCAGCGACACCCTGGTGCGGCGCGTGGAGCAGCCTCCCTCCTCAGGACTTCCCTACTCGCGCATCGACTATGAGGCCTACGCGCGGACGGGGGACTACGCCATTCCCCGGAAAATTACTATCTTTTCGGCGGACGGCAACGCCAGGGTGGTCTTCCAGATCCGCTCGCTGGAGATCAACCCGGAACTGGACTCCCTGCGCATCGACCTTCCCCCGGACATACCCATCTACCATGGATCATGAATAGGAGAGCGGTGACATACGGGCTGCTCGCCCTGCTCCTGCTCGGGGCGCCCCGCCTCTTCGCCCAGGACTACGAAGAGCGGCGCCAGGCCCTGCTGCAGCAGCAGGAGAACGCCCGCGAGGAGATCCAGCGCCTGAACCGCCAGATCGAGCGCTATCGACGGCAGATCGACGAGGCCAGCCAGTCTATCGACAGCCTCAGCTCACGCATCGAAAACCTGAACCGGCTCATCGCCCTGCAGGAGGACAAGGTGGGACAGATGGAGGCCGAGCAGAACTCCATCCGCGAGGAGATCGCCATCACCACCCGCGCCATCGACCGGCGGGAGGGGGAGCTTCGCTCCCTCATGGAACGCTACCGGAACACTATCACCTATCTCTACAAGCACGGGCGTACCACCGAACTGGCCCTGCTCTTCTCCTCGGAGTCCTTCAACCAGATGATGCGTCGAGCCTACTACCTGGGACGCTTCGACGAGTACGTACAGGAGCAGATGGGACAGGTACGCGAGGCTCAGGAGCGCCTGCAGCGCACGCGCGAAAACCTGCTGGCCGCCCAGGAGCGTAACCGCGAGCTGCTGGCCGAGATCCAGGAAGAGAAGCAGCGCCTGGACGACCGGAGGGAAGGCCTGGAGGAAGATCGCGAGGCCCTCAGGCAGGACCTGGAGCGCTACCGGGAAGAGGTGGCCGAAAGCCAGGCCAACCGGGACAATCTGGACTCCCAGCTCACTGATATCAACAACTCCCTTGTCAGCCTGGAGACAGGAGGCGGGGAAACCGTGGACGAGGCCACCGGCGAACGCGTGACCCTCGCCGGGAGCTACATGGACGACGCCACCCTCAGCCGGATGGAGGAATCCTTTTCCGACAGCAAGGGCTCCCTGCGGTGGCCCGTGGAGAGCGGCACCGTCTCCGAGCATTTCGGACGGAGGCGGCATCCGGTCTACGGCACAGTCACCAATAACATGGGCATCGAGATCGTCACCGACCCGGGCGAGACCGTGCGCGCCGTACACGACGGCTACGTCATCGCCATACGTCCCATCCCCGGCTACGGCGACGTGGTGATGGTCAAACACGGGCGCTATATCACCGCCTACGGCAATCTCAGCGAAATCAACGTCCGCCAGCGCGCCCTGCTGCGCAGCGGCGACATCATTGGCAAGGCCGGGCAGAGCGACTCCCCGCGCGGAGAGTCGCTCTTCTTCCTGGTCCGTGACCGCAATACCGACCTCGACCCCGAAGCATGGCTACAGCAGAAATGACTTCCAACTGGCAACGCATCATGGCCTACAGCACCGGTTCGGTGGTACTGGGACTACTGCTGATTATCCTTACCAACGGCTTCATCTCCTTTGTAGCCATGGAGGGTACCACCGGCTACCTGGTGCTGCTGGCCTTCGGCTTTGTGTTCCTCAACCTGGGATTTGGACTGAACCGGCGCTATGCCATGAAATCGCCGCAGGCCGGCGCCCTACCCTACCTATTCGCCACCCTGCTGGCCCTCCCCTCCCTGGCATGGGTGCTGGGCGGCGGCGAGGGCCTGCGTCCCACCACCCGCTGGCTCTTCCTGGCCACCATCTTTTTCGCCGTCTACCTGGGCACCTACTACGGTACTCGGCGGGGCATAGCCAAAAGACGCGAGTACCTGGAGCAGGCCCGCCTCGACGCCGGGAATGCCGGCGACTCAAGCGGCCCCACGACGAGCTGAGCAAAAACTAGGTTCTCCCCCGGGCGGGCCCCGCATTTCATCTTTGGGGCGCCTTGGTTATAATGCCCAGAATCCTCTTCGAACAGTCCCGCCATGAAACCGCTCTGCTCTTTCCTGATGGTCCTGCTCTCCTTCGGCCTGCTGGCGCCTGCGGTCCAGGCACAGCCCGACCGCATCACCGGCCAAAACTTCGCCACCCGCTCGGAGGTAATCGGCGCCAACGGGATGGTCGCCACCTCCCAGCCCCTAGCCACGCAGGTCGGCCTCCAGGTGCTCCGAGACGGGGGCAACGCCATCGATGCCGCCATCGCCGCCAACGCGGCGCTGGGACTCATGGAGCCCACCGGCAGCGGTATCGGGGGCGACCTGTTCGCCATCGTCTGGTCGGCCGAAGACCGGAAGCTCTACGGCCTCAACGCCAGCGGGCGATCGCCCATGGGCATGAACTACGAGGATCTTCAGAAGGAGCTGGAGGAGAGGGACCGCTCGTCCATTCTGCCTACGGGATGCTGCCCATCTCCGTCCCGGGCGGTGGACGGCTGGTTCAGCCTGCACGACCGGCTGGGCAGCATGCCCATGAGCCTCCTTCTGGGTCTTTATCCCATCCGGTACGCCGAGGAGGGATTCCCCGGTGAGCGAACTGATCGCCTACTACTGGGACATCGGCGCGCGAATCCACAACGACCGGCCAGGTGCCTTCAGGGAGGAGATGACGTCTACGGACGTGCCCCGAAAAAGGCGAAATCATGACGCGGCCCGAACTGGCCGACACCTACCGCCTGCTGGCCGAACGCGGCCGTGACGCCTTCTACGAGGGGGAGATCGCCGACCGCATCGACGCCTGGATGCGCGAGAACGGCGGCTACCTGCGCAAGGCCGACTTCGAGCAGCACACCTCCACCTGGGTGGAGCCGGTGTCGGTGGACTACCGTGGATACGAGGTCTACGAGCTGCCGCCCAACGGGCAGGGCATCGCCGCCCTGCAGATGCTGCAGATTCTTGAAGGCTACGACCTGGCCGGCATGGGACGCAACTCGGCCCAGGCCCTGCACCACATGGTGGAGGAAAAACTGGCCTTCGAGGACCGCGCCAAATACTACGCCGATCCGGACTTCGCCGACGTGCCGGTGCAGCAGCTTATTTCCGAGGAGTACGCCGCCCGGCGCCGCGGGCAGATCGGCGGGGACGCCAGCTTCAACGTGCGGGCCGGCGAACTCCCGGAGGAGGGCGACACCATCTACCTGACCACGGCCGACAGCGCCGGCTGGCATGGTCTCCCTCATCCAGAGCAACTACCGCGGCACTGGGTCCGTGGCATCGACCCCTGCCCGGGCTGCCGATCGTGTCCAGGACCGCGGCGAGCTCTTCATCCATCGACCCCGACCACTGCCAACGGCTACGCGCCCGGCAAGCGATCCCTTCCACACCATCATCCCCGCCCTCGCGACGCCGCGACGGCGAGACCCCCCGCGAGCTTCGGCGCTCATGGGCGGCGGCGATGCAGCCGCAGGGCCACGCCCAGATCCTGACCAATCATCGTCGACTTCGGGCATCAACCTGCAGGAGGCGGGCGACAACCCCCGCTGGCGCCACACGGGCTCCACCCAGCCCACCGACGCGGCCGGCGACTACCTTCGGGACGGCGGTAAGGTAAACCTGGAGTCGGCCATCCCCTACTCGGTGGTGCGGAAGCTCATCGCATGGGACACGATGTGGACTACGACATCGGCGGCTACGGGGGCTACCAGGCCATCATGTGGGTACTCGAAACGAGGTCTGGATCGGCGCTTCCGAGTCGCGCAAGGACGGGCACGCTGCGGGATACTGACAGGCATGCCTGCCGCGTTGCGGACCTCAGGACTTGTACTCGGGAAGGGGATCCGGCTGCTCGGTTTCAACCACCCCGCCTTCGCGCACGGTGAATCTGCAGGCTGCGTCCGGTCACCTCTTCAAAGAGATGGCGCTCGCGCATGGCGCCCCAGATTTCCAGCTCCGGGTCGGATTCGGTGGACGAACAGGGCCGGATGCGCTCCTCGCCCTTTTCCATTTCCAACCTTCGAAGGTTTTGGTAGTGGCTGCGATCGAGCCCGTCGGCCACCCGCAGCAGGGCTGGAAAGCCTCCGCACTCTCTTCCTGAGCGGCTTGTCCAGTTTTCGGAAGCGCTTGTGCCTGTTTTGGGCGTGGAGCGACGGTGGTAGCGGGCCACGTTGGCCGATGAGGTTGATCTCGTCTTCCCGGAAGCCCTTCAGATCGGCGTTGCGTATCAGGTAAAGGGCGTGCTTGCTGGTGCTTGCGGTGGAGATGTGATAGCCGATGTCGTGCATAAGCGAGGCATACTCCAGCAGCCCCGCGGTTGCCGTCCGGCAGCTCCAGCTCATCCTGCAGGTCGTCGAAAAGCTGCAAGGCCAGGCTAGTCACATGACGCGAATGGGCTTCGTGCCAGTTGCACTTTCGCAGCAGTTCGTGCACACTGCGCCGCCGCGGGTCGGCGCGAACTCCCGGCTAACCTTGAGTTCCATGTCCAGCCGCTCCTTTTCCTTGTCGATATAGTCAAGTATCATCCCTTCTCGCAGGGCCGACTCGCGGACTGACCGGTCGATGCCGAAGACTTCAGCAGGTGATCCAGCAGCACTGTGCCGGTATATGACAGATCCACCCTCTGCTCCAGGCCCTTCTGCTCCAGTCGTTCACCGCGGTCCATTTTTATGAATTCCCGGTAGAAGTCGCGGAAATCCCTGCGGCTGAATTCCAGCTCATTGAGCGTGAGGGAGGCGTTGAGGGTCTTCCGGGCCGCGACCATCAGGGCAATGTTCTCCATGGTGCCCGAAGAGCCGATGAGGGTCTTGATGGGATGCTCCCGGAGCACCCGGGCCAGGGGATCCAGCTCCTCGCGGTAGCGCGCCCGAAGCTTCCTGATCTCCCCTTTGGCAGGAGGGTCCGACGGCACGTAGGCGGCCGCCATCCGCGCCACCCCGACCCCCAGGCTGCAGGCGTGGTAGAAGGTGTCGCGATCTGCCACGGTCAGCTCCACGCTGCCCCCTCCAACGTCGGCCATCAGCACGGGCTGCTCGTCCAGGGTGAGCCGCGCGCATCACCGCGCGGGCGATCAGGCGCGCCTCCATCATGCCCTGAGATGCCGCGGGCCCTTGATGCCGATCTCGTCGATCAACACGCTGGATAAACTCCCCCCCGTTCTCCGCCTCGGCGAATGGCGCTGGTGGCATAGGCCAGGATGTGCTCCACCCCCTGGCTTTCGCAGAGAACCTCGATTCTCCGCGGAGGGCCGAGATGCCGCGCTCCATGGCCTCCACGCCCAGCTTCCGATCCATATACCTCCCACCCAGGTTCACCATCTCCTTGAGCTTGTCCACCGTCCGAAAGCTGCGTCGGGAATAGATGTCCACGACTGACCGCATGGAAGGAGTTGGTGCCCCAGGTCGATGGCATGCAATGCGTTGCACCATCAGGTACCCCGTTCCAGAGGTGGGTGGAACCGGTCCGCTTCGCCTGGCGGGGGCCGTTGGGTCAGGATCCATGGCGCTCAGCTTTTGTTTTTCCGGTGGGTTTTACGACTCCGCTTGGCAAACCTTTAAGGCGCATCTGCGCCAATCGGCAGCCCCGTCCGCGCTCCTTCTCGAAATCGCTTCGGGACGATGTCGGGCACGGGCACCGGCTTTCCGTCGGCGCTCCGCCGACACAAAGGTGTAGAAAGAAGGCGGCGCAGAGCTCCCGACCTCCGGTGCGCAGGTTCTCCGACCAGACCTGCATGGCCACTTCCATGGAAGAGGTGAAGGTTCGCGTCACCTCCGCCTCGATCACCACCACCTCGCCGCAGCTCTGATGGCGTTCTTGAACTCCACGTTGTCCACCGATACGGTCGCCACGTTACGGTTGCAGTGCCGCTGGGCGGAAATGGCTGAGCAGATACGTCCATCCAGCGGCAGCAGGCGCCCCCCCATCAGGTCCGCCGCAGGGGTCGGGTGTCGTTGGGCATGACCAGTTCGTTCATGCGCACGCGGGAGGCCGATACGGTCTTCTTGTTGGAATGGGTCTGCACCGGCTCGGTTTCGTCAAATCTGTGGGTCATCGTTTGCTGTGTGGCTCTTCTCTTTCGGGTTGTCGAACCGACACACAGATACTTATGGACAGAGAGTTCGAATCTTTTTACCGCTTTCGGTAGTAAAAATTTAAAGTTGTTGCGGGCCGTGCTCGCCGGCCGCAGCAAGCCGACCCCTACGCATGCAGACATCCCTGCGAGATCCCAGATCCCTTTCGCCCGGGCCGGCCGGGCGCCGAGGGGGACATGCCCATACCATCGCCAGCTCCCTGCTGGGAGACACCCGCAAGCCGCCCTGCCGACGCGTGGAGATTCCCACCCCCGACGGCGACTTCCTGGAACTCGATCTTGCCGGCGAAAACAACGAAGGCCCCTGCGTGGTCCTTTTTCACGGGCTGGAGGGCTCCTCCGACCGCTACTACACGGCCTCGATGATGCGCGCGCTGGCCGGGCAGGGCTTCTCCGTCTCCGCCGTCAACTTCCGAAGCCGCGGCAGCCGCCTGAACCGCCGGGCGCGTTTCGACCATTCCGGGCGAGACGGACGACTACTGCACGGTCTTCTGACTCGGCGGGGCGGCACTTCCCAGGGACGCCGCCTGGCCGCTGTCGGCTTTTCGGCTGGGCGCCAGCGCCCTACCGAAGTACCCGGGGAGGAGAGGCGGGACAGTCCCCTCTACGCCGCGGCGGCGGTTTCGGCTCCCTACGATCCGCTGAAACCGGGTTCCACCTGGCGCTTTCGCGGCTGCGGCTCCAACCGGGGTCTACGAGCAGCTCTTTCCTCGCACGCTCCGCCTGGAAACCGGCACGGAAGCGGGAGCGCCACCCGGATCTGCCGGCTTTCGAGGGTACCACTCTTTACGCCTTCGACGACCAGGTGACCGGGCCGGTACACCAGGCTCTTTCGACTGGGGCAGAGGACTACCATCAGACCTGGCTCGGCGCGCCGCTTTCTGGAAAATATCCGCACGCCCAGCCTGCTCGCAGCACTCTCCGCGAGGACCCCATCTGCCCGGGCGGCAGGCCCTGCCCATGCACAAGATCCTGGCCGAACCCCGACCCTGGATTACGTACTTACCGGAAGCGGGGGGCACGTGGGCTTCCGGGACGTATACGGCGACCGGCTCAACCTGTACGGGCTCTCCGGCGCGCTCTCCTGCCCCGCAGTCCATGAGCCTCGCCGACCTTCCCGGATCTTTGCCCTTCCAGACCCATTCACCGCAAACCCTCACCCATGGTTATCATCATCGGAGCCGGTCCCATAGGCCTGGCCACCGGCATCGCCCTCAAGAAACGCGACATTCCCTTTCGCATCATCGAACGCGGCTGCCTGGTCAACAGCATCTTCAACTATCCCAAAGACATGACCTTCTTCTCGACCTCCGAGAGACTGGAGATAGGCGGGGTTCCTTTCATCTCCCACGGTCCCAAGCCCACCCGCCGGGAAGCCCTGGAATACTACCGGCGGGCGGCCGAGCACCACGAACTGCCGGTCCGTCTCTACGAGGAAGTTCAAACCATCGAAGGTTCGGACGGCGATTTTACCGTGCAGACGGACAAGGACCGCTACGAAGCCGAAAGAAGCGGTGGCGGCCATGGGTTTCTACGACGTGCCGCGCATGATGGACGTGCCGGGCGAGGAGCTGCCCAAGGTAAAGCATTACTACGATGAGGCCCACGCCTACGCCTGGCAGAAGGTGCTGGTCATCGGCGGGGGAAACTCCGCCGTGGATGCCGCGCTGGAGACCTGGCACGCTAACGCCGAGGTAAGCATGGCCGTGCGCGGGGACGCCCTCAAGGAGTCGGTCAAGTACTGGGTGAAGCCGGCCATCGAAAACCGCATCGCCGAAGGGGAGATCACAGGGTATTTCAATACCAACGTGACCGAAATACGTCCGCACGAGGTGGTGCTGGAAACGCCTGAGGGCGAAAAAGCCGTTCCCAACGTATTCCGTGCTGGCCATGACGGGAGCACAAGCCCAACTACGAGCTCATGCGCCGCTTCGGCATCGAGCTGACGGAGGGATGCAGAGAAGCGACATGACCCCGCTTTGACGACACGAGCCTGGAAACCACGCGACGCGGCGCTCTGACGTGGCAGGGCGCGCGCACGCGGGCATGGACACCAGCAGCCTGTTCATTGAGAACTCGCGCGTGCATGCCGAACATATAGCGGAACATATAGCCGCAAAGAGGGGCTGAAGCGGGCAAAAAGGCACTTCAAGCAGCCGGATCGGGGAGTATATCGTGTAGGGGATCGCCTGAGATAAGAGAGGGTAAGCTACCCACATCACGCCGCTACGACCTCCTACCGCTGCTACCTTCCGGTCCTGACGGAGTTCAGAGGGAGCTGGCTGCGTGGGGCCTACCCTCGAAGACTGAATATACAAGTAAGCCGCGGCGTATGTAGCGAACATCGCAAGACCGCAAACGGTCTCAAATATCACTGTCGGTTTCGGCTCCATGATTCACGGCAAACGACCAGCATACATGTCGCCCGGAATTGATTTACATCAATTACGGAAAACAGTAAGCTAAACGAGATCAACAGGCAACCACGTGCTGAGACGGGTATGCCAGGGATTACATGCCATGTCAACAGCCGCAACTCAGGTGGAGTGGAGCTACGGGGATTCAACCCCGGACCTCTCGCGCTGCCATGCAAGACGCTCTAGCCAGCTGAGCTATAGCCCCGTTCGGAAGGCTCCCCAGTATAGGGCGGATTTCATTTTCACGCCAACTCTTGCACGCACGATTCCCTGTCCGAATCGGCAAGGTTCCTTATTTTGAGCTTTCCTTTTAATCTGCGGGCAAAGAGGATCTCAACCAAAATCAGTCCCAATATTTCAATCAAACCAATAGAGGAGTAACACCAAGATGAAAAGAGCTCTCAACCTACTACTCGTTTTATTCCTGATGGGCGGCGTCGTTGCGGTCCAATACGGTTGTAAGTCTCAAGAGGATACGATGCAGCAAACCGAGCCGGTCGACACCGACGGTGACGGACTGACCGATGCCGAAGAGATGGACCTGGGCACCGACCCCAACAACCCTGACACCGACGGCGACGGACTCACCGACGGCGACGAGGTGAACGAATACAATACCGATCCCCTCAACGAAGACACCGACGGCGACGGACTTACCGACGGGGCTGAAGTCAATTCCCACAACACCGACCCCAACAACCCCGACACCGACGGCGACGGACTTAACGACGGGGACGAGATCAACCGAGTATCGCACGGATCCCAACAACCCGGACAGCGATGGGGACGACCTCAACGACTACGACGAGGTCATGACCCACAACACCGATCCCAACAACCGCGACAGCGACGGCGACGGCTTTTCCGACGCCCAGGAGATCGAGATGGGCACCGACCCCAACAACGCATCCGACCCCGCCTGGCTGGAAGAGGGTGACCTGGCGACCATCAACTTCGACTTCGACAAGTCAGACATCGACGCCGAAGCCGCGCGCCTGCTGAAGGAGAACATCCAGCAGCTGATGGACGCACCCAGCTTCAACATCCGCATCGACGCCTACACCGACCATGTGGGCGGTGACCAGTACAACCAGCGCCTCAGCCAGCGGCGTGCCGCCTCGACCACCAACTTCTACATCGAGAACGGCATCTCTGCCGACCGCATCAATTCGCGCGGACTCGGCAAGGCCCCGGTTCCCTGCATGGACCAGGATCCCGGGCCGGGCTGCCGCAAGAACCGGCGCGCCGAGTCGCATCCCGTCAGCACGCTCCAGTACCGTCCGGGTAACTGACGGACGGAGCCACGGTTAGAAAGCTCTTGACCTTTCAAGCGGGTCCCGGCCATGCCGGGACCCGCTTTTTTTATGGAAAAGAAATGCCGGCGGGGACGCCTTATCCGGACACCTCAGAAGAACCGGGTAGCGCCCAGGCTGATCATGAAGGCGGGCTCGTCCAGGCGCCGGGCAAAATCCACGCGGAAGAGGCCCAGGATGCCGTTGAGCGAAATCCCCGCCTCAAAATGCACCGGCGAGGTGGTGACAGGCCGGAACCCGTAGGCGCTCTCCAGTTCGGCACGCCGCCGGTCGGAAATCCAGGTACGGGCGGCACCCCCGAACACGATCAGGCTCCAGTGGCGCTGCACCAGGGGCCGGAGTCCAAGCAGCTCGAAGGGTACGGTACGGAAGTTGTGCTCGGCCGTGAGTCCCAGCCAGTGCTCGCCCTCGTAGGGGCGGTGGCGGAGCGTCTTCAGGGTACCGAAAGGCGAAAACCAGCCCAGGGATCCGTCCACCGTTCCCATGCGCTGCAGGGGCAGCTCGCCCGCACTGGTGCCTCCCGCCAGCGAAAAATCGAGGGTGTTGGGAAAGAGACGGCGCTGCAGAAAGGTCGGAAAATTCCAGTCGATACGGCCCTGCAGGCGTGTGAAGCTGAAGTCGCCGCCCAGGGAGGGATGGGCGTGTTCCAGTCCCACCTCGATGCGGTTCATCCCCGTAATGCCAAAATTGTAACCTTCGTTTCGGTTGTAGCCGGCCTCCAGGAACACCGAGGCCAGCCTCCCCTCGTCCACCGGTGGGTTGTAGCGCGCCGTGTTGCCCCTTCCAAAGAGATCCCATGCGCTGTTGGCCTCCAGGGAACGGTGTTCCCGGCTGCGCCAGCCCGCCCGCAGGGAGAGGTCGCGGCGAGGCAGCTGCAGAGTGGTCGACAGCTCCAGTCCCTCGCTGCGGTAATAGTCAAAGTAGTTGCGGTAGCCCATTACGTTGGGCAGCAGGGTCATGTAGGGATGGTACACGAAGGAGTCGAAACGGGTGGCCGTGCCGGCGCGCCAGGAGGCGGAGAGGCGCTGGCCGAATCCTTTTCCCCAGGAGAAAGCGTAGGCCAGGCCACCCCCGTAGCTCCACGAGCGGTAGCCGGTACTGTAGCCGCCGCCCAGCTGAAGGTCCACGTCGTCAGCCACTTCCACCTCGTAGCGGGCACCCGCATAGAGTTCGTCCACCCGGTTGAAGCGCGGGTCCGGCGACAGGCTCCCCGGGAGACAGAATCCGCCTCCTGAACTCCCGCCTGCACCGCCCGAACCGGATCCGCTCCCGCCTCCCCCGCCGGTGCCGCCGTCGCCATCGTCCGACAGGTCAAGGTCCAGCAGGGTGACGAGAAAACCCTTGGGCTGGAAAGCCTTCTCGAGGGTGGCCGTACTGTCGAGGTTGGCATAGGCTTCCTCCTCGATCCGCGAGAGGGAATGGGCTCAAGCCGTCGGCCGGCCAGGTTATCGCCCGCCACGGAGGTGGTGTCCACCGCAAAGGTGCCTCCCTGCTCGTAAAGGGAGTCGGGCACGCCCTCATTCACCCGGTAGTCGGTGATGCGGGCCACCTGGCGGAAGGCGATGCGTGGGAATTCCAGTCCGATCATGGAGATCTTCACGCTCCCCTCGATGCGCATGTCCACCGGCAGCCAGAACTCCCGGCCGTAGTTGTCGAACTGCTGCTCGTAGTAGGTGTCGAAGCCGCGAATGGGCGGAGGGAAGTTCACCACGTCGTTGGGACGAAGGCGAACCTCCAGCAGGGCATACTCCTCGTCCAGTACCCAGATGGTGCCCTCGAAAAGGGGCTGCAGTTTGCGCCTGGGCGTGACCTTCATTTCGTAGACGGTCTTGCCGTCCAGGGTGGTGCGATCAACGATCTCATAGCGGTAGTAGTCCAGGGCGTCCGGATGCGTGACCCCCATCACGTCGTAGCTGGCCACGTCGATATCGTCATCGTAGAAATTCGGCACGTAGCTGACGCCGGCGAAATTCTCGCTCTCCCTAATATTGGCCGTCTGCCGCCGGAGTGAACCACCTCACGGTGTCCCCTGCCCTTGTCCCAGTACGCCGTGGAAGACGTCTCGCTGATCATGACGATGGAGGTGTCGTCTGGAAAGCACCTGCCGCGTGTAGGCCTCCGCCTGGTAGTTCTCCAGGTTGGCCCGCCAGATCTGTTTGCGGCGGATCACCTCCCGCATGATACGGACGGCCGGATCCTCGCCCGTTACCACCAGCCGGCCGAGCTCCCGGACGGAGCGTTTAAGCCGGAAGTCCTGCACAGGATCTGATTCCGCGTCTACCGTGCGGTACCGGGTTTCGGTAACCCAGGAAGCGCACGCGAAGGCGCGCGGGCAACAGGGAGTCGGCGATGGTCAGCGAATAGCGGCCGTCGGTGTTGGTGATCGTGCCCCGGTAGGTGCCCTCGATGGAGATATTGGTGGAGGGCAGGGTCTCGCCCGTTTCGGCGTCGGTCACCGTGCCCCGGACGGTGACCTGGGCCGCGGCGTCGGGTGGAGGCCGCCAGGACGGCCGGCAACAGCGCGCAGGAACAGGAGGCTATGATTTCATGATCCGGGTCAGCGCGAAAGACTCAACAGGGTCCTCCTGTACTGCATTCCGGCGGGATGTTACCAGGACGGAGCCGGGCGCCATACCCTGGAGCAGGCGCTTGCGTTATAACGTGCGATATGCTTATCGTAGGGGTCCGGCTGGGACCTGCCCCCATAGTTCAATCGGAGAGAACGGAGGTTCCCGAACCTCAGATCCAGGTTCGATTCCTGGCTGGGTACAACAGGCTCATCAACCGTGACGGAAGACACCGGCGTGATCACGACCGCGTCGCCTGCCCAGTCGAACTTACCGTCTTCGGTGATACGCAGGTTGAGGCTCTTGCCCTTGCCGGCCAGTCCGTCCAGCGTGTTCGATTCCAGCATCTCCTGCAGGTCGCCCCGTACCCGGGCCCACTCTTCGTGTACCGGGCAGGGCTTGCTGTCGCCGCATCCCGGCAGTCCCAGCACGCACTCGGTGACCAGTCCCAGCCCTGTCCACGGCCTCCACCACATCGATGAGCCGGATTTCGTCCGTGGGCGTTTAAGCCTTACCCCTCCCTTGGGCCCTTTGAGCGACTCCAGCATGCCTGACTTGGTCAGATTCTGCAAGATCTTGGTCAGGAAATAGGCGGAGATATCGAGTTGTTCGCTGATCGTACCGATGGAGACATAGTCGTTTTCCTCCCGGGAGGCCAGGTAGATGGCAGCACGCATTGCGTCGAAACACAGGCTTGGGATAAAATCATGGAGCAAAACTCAATACTCCTTTGTCTCAAAGCAAAGGATCACCCTACATCGCACATATCGTTTGCGCGCGGTATATAGGATTAGAGGTCGCGGGTGACCCAGCCGCCGGCCCCGAAACAAGAACACCGGTACTGAAATCCAGAGCCATGAAATACCGCCGTTCCCTGACCATGCTGTCCTGGGTGATCGTCGTCCTGTCTGCCGTCGCCGCTTCGGCGGGTATATTTTCCTCCGGTGGACCCGGTCCCTATCAAATCGAGTCGGTGCGCGGCAAAACCTGGAGGTATCCCATGAACGCGCGAAACTGCAATCCCTCCGCCGGCGATCGCCGGCGCGGGTAGCGCAGCCTGTCCGTGCCGGGAGCGGCTGGACAAAGCGTTGCATATGGCGTATCGTGTACCTTTACCCCAAACATCCAACCATACATGCCATGTCCGACCTATCCGCTGCCAGGCCGCACTCGTCACTGGGGGGTGCCTCCGGCATCGGCTTCCTCATGGGGCGCCTGCTGCTGGAACGCGCATTGCCCCGCCGGTGGTATGGCGACAACCGCCCGCAGGCCCTTGAGGAGGCGGGCGCGACTGCGAGGATCCGGGGGAGCCGTCACCGCGCAGGCGGTGCGACGTTACCGACAGCCGGGCCACAGGCAGGGCGCTGGCCGAACTGAAGGAGGACGGCATTCAAATCGACCTGCTTGTCAATAACGCGGGAGTAGTCTCCGGCGGCCCCTTTGCTTCCCAGGAACCGCAGGCTATCCGCGCCGCCATGGAGGTGAACGCCCTGGCGCCCATGCTTCTGGCGCGCGCAACTACTGCCCGCCATGATCGATCGCGGGCGGGGACACATCGTCAGAATTCTCCTCGGCGGCCGGCTTGCTGGCTAACCCGGGCATGGCCTCCGATTGCGCCGGCAAATGGGCCTTGACCGGCTGGTCCGATTCGCTGCGCCTGGAAATGGAGCGGGATGAGACGGGCGTGAACGTGCTCACCGTTTCCCCCTACTATATCGACACCGGCATGTTCGAGGGAGTGCGCTCGCCCATCCTGCCTATCCTCGAACCTCAAAAAACAGCAAGCCGAATTGTCCGGGCCATCGACAAGGGCACCGACCGCCTGCGGATGCCCTGGATCGTCGAACCTGCCTGCCACTGCTGAAGGGACTGCTGCCATCGCGCCTGTTCGACAAGGTAGTGGGCGACTGGTTCGGCATCTACGATTCCATGAACACCTTCAAGGGAAGAGACCGATGAGCTAGACGAACTCCTCTGGAACTCTCGAACAACAGCGGAAGCCTTTGCCACTGGCGCGCCCGGTTACCGCCGGCGCACGGGCGCCGAAAAGCTGGAACAGCTGGGAGAGCGGGAGGAGCGGCTTACGGGCGCGCTGGACGCCGACTTCGGCGGACGGTCCCGGGACGAGACCCGACTGCTGGAGCTCTTTCCGCTGCACGACCAGATCCGCCACGCGAAGCTGCACCTGCGGAGCTGGATGAAGGGAGAGAGGGTGCCCGGCTCCTGGTTCCTGCTGCCGGCTTCCGCCCGGTACGAATACCAGCCCCTGGGTGTGGTGGGTATCCTGGGCGCCTGGAACTACCAGCTGCTGCTGACCCTCGGTCCCCTGGTCGACGCCCTGGCTGCCGGCAACGCACGTGATGCTCAAACCCTCGGAAATCGCCCCGCGGGCGGCCGGGGAAATCGCCGGGCTCGTGGAGCATACCTTCGACCCCGGTTACGCTGCACCGGCGTGCACCGGGGACCCGGTCTGGCCGCCGATTTTTCCTCCCTACCCCTTGACCATCTTCTCTTCTTTACGGGTTCATCGCGCATCGGGCGGAAGGTGATGCGGGCGGCTTCGGAGAATCTCACGCCCGTAACCCTGGAGATGGGCGGCAAATCGCCCGCCATCGTGCACCGCAGCTACCCGCTGGGCCCGGCGGCCCGGCGCATCATGACCGGCAAGCTCTACAACGGGGGACAGACCTGCGTGGCGCCGGATTACCTGCTGCTGCCGCGCGGCCTGGAAGAAGACTTCGAACGGGAGGCGCGCGCAGCCGTGAACCGCCTCTACCCCCGGCTCGTGGACCCATCCGACTATACCCGCATCCTTCGGCGCGAGCATTACCGGAGCCTCCGGCAAGGGGTGGAGAAGGCGCAGGCGCAAGGTGCCCGTGCGGTACCCATCAACCCGGCCGGGGAGGAGTGCACGCCCGAAACGGGGTCTTCCCTCCCACCCTGCTTTTCGATCCCGATCCGGAAACCCGGCTCATGCAGGAGGAAATCTTCGGTCCCGTACTGCCGGTGGTGCCCTATGACTCCCTGGAGGAGGCCCTGGACTTCGTCAACGCCCGGCCCCATCCCCTGGCCCTTTACTACTTCGACCGCAACCGGAAACGGCGCGAATGCGTGCTGCAGGAGACCCGCTCCGGCGGGGTCACCTTCAACGACTGCATATTCCACCTGGTGCAACACAACCTGCCCTTCGGCGGGGTGGGTCCCAGCGGCATGGGCAGCTATCACGGCTTCGACGGATTCCGAACCCTCCGCACAAACGCGCCGTCATGCACCAGGGAAGGCTGACCCCCGGGCCCTGGCTTCGCCCCCCACACCCGCCTCGAACACCGGCTTATTGACGTGTTGCTGGGCATTTCCCGCTGAGGTGCCGCAAGGAATCTCTCGCCGGAGCCTGTAATATTCGAGTCCCGGCAGACGACTAACCTATGCAAGGCCGGGAAAACGTGCCGGCTCGTTCAACACAACCGATACGCAATGTCCGAAGAACAGTTCCTGGAACTGGTCAGGGGAAACGAGGAGCGTTTCCGCCACCTGTGCCGGATCTACGCCGACCGCAGCGCGGGGAAGAAGGACCTCTACCAGGAAGTCCTGATCCAGATATGGCGCGCTCCTCCTTCGAGGGCAGCGCCTCCATCCACACCTGGGCCTACCGCATCGCTCTGAACACCGCCATCTCCTTTGTGCGTAAGAAGCGGACGCGACGCGACTATCACGACCGCTACCGCCGGGAAAAAGTCTCCCGGCGCGGCCGCAGACAGACCCGACCGGGCGACAGGAATCCCCGGAACGCGCCACTCACTCTACGATGCCATATCCCAATCTTAATCCATCAGAAAAAGCCATCCTTTCCATGTACCTGGAGGATTTCAGCTACGCGGAGATCGCCTGACGTCACCGACATCACCGAGAATCACGTGGGCGTGAAGCTGCACCGGATCAAGAAGAACTCTCACAAATCATCGAGGAAGAAAATGGAACTTGACGATCTGAAAGATACCTGGAAACGACAGAAAGCAGCAGCTGGAGCCAGCTACAGCCGCTCCAAGCTGCTCATGCTCATCAACAACCGTATGATCTCCTTCGAGGAGCGCATCCGCTCGCGCGACCGTCTGGAGATACTTGCCTGCATTGTGGTCATCATCTGCTTCGGCGCCTATTTCTTCGTTACCGAGTCGCTGCTGCAAGCAGGTGGGCAGCGCTGGTGTCGGTGGGCGGGGCCCTGCTGGTCTGGTACCTGTTCTCAAGACCGCCGACGTGCACCGTGCGGAGCAGCGGCCGACGGTGGACCTGCCCATGGCCGTGCACCTGGAGCGGGAGCTGGCGGCGGTGCGCGAGCAGAAGAAGCTCCTGGAAGCATCGCCTGGTGGTACATCCTGCCGCTGACGGTGGGCCTGCTGTTGTTCGCCCTTGGCTTCCAGTCCGGCCCGGCCTTCAAGGCAGGCTATATAGCGCTTGTGCTGGCCATGGGCGCCGGGTATGGAAACGCAACCGGGACACGGTGCGCCGCAAATTCGTCACCTCTGGAAAAGGAGCTGGAGGAAGCCATGGAGTTTATTCGTGACGGGGAGGAATCCTGATCACCTCGGGAACGGCCCTGGTATACGTGTGCTTTTCTCGGAAATAGTCCCGATTATAGAATGGGAAACCAACCACCCGAGTGCCTGGCAAAACCCATCCAGGTCCACATCACCACTCCCATGAGACGCCCGAGCTACCCCTTCACACACCTGCCCTTCCTCCTGTTGGCCGGGCTGATGATCTCCGTCCTGGCCCTGACTGCGGATGCGCAGGATGACCGATCAGGGGAGCAGAGAGGGTCAGGATCCCCGGGCGACTCCACCATAACCATAGGACTCGCACTGAGCGGTGGCGGAGCCAAGGGCTTTGCCCACATCGGCGTGCTGAAGGTGCTCCAGGAAACCGGCATACCGGTGCACGTGGTGACCGGATCGAGCATGGGTGCCATGGTCGGGGGGCTCTACGCGGCGGGCTATGAACCGGCGCGCATCGAGGAGATGGCGCTGGGACTCGACTGGCAGGCCCTCTTCGACGACCGTTACAAGCGCAGAACCGGGGACCTGGGCACCTACGTCTCCTCCCGCGAAACCTGGCTGCTCTCCTTTCCCCTTGAAAGATACCGCCCGCAGCTTCCCAGCGGACTCATCGACGGACAGAACCTCTCCATGCTGCTCTACCGGTGGACCCTCCCCTGGCACGGCACCCGCGACTTCACCAGGCTGCCCGTCCCCTTCGCCGCCGTAGCCACCGATCTGGCCACCGGCAAGCCCCACACCCTTGCCACCGGCTACCTGCCTGAGGCCATCCGGGCCAGCGCCGCCATCCCAACCATTTTCAAGCCGGTGTCCTACGGGGGACGACTCGATATCGACGGGAGCGTGTCCCGCAATATCCCGGCGGAGGAGGCGCGCCGAATGGGGGCCGACATGCTGCTGGTTTCCGACGTGGGCGAGCCGGTCAAGCCGGTGGACAGCCTGCGTACCTTTGTAGACATACTCGTCCAATCGGTGGGCTTCCGGCAGGCGGAGTCCGATTCGGCCCAACTCGCCCTGGCCGACCTGCGCATCCGCCCCGACATCGAGGGTTTCGACAGCTTCAGCTACTTACGCACCGGCGAACTGATCCGCCTCGGAGAGGAAGCCGCACGGCGCATGCTTCCACAAATCCGCGAACTGCTGGAAGGGAGATCGCCCGCGCCGGCCCCAGGGCAGACCATCCCAGAGCCGGACATCCGCGACAGCCTGCGCATCACCCGGCTGCGCCTGGAGAGGTATCGACCTCAGGCTTGCCCGGCAGGCGGAATCTGTCCTCCGCCTGCATCCCCGAGGTCGTGGCCTACGACGATATTGAAGGCGAGGTCAACCGTCTCTACGCGACGGACCTCTTCGGCCTGGTCACCTATCGCCTGCAGCCTGATTCCACCGCGCCGGGCGGCTACCTGCTGGAACTCTCCCTGCAGCAGAACGAACCTGACCGCGCCGTCTTCAGCCTGCGTTATGACAGTCCCTACAAGGCCGCCCTGCTGTTCGGAGCGCGCCTGCGCAACCGCCTGGCCTGGGGCGACCAGCTTTCGGCTGAACTGCGCCTGGGGGAGATACTCGGCCTGGCCGCCCGCTACGACCTGCCCCTTGTCCTGCAGCCCACTCTGCAGATTTCACACCGACCTGAAGGTATACCGCTCGCCCATCGACCTGTACGGCGGTGGGGAACGACTCTCCACGGTGGAGGTGGAGGCAGCTCACCCTTCACCCTCCCTCTCCCTGCGCCTGGCCCAGAGCTGGCGTATGCAGGCAGGGGTACAGGCCGAATTTTACAACCTCAACGAGGCGGTGGGCAACATCCTGCTGCTGGAGGGCAGCCGATTCCAACTCAACAGCATTATTAAGATCGGCCTCAACAGTCTCGACCGCACGAACTTCCCGGGCCGGGGACATCAGGCCGTTCTGGCCCTGGAGGGCGGAAGCCGCAGCCTGGGAAGCGAAAACTCCTTCCTGCAGCTTCTTGGCAACTGGAGGGCGGCCCTGCCCCTCTGGCGGGGACTCACCCTGCATGCGCGCCTCGCGGCCGGGCACACGCTGGGAGGCAGCCCGCCGCTGCACGACCTCTTCTATCCGGGCGGCATGAGCACGAACCCCCGGTTTCCCCTGCGCCAGGTTCCCCTCCACGGCTACGCCAACCAGCGGTTCGGCGGCCGTCAGATGCTCGCAGCCGGGGGCTCCCTGCAGTGGGAAGTGGGGAGGGAGCTCTTCCTGGAGGCCGGATGGAACGCCGCACGCGTATCTGCTGAATGGGACTGGTCCCTGAAATCCGGTGATTTTCGCCATGGCTGGTTCCTCGAATTCGGGGCCCATACGCTGCTGGGACCCGCCTCGGTGGTCCTCTCCTCTCCCGATCTGCAGGGCGGCTACGCCCTCGCCCTCTCCGTGGGATACACCTTCTAGGCACGGGGACTGCCTGCGAATCCCGTTATCGACTTGATTTATTCCATTTCTCCCCTACTTTACGGGTAATCAACGGTCTACGACAAGGATCCGCTCCAGTATGCGGCACGCTAACATTAACACCAGTTCTCTTCCCACCATTACCCGCACTCTCTCCCTCGCTCTCTGTCTTCTGCTCGCCTTCGCCGGAATCACCGACGCACAGGATGAGCAAAACCAGGACCCGCGCTACGAGATCGCGCCGGGCGCACTCTCGTTCCGCAGCATTGGTCCCGCGCTGACCGCCGGCCGGATTTCCGACTTCGCGGTCAACCCCGACGACCACAGCGAATTCTATGTGGGCGTGTCCGCCGGCAATATCTGGAAAACCACCAACGGCGGCACCACCTTCGAGCCCATTTTTGACAACTACGGTTCCTATTCCATCGGATGCCTCACCCTGGACCCCAACAACCACAACGTACTCTGGGTGGGCACCGGCGAGAACAACAACCAGCGTAGCGTCTCCGACGGCGACGGGGTTTACAAATCGGTGGACGGGGGCAAGTCCTTTGAGCATATGGGACTGAAAAACTCCGAACATATAGGCATGATCGCCGTGGATCCCCGCGACAGCGACGTGGTCTATGTGGCCGCCTACGGTCCCCTCTGGAGCGCCGGCGGCGACCGGGGACTCTACAAGACCACCGACGGGGGCGAGAACCGGGAGGCCGTGCTGACCATCAGCGAGCACACCGGGATCAACGAGGCTGCACCTGGATCCCCGCAATCCTGATATCGTCTACGCCACCGCCCACCAGCGCCGGCGCCACGTGTTCACCCAAATCAGCGGGGGACCCGAGTCGGCCATCTACAAGTCCACCGACGCTGGACAGAGCTGGGATAAGGCCATGAGCGGCATAGGGGGACGCTGGGTCGGGCGCATCGGCATGGACATCTCGCCGGCCGATCCCGACGTGCTCTACGCCGTGGTGGAAGGCGACGATGGTTCCGAGGGCTTTTACCGCTCCACCGACCGGGCGCCTCCTGGGAGAAACGAAGCGACTACAGCTCCTCCGGCAACTACTACAACGAAATCGTAGCCGATCCGCACGACGTGGACCGCGTCTATACCATGGACACCTACAGCCAGAAGACCGAAGACGGGGGACTCACGTGGGAGAATACCGGGGAAAACAGCAAGCACATTGACAACCACGCCCTCTGGATCGACCCCGACAACCCCGACCACCTGCTCAATGGAAACGACGGCGGGGTGTACGAATCGTACGACCAGGCCGAAACCTGGCGCTTCTTCCCCAACCTGCCCATCACCCAGTTCTACAAAGTGACTGTCGACAGCGCCAAGCCCTTTTACAACGTGCTGGGCGGCACGCAGGACAACTACTCGCATCGGGGACCCTCCCGCACCACCAGCTCCAACGGCATCACCAACGCCGACTGGTACATCACGAGGGGAGGCGACGGCTTTGAGTCGGCCGCGGACCCCGAGAATCCCAACATCATCTACGCCCAGAGCCAGTACGGCAACCTGGTGCGCTTCGACATGGAGACCAAGAGCTCGGTGAGCATCCAGCCGCAGCCACGCGAGGGCGAGAAGGAGTTGACCTACAACTGGGACGCCCCGCTGGTCATCTCCCCACGATCCGGCCACCCTCTACTTTGCGGCCGACAAGGTCTTCCGCAGCACCGACCGCGGCAACAGCTGGAAGGCCATCTCGGACGATCTCACCCGCCAGATCGACCGCAACCGCCTGGAGGTTATGGGACGGGTCTGGCCCATGGACGCCGTGGCCAAGAACTCCTCCACCTCCGAGTACGGCAACATTGTGGCCATGGACGAATCGCACGTGCAGTCCGGCGTGATCTACGCCGGCACCGACGACGGCCTGGTGCATGTAACCAGGGACGGAGGGGAGAACTGGACCGAATACGGCTCCTTTCCCACCGTGCCGGAACGTACCTACGTGAACGACCTGGTAACCTCCCACCACGAGGCGGGCACGGTCTACGCCGCATTTAACAATCCACAAGAACGGCGACTTCACGCCCTACCTGCTCAAGAGCACCGACTACGGGAAGAGCTGGACCGACATCACCGCCAACCTGCCCGAGCGCGGCTCGGTCTACGCCGTGGCGGAAGACCACGAGGACCCCGACATCCTCTTTGCAGGCACCGAATTCGGCGTCTTCTACACCCTGGACGGCGGCGAACACTGGGAGCAGATCCGCAGCGGGCTGCCCACCACCGCCGTACGCGACATAGCCATTCACTACCAGGAAGACGACGTGGTGCTGGGAACCTTCGGACGCAGCTTCTACATCCTGGACGACTACTCGCCGCTGCGTGAGCTCAGCCGGGAAACCCTTGACAAAGAGGCCCACATCTTCGACATCGCCGACGCCAAAATGTTTGTCGAGTACAGCCGCGTGGGCAACCTGGGGGGACAGAAAGGCTTCCAGGGCGAGACTTTTTTCACCGCCGACAACCCGCCGGTGGCCGCCACCATCCGCTACTATCTCAAGGAGAGTATTCGAAACCCTTGAGCAGCAGCGCGAGGAGGAGGAGCGGGAGAAATTCCAGGAGGGCGAGCCGGCTCACCGATCCCAGCTACGAAGAGTACAGGGCCGAACAGGAAGAGCTTCAGCCCTGACCTGCCTCTTCAACCATCACCGACACCGACGGCAACGTGGTGCGTGAACTGCGACGGCCCGCACGCAAGGGCATGCATGAGCTGCACTGGGATTTCCGATATACCGACATGACCGCAGGCCGACCCGGGTCGACGCCGGTGCCATGGCCGATCCCGACGCGGGCATCATGGTCATGCCCGGAACCTACCAGGTCACCATCTCCAAGAGCGTGGACGGGGAGTTCACACAGATCGCAGGCCCCGAAGACCTTTGAGGTGGAGTACCTGTACGAATCGGAGCTCTCCGACCGGGAGCAGGCCGAACGCGTGGCATTCCAGCAGAAGGTGAGCAAGCTGAGCAAGGCGCTCAGCGGCGTGCAGAACGCCATGTCATCCGCCCAGGAGAAGCTGAACTACTACAAGGCAGCCCTCAAGGCGATGAACCGCACCACCTCGCCGGTCTTCAGCCAGATACGTACTGCCGAAGACTCCCTGCAGGCCATCCGGACATCCCTGTACGGGATCCCTACCGCGGGGATCTCGACATGGACGAGCAGCCCACGCTGACGGGAAGGATGGGCTCGATCACCTACGGGTTCAACAGCTACCCGGGCACGCCCACCGGCAGCATGCAGCGCCAGTATGAGATCGCGGCCTTCCAGTTCGGTCCCATCTACGACCGGGTGGAGTGCTTCCTGCAGAGCCAGATGCCCGCCCTGCAGCGGCAGATGGATCAGCTTGACGCGCCTTGGACGCCCGAGCGCCTGCCCGACTGGATGGGGGCAATTGACCGGCCGGCCATACCCGCACGTCCCCGGCTTGCGTGCCGGGGGCGCCTCAGCGGCGGCGGCCGCGGGTCAGCAGGCCCACCACCACCGTAAAGAGGGCAGAGCCAAGGATGGACCATATGACGGGAAAGACCTCGCCTTCGATCGTGACGGGCAGAATCATGGCCAACCCGAGTTCGGCGGCGATCCATTTGCCGATGAGGGCGCCGAATGAATCCGACTACGATGGATACCAGGCAGCCACCCAGCGAATAGCCGGCGATGCTCTGCCCGATTCCACCGCAAATAGCCGCTATGAGCAGCAGAAGAAGTAAGCCTAGAGAGTGACATGGATATATGTGGGTCAATGTTCGGGGTTTCGTTTCCCAACTGCCCATTTTTTTGTAAACTATGCTACAGGGCAGCTGACAAACCGTGATATTCAACTTCATCATATGAAACAAGCAAGCATATATCTAGTGACCGCGGCCATACTTATCGGCCTTATGAACGCCTGCGGACCCAGCGAAGAGGAGATCCGGCAGCGCGAACAGGCGCGCCAGGACTCCCTGGAGCAGGTACGCCAGGATTCCCTCGAGCAGGTACGCCAGGATTCCATCCAGCAGGCCCGGGAGGATTCCCTGGCTGCGGCCCGGGAGCGCGAGCGCCGTCGCAACATGGTCCAATTCGCCGAGGACGGACGCTGGTCCGTCCAGGTTGAGGCCTGGCGTTCGCAGGACAAGGCGCAGGCCCGGATCGCCACATGGCGGGAACGGGGGTACGAGGACGCCTTCGTGATTCGTCACGGCAACGCAGGCCACCGGCGACATCTGGTTCCGCGTGCAACTTGGCCGGCTACCCACCCTTCAGATGGCCCGTAACCTCAAGGCCCGCCTGATGGACGAGCACGGCGCGGAGTCGTGGATCGTGGACATGCAGTCCGGCACGGACTCCTGAGCCAGGCGTACATCCCATTCCCGTGTACCGCCCGACGGCGGGCGTTCGGTTCTTTTGACGCCTCCATCCAGGCCTACGCAAATGGCCTCAACTTGTTCCCCGAACGCCTTGCCTATGAGCGTGGAACAAATCCCCCGGGACCCCGAAGCGGTCGAGAAGTGGCTTCAGCGCAGGGAAGATGCCGTTGAAGGACTCCGCGAGGGAGCCGGAAGCCGCATCGTATGGTCCCCCGCCGGGAAAACACGCACCCCTACCTGCCTGGGTCTATCTTCATGGATTCAAGGCCAGCCCGCGCGAAGGCGACCCCGTTCACCTGAGTGTGGCCCGCCGGCTGGGCTGCAACCTGCTGCTGGGCAGGCTCACGCAACACGGACTGGACCGGGAGCGTCCCCTTGCCGGACTTCAGGCCGAAGACCTTACGAAGTCCGCTCAGATCGCCCTGGAAATTGGCCTGCGCCTTGGTGAAAGGGTGGTGCTTATGGGTACCTCCACGGGCGCCACCCTGGCCCTCGAGCTTGCGGGCCGGGAGGCCTACCGCCAAAGCATACGCGCCCTGGTACTCTACGCCCCCCTCGTTGACTTTCACGGGCTTCGCTCTCGCCTGCTGAAAAGCGGACGTATTCGCGGGTTTATGGCCCGCATTCCGGGACGGCGCTTCCTGCTGCACTCCCGCACATCCTCCGGCCGGGAGAGCGAAAGATGGCACTCGACCTACGCCCTGCAGGGACTGCTCGCCCTGGGCGCCCTGGTGGAGCGCACCATGACGCCCGCGCGCTGGTCCCGCGTCACCCAGCCCCTCTTTGCAGGCTGGTGGCCGGATGACCGGGTGGTATCCGTACCCGCCATCGGCCGGATGACCGAGGGCCTGAGCACTCCGGCCGGACAGCTTCGACTGGAGACCTATCCCGAAGCGGGCACCCACGTGATCTGCAGCGGACTGTTGTCGGGTGCGGTGGAGCGCCTCACCGGCGATACCGTCGATTTCCTGCGCCCCCTTCTCGATGGAGTCGCCGTCCGGCAGATAGCCCCTCCCGCACGCCCAGGCTGTGATTCCTGCCCATATACATGTTAAATAACATTAATTTGTTGAATTATTTGTTTTATACCTAGGTAATTATGTACTTTTCAGTGCGCTCAAGTAGCGTCTCTCTTGATGAATAGTCAGGACCTCACACCTGATACGTGTGAGGTCCTCTTTTTTTGAATCTTATCCCCCCCTCTTCCCGTAGGCCATACGTTCCCCCGCCCGGCACTCCCCGGCCGAACCATCAGCGGGGTAACATCAACGGCCCTTACAACTTCAGCCACGGCATTTTTGCGTGCCTTGTTCGCAAATTTTGTTATGTTTATGACTTGTTTACAGCAAGGAACCGCATACCATCATCAAATCCGCAGCAATGAAGAACTTTAAAATCAACCACCGGGAAACAGAGACTTTCGACGTCCTGGAGATAAGCGGGGAACTTGATGCGCATACCGCCTCCCAGCTCGAAAATTCCCTCAAGTCGTTGATCGACGGAGACAAACACCAGATTATTGTCAACTGCAAGCACCTCGACTATATCGCCAGCGCAGGGCTGGGTGTGTTCATGGCCTATATTGAAGACGTGCGCAGCCTGGGGGGAGATATCAAGCTGACCAACATGAACGAAAACGTGTACAACGTTTTTGATCTGCTCGGTTTCCCCACCCTCTACGACATCCTGGAGGACGAGGAACAGGCTATAGAAAAGTTCGAAAATGATGTAAACGTAAGCGGGCCCGACCTTGTCTGACCGGATAACCAAACATAGCATCACGGTAAAGGCCTCAACGGAGCACCTGGCACGGGTGCGTGATTTTGTGGCCCGGCATGCTTCCGATTTCGGATTCAAGAAGCAGGATGTTGCGGACATCCGCCTTGCGGTTGACGAAGCCTACACCAACATTATCAAGCATGCCTACAAGAACGATGAACGGATGTCCGTCGACATCGAGCTGGGCTACAACACCAGCGAGTTCTGGATCTCCCTGAAGGACACCGGCAACACATTCGACCCCCGCAACTATTCCAAACCCGACGTACAAAAAAAAATAAAAGAGAAGAAGCGCGGCGGCGTGGGCGTCTACCTCATCCGCAAACTGATGGACGATGTAGAATACAACCAGAAGTCGGGCATCAACGAAATCCGGATGACCAAAAAACGATGAACGGGTGAACCCCTCCTCTACACAGAACGACGACCGGCATTCCCGTTTTGAGCTGCGGACCCTCCTGGAGACCTCCCGCCTGCTCATCGAGTCGCACGACATGGATTTCGTGCTGAACAACCTGCTGTTGATCACCATGGGCAAACTGCTGGTGACCCGTGGTATGGTAATGATCTACCAGCCCGGGGCCGAAACCTACGTTGTCCACAAAGCCAAGGGGCGCGGCACGCCCGGCGAGCAGGTGACGGTGGACCTTGGCTGGGACGAAGAAGCGAAGTCCCGGTCCGTGATCCGTCCCCACGAAGACGGTTTTCAGGTACCCGAGATGATCGAGGGGGAGCCGAACTGCACCTTTTTCAACCTGCGCACCAGCAACAACCACCTGGGCTACCTCTGCCTGGGGTCAAAGGGCAACCGCCAGCCACTCAGCCAGCGTGAGACCGAATTTGTGGAGAGCCTCTGCATCATCTCCTCGGTGGCTATTGCCAATTCACGCATGTTTACCGAGCTGCGGCGCATCAACCGTATGCTCGACCGCAAAGTCTACGAACTGAACACCCTGTTCGACCTGAGCAAGGACTTCAACATGATGGTGGACCGGGGTGAGATCATCCGGGTCTTCAAGTTCGCCATGCTGGGACAGATGCTGATTCGCAAGTTCTTCTTCGTGCTGGAATACGAGGATGAGCGCAACATGGTGACCAGCAGCGGCATCCAGGGAGAACTCACCCAAAAAGAGATGCAGATCCTCTACGACCTGGATGAAGAGGTCTGGAAGTGGACGAGGAACTGCAGCAGAAGGTCCCGTTCCTGGAGCGCAATGAAATCCGCGCGGTGATCGGACTGCAATTCCAGAACGAAAGGGTGGCCATAGTAGGCGTGGGAGGGCGAGCCAACAAGGAACCTTACCAGCCGTCCGACTTCCAGTTTCTCCGCTCCCTGGGCAACCTGGCCCTCCTCTCCATACAGAAGACCTACCTTCTGGAGGAACGCATCGAGAAGGAGCGGCTCGAGGAGGAGGTGGGCATCGCCAAGAGCATACAGCAGGGCCTGCTGCCCGATCCCATACCCTCCTGCGACGCCCTCGACATCGCCGCCACCAACATCTCCTCCTACCAGGTGGGCGGAGACTACTTCGACATCCTTGAGACGCCGGGGAAGAACTTCTCTTTGCCATTGGTGACGTCACCGGCAAGGGCATCCCCGCCGCCCTGCTGATGGCCAACCTGCAGGCCATGTTGCACGTGCTGCTGCCCGCGGACATCACCCTGAGTGAGGCCAGCGGGCGGGTCAACGACATCATCTACAGCAACACTCCAAGCGATAAGTTCATCACTTTTTTCTGGGGCGCCATCGATCCGGCGAGCATGCGCCTGCGCTACGTAAACGCCGGCCACAACTCACCGGTCTGGCTGCGCAGCGGTTCCGAAGAGGTGGAGGAACTGACGGAAGGGGGACTCATCCTGGGAGCCATGCCCACCATGCAGCCCTACGATGAAGGCCGCGTGGAATTGTCGGAAGGCGACCTGCTGGTATTCTACACCGACGGTGTCACCGAGGCGATGAATCCGGCGCAGGACGAGGAGTACGGGAAGAACGCCTATACGATTGCATCAAGGCCAATCGGGACAAGGGAGCGGAGGATCTGATACAGGCCGTCGTGGACGACGTCAACCGCTTTTCCGAGGATATCCAGTACGACGACGTCACCCTGATCGTAGTCAGGGTTCTTCGAACATGCTGAAAACCCCTCCCATGCTCGCCTCGGTCACCTGCCGGTTATGGTCGGCCATGGCGAGAATGCTCTCGTAGGTGCGATAGCGGTTCATCACCTCCTTCACGTATCGTACCGTCTCGATGCCCCGGCTGAAACCGTAGCGCGCATCCTTGTAGTACTTCCGCTGCATGAGCTTCAGGAATGCGTCCTCCACGTTCTCCCACTCGTTGGGATTCTCGTTGAGGTCGATGGCCAGCCGGCGCGCGTCGGCCACGTGCCCCATGCCGGCGTTGTAGGTCGCCAGGGCGAAGGCCCACTGGTTGGTGCTGTCCATGTAGGCGTAGTGCTCCAGGTGCTCGGAGATGATACGCACCCCCTCGCGCAGGTTCACCTCCTCGTTGTAGAGCATTTCACGGTCCTCAACCTGCGAAAATCGCGGCATAACCTGCATGAGTCCCACCGCCCCGGCCCAGCTTTCCGAGTCGGGATTGAATTTGGTTTCCTGGGCTATGATGGAGGCGATCCACAGCCAGTCGATGCCGGCCGAATCGGCCACCTCCCGGATAAGCCCGTCGTATGGAGAGATAATGCCTGAACCCGGATTCGGCCGATTCCGGGTTGTGGTACTCGGCGATGCGGCTGTTGCCCTGGAAATAACGTTTCCGCAGAATGTTCAGGAAGGCCGAGCGCTTGGCGGCTCGCCGGGCCCGCCCAGGCGAAAATGCTTGTACAGGAAGCGGTTGAGCTGTGTCTCAAGGTCCGGGGCGTTTTTCCGTATGGCCCAGGCCACGGAGTCGTCGCGTGCGATGGTCGGTCCCTTGACCAGCCCGGGCATATAGCGGCTGGTGGCCTGAAAAATATTGTTATCGGCCACCGTGGCCAGGTAGGTGCCCCGGGAGACGTCAAAGAGCAGGGATTCGGTATCTTTCTCCCCGGGCACCATCTGGAGGCTGACCTCACGGCCGTCGTTGCGAAGCTCCTGCAGTCGTGAAAAGTAGGAGCTGTTGCGCTTGATGGTAACCGGGATGTCCGAGGCGGCCAGCTCCTCCACGGATGAGGGCTTTGACGAAAGCCGGTCGGAATAGACCAGCAGCTGGTTGACGATATTATAGGGGCGGGTGAACTGCACGTAGTTGCGGCGCTCCGGGGTCACCGTATAGTGACCGGCGATCAGGTCGCCCTGCCCGGTATTCAGCAGGTCGTAGGGATTCTCACCCGGTCCCACGATCACCACTTCCAGGGCCAGGTCGTGCGTATGGGCAAACTCGCGGACGAGCTCGTATTCAAAGCCCCACTCTACGCCCTGGTGCAGAAAATAGGTGTTGGAGCTGTAGCGGGTGATCATGCGCAGCACCCCGCTTTCCTTGATGTCGGCCCAGTCGCGATCCACCTGGGGATCGGGGAACATCACGTTCAAACGGCCTTCGGAAGGCTGCTCCTGATCCTGAAATCCGCAGCCCGGGAACATGAGGGCCGCCGTCAGCAGGAGGAGGGAGAGTAGACCTGTTGACAACCGGTTTGCAAGCGTGTGCATGCAGGAAGAATTGGTTCGGAAGAAAAAATCTACCTAGCGGCTTGTGTATGGGTGATTTCGTACCTTCTACGGGTACGGCTTGTCTCGGTTCTCAAGCTCAAGATATTCAAAAAACGTCCTTTTCTCGGTATTTAAGAACGATTTAATGTTCGTTAACGGCGTGTTAACCCCTTGATTTCTCCCCATTAACGAAGAAAAGCGGGAATTCGTTTGACTGTTTTACACGGTATCGGGGCCGAAGAGTTCCGGGAAGGCTCTCTTTTGCCTCTTCAGGCGTCCGGATGCGTTTCAGAGGCCGCTTTTCGTGCCTTTTTACGCCAGGAGAGACCCACACCGGCCAGGGTCACCACGCATGGCTGCGATGGAAGGTACAGGCGGCATTTCGGCAAAAAACAGGAAGGCCAGAAAGGAGGCGAAGAGAGGTTCTGCCAGCACAAGGGTGGATAGCAGGGTGGGTGATACGTACTTGACGGCGTAGTTCATCGAACCGTGGCCGATGATCTGGGGTCCCACGGCCAGCCCGGCCCCCGCCCAGATACCGGCGGTGCTGATGCGGGACAGGTCGTCACCCGCCCCGAGGGCAATGACAGCGCATGTGAGGGCGGCAAAAAAGTAGACCGGGAAGACGTAGTCAATCCACGCTCTTCGCTGGCGAATTTCCCGTCCAATGAGCAGGTAGACCACAAAGATGAGGGCCGCGGCAAAGGCCAGGGCGTTACCGAAGAGAGGGTTCGCAAAGTCCTGTTCCATCCGGCTGTCGGCAATACCCAGCATCACCGATCCCCCGAAAGCCAGGAAAACCCCGGTCCAGGTAGTCACCGGAAACCGCCTTCCCTTCCAGAACCGTTCCACCACAATCATGAAGATGGGATGGATGGTAACCAGCACGGAGGCTGACGCCACGGACGTGTAGTAGAGGGAGGAGAGCCAAAAGGTAAAATGGAGTCCCAGGCAGAGCCCGGACAAGGCCATAAGGCGGCGCTCGCGCACCTTGTCAGGATGGTCGGCCGGATTGCGATACCAGAGCCAGAAGGGGGCCAGCAGCAGCACGGCGAATGTGGTGCGCCAGGTGACCAGCACCAGGGGTGAGGTGTCCGGGGCAAGGCGGACCAGGATGGGGGCGAATCCGAAGGAGACCAGCCCCGCCGCCAGGGCTGCAAATACTTTTGCATGGGTCGAGGAGTCCATCAGCGGATACGATCCATCGAGCGTACCAGCTCCTCGTCGTCACGCACCTTCTTGCGGGCATAGAGCTGCGCCGCAAGGGCAAGGGCCACCATCAGCACACCCACCGTCTCGTCCCAGAGAAAGGATCCGAAACCCCCGAGTGAGACCAGTATGCCGAACCCGTAGCCCAGGGTGGTTACCTGCACCACCAGGCTCCGCCCAATCCATTGGATCTGGCCGGGACGGTCGCGGTACAGGAATATGCATCCCAATGCGCCCAGGGCCGAGATCCCCAGTAGCGTCGCGAAACCCCAGCCCACCCAGGCCTGGGGATCGTTCATGGCGTGTTGAAAGAGTGCGTTGAAATAGTACGCTCACGTTGAGGACAGCCGCGAGCAGCAGTAGTACCGATTGAATGCGTTGTATCACCGTGTCTGCTGGGGATTGGGGGTTCAGAGTGATGCGATGGAAGCCTGAAGATAGGGTTTTTTCTCCAGGAGCTCATCCCGGCATCGCGGGGAATGTCGACGATGCTAGTCCCGGCTTGTCGGAGCCGGGGTGGTGTCTCCCGTGCCGTCCCCCGACGCCGCAACCGCCTCGCCGTTGCCGTTGACGCCGGTTTCCCTGATGATGCCCGGATTCTCCGTGTCGTAAAAGAAGACGTTCACGCCGCGTCGACCCTTCTCAAAGAGATAGTAGAGCACAGGCACGAGAATCAGCGTCAGGAAGGTGGCAAAGATCAGCCCGTTGATCACCGCTACGGCCATGGGCCCCCACCAAGCGGCCTGCTCCCCTCCCCAGTAGAGATACTCCCCGATGTTGGAGAAGAAGAGGGCCGGGTCGTTGACCAGGGTGATGAAATCGAAGATTGAAGCCAATGGCCAGCGGAACCAGTCCCATGGTGGTGGTCAGCGCGGTGAGGATGACGGGGCGGAAACGCACCTTGCCGCCCTCCACCAGCGCCTCGTAGAGTTCCATGCCGTCGCGTCGGCGCAGAATGTCAATGTAGTCGATCATCACGATGGCGTTGTTCACCACCACCCCGGCCAGGGAGATCACCCCGATGCCGGTCATGATGATCACAAAAGGCATCTGGAAGAAGGCCAGCCCGAAAAAGACCCCGGCGGTGGACATCAGCACGGAGGTCATGACGATAAAGGGTTTGCTGGACGGAGTTGAACTGCGAGATGAGAATGAAGGCAATCAGGAAGAGGGCGATCACAAACGCCCCGGAGAGGAACTCCATGGCTTCCTGCTGGTCTTCCTGCTGGCCGGTCCAGCTTGTGCGGTAGCCGTCCGGAATCTCGCTGTCCAGGTAGTCGCCCACCACACCCTGCACCTCGCCCAGCACGGCGTTGGCGTTGTAACCGGAACGGACCTGGGCGGATACGGTGATCACCCGCTCCTGATCCACATGATTGATGCCTCCCAGTCCTTCGGTGATCTCCCACGTGGCTACGCTGGAAAGGGGAATCTGGCGGCCCTCCTCCACCAGGGTAAGATCCTGCAGGGTGCTCAGGTCACGCCGGTACTGTTCGGCCAGCCGCACGGTGATGTCGTATTCGTCCTTGCCGTCGCGGTACTGGGAGGCCTCCACCCCGTTGACGGCCTGGCGCACGGTATTGCCGATGATCTGCGTGGAAAGTCCGTACATGGCCGCCTTTTCCCGGTCCACGTTCACGCGCACTTCGGGACGCGCCTCCGGCATATCGGTCTCCAGGCCGTCCAGTTTGCTGTAGACCGGGTCGTTTTCGATGATGCTCAGGATTTCCCCGGATATGCGCTCCAGCACCGCGATGTCGCTTCCGGAGATCTCCAGGTTGATGGGCGGTCCCGACGGGGGACCTCCCTGTTCCTCCTCCACCGTTACGTTGGCTCCCGCGATGCCGCGGCTGAAGTTGCTGCGGACATATTCCATGGTCTGGAAGCTGGTACCCTCCCGCTGCTGGTAGTCCACGAAATTGAGCACGATGGTGCCCAGGTGGGAGGAGTTGCCCCCATCCCCCATGGGATTGGCGGAAATGGCCGATCCAGAGGTGCTCAGGAACGTCTCGATATCATCGCCGTTGGGGATTTCGGGGATCTTGTTCTCCAGCCGGTCCACCACCGACTTGGTGAACTCAACGTTGGTGCCCACAGGCGCTTCCACCTGCACGTAGACCCGCGCCGGGGGGATGTCTTCCGGGAAATACTCTACGCCGGGGTTGAACATGCCAAAAACCACGAAGCTGGACAGCAACACCAGCACGGAGATGCCCACGATGCTCTTGCCGTGGTCCAGCGACCAGCGCAACGCGCGTTCGTAGTGTGCCAGCACCCGGGGGAGTCCCTTCCGCTGCCACCAGATGCCGATGGGGTTCAGTACATAGCGGTAGGACAGCCAGAGCAGTCCGGCAGCCACGATGAGCATGCTCCAGGTGAGAAAGCTGCTGAGCAGCATGCCGGCCAGGAAGAGGCCCGCAACGGCGGCGATGAAGATGCGCCCCCTGCGTGTCATGGAAAGCTTGCTTCCGTCCTCGGTGTAGTCCACCGTCATGAAAAGTGCGCAAAGCACCGGGTTGATTACCAGCGCCACGAAGAGGGAGCTGCTGAGCGTGACGATGAGGGTTAGCGGCAGGAAACCCATGAACTCCCCGACCACGCCCGGCCAGAACAGCAGCGGGGTGAAGGCGGCGAGGGTGGTCAGCGTGCCGGTGATAATGGGCACGGCCACTTCGGCGGTGCCCTTTTTGGCGGCTTCGAAGTTATCAAAGCCCTCCTCCAGGTAGCGGTATATGTTCTCCACCACGACAATGGCGTTGTCCACGAGCATGCCCAGGGCCAGGATGAGCGAAAAAAGCACAATCATATTCATGGTCTGCCCCAGGACGCTCAGCACGATAAAAGAGAGAAACATCGAGAGGGGAATGGCCACCCCTACGAAGGAGGCGTTGCGAATGCCCAGGAAGAAGAGCAGGATGCCGATCACCAGCAGCAGCCCACTGATGATGTTGTTCTCCAGGCTGCTCACCATGGAGTTGATGTCCTTGCTCTGGTCGGAGGTGATCTCAAAGTTGGTCGTGGGCGGCAGGGACGGCAGGGCCTCGTCCAGGATCTGCTTGACCGCGCGGGAGGTCTCCAGGATGTTCTCCCCGCTGCGCTTGACCACCGAGAGTGTGATGACGGGGTCGTTCTCCAGCTCGGCGCAGGTGGCGCGTTCCTTGAAGCCGAACTCCACCTCGGCCAGGTCGCGCACGTAGATGGGTTTGTCGTCCGGGGCGTCCACTACGATATCCTCTATGGGCTGCACCGTGTCGTATTCGCCCGGCACCCGCAACAGGAATTTCTTGTTGCCCACATCGATGGAGCCGCCGGGCACGGTCACATTTTCGGCCTGGATGGCGGCAATCACATCGCCGAAGGTGAGCCCGTAGTACTTCAGGCGGGGCAGGTTTACATCCACCTTCACCTCTCGCTCGAGTCCACCGGCCAGGTTCACCTCCAGAACGGAGGGAATGGCCTCGATGCGGTCCTGCAGGTCTTCGGCAATCTCCTTGAGTCGCACCAGGTCGTATTGCCCGGATACGTTGACCTGCATGATGGGAAATTCCGAGAGGTTGATCTCCTGGATTATGGGATCTTCGGCCTCCGAAGGCAGCTCCGGCTTGGCCAGATCCACCTTCTCACGCACCTTCTGCAGGGCCTCGTCGATGTCGAGGTCCGACTCGAATTCCAGGGTGATGTTGGAATAGCCCTCGAGGGTGGATGAGGTCATCTCCTTGATATCGGAAATGCCGGCCAGCTCGTCCTCGAGGGGACGCGTGACGAGGCTCTCCATGTCCTCCGGCGACACGCCCGGGTAGGTGGTGATCACCAGGATATTGGGTACGGTGATGTCCGGGAAGACTCCTTCGGAAGATTGACGTAGGAGTTGATGCCAAAAACCGCTACCAGCAGGATAATGACCAGCACGCTGATGCGGTTATCGATAGAAAAGGAGGTGAGTCCGAACTCTTCTGGGCGGCGGCTCCCTTACCCTGCACTCCGTCGCGGGGTCCCCCGTTGGTATGGTCTGTGGATTGGCTCATGGGACAATGGGTTGTGATATGCTACATCCTAATTCTGGCTGGCCATCGAGGTTTCGGCCTGCTCGACCACGCTCACGCGCATGCCCTCCTGCAGGAAGGAGGACCCCACAGTGATCAGCTCATCGCCCGGTTCGACGCCGCTTTCAAGAATTACGCGGTTCTCGAATGATTCACCCAGGCGTACGGGGCGCATGCGCGCGACCGTCTCGCCCTGATCGTCGGTACCCAGGGTGTAGACCACGTAGCTCCCCGCTGCTCGTACACAAACTCCTCGCCCACCGACAGTACACTGTCGCGCCGCAAGGTCCGCAATTTCAGGTTGGCCACCATGTCCACCTTGTGGGCGGGGCTCCCGGCCGGCAGGTTAACCTCGATGCGGAACGTGCGCGCATCGGGATCGATACTCTGGCCTACAAATGCGATGGGGAGATCGAGGGTGTCGGAACTCTGGTAGTCGAACCAGACCTGCACGCGATCGCCCTGCTGCACCACGTCGGCGAAGCGGGAGGGCACGCCGGCGATCACCTTCAGCCGATCGAACCCTATGAGCCTCACCAGCGGTGTGCCGGGGCTGGCCATTTCTCCCCGCTCCAGGAAAATATTCTCCACGCTGGCGTCAAAGGGGGCGCTGACATCCGTTTTCTCCAGGCTCACCTCCACCGACTCCAGGGCCGCCTGGTTCTGCTCGTAGGTGTACATGGCGTTCAGGTACTCCATTTCCGATCCCACGCTGTCCTGGCGGAACAGTCGCTGCAGGCGCTGGAAATTTTCGCGGGACCGGGCGGTGACCGCCTCCAGGCGCTGTTTCTCGCGCAGCAGCTGGCTGTCATCGATCTTGGCGATGCGGTCGCCGCGGGCCACCCGGTCGCCGCGGTCCACGTAGACCTCCTCGATGCGCCCGCCCACCTCGGCCGACACCTGCACGTCGTTGCGCGAGGCCACGGTGCCCACCAGGCGAAGGTAGCGCTCAAAGGGAGCGGCCTCCAGGATCCGCGTTTCCACGTTCACGGTTTTGACGCCCACCTCCTGCGTCGTTTCCCCGGACTGGGTGCAGCCCGCCAGGATTACGGCGAACAGGGTCAGGGCGGTGACAAAATACGTTGCGTGCTTCATGGTATGGGAGTATGGTAGAATGTTATTCACGTTCGGGGGCCTCGCTGTCCACGTACGGAACCATGCCGAGGGCAAGATCGTAGCGCGCCTTGGCGGTCAGATAACGATAGACCATGGAGGCGTAATTGACCTCGGCCTGGCGCAGCTGAAACTCCGCCTCTATGACGTCAAGCTGGGATCCCAGCCCGTTTTCCAGGCGAGCTGTCGCGCGCTGGTATCCTTCCCTGGCCTGGTCCAGGGCCTTGCGGCGGGCAGGCGCCGTCTCTATAGCCTGGTCAAGGGACTCACGGGCCGATTGAATTTCGCTGGTGGCCTGACGAATGACCTGCTCACGCTGAATCTCCAGGTCCCTCTTTTCTATGCGTGCCATGTTGAGGCTGGCCATACGTCCGAAGCCCTCGAAAATGGGCACGCTCAGGCTGAGCATCAGGCTCTGGGTGCGCACGCGGTTCCGGTCTTTGCCGAAGAAGGTGGGCGAACCCGGCTCCTCGGCCCGCCAGCCCAGGTTGTATCGGGCGGTCAGCGAGGGAAGGAATCGGCTTTTGATGGCCCGGATCTCCTTGCCTTTCAGGTCGTTCTGCGTTTCCAGCACGCGAATGTCGCCACGCATGTCGGTCACCGCTTCACGTTCCATGCCCCCGCCCTGGTAGCGATAGGGAGTGATGGTATCGACTTCCTTGAGGTGGCGGTTCTCGGCGGTCCCCGCCTGGTCCGACCGGATGGTGTAGGAACCCAGGTCGCCCGTGACCGAAAGCGAAAGATCCAGGGGAACGCCCAATACCATCTTGAGTCTGCGGTAGGCCTGGCGGACCTCGTACCGGGCCTGTGTGAGCTGCGGCTCCTGATTGCCAAGCTGGACCTCCACCTGGAGGACCTGGTAGGAGTCCACCAGTCCGGCTTCACGGCGCGCACGGTTCTCGCGCAGATTCTCGCGCAGCCGGCTCACCGTTTCGTGCTGCAGGCGGAGCCGCTCCTCAGCTATCAGTACATCATAGTAGGCGAGCCGGGTATCGGTGACGATCTGCTGGGTTGTGGCCCGCACCCCTTCGGCCTGTGCTTCCTTGTAGAGCTGCGAGGTGCCGATTCCCACAAAGGCTTCGCCCCTGAAAAGCGTCTGTTCGACGCTGAGGCCGGCGTTCCAGTTGTTATCCTCCCCGGCTTGGATGGCGCGCAGCGGCGAATTGGGATCGGATGGGTCCTGGGGAAAGAAAAAGACCGGAAGTTCGATGTTCCGCGAATAGGAGGCCGAGCCCGAAATGTCGGGAAGTACCTCGCTCCAGGCCATCCGCACCTGCTCGTCTGCATCCTCAAGGGACAGCAGGGAGCGTTTGATCTGGTGGTTGTTGGCCAGGGCCACCTGGATGGCCTGTGAAAGGGTGAGTGTGGAATCGGGGGAGGCGTGCGTCTGCGCCCGGGCGGTACTGCCGGTGGCACTCCATCCCGTCATGCCCAGCAGCAGGGCCGCCGCAACAAGCGCTTTGCGGGCCTTCGTGATCTTTGGCTGTTTCATCTTGCTTTTTCCCGTGTTCAAATATCGTGTGATTACGCGGTTGCACCATTAATGACCACCGGTCACCTCCCGGTACCGGCCGCGATGGCCCGCCCGATCAGGTTCAGGTAATTCTCGTATATGGAATCGACGTTCAGGTCCATCTCATCCATCATCTTGAAATGGTGGCCCTGCTCTTTCATGTGCGAAATCTGTACCAGTCCCTTGGTGCTTCCCCAGATAATGACAGCCAGTTCCCGGGGCTCCACCGCATCGTCGATGGTGCCGTCCTGCATGCCGATCTGCAGGGCGCGGATGATAAAGGTCATCGCCTCGCGTACGTTCTTTTCGCAGGTGGCCACCATCTCACTCTCCTGGAGCTCCTCCAGGTTCATGCTCGACTCATAATGCATGAAAGCAGTGAAATAATGGGGGTTTTCACGAACGAAGCGAAGGTATACCTCGCCCAGTTCCCGTACCATTTCCAGGCCGGACCGTTCGGCGGCAAACACCTTGGCCAACCGCCCGTTGAGCAGGTTGGAACCGCGTTCGCAGATGCCCAGGTAGAGCTCCTTTTTGTTCCGGAAGTAGAGGTAGAGGGTACCCTTGCTCAGTTCGGCCTCCTCGGCGATCTCTTCCATGGTCGACTGGTCAAGCCCCTGGGAAAAGATAACACGCTCGGCCGCGTCCAGGATCTGGTCGCGGCGGCGTTCCTTCTCACGCATTTTGCGTTCTTCGGTTCCCATGGGTGGCCTGGTATTCCCTAAAAGTGACTGTCAGTCATAAAGTGACCGAAATTAAGATATTGCCGTACGAAGGTCAACAACCCTTTGTTTCAATCTTTTGTTCCCGTCCTTTGTTGCCGTACTTTTGAGGCCGCAACAAACACGTACCGATCCACGCCCTTTGTGAGCAAACGCACCCTGGTCGAATCCGCACTGCTGATGGTGGCCTTCATCTGGGCCCTCAACTTCTCGGTCATCAAGGCAAGCCTGGAGTGGATGGAGCCCTTCCCTTTCAACGGTCTGCGCTTCCTCTTTGCCACGACTGTCGTCTGGGGCGCCCTCTGGTGGAAAGGACAGAAACTGCGGGTGCCCCGCAAGGATTGGCTGCCGCTGCTGGGCATGGGACTGATGGGCAACCTGCTCTACCAGGGCCTCTTTATCGTAGGCATCGATTTCACCCTTTCGGCGAACGCGGCGGTCATGCTTGGCACCATCCCTGTCTGGGTGGCCCTCTTCTCACACCTTGCGGGCACCGAACGCATGAACCTGGTCAAGGGCATGGGCGTGCTTTTCGCCTTCGGGGGCATCGTCTTCATCCTGTCGGGCGGGGAGAACGAACTCAGCCTGGGGTCGGATACCTTCACCGGCGACCTGATCATCATCCTGGCGGCCATGGTCTGGGGCGCCTTTACCATGATGTCCAAGCCCTTCCTGGAACGCTATACGCCCATTCAGTTTTCGGTGATCGTCACCTCGGTGGGATGCGTGGCCTTGATGGTCGCCGGTCTTCCCGGCATCCTGCGTATCGAATGGGCCGCTGTGCCCGCAGCGGCCTGGGGCGGGGTGGTCTACAGCGGACTCCTCTCCATCGGCGCGGCCTACGTGGTGTGGAACTACGGCATACAGACCGTGGGCGCGGTGCATACCTCCACCTACCAGAACCTTGTGCCGGTTATGGGACTGCTTTTCGGGGTGCTTCTTCTGGGCGAGCGGCTGACCACGTTTCAGTACGCCGGCTCGGCCCTGGTCATCTGCGGCATCGTACTGGCCCGCTGGAAAAAGTCCCGGAAACGCTAGATGCGCGTGCCCCCGCTGAGCAGGTAGAGCACGGCCATGCGCACGGCCACCCCGTTGGTAACCTGGCTGAGAATGATGGAGCGGTCGCTGTCGGCCACCTCACTCTCCAGCTCCACCCCGCGGTTGACCGGGCCCGGGTGCATGACCGTAAAATCGGGGTAGCGCTCCAGGTGCGTGCGCTTGATGCCGAAAAGCTCGTGATATTCGCGTATGCTGGGGAAAAGCCCGGTCTGACCTTCCTGCCGCTCCAGCTGGATGCGTAGTGCCATGGCGATGTCGCAGCGCGAGAGGGTGTCCTCCAGGTTGTGGGAGACGTTCACGCCCAGATCCTCCACGTATACCGGCATGAAGGTCGGGGGACCACATACGGTGACCTCGGCTCCCAGTTTGCGCAGGCCGATGATGTTGGAGCGAACCACCCGGCTGTGGGCAATGTCTCCGATGATGGCGACATGCCGGTTTTCGAGATCGGCACGCACCTGGCGCATGGTGAACATGTCGAGCAGCGCCTGCGTGGGATGCTCGTGAGCCCCGTCGCCGGCGTTGATGATGGTGGCGTCGACCACCCTCG
The DNA here is from genome assembly GCA_034521445.1 of Balneolaceae bacterium. Classification (NCBI taxonomy): domain Bacteria; kingdom Pseudomonadati; phylum Balneolota; class Balneolia; order Balneolales; family Balneolaceae; species Balneolaceae bacterium. The sequence goes on along the minus strand of JAXHMM010000006.1, from coordinate 453,119 downwards.
TGAGGAAATGAGGCACACCCGGGCTCTGGTGCCGCACCACCACCATGTCAATTTTCATGGAGGAGATATTGCGTATGGTGTCCTTGAGCGACTCCCCCTTCTTCACGCTGGATCCCCCCGTGGAAAAGTTCACCACGTCGGCTCCCATTCTCTTCTGGGCCAGCTCGAAGGAGAGGCGCGTGCGCGTGCTGTTCTCGTAGAAGAGATTTACGATGGTCTTGTCGCGCAGGGTGGGCACCTTGGGCACCGGCCGATCCAGGATCTCGCGAAAATACTTCGCCTGGTCGAGCACATACAGAATGTCCTCCCGGCTGTAATCGGCCAGCCCCAGCAGGTGGGGCTGCTCGAAAAGATAGTCCTGCGCAGGCGAGGAATTTTCAGCCATGGGACTCCTCCTGTGCGTTTTCAACAACATAGACGGCATCCTCCCCGTCCAGTTCACGGACCCTCACACGCACCTCCTCGTTGGTGTGGGTGGGAACGCGGATTCCCACGTAGTCGGCCGAGATGGGAAGCTGGCGGTGCCCCTGTCCACCATGCAACAGAAACGAATGCTGTTGGGACGCCCGTAATCCATGACGGCATCCATGGCCGAACGCACCGTTCGACCCGTAAAGAGCACATCGTCCACCAGCACGATGTCGCGGTCGTAGAGGTCGAAGGGGATCTCGGTGACCTTCACGCCGGGCATCTTGAGCTTGCTCCGAAAATCGTCCCGGTAGAAGGTCACGTCGAGTATTCCGAAGTCGGGACGCACTCCGAAGGACTCCTGCAGGTGGGACAGCACGCGTTTGGCAATGGGCACACCCCGGGTCTGCATGCCGATGATGGCCAGCCTGGAGGGGTCGTCGTGCGGTTCAAGGAACTGGTGGGCGAATCGCAGGTAGGTGCGATTCAGCTCCTCGGCCGACATAATTTTGGCTTTTTTCACCGACAGTACCTCGGGACCTTTTTGAAAAGTGAATGTAGGGAATCCTACCCATGAACTCAACGCGCAAGGCGCACTTAAGCTTTTCGCGGAAGGGTTCGATAAGTTAAACGTACCCCAACATGATATGCGATCATGAGCCTGACCGGAAGTTCAAATATGACCAGACCCTCACTGTCCGGCAAACGGGCCGCTCCCGGCACCGCGCCGGCCTCAGCTGTGGGAGACCATGCGACAAACCCGGTCTCCGATCGCACGGAGTATGGTAACAACGGCAATCCCTCCCCGGAGGAGGGCAGCGAAAGGACCGCGATGAGGAGGAATCCCCCAAAGAACAAGCCCCGCTCTTCATCGTTGCGGATCACGACGTTGACGAAGAGATGGCACACCTGTTTCGCGGGATGGGGAACGCGAAATCCGCTTCATGGTTCGTCGTTTCCGCCGGCACCGGGGAGTTACCACCCTGCTTCCCGTGGGACGAAACAGTACCTCCGGGGCTCGCGAAAACAGCTCGTTTATGAAACGATACCGCGAGGGAAAGCATATGGCGGCCGTTTCCAAGGGCGACACCTTCCAAAACCGCATGTAAATCTTATCAGGCAGACACGGACTGCTGGAAACCCTCGGCCAGGGGCAGTGAAACCATAAAGGTGCTGCCCTGGCCTTCCACACTGTCCACGCTGATCTTGCCATGCATCTGGCGGGTGAAGTAGGAAGAGATGAACAGGCCCAGGCCGCTGGAGGTGAGCCCGTCCTTTCCGCTGGAGTTCAGTTTTACGAAGGGCTCGAAAATCGCTTCCTTGTCGTCTTCGGATATGCCGATGCCGTTGTCATCCACCACCACGCGGGCCATGTCACCCCCATTTTCCACGGACACCGCAACCCGTCCCCCCACCCCGGTGTACTTTATGCCGTTGGATATGAGGTTGTATACCACCCGCTTGAGCTTCACGAAATCCACCTCCGCATAAACCGGGTATTCCGGCGCATCGTAAACCAGGCGGCGGTCCTCCTTCTGGGCAATGGGCCGAAGCAGGTCGCAGGTCTCCTCAATCAGCCAGCAGAGATCCACCTTGGTAAAATGGAGGGATACGAGTCCCTTTTCAATCTTGGCGATCTCATTAAGCTGGTTAAGCATGTCGGAGATGTCGTTGATGCCCGACTGGATCATCCGGTGATAATCCAAAATACGGCTCAGGTCGCCATCCTCTTCCAGGGCGTCGTTCATCAGGTCAAGGTAACCTGAAACGGCATTCAGCGGGGAGGAGAGGTCGTGTGTGGTAATGCTGAGCAGGTTGCTGTTATACTGCTCGGTTTTTTCCAGCTCTCTTTCTTCTCCAGCAGACGGTTGGAAAAACGCTCCAGGATGGATTTGTTCTGGACCAGCTCCAGTTCCTGGGCAACAATGATGGCGTAGGCCTGTATCAGTTCGCGCCGGTCCTCGGTGCAGAGGTCGCTGTCCATGTGCAGGCAGATGTAGCCGATGACCTGCCCGTCTATCGAAAGGGGATGAACATAGCGGTCCTCGCCCAGAATGGGATTGCCCGAAAAGAGAACCATCTCGTCGAAGGCCATGAGCTGTTTCGCGCCGGGGGCCTCCCCGCTGGCAACGACGCACTGGTCCTCTTCCGTACTCAGGTAGATGCACCCCCCTCGGCCTCGATGCGCGCTAGTAGCTTCTCCAGCTGCTCTTCCAGGGAATCTTCAGAAAGGTGCACGGAAGACTCGATCTTTCTGGCCTTGCGCATACGGCTCTTGGAGAAACGGGGCTCCCGTTCTGAAGGTGAGTCTTTCCCTCATCCCTCCTTCTGCGGAGAGAAATTGTAACAGCCGCGATGTTTCCATTCCTGCCTTCTGTAGTTACCCAGAACTCACGTACTATTTGTTATCCCTACGTATTTTCCTTGAGTCGGGAATTCACAATATATAGTTAGCTGCTTCTAATGTTTGTAATATTTTGTAAATATAGCGGGGTATTTTGCTCTTGAATAGCGAGAAAGCACTATGCCTGTTCGCGCGACCCCACCCGTAATTACGTGTAAACGTCTACGTAAATATACTTTCTACTTTCTAGAGTCCGCGCGTCGCGCCGGGTTCCGCCGCCGGCCGGACTCCCTCCTTCCCTTTCTGCATGTACGCCGGTGCCGTGAGAGGGACGCCCGTCATTAAAAAAAATTTAAGGTGGGTGATCGGCACCACGATAAGTGTACCAAGAGCGTGAACGCCATGCACATTCAAGCACAATCAAAACCACCCTCTTATGTCTTTCGGAGATATCAACAGAGTGAACACCAACCTGCAGGCCCTGTCCTCGCAGTACTCGCTCAACAAAATCAACAGCCGGCTGGCCGACAACCAGCTCAAGCTGTCCACCGGCCTGAGGATTAACAAGGCCGAGGACGACGCCGCCGGCTTCAGTATCGCATCCAAGCTCTCGGGCCGCATCGCCGGCCTCGAGCAGGCCTCACGTAACGTGGGGGACGCCAAGTCCATGCTGGACATCGCGGAATCGGGACTCGACTCCGTGATGGACATCCTGGTGGAGATGAAATCCAAGGCCACCCAGGGCGCCAACGACTCCCTCGGCTCCACCGAGCGGGGCTACATCAAAACCCAGATCGAGGCGCTCAGCGAGGAGATCAACAAGATCGCCGACCAGACCACCTTCCAGGGCACGGCCCTGATGGACGGCGCCAGCCTCACCTTCCAGGTGGGCGAAGGCTCCGGCGACACCAAATCTGTGAGCATTAGCGCCTCCAGGGCGGACGACCTCTTCAGTACGGGTGCGGCCATCAGCGCCACCGATACCGACGACGGCATTACACTGACCGATGCCACGCGCAGCACCTTCAACGGCGTGCTGAGCGACATTGACACGGCCATCGACAGCCTTGCCAGCACCGTCAACCAGATTGGAATTGACCAGAACTCCCTGTCCATCCGGCAGGAAAACCTTTCGCAAGCCATCACGTCCAACTCCGCGGCACGCAGCCGTATCCAGGACGCCGACTTCGCGAAGATCCAGAGCGAGTCCGTAAAGCTGCAGATCATGCAGCAGACCGCGACCTCCGCCCTGGCCCAAGCCAACACCAGCCCCCAGGCCGTTCTCGGATTCCTGGGCGGTGGATAACCAACAACTAATCCAAAAGCGCAGAGGTAACCACTATGTCCTTTGGAGATATCAACAGAGTGAACACCAACCTGCAGGCCTTGTCCTCGCAGTATTCACTCAACAAAATTAACAGCCGGCTGGCCGACAACCAGCTCAAGCTGTCCACCGGCCTGAGGATCAACAAGGCCGAGGACGACGCCGCCGGCTTCAGTATTGCATCCAAGCTCTCGGGCCGCATCGCCGGCCTGGAGCAAGCACAGCGCAACGTAGGAGATGCCAAGTCCATGCTGGACATCGCGGAATCGGGCTTCGATTCCCTGATGGACATCATGGTGGAGATGAAGTCCAAGGCCACCCAGGCCGCCAACGACTCCCTCGGCTCCACCGAGCGGGGCTATCTCAAAACGCAGATCGAGGCGCTCAGCCAGGAGATCAACGAAATCGCCGACCAGACCACCTTCCAGGGCACGGCCCTGATGGACGGCGCCAGCCTCACCTTCCAGGTGGGCGAGGGCTCCGGCGACACCAAGTCGGTGAGCATCGCCTCCTCGCGGGCCGACGACTTCTTTTCGACGGCCAGCTCAGCGGTGAGCGCCTCCAGCGACACCACCGGCATCACGCTGACCGATGCCACCAGGAGCACCTTCAACACCTTCCTGGATAACATCGACTCGGCCATCGACACTCTTGCCGGCACCGTCAACCAGCTAGGCATCGACCAGAACTCCCTGTCCATCCGGCAGGAGAATCTGTCGCAGGCGATCACGTCCAACTCCGCGGCCCGAAGCCGTATCCAGGACGCCGACTTCGCCAAGATCCAGAGCGAGTCCGTGAAGCTGCAGATCATGCAGCAGACCGCGACCAGCGCCCTGGCCCAAGCCAACACCAGCCCGCAGGCCGTACTCGGCTTCCTGGGCGGTTAATCCCAACCCTAATCTAAGGAGGACCCATTATGTCTTTCGGAGATATCAACAGAGTGAATACCAACCTGCAGGCTATGTCCTCGCAGTATTCGCTCAACAAAATCAACAGCCGGCTGGCCGACAACCAGCTCAAGCTGTCCACCGGCCTCCGGATTAACCGGGCCGAGGACGACGCCGCCGGCTTCAGTATCGCATCCAAGCTCTCGGGCCGCATCGCCGGCCTGGAGCAGGCCTCACGCAATGTGGGGGACGCCAAGTCCATGCTCGACGTGGCCGAAACCGGCGTCAACTCGATCATGGACATCCTGGTCGAGATGAAGTCGAAGGCCACCCAGGCCGGTACCGACTCCATCGGTGACACCGAGCGCGGCTACATTGCCGACCAGCTCGAAGCCCTGGCCACCGAGATCAACAGCATTGTCGACTCCACCGAGTTTCAGGGCACCAAGATGCTTGAAGGTAACGGAACGGACGCCGACGGCGACGCCGACGGTACCGGAACCCAGTCCTTTACCTTCCAGGTGGGCCAGGGCTCCGGCGACACCAAGCAGGTGGACATCGACGCGCTGGCTGTTAACACCCTGTTTTCGGGGCTCATCGACACCGATCCCTCGGGTGCCAACAACATTGGTGTTTTCGACCACGACACCTCCAACGATACCAGCACGGAAGCGCGCGGTGAGCTGAAGATAGACTCTGACGCTACGGCCTCGGAGTTCCGCAGCTTCATCGGGAACATCGACACGGCCATCGAAACGGTAGCCGGCGTCACCAACCAGATGGGCATCGACCAGAACTCCCTGTCCATCCGGCAGGAGAATCTGTCCCAGGCGATCACGTCCAACTCCGCGGCCCGAAGCCGTATCCAGGACGCCGACTTCGCCAAGATCCAGAGCGAGTCCGCGAAGCTGCAGATCATGCAGCAGACGGCCACCTTCGCCCTGGCCCAAGCCAACACCAGCCCGCAGGCCGTACTCGGCTTCCTGGGCGGTTAATCCGAACCCTAAATCTCTCATATTATGTCTTTTGGAGATATCAACAGGGTGAATACCAACCTGCAGGCCTTGTCCTCGCAGTATTCACTCAATAAAATCAACAGCCGGCTGGCCGACAACCAGCTCAAGCTGTCCACGGGCTCCGGATCAACCGGGCCGAGGACGACGCCGCCGGCTTCAGCATCGCATCCAAGCTCTCGGGCTGCATCGCCGGCCTGGGAGCAGGCACAGCGCAACGTGGGGGACGCCAAGTCCATGCTCGACGTGGCCGAAACCGGCGTCAACTCGATCATGGACATCCTGGTCGAGATGAAGTCGAAGGCCACCCAGGGCGCCAACGGCACCCTCGGAGCCACCGAACGCGGCTACATTAAAGATCAGATCGAATCGCTGGGAGCGGAAATCGACAGCATTGTCGACGCCACCACCTTCCAGGGCACCGACCTGCTCAAAGGTACCACCGATGTCTCGGGCACCTTCGGGACCAACGACAACAACGTAGGTACCCAGGTAGGAGATGGGCCGCCCACGAGGGTATCTCACTCACCTTCCAGGTGGGCGAGGGCTCCGGCGACACCAAGACAGTGGAGCTGATGGACATGTCCGTGGACAACCTCTTCGAGTCGTCCGGCGGCGGAACGCTCTACCCTGGCCGGATCGGCCGCGAGCGATTTCAACAGCTTCCTGGACGAAATCGACGACGCCATCAACCGCGTGGCCACCAACACCAACCAGATGGGTATCGAGCAGAACTCCCTGTCCATCCGGCAGGAGAACCTGTCCCAGGCCATCACGTCCAACTCCGCGGCACGCAGCCGCATTGAGGACGCCGACTTCGCCAAGATTCAAAGTGAATCGGTCAAACTTCAAATCATGCAACAGACGGCTACCTCTGCGCTGGCCCAAGCCAACACGAGTCCCCAAGCGGTACTCGGGTTCCTCGGCTAGGGTTCAGGGCTCTATCCAGGGTACCTGATAAGGGAGCGGGTAATCCCCGCTCCCTTTTTTTATATGGTTGCGACACCAGGCCGCAGGGCTCACATGCCCCAGGCTGTTTAAGCTTTGAGGAGTTCCGACGATAATGGGATTATGCAGCAGAAGCCCTGACGGGCAGTCCGCTTCGGCGCAAGAGGTAATTACGCGACAACTGATCCTCCGGATCCAATACGGGCTCCGGGTGGGGTTGTTTTACCCTTAACCGAACGACGGACACCGTGTCATTTGGAGATTTCAACCGGGTGAACACCAACCTGCAGGCCTCTCGCAGTATTCTCTCAATAAGATCAACGACCGGCTCGCCCGCTACCAGTACATGCTTTCCACAGGCCTGAGGATCAACCGGGCCGAGGACGATGCCGCGGGCTTCAGCATTGCAGCCAAGCTTTCCAGCCGCATCTCGGGCCTGGAGCAGGCACAGCGCAACGTGGGCGACGCCAAATCCATGCTGGACATCGCGGAGTCGGGATTCAACTCCCTTTCAGACATCATGGTGGAGATGAAGTCCCTGGCCACCCAGGGCGCCAACGACACCCTCGGGGCCACCGAACGCGGCTACATCAAAGACCATATCGAGGCACTCAGCCAGGAGATCAACGATATCGCCGACCAGACGTCTTTCCAGGGCACGGCCCTGATGGACGGCGCCAGCTTTACCTTCCAGGTGGGCGAGGGATCTCCAGACACCAAAGCTGTCAGCATCGCCACCTCGCGGGCAGACGATTTCTTCTCTGCGACCAGCGCGGCGGTGAGCGCCGCCAGCGACACCACCGGCATCACGCTGACCGACGCCACCCAGGGCACCTTCAACACCTTTCTGGGCGATGTGGACACGGCCATGGACACCCTGGCTGGCACCGTCAACCAGCTGGGCATCGACCAGAGGTCCCTTTCGATCAGGCAGGAAAACCTGGCGCAGGCCATTGCGGCCAACTCGGCGGCGCGCAGCCGCATCCAGGACGCCGACTTCGCCAGGATCCAGAGCGAGTCCGTGAAGCTGCAGATCATGCAGCAGACGGCCACCTCCGCCCTGGCCCAAGCCAATACCAGTCCCCAGTACGTGCTCGAATTCCTGGGTAGCATCCGCCATGCAAAATCGTCCTGGATTTTTCGCTTAAGTGGGGGTGCGCGAAGACGATAAGTTCTACAGAACCCTGATAGAAACCCTTATAAAACACGCAGAACCATGAAAGATCCCCAGTTGCAATACCAGCGACAGGCCGTAAAGAACGCCTCCCCCGCGGAACTGGTAACGAAATTGTATGATTTCGCCATCCAGGCCTGCTACAAGGAGGACGAGGAGCGGCTATACCAGGTGCTCGCAGCCCTGATCAAGTCGCTGAATTTCGACTACGAGATCTCCGGCAATCTATACGGGCTTTACGAGTACTGCCAACGGATGTCCCGCGAGCGGAAGTTCGAGGAGGTACGCGAGCTCCTGGAACCGATTCGCGAAGCCTGGATTGAAGGCGTCGTGAAGAACAGGGAACAGGCAAATACCCCCAACGGAAACGGATTCCTGGTATGATCAGCACGAGCTCACTTCTTTCCCAGACCAACCCTTATGAGAGCACCATCCGCCAGCTCCTGCAGCTGGAAGGGCAGAAGAAACTGCAGCTCCAGCAGGACAAGTCCGCCATTACCAAGAAGCAGACGGCGCTGTCGGATATCGACTCCAAGCTCTCCTCGCTGAACTCCCTGATGGAGTCCTTCGCCAGCAACGCCGGCGACAAGTTCTCCCCGCTGGCGGGCAGCAGTTCCAACACCGACGCCGTAAGCGTGGTTTCGGTCGCCGGCATCGACAACCCCGGCAGCTACAACATCGATGTCACCCAGCTCGCCAAGCAGGACCTGGTGATCTCCGACGCCTTTGCGGACGGGGGGAGCGACCTGGCGGGCAGCGGAAGCGGCTCCTTCGAGCTTACCATCGGCAGCGGCAGCGCCATGACCATCAACATCGACACCACCGGCCTGACCAACGACCAGGTGCTGCAGGCGGTGGCCGACGAGGTGGAGGCCCAGGCCGGAGACCAGGTGGACGCCTCGGTCTACGCCATTGGGGACGGCACCTCCCGCCTCTCCTTCAAAAGCCTGGAGTCGGGCGAGGAGAGCCGCATTTCCATCGCCAACGCATCGGGTGACCTGTCGGCTATCAACCTGGCCAACGAATATACGGCCGACCAGCTCAACGCCAAGTTCACCGTGGACAACATCGCCTTCGAGCGCTCCTCCAACCTGGTCAACGATGTGGTTGACGGGCTCACCTTCGAGCTGAACCAGGCCAATACCGGCACCGAGAAAATCACCGTAAGCCGAGACACCGAGGCGGCCGTCAAGAACGTCGAGGAGTTTGTATCCAAGTTCAACGAGGTCAACAGCATCATACGCAAAAAGACCTTTCTGAACGGTGAGACCGGCGACCGCGGCGTGCTGCAGGACGAACGTTCCATCCGCAACCTGAGCCTCACCCTCCGACAGGAGGCCCTGCTTCCCGTGGACAGCCTCAGCGGCAATGACATCAGCAGCCTGGGCGACATCGGCATCGACTTCCAGCAGGACGGCACCATGGAGATTGCCGACATGGACAAGCTCAAGGACGCCCTGAAAACCAAACCCTCACAGGTAGGCGATCTGTTTTCTGCCGACACCGACGGCATCGCCACCGTCCTCAACCAGACCATCGAGGCTTACATCACCGGCACCGACAGCATCTTCTCGGGCATCGAGGAGAGCTTCGACCGCAAAATCGACCGTCTCGATGACCGCATAGCCGACGAAGACGACTTCCTCGCCCGCAAGGAGGAACAGCTGCGTGACGAATTCGCACGCCTCAACCAGGCCATTACCAAGGGCCAGTACCAGTACAACCAGGTGCTGAATTTCCAGAGCAAGCTGGGCCTCGGCGGCTAATTCCACTATTGCCCGGTCTTCCGGGAACCAACTTCCACATGCCATGAGCACCCTCTACTCCCACCTCGACTACCATCTACAAGAAAGGGCTGGACCTGCTGCACGAACTCCGCGGCGAGGATCCCGAACTCGACCTGATCGAGCGGCTCTACCGCGAGCGGGCCGAGGAGATCGCCTTCCTGGAGGATTCGTTTAAGTTTCCCCCTGATCTTGACGATAAGGAGACCTACGAGGTTACTGCTCTCTTCGAGCAGCTGGAAACGCTTGAAAAGCATCTGAATAAAAAATTGCATATGTTGCGGCAGAGCCGCATGGATGCTTTGAAAGAGGTGGGGCGCCACGGCAAGGCGAGGGACCGATACCTGGCCAACCGTTCCGCCACGTCCGCTGGCAGGAGCAGGATCATCGATCGTAAATCGCATGGCTAGCTATGGATATCAACAAGGTTAACAAGGGCGGCTATCCCGACAAGGGTATTCGCAAGACCCGGGACAAGCAGCCCGTCTCCAAGAGCGGAACCGATTCCGCCCGGCCTTCCTCCAAGGCCGGCAGCCCTTCCGACACGTTCACCGCCTCCGGCCCCGAATTCAAGGGCGAGGTGGAATTCGCACGTAATGTGCTTTCCAAGTTGGAGGCCGACTCCCTTTCCTCCCTCAAGAAGATCAAACGCAAGATCCAGCAGGGCGAGTACAACCGCGAGGAAGTTCACCAGGAGGTGGGCAACCTTATGCAGAAGGATCTCGACTCCCTGGAAAGCGTGCTCTCCTCCATGCCCGGCATCGACGAGTCCTCAGGCGAGCGCAGCCTAAATCCCGAGTACCGCGAATACCTGGTGAAGAATCCCTCGGTGGTGCGCGACGTGGCCGACAAGATCAGCCGTGAAATCCGCGATCTCTGATCACGCTTACGCCGGTGGTTTTTTTGTAACATTCCCCTCTCCAGCCTCTCTTGTTCTATCACTGCGGCGCTTGCAATATAGGCGTAGAGTCCGTATTAGTGCATACGTACATGGAAGCACGGCGGCCAACCGTGCCGAGCGCTCCAATTCCACAATAGCAATCAACGGCAGGGATGAAGAAGGAGAAAATATTCGTCATTGACGACGACCCGCATATTCTGAACTACATGCAGGAACACCTGGCCCTGAACGACTACCAGGTGGACGCCTACCAGAACCCGGCCCAAGCCATCGAGGAGCTTAAGGAGCGCAAGCCCTGCCCTGATCATCACCGACGTCAAGATGGACGAGATGACCGGGGACGACGTACTCAACCACGTGCTTCGAAACTACCCGGAAACGGGCGTCATACTGATCACCGGCTTCGGCAACATCAGCCACTCCGTGCGCTCCATACGCAAGGGCGCCTTCGACTATATCACCAAGCCTTTCAGCGGCCGGGAGTTCCTCTCACGTGTGAACCAGTATTTCAAAAGCCGAAACGGCAACGCCCACGCCCGCACCCTGCCGCCCGAGGAGGACCAGGTCTCCGGAAGACGGCAAGACGAAGGAGGCATCCGTTGACCAGGCAAAGGAGAAGGAGCCCGGGGCGCAACGGTTCGTGGGCGAGGACCCCGCGATTCAGAAACTGCTGAACATTCTCCCGCAGATCGCTCCTACCAATGCCCCGGTTATGATCCAGGGGAGAGCGGCTCCGGGAAGGAGGTCTACGCCTCCCTCATCCAGCAGCAGAGCAACCGGTCCGACCAGCCCTTTATCAAGATCAACTGCGCCAACCTGCCGAGCGAGCTGGTGGAGAGCACGCTCTTCGGACACGAGAAAGGGGCGTTCACCGGGGCCATCGAGAACCGCGAGGGGGCATTTGCGAAAGCAGACGGAGGGACCCTGCTGCTGGACGAGGTGACCGAGATCGACATCTCCCTGCAGGCGAAGCTGCTGCGCGTACTCCAGGAAAAGGAATTCCAGCGCGTGGGCAGCCAGAAACCGCGCAAGGTGGACGTACGCATCATCTCCACGACAAACCGCGACATCGGCGACATCCATCACCGAAGGTGATTTCCGCAAGGACCTTTATTTCCGGCTGAACGTCTTTCCCATCGAAATGCCCTCCCTGCGTGAACGGCCGGGAGACATTCCCCTGCTGGTAGCGTCATTTCGTTGCAAAGTACTGCCGGGAGAACAACATGGAGGAAAAGGAGGTATCGGATGAGCTGATGGACCGCCTGCAGAAGAAGGACTGGCCGGGTAACGTGCGGGAGCTCGAGAATTACATCCAGCGCGGGGTGATCATGTCACAGGGCTCCGATACCGATCACCAGTGGAACACATTGAAAATCCCCTCTTCAAGAATGTGGACGAATCGCTCACCCAGGAGGTAATCAACGACATCCCCGTGCTGCCCATCGAGGAGATGGAGCTGCAGATGATCAAGAAGGCGCTGGAACGGACCGGCGGCAACCAGAAGGAGGCTGCCAAACTGCTGCAGATCTCCGACCGCACCATACGCAACAAGCTCAAGAAGACGGATTTCCCGGACGACTGACGCACCGGCAACATCCGGCTGAGCCTCATCAGCCTGCCCTTTTCTTGTTCTTGCCCTTCCGTGATGAGCGACTGCGCCTTTTCGATATCCTTGTTTTTGATCAGGGTGCTGATCCAGCCGTGGAGCAGCTCGTTGTCGCCCGGGATTGTGGGCTGACCAGCTCTTCGTAGACCTCGCTGACGAAGTCGTACCACTCGTTGTCCATGAAGAGGGAGAGCGACTCCAGCAGGCGGGCCGACATGTCGTCGTCCAGCTTGTCGGGGATGTATTCCCGGAAGATATCGTTGAAGTAGCGAATGGACTGCTCCCGGTTCTTGAGCTCGATGGAGTAGATGAAGAGCTTTTCGAGAACCGGCTGCTCCACCTTCCCGCCCTTCAGGTTGATAGTGGGTGCTCGTAGTGGTGGAAGGCTCCCTTCGTAATTGCCCTCCCGCAGCTTCTGCTCGCCCATCAGGTAATGCACCTCGCTGGCTCCCAGATAGGTGTCCAGGTTGGCCGACGGTGTCCTCCTCGAGATGTTCCAGGTAGGCCTGCAGGGCCGAGTATGGATTCCTCGCGGTTGCCGGCCAGCAACTGGGCCCGCTGCAGGATGAGATAGGGCGCCCGCTGGGAGGCTGTTCCACTGGATGGACTGGGCTGCCACGCGGATGGCTTCCTGCAGCTTGTGCTGCTCTACCAGGGCGTGGGCCAGGTTGTTCATGGATGCAAGCAGGTCGAACTCAAGCAGCGAGGGACCGTTTTTTGCCTTTTTGAAGTAGTCCTCGGCCCGCGCGTAACGGTAGCTTTCGGCGGCCGCCAGGCCCTTCCAGAAGTTGCACAGGCGGGTGTGGCCGCAATGCTCGGCTTCACGCGTCACCTGCGCTATGGAATAGGCGGCACTGCTGCTTGCGGATTTCGGGCACCTCGTCACGGAGTTTCCAGCCCCTGACAAAAGTAGGCTCGGGTGAGGTCCGGTATGGCGTAGCCCTCGAATATAGGTTCGCCGGTGGCGGGGAAAAGGCGGATCTGGTAATTATGGCGCGATTCGCCCTCCGCCTGCTGAACCAGCTTCACTTTCAGGCAATCCTCTTTGGACAGATCGGCGGGGAGGTCGCCCATGCGGGGCGTCTCGTCGGCAAAGAGCAGCAGGATATGCCCCTCCTGCACCTCGGTGGAGGCCTGGTTCAGGCAGGGAATAAGTCCCTCGTCCTCTTTCCAGCGGGTGATTCCGATTTCGTCGTACTGTTCGGCCCAGGGCAGATCCGTCGCGGTGTCCGCCAGCAGGCGGACGTCCGCCAGCTCGTCGGCGGCCTCGTCCAGCCAGGACGGGGCCTCGACCGGTGTGGCTGCCTCGGGGCAGACCAGGAAGAGGTTGATGTTGTTTTCGGTGCATTCATGGGTCTCGGGGTCTGGATTTTAGAGATAGTTGAGCAGCGTTGTACGTGTCATCCGCGAATGGGCGGACAGAGCTGCCTGGTAGGAGGTTTCAAATTTCTGAAAGTTCGAGATGGCCTCGGCGTAGTCGGCATCGGTCAGACGACTCACTTCGCCTTCCTTCTCAATGATGCCCGATTCGTACTTGTCGTGCACAAATTCGAGCCGATTGATGTTGCTGCCGATGCGGGAGGCCAGCTTGGTCACATGGTCCAGCGCCGCCTCCACGTTGTCGAGCTCGGCATTCAGAGCCGTGCGGTTGTTGTTTCGGAGGGCGTTCTCCACATTTTGCACAATGGCGAAGAGATCCCCGGAACCGGTTGCGCGGAGCTCGGTGCCGGTTACGCTCGTCTCCACTTCGTTATGCTCGGAAATGCGGGTCACCAGGGCGTCGCTGTTGGCCACGTCCTCCACGCCGCCGGCAGAAGCGCCGTTCAGCGTAAATATCGGATTTTCGGTGTTGGTGCCGCCGAACAGGTGCACCCCGTTGAACTGCACGTTGCCCAGGTCCATCAGCGCGCTCGCGCACATTGACCACCTGCTCGGCCAGCTTCTCGCGCTCGGGTCGCGTCAATGAGAGTCGTTGGATCCCTGAACGGCGGTGGACTTCAGGTCGATGAGCGTGTCCACCATGCCGTCCAGCGATTCCTGGACGGTGCGCGCCTGGCGCAGTCCCGCGTTGACGTTGCGCTGGTATTGCCCGTCCTTGCGGATCTGCTCCTGGATGATGCGGCTGGTGCTGAACTCCACGCTGCCGTCGGAGGCCCGTATGACCGCCTTGCCGCTGGCAAGCTGCTGCTGGTACTTGGCGAGCTCCTCGCGGTTGCGGCTCAGCATGCCCTGCAATCGGTTGTATATGAGATTCTGGGTGATGCGCATGGCTTTGCGGGACGGTTAGAGTATGGAAAGCAGGGTGTCGTACATCTTCTGCCCCTCGTTGAGTACGCGTGCGGAAGCCTGGTAGGCGTTCTGGTATTTGATCAGATCGCTCAGCTCCTCGTCGATGTTGACGCCCGACTGGCTCTCCTGCTGGTTGACCAGCAGTTGCCGGGCCGATTCGCGCGAGGTGATACGGTTCTCGAGTTCGTTGATGCGGATGCCGGGTTCGGTCATCATCTGTACGGCGTTGCTGGCCAGGGTTCTCCCCGTCCAGCAGCGAAAGGTTCTGCAGGTTGGCGATCTGCAGGGCGTTGTCGTTGTTGCCCGCCTCGCCGGCCACCGAGGAGGTGGCGATATGCTCGGGGTTGTCAACGATGGTCTGGTTCAGGGCAATGGATTCGGCCGTGGTCGCCTGCGGGATCGAAGAAATTGCGCTGCCCGTTGTCGGCAATGCCGTAGCCGTTGATATGGAGGGCGTTCACCTGTTCGACCACCGACTTTGCGATCTTGTCCAGGGTGTTGCGCGCCTCCGGAACCACCTCCTCGTACATGTGTGCGTCGGCGCCCAGCTCGCCCCGCCCTATATCCAAGAGCTTGCCGTTGTCGAGTCGCACGCGGAAGATGCGGTTGCCGGTGTCCACTTCCGGCCGCAGTGTGGCCGTCTCGGTGCCCGAAAGCACGGTCACTCCGCCCACGCGCGCCTCCAGGGTGCCGTCATCCTGATAGCGTGCCTCCACGGTGATCTGGGAGGAGAGGGTTTTCAGCAGCTCCAGCTGCCGGTCCTTGCTGTTCAGGTCGGGCTGTCCCGGTGGCTTCCGCACGGGCGATGTCGGCGTTGATGTCGGCGAGCTGCCCAAGCAGGGAGTTCACCTTGTCCACCCGGTTGCGGGCGGCAGCCAGGGTCTGCTCGTCGATGTCCTTCAGGTCGGACCCCATGTCCTTGAACTTGCTGATGAGGGTGCGGGACTTGGAAATGACGTTGTGGCGCAGGTTGATATCCTGCGGGTTGTTGGAGAGTTCGGAAAAGGAATTGAAGAAATCGGTAATGCCCACGTCGAGTCCGTCGCCGGTGCTGGTCACCATCACGCTCTCGATCTGCTGGTAGATGCGGTTGCGTTCGTTCAGGTCGCCCAGCTCATGCTCCTTCATCATGATCTGCTCATCGATGAGGTTGTTGCGCAGGCGCTTGACTTGCGCAATGGTAACACCCCGGCCCAGCGTGAAACCACCTTGGCGGTGGATCTGCTCTGACAACTCAGCACGCTGGCGGGTATAGCCGGGGGTGTTAGCATTGGCAATATTGTGAGAAACGACGCCTGAAGCTTTCTGTGAGCTCAGGAGGCCGTTTTTCGCAATTTCTAAAATATCCATGACGTCAGGCCTTCTTGTTAACGGCTACGCCGCCGGTGGAGGAATTCCTTCTCTTGCCGGAGGCGTCATAGGTGCCCGCGCGGTCCTCGCCCAGGTCGGTGATCAGCCGGAAGCGGTCAGCGTTGTGATTGCGGGCGAACTGCAGCAACTCGGTGAGCTGGGTGCGCAGGTTCCGGCTCTTCTCCACCTGTCCGGTAAGTTCGGCGCGCAGGCGATCGAGTTCCCCGGTGGGCCCTTCCAGGCTCTCCATAAGGCCGGTGAGGGTTCGTTTTCCGGCGGGCCGGCCCTCCTCGAAGAGGCGGCCGAGCTGCTCCTTGAACTGCTGCTCGAGTCCCTGCAGCTCCTCGTAGCGTCTCACCTGGCGGGGAATGAGTTCGTTGAGCAGCACCAGGTCACTGTAAATCACTGCCTGCATCTGGTCGTTGATCAGTCCCGTAGCCTCGCGGTAGCCCTCGATGAGGCGCTCCAGGGTGTGCTTTAGTTCCTTTATGCGTTGATTTCGCGGTTGTTGCATGATGCGTGGGGGAAGGCTTGCGTTGGGTTATTCGGGATTTGCGGGCGCACCGCCGGAGCCGGAGTCGCCCCCGGAGCGCTGTTCCCAGTAGCGGCGGACCAGCTCGGACATACCCAGCTTCTCCTGCTGGGCCAGTTCGGAGCTGAGCGTGTCGACAATGTGGTCGCGGTAGACGTCACCGCCGGCGTTCATCATGGAATCCTCGGAGCCCTTGAAGAGTCCTTCGGTCATCTGGCTGACCAGCTGCCGCGCAAAGAGCTTTTCAAAGGCCATGGCGGTCTCCTCCTTTTTCATCTGCAGGCGGTCGGCCCGTCCGAGAAGTTTTCCGATGTCTATGGAAGGTTTGCGGATGTCCATGGTTCCGGCCTACATGACGATGAGTTGACCCTTCAGGGCGCCCGCTTTATCAAGCGCCTGAAAGATGGAGATAATGTCCTTGGGCGAGAAGCCCAGGTTAGTCAGCGAGGTAGCCAGTTCAGTGACCCGCGTGTCGGGCTGCAGCACCAGATTGCGGGCGGATTCCTCGGTGATGCCCACGGCGGTCACCTCGCCCTGCACGGTCTCCCCGCCGCTGAGGGGAGGAGGCTGTGAGACGAAGGGGGTGACCTGGGTCTGAATCTGGATGTTGCCGTGGGAGATCATCACTTCGCCTATGACCACATCGCCCCCGGCAACGATGGTGCCGGTGCGTTCGTTGAGTACGACGCGGGCAGGCGTTTGCACCTCGATCTGCAGCCCCAGCACAGTATTGGTAAAGAAACTCAGGTCGCCGGTGGTTTCGAATCCGTCGGGCCAGCTGACGCTCACCTTGCCGGCATTGGCCACCGAGGCGATCTCGCTCTCGAACTGCTCGTTGATGGCTTCGGCCGTGCGGGTGGCGTTGGCGTAGCTGGGCTCGCGCAGGATGAGTCCCAGCGGCTCCCCGCGGTCGGGGGTGTAGACTTCGTTCTGCACCACGGAACCGCCGGAGGGAATGGTGGCGGTAAGCGACTGGTTGCGGGCCACGCGGGCACCGGGTACTTCGGCATTGATGCCGCCCAGCACCAGGGGTCCCTGCGCATAGGCGTAGACCTGATTGTTCTGGGGATTCATCAGGGGGGTCTGCAGCAGCACCCCACCGCTCAGGCTGCTGGCACTGCCCAGGGAGGAGACGCGTATGTCAATCTCGCTGCCCGGAGAATGGTAGGGGGTGATCTCGGCGGTCACCATGACGGCCGCCACGTTACGGGTACGCAGCCGGTCGGCGTCGACGGTAATGCCAAACTTGTCGAGCATGCTGGCAATGGACTGTACGGTGAAGGCCGAGCCGCGCCCGGAAAAAGTGCGGTCGCCGCTGCGGTCCAGGCCGGCCACCAGGCCATAGCCTATGAGTTCGGTGCGCTTGGCCTGGTCGATCTGCACCAGGTCGGAGAGACGGGTCTGCGCCTCTGCGCGTGGCGCCAGGGCCGCGGCCGAGGCGATGATCAGTATGAGTATCAGGCTTCGTTTCATCAGATGGTTCCGTGGTTAAATGCTGGGATGGTTGGGGCCTGCGTTCAGTTCTGTGAGAGGATGATGGCGGCGCCCGTCACCGCGCCGAGCACGCCCCAGACGATCTTGCGTCCAATGCCCAGCTTGTTGCGGGTCTCCCGTATGCCGCCCTTCTTCAGGTATTTGATGTTGGCGTTGGCGATGCGGAAGGAGAGCACCTGGTTGGCGTCGCTCACGTCGGAGGGACGCACAAAACCGTTCAGCTCCATGCTGTGGAGCTCGCCGTTGATCTCGGTGCTTCGCGTGCCCGAAATGAAAAGGTCGCCGTTGTCCTCCACCCTCTCGATGCGCACGCTGACGGTGCCCTGCAGCAGCTGCTGCTGCTGGGCGGTGATGCGCTCGTCGGAGTTGTAGTCCACCGTCACATCGGCACCGAACATGGGCTCAAAGGGCACAAAATTGCTGGAGACGCTGCTGGAGGCCGAGCCGGCGGTGTTCGACTGGGCGGAGGCGTCGGAGTTGGAGGAACCCGAAATGTTTTCGGTGAGGATGACGGTAATCACGTCGCCCGCCTGGTGCGCCTTGAGGTCGGAATAGAGCGAGCGCTGCTGCCCCTGGGCCGCGTATGCGGCGCAGAGCAGCAGGGGGGTCAGTATCGTAAGAAAAAGTCGTGTGGCTTTCATAAGGTGCGTTCCCATTCGGCTTCGTTGGCATTGATCAGGATGGCGATGTAGGTCTTGCCGGTCTCACGGCTGAAGAGCCGGATCTTCTCCCCGGGGGCCTTGGCCTCCCGGGCGGTGGTGGCGATGGTGATGGCCATGCCCTCCCCGCGGTAGTGCAGGCTGACGGGATCGCCGGGCGTCACGGAGGCGGGCCGGTTGATGTCGGTGCGCAGGATCACGTCACTCTCCCCAATCATGCGGGAGGCCTGCCTGTCCAGCAGGCTGTCGGAGACGGCAGGGAGCTGGCGGAGACGGGTAATATCACGCCGACGCATTTCGTAATCTCCCCTTTCCAGGGTCTCCCCCTCCCCGATGCGGCGCGTGGCCACCGGCACGGATGCCGTCACGCCAATATGCAACTGCACGGAGGAGGTCTGTGTTTCGCCGCCCCGCTCCCAGGTCACCTCGCCTGTCAGGTAGCCGCGGCTGAGTTCGGAGGCCGGGAGCCGCAGCTCCCGAATACGGGAGCTGTCGGCCCGGGCAAGAATATTAGGCATCCAGCGCGTTTCGGCTGCAATCTCGCAGCCGTGACAGCTTTTGGCCACCCGCTGGGCGGCCATGCGCTCCAGCTTCTCCTTGACAGGCTGCTGCGCCGCCGCCGTGGGAGCGGAGGCCAGGAGGGCCGCCGCGAGGAGAGCCAGTATGCCGGTATTCAGGGTCAGCGAATTCATGGGGTTATTTTATCGTTTGATGGAGTTGGTCATGGCCATCATGTCTTCGGCCGTCTGCACCATCTTGGAATTGGTTTCGTAGGCGCGCTGCGCCTGTATGAGGTTGACCATCTCGGTCACAATCTCCACATTGGACTGCTCCAGGAAACCCTGCTGCAGGCTGCCGAAGCCGTCCATGCCGGGCGTGCCGTAGAAGGGCGTCCCCGACTGGGCGGTCTCCTGGTAGAGGTTGTCGCCCTCGGCGCTGAGTCCCCCGGGATTGACAAACTTGGCCAGTTCGATCTGGCCCAGCTCGATCTGGCCCTGGTCGCCGGCAAGCCTGGCGGTAACCAGGCCGTCCTGGGAGATCGACAGGCCGACGGTGTCTTCGGGAATGTCAATGTCGTCGGCCAGGGTCAGGCCCGACTGGGTGATGAGGCGCCCTTCGGAATTCATGGAAAAATTACCGTCACGCGTGTAGGCGATGGAACCGTCGGACTTGCGCACCTGGAAGAATCCGGCGCCGTTGATGGCCAGATCCGTGGAACCGCCCGTCTCCTGCATGGCACCCTGCGAAAAGTTACGAACGGTGGCTACGGGCTTGGAACCGTGTCCCAGCTGAAGCTGCGGACCCTCCTCGCCCTGGCCGCCGGATCCACGCTTGGAGGTGGCAATGTTCTGATAAAAGAGATCCTGGAAGGCGATGTCGCTCTTCTTGAAGGAGGTGGTATTCACGTTGGCCAGGTTGTTGGCGATGTTATCCACCATCTTCTGCTGGGCGCTCATCCCGAGCGCTGCGATACTGAGTGCGCGTGTTGGCATAAGAGTTCCTCGTTTAGGTTACATAGGTTGCGGCTAAGGGGACCGCGGATCAGAAGCGTCCCAGTCGGGTCGTGCTCTGGGAAAGCATCTCATCGGTGGTCCTCATGGCCCGCTGTTGTGATTCAAAAAGGCGCATGTTTTGCGTCATGCTGACCAGCTCCTGCAGGGGGTCGACGTTGCCGGACTCGTAGAAGCCCTGCACCACGCTGCTCTCCCCGTCGGGGGTCATCTCCACCCCCTCGGGGGCCTGCAGGTAGGCGCTGCTTCGCCGTTCCAGCTGGGTCAGGTCTCCGGCCTGCATGATCATCAGCTTGTCCCGGCGCTCGCCGTTCACGCGCAGGGTGCCGTCCTGGTCAAGCTCCACCTCCACGTCGGAACGAATGCGTCCCGACTGCATGAGGCCCGGAAGCTGGATGGGACCCGATTCGCCCATGACACGCGCGCCGTTGTCGTCCACCAGGAAACCCTCGCGGTCGAGGCCGAAGCGTCCGTTGCGCGTATAAAAGCGGTTGCCGTCCTGTTCCACGGCGAAGAAACCCTCACCCTCGATAGCGAAATCGAAGGGATTGCCGGTCTCCTCGAAAGCGCCCTGGGCCATGCTTATGGTCTGCCCCGGCTGTACCGAGGAGACCTGCCGCCCGTTCATCTCCTCCTGAAATGCGCGGTAGAAGAGCTTGTCGCCCTTGAATCCCGGCGTATTGATGTTGGCCAGGTTGTTGGCAGTCACCTCCTGGGCGCGCATGAGGATCTGCAGGGCCTGCATGGAATGTCGGAATCGGTCGATCATGGCAGTCTTCGTTGTTTCGTTTTGTTCTATAGGTTCAAATTCCATGCCACACCCGATTTCAGCCCCGGCAGGCCCTCAGCCCGCCTCCCCCGGCAGCGGCCTGCTGCGGCAGGTGGAAATCTTTTCCCGCCGCCGGAAGATATTGTGCTCCCTCCACCCGGAAATGCCTCCTGGAGGGCCGGCGTGGGGCCGCGGGCGTTGTGGCATCACCTTTGATGTTATAGTACCTATGTCGCAACACGACGATCAGGAAAAAACAGAAGAGCCGACGCAGCACAAGCTGAAGAAGGCCCGCGAGGAAGGCAACGTGTCGCAGAGCACGGAAATCGCCTCGGTGCTGCTCATGGTTATCGCCACCGTGGTCATCATCTACGCCGGTGGATGGATGTATGCGCGACTGGAATCGATGTTTGAGATCTTCTTCCTGGGTTCCGGGCAGGCCTTCGACAATCAGGAGAACGCCATACAGTTCCTGAAGATCGCCGGCTGGTACGGCATGGAGATCCTGGCACCGGTCACCGTCGCCCTCTTTGTAATGGCCATTGTATCCCACGTGGCGCAGACCGGGGTGGTCTTCGCCACCAAGGTGATGGAGCCCAAGGCCAGTCGCATCAGCCCCAAGAAAGGCTTCGAGAAAATCTTCTCCATGCGCGGGGTGGTGGAGATGATCAAGGGCTTCAGCAAGATCTTTCTTGTAGGCATAATCATTTACTTCACCCTGCGGACGGAAATCGAAAATATCACCTCCTTTCTGATCCTCCCGCTGGGGGAAATCATTTCCCAATCCGGAAAATATATCCTGCTCATCGTCACCCGCATCCTGGCTGCGCTCATTGTCCTTTCCATTATGGACGCGGCCTACGCGCGCTACCAGCACCGCAAGGAGCTGCGCATGACCAAGCAGGAGGTGAAGGACGAATTCAAGCAGATGGAAGGGGACCCCCACATGAAGAGCAAGCGCAAGGAAAAGGCCCTCAGCCTTGCCCAGCGCAAGCGTCTGGACCATGCAGTGCTCTCTTCGGAGGTGGTCGTAACCAACCCCACGCACTACGCGGTGGCCCTGGCCTACGACCCCGAGGTAAACGACGCACCCCTTATCCGGGCCAAGGGCATGCGCAAGCGCGCCCTTAAAATCCGGGAGTATGCCGACCAATACGACATTCCCATCATTGAGAATCCTCCTGTGGCACGGGCTTTGTACGCTTCTGCAGAGGAGGACCAGTTCGTTCCCCCGGAGCTTTACAAGGCGGTGGCCGAAATTCTGGCCTACGTCTACCGGATCAAACAGAAAGAGAAACTGTACTGACACCATAAACGCGAGCACGCCCAACGGCAGCCAGAACAAACCATGAGCAACTCCGAATCCAACAATACCCTGCAGAGCCTCGGCAGCCTGTTCATGCAGCGCACCGACATCCTGGTCTCCTCCAGTGTGATCCTGATCCTGATGGTCATGATCCTGCCCATTCCCACGGGCATGCTCGACTTCCTGCTGGCCACCAACATATCCCTCTCCATCGTGGTGATGCTGGTGGCCTTCTACACGCTCAAGCCCCTTGAATTTGCCGTCTTCCCGGGCATGCTTCTCATGCTCACCCTCTTCCGGCTGGCGCTGAACGTGGCCTCCACCCGTCTCATACTGAGCGAAGGCTACGCCGGCAATCTTATCGCAGCCTTCGGTAACTTCGTGGTGCAGGGCAACTACGTGATCGGGATCATCATTTTTGCCGTGCTGATCATCATCAACTTTGTGGTGATCACCAAGGGCGCCTCCCGCATTGCCGAAGTCTCCGCCCGATTCACCCTGGACGCCATGCCGGGCAAGCAGATGGCCATCGATGCCGATCTGAGCAGCGGACTCATCACCGACGAGGAGGCACGCCGCCGCCGCGAGGAGATCGCACGAGAAAGCGACTTCTACGGGGCCATGGACGGGGCCAGCAAGTTCGTGCGGGGCGACGTGATCGCCGGCCTGCTCATTACCTTTATCAATGTGATCGGCGGACTCGTCATCGGCACCATGCAGCAGGGCATGGCCCTCTCGGAGGCCGCCGCCCAGTACACGCTGCTGACCGTGGGCGACGGTCTGGTTACCCAGATCCCCGCCCTGCTCATCTCCACCGCCTCCGGCATCATCGTCACCCGCGCCGCCTCCGAAAACAGCCTGAGCGTGGAGATCACCAACCAGCTCTTCGGCTCGTCCAAGGTGATCGGCATGGCGGGCGTGTTCATCTTTATCATGGGTATACTGCCCGGCATGCCGGTGATCCCCTTCTGGGCCATCTCCGGCATACTTCTCTACTTCGCCAACAAGAAAAACAACGAGGAGGAGATCCTTGAGCTGGAACCCCACGAGGAAGAAGAGGAGGAGGGTCCCACCGACAAGGTGGAGCGCTACCTGCTCATGGACACCCTGGAGCTGGAGATCGGCTACAGCCTCATCCCGCTGGTGGATCCCGACCAGGAGGGCGACCTGCTCGACCGCATGTCCTCTCTGCGCAAGCAGCTGGCCATTGAGCTGGGCATTCTGGTGCCCCCCATACGCATCCGCGACAATGTGCAGCTCAATTCCAACGACTACGTGATCAAGATGCGGGGCATCGTCAAGGGCGAGGGCGACCTGCTGCCCGAATACCACCTGGCGCTGCTGCCGGCCGACTTTGACATCCAGCTGCAGGGCGTAAAGACCAAGGACCCCACCTTCGGCATGGACGCCGTCTGGGTGAGCGAGCGTAACAAGACCGAGGCCGAGAAGTACGGGCTGTCGGTCATCGAGGCGGGCGCCGTCATCACCACCCATTTCATGGAAATCATCAAACGCAACGCCCACAACCTGCTCGACCGGCAGATGGTCATGCATCTGGTGGAGAACCTCAAGCAGACCTCCCCGGCCGTGGTGGAGGAGCTCATCCCCGACCAGATGAAGCTGGGCGACGTGCAGAAGGTGCTGCGCCGCCTGCTCAAGGAGCAGGTTCCCATCCGCGACCTCAACACCATCCTTGAAACCCTGGCCGACCAGCAGTCACAAACCAAGAATCCCGACGTGCTCACCGAATACGTGCGCTCGGCCCTGGCCGACACCATCACGCGGCAGTACCGCGACGAGGAGGGCACGGTTACCGTGAGCGTAATGGAATCTTCCCTGGAGTCGCACCTGATCAACCAGGCGCAGGAGGGCAACCTCAACCCCAACACCCTGGGCTTTACCCCCGACACGGTGGAGCGCCTCTACGTCAAAGCCTCACGCGTCTTCGAGGAAATGATATCGCAGGGACACGATCCCATACTGCTCACCTCCCCCGTGCTGCGGCCCGCACTTTACGACTTCCTGGTGTCGGTCATTCCCGAGATCGCCGTACTCTCCTACAACGACCTTACCATCGACACCGAAATCGAGAAGTTTGACATCATACGACTTAAATCCAACGACTCCGGCGCCGAAGGCCCGGTACAGACCTAATACGTCATGATTATCAAGAAGTATTACGGAAACAGCGTCGAGGAGGCGCGAGAGGAAGCGCGCGGGCACCTGGGCTCCGACTGCGTCATCCTGGAAACTGTGAACGCCGGCGACGACAGCCCCGCCCGCGTCACCGCCATGGCCCACCGCAGACCCTCCGACGAGGGAGCTGCGGCCGACGCTTCCGGCGGCGACGCTCCCGGAGAAGATAACGCCCCTTCGACGGCTTCCCCCGGCGGGAAAGGCGGACCGAGCGGCACCTACGGTCGAGGCGACCTGATCCCGCGCTCCCTGCGCAACGCCGTGGAGGACGGCTGGAACGCCCTTTCGGGCACCGGAGGCAGCAACGGGTCCTCCCGCAGCACGGAAAATCCCAACGGCGCTCGTCCCGAAGCCGGCGCAAGCGGCAGTCCCTCCGGCGCCGCCCTCGCCGACCCCGGCACCTACGACCGCAGGGCCGGACGTGGCCCAGGCCGGCAGGACGCCTCCGAGGAGGTGACCATGTCGCGGCGCAGCACCCCCATTCACCGCAACGGCAAGGAGTCGTTCGACGGACATTTCAACGAACGCGCCATCTCCCAGGAAGTGCGCGCGCTGCACCGGCGCTTCGACCAGCTCGAATCGCTCATGTCGGACGCCCTCATCTCGGCCAACCTGGAGTACGTCTCCCACCCGGCTTTCCAGCAGCTTTTGAATACGGGCATGCGCCCACCAACCGTGTCGCGATGGTTCGAGACGGTGCTCAACCGTGGGGTGGATCCCTATGAGCAGCCGCAGGATTTTCTTTATGAGCTGGCCTCCATCGTGCGCGGCACCCTCGACGTGGAGCCCTCGGGTCCACCGCCCCCCAACCTTCTTTTCGTGGGTCCTTCGGGATCGGGCAAGACCTCGCTGATTATGAAACTGGCCAGCCATCCCGATTTCATGGGCGGCCGCAGCGTGGCGCTGGTCACCGTGCGCCCCTCGGCCGACCGACGCCACTACTCCCCGCTGCCCCTCTTCGCCGAGGAGCACGGGATTCCCCATTTCGAGGCGAACGAGGGCGTGGAGATCGGCAAGCTGGTCCCCGAGCTGGCTGACTTCGACCATGTGCTCTACGATACGCCGCCCCTCAGCCTGAAGGAGAACGACTCCTTCCGCGATTTCTGGAAGATACGCCAGCTGCTGACCCCGGTTACGCCCCTGGAGGTGCACTTCACGGTCAATGCCACCCTGCAGACCCGCTACTTCCGGGAAGATTACGCGAAGGACCACCCGGTGCAGCCCGACTGTATCGCCCTCACCCACCTCGACGAGACCGATCGGTGGGGACACCTGCTGCCTTTCCTGCAGAAACGCTCCTGCAGCGTGCGCTACGTCAGCCGCGGACCCGGTTCCCGGGAGGGCATACGCCATTTCAGCCCCTCCTGGTTTGCCGAACACATTCTCTCTCACTCCTAACTGCCCAAGCATATGCATTACGAACACGCAACATTTATCGTAGCCGTCGCCAGCGGAAAAGGGGGCGTGGGCAAGAGCCTCGCCGCGGTAAACCTGGCGGAGACCCTCAACCGACAGGGGCTGAAAGTGGCCCTCGTCGACGCCGACCTGGGACTCTCAAACTGCGCCGCACTCATGAACGAAAAGGTCCCTGCCACAGCCATGGACGTGCTGATGGAGGAGGCCTATGCGGACGACCTGTTCGGGGTCACCGACAGCGGCATCACGCTGGTGACCGGCGCCGACGAGCCCGACGCCCACCTGCAGGACTGGTCGCTGCTCTACCCCATTCTAGACGAGGCCATCCGCACCCTGCGGCGCGAGCACGATTTCATTGTGGTCGACACCCCCGCCGGCGCTTCCTCCCTGAGTCTCTGGGCCCTCGACCGCTCGGACCTCTGTTCGCTGGTCCTGGCCGACGAACCCACGGTGATCTCCGACGTCTACCGCTTCAGCAAGTATATCCTGGAAATCGACCCCTCATTCCCGTTTGCAGCCATCGTAAATTTTTCCGAGAATGAGCAACAGGCCAGGAACGTGCTCCAGCGCTTCAACAGCATCCTGAATCACTTCCTGGGCCGGGAGATACCCTGGCTGGGCATGATCCCTGCCTCCGAGGCCATACGCGACTCGGTGCGGGATCAGATCCCCGTCGTTCTTTCACATGCTGACTCGGAGATCCGGCAGGAATTCGACTACATCGCGCAAACCCTGCAGGGCATGGCCAACCGGGAGGGACAGTCCTTCTCAGAGCTGGTCAACGCGCCCAAAATCCACCAAAACTAATTCACGGATTCCCCTGATATGATGTTACGCATTGTCACCATCGTCGCCCTGCTCGTATTCCTCTTCCTGTTGATGTCCGGCTCCTCCGTGGAACCGGCCATGGTCAGAAGCGTCACCGTGTTCATTGCACTGGTCGTCGGAACCCGAGTCTGCAGCTATCTCCTGAACGTCATCAAACAAACCTCAACCTCGACCAACAACCAGGAGTCCTCTCCCAGCCACAACTGACCGGCGGGAGTGCCTTTAGCCGACCCCTATGGACAAGTCCCTACAGGAACTGATCGATGCCTATTGCCAGGACCCCACCCAGGGACTGCGCAACGCCATCATCACCGAGGCTATGCCCCTGGTGAAGAGCATCATAGGCAAGATCCGCAACCCCGACACCCCCCTCTCCCAACAGGAAGACCTGGAGAGCGCGGCCATCGTGGGGCTCCTGCAGGCGCTGAACAATTACGACTGCGAGAAGGACATCAAGTTCAACACCTTCGCCTACTACCGCATCCGCGGCAGCGTCATCGACTACCTGCGTTCTATCGATGAGCTCCCCCGAACCGACCGCACCAAGTACGGCAAGGCTCGGGAGGAGATGTCGAAGCTGCAGCAGGAGCTGGGGCGCGACCCCTCCGACGAGGAGGTGGCCGATGCGATGGACCTGGACCTTAACGCCTACTACAAACTACTGAGCAATGTGCAGCAGCGTGCGGTCCTCTCCCTGGACAGCGAGATGTACGAAGACAGCAGCAAAACCACCCTGGGCGACCAGATAGAAGACGAGAACATCGACCGTCCCGACGCCAAACTCAACCGCAAGAGCGTCACATCCAAGATCCAGGACGCCATCCAACAGCTGGAAGACCGCGACCGCCTGGTCCTCTCCCTCTACTACTACGAAGACCTCACCCTCAAGGAGATCGCCGCCCTCCTGGGCCTGACCGAGGCCCGGATCTCCCAGATCGTGGGTAAGCTGCTCCTGCAGCTCAAGTCCTCCCTCGGCACCGAACTTTCGGAGAACATTTCCTAAAGCCGCCCCTCCTTTCCGCCGATAACTAGAGCAGAATCATGAAATGTGCAGCACCTGCGGCGTAACGGAGCGTCCCGTCGGGGATATACTGCGCCCATTTCAACCTTCGTAACAGCAACAAGGCGGCATTTTGGAGTTTTCTTCACTGGACACCCTTAGGAGTGCATTCGAAAACAGCCTGGAGGGTGTCGTCATCTCGGATATGCGGAAGGCCGGGCAGCCCATCGTATACTGCAACCCCTCCTTCCTGGAGCTTACCGGCTACGGGCGGGAGGAGGTGCTGGGACGCAACTGCCGCTTCCTTCAGAACGGGCTGAACGGCCAGCCGGGGCTCAGGAAACTCCGCAGGGCCATCCGCCGGGGCGAGGCCTGCAAGGTGACCCTCAAAAACTTCAAAAAAAGCGGCGAGCTCTTCTTCAACCGGCTCAGCGTCTTCCCGCTCAGGGGGCAGGGCCGCGAGATTACCCATTACATCGGAATACAGGACGACGTGACCGACCTGGTGGCGGTGCGCAACGAGCTCAACATCGCACGCAACGACCGCCAGGCCCTCATCTCCGAGGTGCACCACCGGGTCAAGAACAACCTGGCCGTCTTCTCCAGCCTCCTGGAGCTGGACGCCTGGCACGACTCCGAAACCAGCGTGTTGCTCAAGAACCGCCTGCGGGTGCGCACCATGTCCTTCGTCCACGAAAACCTCTACAGCCGCGACGGCTTCTCCCGGGTTAACTTCAGCGACTTCGTGCGCGACCTGGTGGCACGCTACGGCTCCGACCGCCACCTCTCCCCCGTACGCATCAACTTCATCACAGAGCTCCATCGGGAGGTGGAGCTCAGCATCAACCAGGCCATTCCGCTGGCCCTGGCCATGGCTGAGATGATTCAGAACATCTACCAGCACGCCTACGGGGAGCGCGCCATCGGCACCGCGCGCATCTCCTTGCGCGAAGAGGAGGCAGGCAGGGTGGTGCTTCGGGTGGCGGACTACGGACGCGGTCTGCCCGAAAATCTGCTGGATGACGACGACCCGCAGACCACCGGTTTCACCGTCATGCGCACCCTGACCGAGCAGCTGGAGGGCGAGCTCGACCTGGAGAACTTGGAGAACGGGGGGCTCTGCCTGAGTATCGCCTTCCGCAAATCCGACGCCATGGACGCCGGCCAGGCGGCGCTGCTGTAGTCGAGATCACATCTCCCCGAGCAGAGTGTCCATGAAATCCCACAACCGCTCGAAGAAGTGCTCGAAGGCTACCGGCGTGTAGGGCAGGACGAGTATGAGCAGCAGCATGCCGATGCCCAGCTTGAGCGGCAGGGCGATGAAGAAGATGTTGGCCTGCGGCATAATGCGGGCGAAGATGGCCAGGGAGAGGTCCATCAAAAAGAGTACAATAATAAAAGGGGCCGCCATCTGCACGCCCACCACAAAAAGATAGGTGGCCATCTCGATGAATACGGGCGCCGCCTGCGTGACCATACCCTCCCCCACGGGCACCACCGTGAAGCTGTGGGCCAGCGCCCGGATGTAGTATTCGTCCCCGCCCACGCCCACGAAGACCAGCACGCCCAGCAGCCCGAAGAGCTGGGCGACGATGGAACCCTGCGACTGGTTGACCGGGTCGACCACGCTGGCGAAACTGAGTCCGACGTTCACGCTCATCAGCTCCCCGCCCATCTGCAGGCCGGCGAAGATGAGCTGTCCCGCCAGTCCCATGGCCGCCCCCACCAGCAGCTCCTTGACGATGAGCACCACCACCTCGATGGTGGTTGCGTCGACGGGAATACCGGTGCTCTGCACGGGCACCACGGGATAGAGCATGACCGTCAGGGCCATGGCAAAGAAAAGCTTCACGCGCATGGGGATGGAGCCGTTGCTGAAGAAGGGAGCGGTGCCCACCACCCCGGCCACACGCACGAAGATCAGGAAGGCCGTCAGGATGAACTCGATGCTCAGCAGGGACATCATAATGCTATCACTGCGGGCTGGTCACGGTGGGGATGAAGGTGATCACGCGCTCCATGAAGTCGACCGCGTACTCCAGCATGAAACCGAACATGAAGAAGAGGATAACCACGGCAATGACCATCTTGGGCACGTAGGTGAG
The DNA here is from genome assembly GCA_034521445.1 of Balneolaceae bacterium. NCBI lineage: Bacteria > Pseudomonadati > Balneolota > Balneolia > Balneolales > Balneolaceae > Balneolaceae bacterium. Next base: position 423,275 of record JAXHMM010000006.1, on the reverse strand, counting down.
GGTCATCTCCTGAATGGTGGTCACCGCCTGGAAGACCGCGATGAGCAGTCCCACGATAAGAGCGCCGATCAGCACGGGTCCGGCGAGCACCACCGCGGCGGTGAGCGCCTCCTGCAGCCAATAGAGTCCAACTTCGGTGTTCATAGGTCAGTTGAAGCTTTTGATGAGCGATTCCACGAGCAGGTACCAGCCGTCGGTGAGCACAAAGACCAGGATTTTGAAGGGGAGGGAGACCAGCACCGGGGGCAGGAACATGATACCCATCGAAAGCAGTACGGAAGCCACCACCAGGTCGATGACCATAAAGGGCAGGTAGATCATAAATCCAATCTGGAAGGCCATGCGCAGTTCGCTTATGATGAAGGAGGGCACCACCACGTAGACGGGGATGTCTTCCACGCCGCCCACGGCGTCCATGTCGCCCAGGTCCATAAACAGCAGCAGGTCCTTCTCGCGGGTCTGCCGCACCATGAACTCCTTGAGGGGCGTGGCGGCCTCGCCGAGGGCCTCCTGCTGGGTAATTTCGTCGTTGAGGTAGGGCTGGATGGCCTGCTGATTGATTTCGTCGAAGGTGGGCGCCATGATGAAGATGGTGATGAACATGGCCAGCCCGAGCAGCACCTGGTTGGGCGGCGACTGCTGCGTTCCCAGTCCCATGCGAAGGAAAAAGAACACGACCACCAGCCGGGTGAAGCTGGTCATCATGGTCACGATGGCCGGTCCGAAGGAGAGAATGGTGAGTATGATCAGCGTCTGTATGGCCAGGGAGAAGTCCTCCCCGTCCTCGGCCCCGCCTACGCTGATATTCACGTTGGGCATGGTCTGCGAACCGGAGCCGGCCTGGGCCAGGGCTGCCTCCGCCAGTATCAGCCCGGCCACCAGCAGTACTGCCAGCACCGCCGCCTTCTTACTGTGCTTCAAAATGGCCTTCACCATAGCTTGCCCTCCTCCCCGTTGGCCGCCTGGCGGTCCCAGTAAAAACCGGCGCCGTTGTTTTCGCCTGCGGTCTCCGCAGGTGCGGCCCGGTCCGGACGCTTGAAGGAGAGTCCACCGGAGGAGGCGCGTGCCATGGCGCGTCCCAGCAAATCTTTCCAGTCTGTCGCATTCACGTCGGCAGGGGCGTTGCGGCCGTTGGTGAGCGCACCGTCTTCAGGCGTGCCGGCCAGGGCGCCGGACTGCTCCTCCCACTCCTCGCGGGTGTAGCGCCGCAGGAGCTGCGGACCCTGCGGTCCGCCGCCTACGAGCAGGTATTCTCCGCCCACACGCAGCAGTGCGATCTGCTGGCCAGGGAAAAGTTCGCCCCGGCCCAGTACGGTATAAAAGTCTTCGTCGTCCGATGCGGATTGGGAGGGCGAGGTCTTACGCCGCACCCAGAACCAGAGTCCCCCGACCAGCACCACCATCACCAGCAGGGTGGGCAGCACGTCGCCCAGGGAACCGAGGCGGCTCCCGTCGCCGGCAGATCGGTCCGCACGCAGGCTGTCGGCATCTCCGGCAGCCTGCGTGACGGAGGTCGCGGTATCGGAGGCCTCCGTCGAGTAGGCGAATGAGAGCGTATCGGCCGCGGCCACCGGGCGGTCCGCGCCGTCAAGGCTATCGGCGGCGTCCTGCTGAAGGGAGGTGCGCAGTCCGGTGAGGCGGCTGTTGCCCGACTGCGATACGTCGCGGTTGGCCGCGGGGTCGGAGGCCTGCACCACTACGGCCAGCCAGATGAGCATGAGACAGACCGCCAGACCCAGAACGAAACCGAGGGTCCGGTTGGGGTTGGTCTGCAGCTGCTGCTTGAAGGAGTCCCAGTCAATCATATCAGCTCAGTCCCTTGAGGCGTTCCTGGGTGGCGTGCAGCTTGGAGATGCGCACTCCAAAGTGTTCGTCGATGACCACCACGTCGCCCTGGGCGATCATGTGGCCGTTGACCAGGATCTCCACCGGTTCGCCGGCAAGTTTCTCCAGCTCAATAACCGAGCCCTTGACCAGCTGCAGCACCTTGCCCAGCGGCATTTCGCGGCGGCCCAGCTCCACGGAGAGATCCAGCTCCACATCCTTGAGGATGTCAATGTTTCGGACTTCACGGTCGTTACGAGTGCCTGATTTTCGATCGAACTGCTCAAATTCCACGTTCTGCCCTTCCACCTTCAGTCCCGGAGCGGCCTCCCCGTTAGTGGCATCCTCGGCCCGACGGATTTCCACCGCTCCCGCCCTTGCGGCGCACAGCTCGGCGTAGGTATCGTCTTCAAAGGGGTTTTCGTCGGCTAAATGGGCCTCGATGAGTTCCACGCGGTCGGTGTCGGGCGCCGAGACCACCAGCCGCATGGTCAGCGGCTCGGGAGCCTCCTCACCCTCCAAGTCAAATTTGGGACTGATCTCATAGCTCGCCGAATAGTACTCCTGGATGTTGAGGGAGCGCTTGACCTGCCCCTTTTTGATCCCTTCGATGTCGGAGACCTCCAGCTCGATCGCCACCTCCCTGAGAGAAGCGGTGACCATACCCACCAGGTTCTCGATCATCTCGCGCACCAGCTCACTGGTGATTTCATCGGAGACCTCCTCGTCGGAATTCAGGATCTGGCGGGCCAGGAGGGGTCCCCATGCCTCGCCAAAGCCAAAGAGAATCTCCGACTGAAAATTCTCTTCCGCGGTGCGCACCAGGAATTCCGACTCCTTGAGAAAGTCAGCTGCTGCGTCGTTGTCCAGCTCGTCGCTGCCGGAGAGTTCCACCTTGCACTTCTTGAGAAGCACCTGCTTGAAAAATGCTTCCAGCGCAGGAAGGTGACTCTCCGCTCCTTGGGTCCAGTGTGTCAGTTCCATAATGGGTTCAATCCTCGTTTAACGTTAGGTTTTTTTGTACTTCGAATACCTTGACGGCCTTCACTCCATTCATCCTGCCCGGGAAGGCCTTCATCTTGCGGGTACCCTTGATGCGAATATCCAGGGGCTCGTCGATCATCTGATCCAACTTGACCACGTCGCCCTCCTCCAGTCCCACCAGCTCCTTCATGGAGATGCTCATGGTACCCAGAAGCACCTGCAAAGGCACCGAAATGGTCTTCATGTAGTTTTCGAAGGAGCGTCGCTCCACCGGACTCAGTACCCGCTTGTCCTGGTTCTTGTCGGTCTTGTGCAGGTTCAGGTTGATCTGCTCCTTGAGCATGGCATAGGGGTAGCAGAGCTTGAATGGCACTTCCAGGTTGCCCACGCGGATCTCATAGCGTATGACGATGCCGGGGACGTGGCTGGAGATGGTGCGGATATTGGCGGGCTTGCTCTCGTAGACGTGGTTCTGGATGGTGATGTTGAGATAGGGCGACCAGACGTGGCCCAGCTCCTTGAAAATCTTGTTGACGATGCGGGAGATCACCCGCTCCTCGATACGTGTAAGGGCCCGGTTGGGCTTGATGCTGTCCTCCCGGCTGCCGCTGAGGCGTTCGATGCAGTAGAGGCAGAAAGAGGGGTCCATCTCCATGACGGCCCAGTCGCCCATCTCCTCGATATTAAAGAGAAAAAGGGCGGTAGGGGGCTCCAGTTCGCTGAGGAACTCCGAGAAGATCACCTCGTCGATATCCAGCAGCGATACTTCCGCCTTCTGGTTGATGGAATCGGTGAAAATTCGGTTCAGGCTGCGCGAGAGAAGCTCATGTATGTTGCGCAGCGCCCGCATGGTCTCCTTGGAGACCAGCTTGGGATGCTTGAAATCGTAGGGCTTGATGGAGTAGTCCTCGAGATTCTTCTCCATCTTCCCTCCACGCTCGCCGGATGTGGCGAGCGAAATGACCGAGGGCTCGGCGTTGTCGCTCATAGGTACGTTTGTTCATTACTGTAACACGTACTTGGTAAAGAACAAATTCCGTACCACTTTCTTCTCGAGGGTCTGATTAATGGCTAGTCCCAGGTCTCTCTTGATCTCTTCCCGGGTGTCCAGGTTGGCCAGCTCGCTTGAGCTTCGCTGCGAGAGGACGCGGTTGATCTTGTCCACGATCTTCACCGAGTTCTTCTCAACCACCGCCAGCTGGCTCTCAGAGTACAATTCCACGGCCACCGTAAGGATGAGGTAACTCTCACCGGCTGATTCGGCGGGGTTGATGATGATGTTTTCGAAGTTCTTGTAAACCCCTCCCTGGCTGGACATGCTGCTTATCCAGGTGTGAATCTGCTCATAATAGGTATTCACGATGCCGTACGCACCCCCCGCCTGACCGAGAAGTACGGCCATCATGAGGAAAATTTTTCCATACCGGCTAAAAAAACTGCCGTTCCCCTCTTCGGGGACGTCCACCTGGGCGGTATCCCCGGGGGTCTCCTCATCCTGCCTGTCTATTGCCTCGGTAGCCATTATTCCTCGTCTGCTTGGTTGGACTCTTCCTGCGGGAGCGAATCCGGAATGGATTGCGCCTGCTGCGGAACATAATACCGGACGTTCAGCTCCACCCTGCGGTTGTCGCTGCGCCCTTCCGGCGTGTCGTTGGTGGCCCGGGGGCGGTACTCGCTGTAGGTGCTCGCCTTGAAGTTCACCGCCGCTATGGAAGAGTTATCGACCAGAAATTCCAGAACTGAAGTGGCGCGCGCCGCACCCAGCTCCCAGTTACTCTGGTAGAGGCGTCCCGGGGCGGGGCGGATGGGGCGGTCGTCGGTATGGCCCTGGATCTCCACCTCGCGGATCTCCTCGGCCTCGTATCCCTCGATGGTTTGAATGATCCTGCGGAGGATGGGAGGGGCGGCCGGTTTCAACACGGCCGAGTAGGTGTCGAAGGTAACCGACTCGCCCAGGATGATCCTCACGCCGGTGGGCGTCATCTCCACGTCCACCTGGTCGTCCAGGTCCTGCTCCTTGATATACTGGTAGAACTGCTCCCAGTTTTTGGCGCGCTGCATCTCCACGTCCAGCATCTCGTCGCTGAAGACGGAGTCGTAGTCCAGCACGCCACGCTTACCCTGGAAGGCCCCGATGATGGCTTCAAACTTGTTCTTCTCCACACCGGGGGTAAAGGTGTAGAGCACGATGAAGAAGATCATCATCAGCGTGATAAAATCGGCATATGTCATCAACCAGTTTCCAGAACGGTCTGAAGATCCTGCCATGAGTTGTTTTGTACGTTAATCCAGTGTTCGTAAAGCTTCTCCTCCCGCTGCTTGTTGAAGCTCTGCTCGTCAAAGTAGGCGCGGTATTCGGCGCGCTGGGAGGGTGATACGTAATTCAGCATCTTGTTCTCCATCAGGCGGGGATTCTCCTCGTCCACGATGGAGATGATGGCCGATTTGAACATCTCGTTGCGTATGAGCTGCTTGTCGCCCAGGTAATCCAGTTTCCCGGCCAGCGGGGTAAAAATCATGTTGGCGAAGATGGTGCCGTAGAGGGTGGTCAGCAGGGCTACGGCCAGGCCGGCGCCCAGGGCTTCGGGATCCTGTATGTTCTGCAGCATAAGAATGAGTCCGATCACCGTACCGATCATCCCGAAAGCGGGGGAGTACTCGGCCATGCCATAGAGGATGGAGACGCTTTTGTTGAGGTTCCGGCGGGAGCTTTCCAGCTGGTCGTCCAGAATGGTGACCAGCACGTTCTTGTCGGTTCCGTCGATGGCCAGCTGCATGCCATTCTTCAGGTAGTTGTTGTCCACGTGCTGCACGTCCTCCTCCAGGCGAAGCAGACCCTCGCGACGGGCCTTGCGGGCGAACATATTCATCAGCTCAATATCGGTGCGAAGGTCGCACTGGCGCGATTTGAGGTACTCCAGGGTCAGCGAAAAGGTACTCTTGACTTCCTCAATGCTGTAGTTCACGACAGAGGAGCTGACGACCCCGCCTCCCACTATGAGGATAGCCGAAAAGCTGATGAAAATGCCGATGTCGCCCTGGGTGACGATGGCGCCAATCACAAGGGCGAATCCTCCAACCAGTCCTAATATGGTCGACTTATCCAAAATCGTAGTCCTAAAGGTTGCGTCCGCCGCACCGCCCCAAAACAGCCCGTCCCGATCCGAGAGACTCGGGAACGGGACGGGAGTGGGGGGTATACGGGATGGACGATATGTTCGTCAGGCTATCTCATGGCGTTAGCGCTTGAGGTTCACGGCCTCGGCGAGTAATTCGTCCGCGGTGGTGATCACTCGTGCATTGGACTGGTAAGCCCGCTGCGAGGTGATCATATCCGTAAACTCCCGCGCCAGATCGACGTTCGATCCTTCCAGCATGCCCGAGTTCAACTTGGTCTCCGAGAGATTCGAAGCCACGTTGATACTGACATCACCGGATGCCACGGTGTTCCTGTAGAGCCCGTTACCCAGGGTCTCCAGTCCGTTGTAGTTGGTGACGTCGGCCACGGCGACCTGAGCAAGCTTGATATTCTTGCCGTTGTCGTAAACGCCGTTGACGTAGCCGTCACCGTCCACGTTGTAATCGACCAGCTTACCCTGCGCGTATCCGTCCTGCGAGGTAATCTTGGCCGAGGCGGTGCCGGCGAACTGCGTCACCTTGGACCCGTTTTCAGGGTTGCCCAAGTTCAGCGTAAAGTTCACCGGGTTCGCCCCGTTTCCGGGGTTGAACGCCATTTGCAAGGCAGAATCGCTGGTCAGGTTCCCCGTGTTGTCAAAGGTCAGGGTTCCGTTTCCGCCGGCTGTTAACTCTTCGCCGTCCAGGAAGCTGGCTTCGTACTCCCAGGTATTAGCGTCGGTCTGGGTCAGTTCCAGCATCAGCGTATGCGCCTTGCCGAGTTCGTCGTATACCGTCGAACTCACGGTCGTGCTGCCGGTACTACCCTCCTGGGTGATCTCGAAACCGGGTATGGTCATCACACCCGTTCCGTTCACCACCGTGTTATCGAGACTGAACTGGCTGTCGCCCGTCTCGGCGGAACGTATAACCATCATCCCGTCAACCAGGCTGGCGGTGCCTTCGGCCCCGAGTCCCGCGTTGATGGTGTCGATAACATCCTCAAGGGTGTCACCGGCGGCATACGTATGTGTTATCGTCTGATTTGTCCCATCATTAAGCGTGAATTCGAAATCAATGGTATCTCCGACCGCGAAGTCGGTGGTCGTCTGGGCCAGATCGTTGAGCAGCGTCGCCTCTTCGGCGATTTCGCCCGCATCAGTGGTAAAGGCCGACTGGGCCTGGACCACCTGCTTGGTGCTCGTATCCGAGCCCAGGTTGCCCGCCATATAGACGTTCTGGGTGGCCTGGGGACTGAAGATATTCTCGAAGTCCACGCGAATATCATCGGGAGTTCCGCTGGCCTGAACCTCGCCGTCAGCCCCGGCGTTGTAGCCCTGGACCATGCGGCCCGACTGGTCGACCAGGAAACCCTCCTTGTTGAAGGCGAAGTTGCCGTCGCGCGTCAGGTAGGACTGGTCGCCGTCGCCCACCATGAAGAAGCCTTTGCCCTCAATGGCCAGGTCGGTCTTGCGGCCCGTGGCCTGCAGTCCGCCCTGGTTGAAGTCGCGGTCGATGGACGAGATTCGGGTTCCGAGGCCGACCTGGTTGGCACTGCTCGGAGCGGACTCCGAGGCCTGTCCCGACCCGATCTGCTGGCTCAGCATCTCCGTGAACGTCACGCGAGAGGCTTTGAAACCGCTGGTTTCTACGTTGGCGATGTTATTTCCTATAACATCCATTTTGGTCTGAAAGGCGCGAAGCCCGCTCACACCAGAGTTGAGTGATTTCATCAGTGACATGGTAATCCTCCTTGGATTATGAGGCGGCCGCTGTCGTTTGGCCGCCGGATGGGCCTCCCTTTCGGGTCCGGCCCGGTTGGTGTTTGTTAGATACTATCGTTTCGTTAAAACGGTACTGTCGATGTTGGTAAAAACTTTCTCCCGTAACTCCACCATATCCACGGCGGTTACTACGGTCTTGTTAGGGATGTTGACCAGGAAAGCCTGGTCGCCGTCCAGGATGAGCGAATCCTGGCCTCCTTTCGCTTCGGCACGTCCCATCGCCTCCTTGATCCGCTCCACGTCCCCGGTGTCCATGGAGATGGAACGGTCTTCCAGGCGCTGCATGGCGTGGCCGGAAAACTCCAGCCCGCCCACGCGGCTCAGCACTTCCCGGAAGGAAGGGCCGGACGGCGCGCGACCGGAATCGGGCAGGCTGCCTGTTCCCCGCCCGGACGAACCGCGTCCCGTTTCGGGCGGCTGCCCGACCGGTGAACCGCGTCCTGTCAGGTGGCGAATGTCCATGGTTCAGGTTCCTGGTTGGTGTTGGGTCTAGGATTCCCCGCTGGACGTTCCGACAGTTTCCACGTCGCCCAGCGGGAGGTAGACGCCGTTAACCAGCAGGCGTACGCCTTCACCGGTGTAACTTACCTTCTCGGCGATGCCCTCCATAAAGGTGAGCACGTCTACCTCGGCGTCCCCGTTGGAGGCCTCGATGTTTACCGAGTAGTTGCCTTCCGGTACGCGGCTGCCCGCATCGGAGCGCCCGTCCCAGGTCCACGTGTGATCGCCGCTGCCCAGGTTACCCAGCTCCTCGCTGCGCACCACGTTGCCTGCGGCGTCCTTAATGGTTAGTTGAGCCGAGGTGGCGACGTTATTAAGCTCGAACTGGATGTCGGTGTCACCGGTGGGCGAAAGGGCCACCTGGTCACTTAGGGCGCGGATGGACTTGCCCGCAAGCGTGGAGGCCATGGTGTTGCTGAGGCCGGTGTTCATATTCTGCTGGCTCCGGGCCATCATATTCATGCCCTCGTTCAGGTTGATCAGCTGCTCTACGGAGTTAAACTGGGCCAGCTGGGAGGCAAACTGGGTACCGTCCATCGGGTTGATGGGGTCCTGGTTCTTCATCTGGGCCACCAGAAGCTGCAGGAAGTCATTCTTCCCCAGGCTGGCTTTGCCCGTGACCGTCGAACTCTGCCCGTTATCCTCTTCCCCGTTTTGCCCGGAGGCTCCGGGCTGTCCGGTATTCTGCGTTTGTCCCGTTCCGGGTATATTGTTGGTAATTTCCATGGTCATGCGGTCCATTCGTTGGTATTAAATCCCAGGTAGCGCGCGCCCCTGGTTGTCCCATTTCCGGCAATACCGGCGGCCTCGGCGGTCGGCCCCTTTCCGCGGCCTGGTACCGGTGATTCCGCTCCGTGGCTCTGCGCGGCCTCGTCGCCGCGGGCGCCCTCCTCCCCGAAATGCTGAAATTCAAGGTCCACGTCCACATCCAGCTCCTGGCGGAGGTGCTGGCGAATCTCCTCCACATGCTGCTGCAGCAGCCGGTTCAGTTCGGTATTGCCCGTTCCCAGCTGCAACTGGATAGCACCTTCGGACTGGCGGAAGGAGATGTTCACCGACTGCCCGTCATCCAGCAAGAATCGGTGGTGCCGCCACTGGCTTTCCGGCTTGCCGCCGGCCTGCATCTCCTGGCGTACGGCCCGTGCGATGTGCACGCTCAGTTTCTGCCGCGAGGAGCTGTTGGTCTGCAGAAGCGAGGTATTGAGGGCTTCCATGCGGCTCATTTCGCCGCGTTCGCCGCCCTCGCCTTCAGCGAAATCTTGTCCCCCGCCCATATTCATAGTGAGATCCATCATTTTGTCGGCGCTGAAATTGGCGGGTGCGGCCGTCGTTCCCATTCCGGGTGTAAATTCCCTGCGGGCCTGTATCTCCGTCTGATTGAGGATCTGGTAGGCTGCCGCCGCCTGCGTATCGGAGCGGGGTGCGGTGCCGCCCGCGGCGGCGCGTGCGGACTGGCTTTCGCCAGCGCCCTTCAGAGGTACCTGCTGTCGTGTGCTGTCGGATCCTTCGCCGGCTACGGTTTTGCCTCCGGGGGCCTCGGTCGAGCTCTGCTGAGGGGAGGGTGCGGTGCCGCCGGCTTTTCCGGGCGCAGAACCGGTAGTACGTCCTTCAACAGAGGCGGTCCCACCGCCATTTCCGCCGGAAGTGCTGCTCGAACGGCCAGCGGTTCCGGAGCCGTCCGCTGCCTCGCCGGTACCGTTCTGTGAACCGGGAGATCCGGAGACCTTCCCTTCACCGCCAGATGCCGGAGGCTGGGAAACCGCGCCTGGTATCTTCGAACTGCCTGCAGCGGAGGGATCGAATGCTGCGGGCTGGCCGCCGCCCGACGGTTGGGATGCGGCATTTCCTGGGATCTGGCCAGCCGGAATGCCGGCACGGCCCGTGCCGGCGGTTCGGCCTGAGTTGCCTGCGCTGCCGGATGTTGCGGCAGCGGATTGAGCTCCGGCGCCTGGTCGGGAGGCCTGGCCGGAAGCATGTGCGGGGTTGCTGCGTCCCGTGGACGCTTTCCCGCTGTCCCCGGTGCTCTTGCTGCCTTGTGACTGTTCAGGGGGGGTAGAGGAGGACCGGGCCGGGGCGGCGCTGGCGGCCGCGCTGTTTTGGGCGGCTTGTATTGTCGCGCGGCCGTTCGTGGCCTGCCCGGCGCCGGAACCCTCTGCCGTCTGTTTAGATCCGTTGGATGAAGCCTTGTTTACGTTGGACGCCTGGGCATCCCCGGAGGAGGCACTTGGTGTTGCCGCTCCTCCGGTGCTGGCAGAAGCTTTCTGCTGTGAGGCCTGCGAAGAAGCGGAAGTTTGAGAAACCTTTTCGCCGGAGCCTGAGGCCGAAGCCGACGCGCCTGCCTTCTGTACATCGGAAGACTTCACATCAGAGGGCTGCTGCGGCTGCGCACTGGAATTCGATTTCGGGGAGGCGGTCTTGGCAACGCCCCGCACCGCACTCTCCTTGCCGGCCTTCCCGGTGTCGGCCGTTCCGATTGCTCTTTTGGGTGGTCCCGGCCTCCTTGCCGGATGATTCGCCCTTGGGAGCGGATACGCTGCCGGCCTGTTCCCCTTCGGCGGAGTTCCCGCCGGCGTCGCCGGCCACCTTCACAGACTTGCTGTGCGTCGCGGCCTGCTGTTCGGCGACACGTGCATCGTTCATGGCGCTTCCGCCGCCGGAGTCAGACGTTTTGCCCTTTGCAGAATCGGATTTTCCGGACCCTTCTTTATTCTGACCCTGGGAAGCCTTCGAGGCATCTTTCCCGGATGCATTCGTTTCTTTTGAAGTCTCCCCGGCGGAGCCTTTCCCGGCTGAATTTCCTTCCTCGGAGGAGGTGCTCCTGCCGGTGTCCGTCTCCTTGCCGGAGGAGCTCTCCTTGGTCTCACCGGAGGTGCCGGCAGACTCCTTTGCGCCGGACGACTCGTTGTTTCCGGCCTTGCCTTCGCTCTTGGAGGCGCGGCCGCCAGCTTCACCGTTTGTAGCGGTGTTGGCACTTGCCTTGTCTACATTACTGCCCAGGGCGGATGCGAAGGTTTCCCGGAAGGGGTGGTCGCCCCCGCGGGAACCGGCTTCGCCGCCGCGGATTTCGCCGCCGGGACGGTTGAGTTCTCCGGCGAACTGTTTCACAAACTGCGTAATCATCTTCATCATGACATGACCTTTTTTAGCAAATCGGCTGCTTTTTTTGGTTCCAGGGATTGAAGCAGCTTCTGTCGCTGCATATTGCTGCTCGACTTGTAGAGTTGAACCAGCTGGTCGTCGTCCAGCAGGTCCAGGATGGGTGCGAGGGCCTCCTCGTCCATCCGGAGCAGTGACTTTGAAATTTCTTCGAGGTTGGCCGCTTCGGCGTCGGCCTCCGTAGTCTGCGGTCCCGCCGCCATGGCGAAGGGATTGTCCTGCATGCCGGCATTCTGCGCGCCGGCATTCTGCGCGCCCGTGTTCTGATCGTCCGCGTTCTGAAGGCCGCCTCCCGTGTTCTGCGCTGAGGTTTCGCCCGCATTTTCGGGAGGAGACTCCGAATCGGAATCCTCCTGTGATCCGGCGGAAGCCTGCAGCTCTGCAATGAGTCCCTCCAGGGAGTCGATAGTGGCTTCGTAGCGGCTGCTGCCGGACCGCAGGGCCTGGAGGCTGTCCTGCAGGCTGCTCATCCGCCGATTCAGCGTGTCGACCTGCGCCGGAGTATAGAAATCGGGATCGAATTCACGGCCGGTGGTGTCGACAATCTGAGAATCGGCCTGCTGCGCCTCATCCGGGTGCAGGTAGGGATAGATGACGTACATCGCCCCCAGCATCACCAGGAAGGAAACCAGGAAGCCCCCGCCGTATATGGCTGTCTGTTTGGTGTTCATCTCAGGAAGCACGGTTGTAAAGTTGCGTTGCAATTTCGTTCTGCTGCAGCTGCTCGCGGCGCTGGAGCTCCTCCAGGAAGCGCATCTTGTCCTGCGACTCCAGCTTTTCCAGCATGCGTGTCTTCTTGCTGGCCTCCAGCAGGCGGCCGCGCTGCTCCTCAATGTCCTGGCCCAGACGCTCCAGCATCTCCTGCAGCTCCCAAACCTCTTTCAGGTGCGACATGCGGTGGGTGTAGCCACGCCGCATGCCCTGCACCGAATGGCGTCCCCCCTCGCCCAAAGCGGGCGGATCGGGCCGGTCCAGCAGGCGCTCGAGGCGGCGGCTCATTTCCTGCCGGCTTTCGAGCAGTTCGGCCAGCTTCTGCTGCTGCAGCTTCTGTTCGTGCCGTCGGATCTTCAGCAGGGAGCGGTATTTGAATTGAAATTTCATGTCTTGGCTTTGTGCATCGGTTCGCCGATAATCTGCTCCAGGGTATCCCAGAGGTCCGTGTCAAAATCACTGCTGTTCATGTCCTGCGTAAGAAAGTCGTTGAGATCTTCGATGCAGCGCACGGCCCGGTCAATTTGAGGGTTGCTGCCCTCCACATAGGCCCCGATGTTGATAAGGTCTTCGGCCTCGTCGTAGGTGGCCAGCAGTTCACGGGCGCGGCGGGAGACCTGCTGCTGCCGTTCGTCCACCAGGCTGTTCATAAGCCGTGAGACGCTGGCCAGCACATCGACGGCAGGGTAGTGATTCCTGTGCGCCAGGTTGCGCGAAAGCACGATGTGGCCGTCCAGTATGGAGCGCACCGCGTCGGCGATGGGCTCGTTCATGTCGTCGTTGTCCACCAGCACCGTGTACAACCCGGTGATGCTGCCCCCGGGAGTGCGTCCGGCCCGCTCCAGGATCTTCGGCAGGATGGCAAAAACACTGGGCGTGTAGCCCTTGGTGGTGGGCGGCTCTCCCGAGGCCAGCCCGATTTCGCGCTGGGCCATGGCCACGCGGGTCACCGAATCCATCATCAGGAGCACGTCGTTGCCGCAATCGCGGAAGTACTCGGCCACTGCAGTGGCGGTGTAGGCCGCCTTCACGCGACTCATGGCAGCCTTGTCGGAGGTGGTGGCCACCACAACGGAGCGTGAGAGGCCCTCCTCACCCAGCACATGGTCGATAAATTCCTTGACCTCCCTGCCGCGCTCCCCTATAAGGGCGATCACGTTGATGTCGGCGGAAGAGTGGCGGGCAATCATGCCCATGAGCACACTCTTACCCACGCCCGAACCTGCAAAAATTCCCATGCGCTGTCCCTTGCCCAGGGTCAGGAAAGCGTCGATGCTGCGGACGCCGCTGAAGAGAATGTCGTCTATGTTCTCGCGCTCCAGGGGACCCGGGGGGTCGTTGTGTACGGGGAAATCGCGGCAGCCGGACAGCGGACCCCCGGCGTCGATGGGACGTCCGTTGGCGTCGATAACCCGTCCCAGCAGGTTCTGGCCCACCTTGACGCTCATGGAGCGCGGGGTGGGTTCCACCAGGCATCCAGCCTGTATGCCCTCCACACGGTCAAGGGGCATGAGCAGGGTAACCTCGTTCTTGAGTCCCACCACCTCCGCGCGCAGGTTCTCCCCGCGCGAGGTATGGATGGTATGCAGCTCGCCCACAGAGGCTTCCAGCCCCGTGGCCTCGATGACCGTCCCGACCACCGAGGAGACCTTCCCGAACCGTTTGGGTCCGGCATCAAGATCGCCTATCTGTTCCGATATGTCGTTGATCAACATGGTTATCAGGCTGCGTCGTTGCGGGGGCGGTCGCCTTCGAAGGCCACCGAATCCCGGAAGTCGTTAAGTATCTTGTCAAAGCGTTTCACAATGCGTTCGTAGCGGGTGTCCACTTCAAATTCGCCGCTCGCCAGCTCTTCGTTCGCCGTGAGCTCCACATAGCCGCCACGCTGCTCGAGCATCTCCTCCACCAGCTCAAAATCGCCCGGGGAGACCTCCACCTTTACCCTGATGCCCTCCTCCAGCTCGCGGAGTATCTCTTCAATCTCCTCCTTCACGCGCAGGCGCATCTTTTCACTGGCCAGCGGAACCTGCATCACCTTTTCGGCCAGGTCGAATACCATGACGGCCATGGAGGGCTTCAGCTCCTCCAGCATGTGGGCGATCTTCCCGTCGGCCTCGTCGAGGGTTTCCCGCAGGACGTCCATGCGGTGCTCCATTTCCGAGAGCGCCTCCTCCTTGCCTTTCTTCCTGCCCTCCTCGAAGGCGGCGCTGGCCGCCTCCTCCTTCTCGCGCGTCAGTCGCTCCTTCCACTCCTTCTCCACCTCACGCAGCCGCTCGCCCAGCTCCTCTTCGGAGACGCTGCGGTGCCCGGGCTCGTCGGCCGACTCGGGGGCGGACTCCTCCTGCTCCTCGAAAAGCATCTCGTAGGAGAGGCGGGCGAAGTTCTTCCCGCTGAAGTTCAGTTGTTCGGAATCGAATACGCGGCTTTCCATCGTTTCGGGTTATTCTACAAGTTCTTCGGAGTCGGCCTTGCGTGTGGTGATCTGGCCCTCTTCCTCCAGGCGCTTGATCTCGCTGACAATGCGCTGCTGGGCCTCCTCCACCTGCTTCTTGTGCACCGGTCCGCTGGCCTCCATATCCTCCAGGAGCATCTCCTTGGCCCGGCTCGACATGTTTTCCAGCACCTTCTGTATGAGTTCGTCGGCCACGCCCTTGAGTCCCAGCACCAGGTCGGAGCGCTCCACCACGCCGATGATGGCCTGCACATCGCGGTCGTCCAGGTCGAGGATGTCCTCGAAGAGGAACATCTGGTTCTTGATCTCCTCGGCAAGGGCCGGGTCGAGCTTCTCGATATTCTCCAGCACCTTGCGCTCCGTGGCCAGGTCGGTCTCGTTGAGAATGCTGGCCACGGCCGAGGAGCCCTTGCGGATGTTTTCGGCCTGGGTGTAGGTGGCGCTCACCTGGTCGCGGATGACCTCCTCAATCTCCTCGATCACGTCGGGGGAGATCGAACCCAGCTTGGCCATGCGCATGCTCACCTCGCCCTGGAACTCCGAGTCGAGGGCGGAGAGAATCTCCGCGGCGCGGTTCAGATTGAGATGGGCCAGGATGACGGCGGCGATCTGGGGATGCTCGTTTTGCAGGAACTGTACAATCTGTGCGGTTTCGGCCGACTGGAAAAGTCCAAAAGTGTCGTTGCCGGTCTTGCTCTCCAGGCGCTTCATCATCCCGCGCACCTCGTAGCGTCCCTTGGTCTCGGTGAGCACGTGCCTGGCGTAGTCCATGCCTCCCTCCAGCAGAAAGCGCTTCTCGTTCATCAGGCCGTAGAATTCCGTGACCACCTCGTCGACCACCTCGGGGGAGATGTCTTCCATCTTGGCGATCTCGATGGTGATCTTCTCCACCTCGTCGTCCTTGAGCTCCTTCAAGATGGTGGAGGCCTTCTCCACACCCAGGGAAATCATCAGCACAGCCACCTTCTGGGTGCCGCTTAGCGACTTGATGTCGTCTATCATTTTATCTTCGGCCATGGCGCTAATGCCTCTATTTGTTCTGGCTGCTCAGCACGCCGCTCATCATGCTGCGGACGTAGCTGGCGGCTTCGGGTGAATTCTTGTCCACGAATCCCTTGATCTCTTCGGCCATCTCGTTGGCCTCGGCCACCTTGCGGGCCTCTCCGCTCAGCTTCTTCTGGTAGATGTCCTCCTCCAACTCCCCATCATCATCGGTTTCGCCTTCGATATACTTCTGTCTTTTTTCGGCCATGGCCTTCTGCTTCTCTTCGCCTTTGCCCAGCAGGTTGTCGCCTGCGGTATTGAAATTCTTGGTCATGCGGTAGACCATCACCGAGACCACCAGGAAGACCACGGCCATGATGATCCAGCGCACCAGCTCAAAGAGGGAGACCGGGTCGCTGAAAAAGGGCTGCTCGGCGGGGGGATCCTGGAAATGGTTTTGGAAACGGGTCTGCGTTATAATCAGCTGGTCCCCGCGCTGCGGCATGATGCCGAGTGCACCCATCAGGGTGTTGCGGATCTCGGTAATCTCCTGGTCGGAATAAGGCACGAACTCGGTGACCGTCTCACCCTCCTCATTGGTAATCTCCTCCGACTTGTAGTTGAGCAGCACGGAGGCACTGACGCGCTCCAGCTCGCCCACCTCCCGCTCGATCTGCTCGCGTGTGCGGGTCACATCGTAGTTGGTGACCGACACGGACGACTCGTCCTGCTGCTGGTTGGTGGTCATCGCCTCGGGGGGCTCGTTCTGCTGCCCCTGCACCGGCTGCTGAGTCTGGTCGTTGTTGGCGGAGCTGCGCTCCTCCTCGGAAATGACCGTGCGGCTTTCGGGGTCGATGATATTCGACTCCCGGGTAAGGCGGTCGAAATTGTGCTGGGTGGAAACGCGCAGGATACTGTTGCCAGGTCCCAGCACGCGGTCAAGCATGGACTGGCCCTTGCTTGTGAGATACTTCTCGGTTTGCTGACGCAGCCTCATGGAGGCCGAGCCGTATGACATCTCCTGGCTGACCAGCACGTTGTCGGATATGCGGTTGCCCTGTGCGTCTAAAATGACCACGTTCTCCACGTTCAACCCCTCCACGCTGCCGGCGATGAGATCGCCGATGCCACGGATCTGGTCCTCCTGCAGGCGATTGCCCTGCTTGAGATTAAGTATGACGGAGGCGGATGGGTCAACGGTGGATTCCTGAAAGGCCGAGCGTTCGGGCAGCACAATATGGATGCGGGAGGTTTCCACCTGGTCCAGGCTGTTGACGGTGCGCGAAAGTTCGCCCTCCAGAGCACGCTTCTTGTTGATGCGCTGCATGAAATCGGTCATACCCAGGGTGTTCTGGTCAAAAAGCTCATAACCCTGGTAGTCGGAGCCGGCGGCGCCCTCGGCGGCAAACTGCAGACGTAAATCGTAGACCTGGTCGCGGGGCACCCGGATCGATTGGCCGTTGTCGTCCAGCTGGTAGGGCACGTTGGATGATTTGAGCTCCTCCACGATGGTCTGCGCCGCCTCGGGATTGAGGTTCCCGAAAAGCACGCTGTAACTGGGCTGGAGGGCCCAGTAGAAAAGCATGCTGGCCAGCGAAAGGATGCCCACGCTGAACAGCACGAACAGCGCCTTCTGAGCGCCGCTCAGGGGACTGAAAAAATTCTGGAATTCGTCTACGATTCTTGCCATGAGATTACCATGCTGGGTCTGCTAAATCTGCATTCTACTGAGTTCCTGGTAGGTTTCGACGGCTTTGTTGCGCACCTCGGTCATCAGCTGAAAACTGAGCTGTGCCTTTTCCATGGAGATCATCACCTCGTGGATGTTGTCAGTGCGTCCCATAATCACGTCCTCCACCTTCCCGTCGGCCGTTTTCTGGGCCTCATCCACATCGTTAATGGCCTTCCGGATCATATCGGTAAAACTCTGACCTTCGCCATCGATCTCGCCGATCTCCAGCTGGCGGGGATCGCCAAAACCTTCGCTGCCCGGCATCTGCCGCTGCAGCCTGCTGATAATAGGTCCAATGGGATCTGGCATAATGCGCTGCTGTGGGTTTGTGTTTTCCTGTTATCCTTAAACGGTGAAATCGATGTTGCCTCCCTTGGCGCCCGGGTTCTCCGTGCGCACGCTGCCGGAAGAGCCGTATAGGTCGATGCTGCTCTTCTCGGGGTTGAACTCACGTCGGATCATCTTCTGTTCAGCCTCCGAGAGATTCTCCGCTTCGGCTCCACTAGAGCTTCGGGCGCCCGAGGTCTGCTGCGAGCTGCGCAGCTTTTCGAGAAGTCCGCGGTTAAAATCCTGGGAAGCGCCTAGTCCTGGTGTCTTCATGGTGCTGTCGTTCGGTGCGTATTAAATTTCAAAGGATCGTTTGATAATCTGCTTCTCGGCCTCGATGACACTCAGATTGGCCTCGTAGAGCCGGTTGGCGCTCACCATCCGGGTCATCTCCTCCACCATGTTCACGTCGGGATAGGTCACCATCCCGTTCTCGTCGGCATCGGGGTGGTCGGGATCGTATTCGTAGCGGAAGCGCTCCTGCTCAACCACTTGCGCTTCGGGTCCCAGGTCCTGAGTGCCCCCGCCAGCGTCCATGGTCGTGGGCTCAGCAAGGTGCTGGGCCCGGGTAGTGCCCATCTGCAGCAGGGAGTTTTCCAGGGCGTGGTCAAAATCGTTGCGGTTGCCGACGGAAAGACTCAGCGACTTGGGCCGATAGGGTCCCCCGTCGGGCGTGCGCGTGGTGTTGGCGTTGGCGATGTTCTCCGATGCTATGGAGATCTGCTTCCGCTGGGCGGCCAGCCCGCGTCCGGCGGTCTTGAAAACGGAAAAAAAGCGGTCAACTTCCATGGTGCTTCCCTCCTTCGGGTTACTGTGTGCGGCCGGTAATGCCGGTTCTCATCAGTTCATAGTTCTGCCTCAGCGCTCGGGTCACCATCTGCACGCGGATCTGGGTGTCGGCCATCTCCAGCAGCTCGTCCTCCAGGACGGGCTTCTGGTCGGTCTCCACTATTTCGGGCTGTACCGAGTTGACGGCGTCGTCGCTCATGCTCGATTCGGAGACCTTCTTAAGCTCCTCTTCGAAAGACACCGAAAGCTTGCGATAGCCCGGGGTGTCGATGTTGGACACGTTGGAGGCCGTAATCTTCTGGCGCAGCGAATAGACGTCCATCGCCTTGGCCAGGAGCTTGGTATGTTGGTTGTCCAGCAGTTTCATGGGTCGGGTCTTCGTTTCGTTGCATTGTTAGTGTGGCAATTGTCGTGCCACACTGGGAAAGAGGGCTCAGAGAGCCTCTGCGGCCCCATCCCGGGGACACGATCCCGGCCTAATGGCAATTTTTTCCATAAAGCGGAAAACCTATCTGCCGGCCGTTTTTTTCTTAAGAAGTGCTTCCGCCGGGCTGATAACTGGAAGGAGCCACCTCACGAACCGTCCCGATAGGCGGGTGCCAACGGTACACCATCCGGCCGTGCCTTCGGGGAACAGGGAGCAGATTAGAATGACTAAAGGTTCGTTCAGGAATTGCTAATAATTGGTAAGTTTAACCGGGTTTCAGCTGGGGCCGGTCCCGCAGGGGCTGCCTTCCCGGCCATACCGGGATTGACTGTATCATGGACAAAATTGTAAAAAACCTCATCAGCGGCTATGAGACCCCTGCTCTCGTAACCGACGCCTCCGCAGAGCAGATTCTGCATGCCAACGCGGCCGCCCGGCAGGCCCTTGGCATAGAGCCCGAATGCAAGGCGCGGCTGGAGGAGCTGTTCACCCCCCACCGCGTAATCCGGGGCAAGGTGGTGTGGGAGCGGATGAACCAGTATTACCATATCCACAAAGAAAAAGTCGCCCTCAACGACCGGGACTACCTCAGGGTTTCGATGACGCCGGTTCCGGTGGACAGCCACTTCGACTTTTTTGAGCTCCAGCGCGAAATGTCCCGTCTGCTGGTGCATCGCCTGCACTCCCCCCTCAACGGAGTCACCGGCTACACCGAGCTGCTGGGCGAACAGCTTCAGGAGGGCACACCGCTGGAGTACCTGCAGGAGATCGAAAAAGGACTGGATGACTTCAAGAGCATCCTCGCTGACATCCATGACCTGGCGAAGGACCTAACCGTGCAGATCACCTCCTTCCAGGTACGCCGTTTCATCGACAGCACGCTCAAGGAGTTCCCGGCCTCCGACCGTGAGCGCATCAGCGTGACCATCGCCCGGGACGTAGAGGAGCTGGAGAGCGATTTCGTGCTGCTGCAGGATATCGTCACCGAGCTGCTGCGCAACGCCCTGGATCACGGCGACGACCCGGAGGGCTTGGTCAGCCTGGAAATCGCCGGTCCGCTGAGCATCCGCGTCACCAACTACGGCACCCCCCTGCCCGAGGATTACGTAAAAAAGATCTTCTTCCCCTTCTTCTCCAACAAGGCACGGGGCGTGGGACTGGGGCTGCCGCGCTGCGTGGCCTACGCCAGGGAGATGGGCTACAGCGTACTCTTGCAGAAGAATTCCGAGGAAGGCATCACCTTCGAAGTACGCATGCGTCCACACACTTTTTAAAGTCTCATAAGTCATAAAGTCGAAAAGTCGTAAAGTCGGTGGACTTTCTGACTTCCAGACTTTTCGACTTTATAGACTTTGTGACTTTATGACTTTAAAGACATTTATTCCTATACTTGTTTCGCACTTGAACCCTGTAGCAAACTCCGAGCAGACCCGCCATGAAGATACATGAATACCAGGCCAAGGAGATCCTGAATAAACACAATGTCGCCGTCCCTGGCGGCGTGGCTTCCACCACCGTGGAAGATGCCGTCTCCGCCGCTCAAAAGATGAAAGACAACGGCACCACTCTCTTCGTGGTCAAGGCCCAGATTCACGCCGGGGGACGCGGCAAGGGACGCACCAAAAACAGCGGCGCCAAAGGCGTCATCCTCTGCAATACCGTCGACGAGGTACGCGAGGCGGCTGAATCGCTGCTGGGCGATGTGCTGGTGACGGCCCAGACCGGTGAAGAGGGACAGAAGGTGCAGCGCATCTACGTGACCGACGGGGTGGACATTGAACAGGAATTCTACCTGGGCATCCTGCTTGACCGCGCCAAAAGCAAGAACGTGATCATGGTCTCCACCGAAGGCGGCGTGGAGATCGAAAAAGTTGCCGAGGAAACCCCCGAAAAGATCGTCAAGGAATGGGTGGAGCCCGGCATGGCGCTGCAGCACAACCAGGCCCGCCACCTGGCCTACGCGCTGGGACTGGAGGGCGGCGCCTTCAAGAGTGCGGTGAAGCTCATCATGGCTCTCTACCGCTGCTACGAGGAGACCGACGCCAGCCTGGTGGAGGTCAATCCCCTGGTACTCACCCCCGGCGGTGACGTGATGGCCCTGGACGCCAAGATGACTTTTGACGACAACGCCCTCTTCCGCCAAAAGGAGATCCAGCAGCTGCGGGACGAGTCGGAGGAGAACCCCATCGAACTGGAGGCCTCCGAGTTCGGACTCAATTACATCAAGCTGGACGGCAACGTGGGCTGCATGGTCAACGGGGCCGGGCTGGCCATGGCCACCATGGACATCATTAAACTCTCGGGCGGCGAACCCGCCAATTTCCTGGATGTGGGCGGAAGCGCCAACGTGGAAACCGTCAAGAACGGCTTCCGCATCATCCTGGAGGACAAAAACGTGAAAGCCATTCTCATCAACATCTTTGGCGGCATCGTGCGCTGCGACCGCGTGGCCAACGGTGTAATCGAGGCGGTCAAGGACCCTGAGATCGCTAAAAAGGTGGAGAATGTGCCCATCATCGTGCGCCTGCAAGGCACCAATGCCGAAGAAGCCAAGCAGATTATCGACGACTCCAATCTGAACGTCATCTCCGCCGTGCTGCTCAAGGAAGCGGCTGAGCAGGTTTCGAAGGTGCTTGCGGCCTGAACCCGGCGAGTTACACCTTCTGGGTCATCCCCTCGCGTACCTGCCGGTAGTACTCCTCGTAAAGGTTCACCACGGCGCTCATCTCGAACTGCTCGGCGCGCCGCCGGGCATTTGCCGCCATGGTGCGGTGCAGCTCCTCGTCGCCCAGGATCTTCAGCCCGTATTCGGCCATG
Source organism: Balneolaceae bacterium (assembly GCA_034521445.1). Classification (NCBI taxonomy): domain Bacteria; kingdom Pseudomonadati; phylum Balneolota; class Balneolia; order Balneolales; family Balneolaceae; species Balneolaceae bacterium. The sequence goes on along the minus strand of JAXHMM010000006.1, from coordinate 401,673 downwards.
CACTGAACGTCGCCCAGCTCGCACAGGTAGCCTGTCTCCCCGTGTATGTTAACCTCGGGCAGCCCGCCGATGTTGGAGCTGATCACCGGCACGCTGCAGCCCATGGCTTCCAGGGCGGCCAGCCCAAAGGTCTCCGACCCTGAGGGGATCAGAAAGAGATCGGCTACGGAGAGGATCTCCTCCACCTGGTCCTGCTTGCCCAGGAAACGCACCTGGTCGCAGATGCCCAGCTCCCGGCACTTCTGCTCGGCCCGCTGTCGATCGGGTCCGTCGCCCACCAGCAGCAGCTTGGCCTTCAGTCCCGCCTCCAGCATCAGGTGGAAGGTCTCCACCACGTCGGGCACACGCTTGACCTCCCGAAAGTTGGAGACATGCACGATCACCTTTTCCCCCTCCGGCCCGATGCTCTTCTTGAAGTGGTCCTTGTCGCCTTTGCGGAAGCGCTCCAGATCGATGAAATTGGGAATGACCTCGATCTCGCGGCGGATGTCGAAGCGCTCCAGGGTCTCCTCCTTCAGGTACTCCGATACGGCGGTCACCCCGTCGCTCTGGTTGATGGAGAAGTCCACCACGTTCTTGTAGCTGGGATCGCTCCCCACCAAGGTGATGTCGGTGCCGTGCAGGGTGGTAATGATGGGCACGTGGGCTGCCTTATCACCCAGGATCTGCTTGGCGAGGTAGGCGCTGGTGGCGTGCGGAATGGCGTAGTGCACGTGGAGGATGTCGATGCCTTCGTGGGCGATGAGGTTGGCCATCTGGTTGGCCAGGGCGAGATCGTAGGGCGGGTATTCGAAGAGCGGATAGCTGTTCAGGTTCACCTCGTGAAAAGAGATGTTGGTCTCGAAAGCGTCCAGGCGCGCAGGCCGCGCGTAGCTCAGAATATGTACGTTGTGCTCGCGGTGGGCCAGGCCCTTGGCGAGTTCCGTAGCCACCACCCCGCTGCCTCCGAAGGTGGGATAGCAAACGATGCCTATGTTCATCCGTGCTCGATCTGTTTCGTTGATATTTCTGTTGGTCAACGCCCTGTCGCGCCGATTCGTATGAGGGTAACAACAGAGCCGCGCCGAGGCATTCCCGCCCTCCAGGCATTAGGTGCAATGCCGCCTAACTCTTATATTATGGAGCTTTGCCGACCGGTCCGGCCGGCCGCATGACGCAACCAAAATGTGTACCGTACCTATGGCAGGTCACTCCAAATGGGCCAACATCAAACACAAGAAGGCCCGGGAAGACAAAAAGCGCAACAAGATCTTCAACAAGCACCTCAGGGAGATCTCCGTCGCAGCCCGTGAGGGGGGAGGCGATCCGGACATGAATCCCCGGCTCAGCATGGCGATCGACAACGCCAAGACTGATAACGTGCCCAAGGACAACATCGAGCGGGCCATCAAAAAAGGCACCGGCGAGCTGGACGAGGGCGAAGGTCGCTACAGGGATGCCACCTACGAGGGCTACGGACCCGGCGGCATCGCCTACTTTATCGAGGTGACCACCAACAACTACAACCGCACGGTGGCCGACATCCGCCACATCTTCTCCTCCCACAGAGGCAACCTGGGCACGGACGGCTCGGTGGGCTATCTTTTCGACCAGAAAGGCATGATCCGCGTGCCCCGCGGTGAGCATGGAGAGGAGGCGTTCATGCTGGATGCCATCGACGCGGGCGCGGAGGAAATCGACGCCGAAGAGGAATACTTTGCCGTGACCACCGGCCGCGAGTCCATGTTCGAGGTGAAGAAGAAGCTGGAGGATACCGGCTACGAGGTGGAATCCTCCGAGCTGATCCGCATTCCCATGACCGAAGTGAAAGTGGATCGTGAAACGGCATCCTCCAACTTCCGGCTGATGGAAAAATTTGAAAGCAATGACGACGTATCCGACGTATTCACCAATATGAAAATGGACGAGGAGACCCTGGCCCTGGCCGAGGAGATAGACTGACCGGCCGGCAATTTGACGGGATCCCGTACGTTTCCCACTTTAGACGCAACCAAGATTATCCGTGATGAAGAAACTGAGCATCCTACTCCTGGCCTTCCTCATCGGGGCCGGACCTGACGACGCGCGCAAGGCCAACGAGGCCTACAACCAGGGCGACTACGAAACGGCCATCGGCCTCTACAAAAAGGCCATCGAGGCGAACCCTGAGAACGCCAAGCTCTACTTCAACCTGGGCAACGCCCTGGCCAGCACCGGCCAGGCCGAAGAGGCCATACGCTTGTTCGAACGCTACAAGACGATGACCAAAGATCCCGCCCGGCAATCCCGCGCCGACTACAACATCGGCAACGTGCACGCACAGCAGGAGCAGTGGGAGAGTGCGGCCGAAGCCTACCGGGACGCCCTCCGCTACCAGGACGGCGATACCGATGCGAAACACAACTATGAGCTGGCCCTCCAGCGGCAGCGTCAGCAGCAACAGCAAAACCAACAGGGCCAGAACCAGCAGCAGCAACAGCAGGATCAACAACAGCAGAACCAGGACCAGAATCAGCAGCAGAACCAGCAACAACAGCAGAACCAGGACCAGCAACAACAGGACCAAAATCAGCAGCAACAGAACCAGCAGCAACAGCAGATGAACCAGATCAGCAAGGAGGAGGCCGAAAAGATCCTGCAGGCCCTCGAGCAGAAGGAGCGGGAGCTGCTGAAGGAATTCAAGAAACAGAAAACGGAATCGAGCGACGATACCAATGATAAGGATTGGTAGGAAGCTCGCGCTCTTCGCCCTGTTGCTGGCAGCGATCGTGGGAAGGGAGGCTGCAGCCCAGTCTTCCCCTGACGTGGAAGCCACCGTCTCGCAGAGCACCATCTACACCGGCGAGCGCATCGAGTTCAACATTGAGATCAGCGGCGACTTTACCAACGTCACCCGACCGGAGATTCCCGAAATTCCCGGTTTCCGCCTGCTGAGCAGCACACCCTCCACCTCGCGCAGTTTCAATTTCATCAATGGACGCACATCCACCAGCTACACCTACACCTATTATATGGTGGCCGAGCGTGAAGGCAACTTCCGCATTCCCGCCGTGCCCGTCACCATCGACAGCAAGTCCTACCGCACCAACACCATCGACGTGCGCATTGTCGACCGGAACACTTCGGCCAACAGCCCCGGCGCCTCCTCCCGTCCCGAGATTTTCCTGAGGCTTGAGGTGGACGAGCAGAATCCGGTACCTGGACAGCAGCTCATTGCAGACGTGGTGCTCTACTTCCGCGACAACCTGGAGGTCAACAACTACACCCCTGTGCCGGGCTGGAAGGCCGAGGGTTTCTGGAAGGAGGAGCTGGCCAACCAGGGACGCGCCCGCGCCGAATCGAGCATTCTGGACGGTGTGCGCTACCGCCGGGCCAGCCTGCTGCAGTTCGCCCTCTTCCCCACCAAGTCCGGCGAACTCAGCATCAGTCCCTACGAAATCGCCGTAGAAGTGCGCTCATCATCATCCCGCAACGATCCCTTCAGCAGCTTTTTCGGCGGCTTTGGCACCAATCAGCGCCAGGTGGAGCTGCGCAGCGATCCGGTGACCCTCGAGGTCCGGGAGTTGCCGTCCGGTGGTGAGCATTTCAGCGGTGCGGTGGGCGACTTCAGTTTTAACCGCAGCGCCAGCACCCGCGAAGTGATGGTGGGCGAATCCATCGAAATAGAGACCACGGTCAGCGGCACCGGCAACATCCCCCTGCTTTCCAAGCCCGAGTACCCTGTACCCGACGGCCTGGAAGTTTACGCCCCCGAGGAGAACGCCAGCATCAGCCGCAATAACCGGCGTATCAGCGGCACCAAGATCTTCACCGACGTGCTGGTGGCCCGCAGTCCCGGCACCTACACCATTCCGGAGACTACCCTCTCCTATTTCCATCCGTCTGAAGACCGCTATATCACCCGTACCCTGCCTGCCATTCCCCTGACCGTTCGTCGAAATCCCGATGCAGTGACGCCCGCCCCGGAGAACGGGGCACTGTCCGTGCAACCCGTTACCGGACTGGCGAATTGGAGCAGTCCCGGTTCCGGCTCAATGATCGGCACATGGTGGTTCTGGTCGGGCATCACCCTGCCGCTGCTGCTGCTCGCCGTCGGTTACTGGCAGAAAAGCTACCGTGAGCGCATGAGCAGCGACATGAACTTCGCGCGCTCGGTCAGGGCGGGCGAGAAAGCCGCTGCCCGACTCGAAGAGGCCGTGACACGCGCGGAGGAAGGCGCCATCAAGGAGGCCTACCACATGCTCCAGAAGGCGCTCACCGGATTCGTAGGCGACCGGTTGGGACTGCCCGAGGCGGGCCTGTCGAATCAGCAGTACCTGTCCGCCCTGCAGGAGGAAGAGGTCAACGAGGAGCTCATCCAAAACATGCGCCTGCTGCTGGACAAATGCGCCACCATCAGTTATGCCCCCAACACCACCTCGGAGTACCTGAAGTCGCACGTGGAGCTGGCCAAAAGCACCCTGGAAAAACTAAAGAAGGAACTCTGAGATGCGCACCCTTCACGCAACAGCCCCTCCGGCCGGCCGCTCCACCCTCCGCCGTTCCGCCCTGCTGCTGGCGCTGGCGATGATGCTGGCGTCCGCGTTCCCAAGTCTGGCGGCGGCCCAGTCGGGTCCCCAGAATCGCTTCGACCAGGCCAACCGCCTCCTGCAGGACGAATCCACCTTCGAGGCCCTGCAGGCTTACCGCGCCCTGGAGAGCGAGGGACACCGCTCCGGCGCCCTCTACCTGAACATGGGCATCGCCTCTGCGCGCATCGACTCGCTGGGACAGGCCAAGTTTTATTTTATGAAATCGCGCACCTACCCGGAAACCCGCCAGCAGGCCTACCGGGCGCTGGAGAACCTGGAGAACAGGTTCAGCCGCCAGTCGGCCGTGCTGCCCAAGCTCCCCTGGCAGCGGGCCGTGGAGTGGATTCAGCAAAACATCGGCTCTTCCGCCCTGATGAGCGGAGGGCTGCTGCTGCTTAACCTGGGGGTGGTACTCATTGTGGTCCACTGGTTTCGGGATCGATGGAAACTGCTGCTGCGCAGGGGCGGCATCGCCCTGGTATCGGCAGGCCTTCTGCTGGGCCTCCTCAGCTTCTACGCCAGCCACATCGACCGCCGCTACAGTCCCGCCGTAATGGTTGACGAGCAGGCCAACGTAATGGAGCAGCCGGGAAGCGACGCTCCCATCGTCAGCCAGGCCTTCGAAGGCTACACTCTGACGGTAGACCACCGCCGCAGCGCCGGGCAGGAGGGTTGGAGCTACGTGCGCCTGGGCAACGGCATGTACGGCTGGATTCCCACCGGGCACATCCGGGTGCTCTAGCCCCGAGGAATGCTTTCATTCCGTGTTCTTCCTATCCAATGATATCGAGCAATTCTCCAAAGGCATACATTTTATTGCGCTTGTTCCCGGTGATTTCGGTGATAATCCCAGCCTCTTCAAACTTGTCCATCAGATTGTAAAGAGTCTGTGAGCTGGGCTGACTGAGCCTCTCATGTATTTCCTTTGAGGCGATAATGGGCTTTTCAAACAGTAGATCCAGAAGCAGCTGGGCATACTGTGAATTCATTTCAAGAAGCTTCTCCTTGGTCGTCCCGTACAGGTCGTACATGCGAACAACCTTGGCCTGCATCTGTATGGCCGTTTCGCGCACGCCGACGAGAAAAAACCTGATCCACATCTCCCAGTTTCCATCGCGATCGACACCACGCAATGCTTCATAATAGTCCGAGCGATGTTTTTCGAAGTATTCGCTGATGTAAAAGTACGGATACGAGATCAGGTTTTGCTCAAAAAGAACGATGGGTACAAGCAACCTTCCCACCCTCCCATTTCCATCCAAAAAGGGATGAATGGCCTCGAACTGATAGTGCGAGACAGCCACCTTAATCAGGAGATCCATCTCGTGCTCATGCACGAACTCTACCCAGTTTTTCATCAGTCCCTCGATTTCTTCCGGACCGGGTGGAATGTAAACAGCCTCCTCAACAGGACTTCCCGGTTTGCCAAGATGTACGGGTCCACGCCTGTAGTTACCTGGATCCCTTTCCTTCCCTCGTACAGAAGAAAGCAAAATCTTATGAAGCATGCGGATGAGGTTTTCTCCGGAGGGCTTCTTCTCCAGATACTCTACGGACTCGTAGATGGCCTTCCGATAATTCAGCACTTCCAGGATTTCCGGATTCTCCTGTTTGGGTTTACTCGCTTCGTATTTTAGCACTTCACGCACGGTGGTCTGAGTTCCCTCGATTTTAGAACTTACAACCGCTTCCTTGTTCAAGAGAGGGGCCACAATCAAATGAGGATTGATGACATCCCTGAACATTCTACCTTTCAGTTCTCCAACCGCATGGTAGGCATCCGTGATGTAGTTCAGCGGTGGTGTAAATTCCTCTTCCGGTGGCAAAAAGGACAGTTGGTGGAAATCGTAGGATGCCATATTCCAGTCTATTGGACTATAAGTTTTCTTATTCTAATATAAGCCGATTTATTAGAATAAGGAATTTTTTATTCCAGCGAACTGGATTAAAAACCCGGACATGCGCCCGTTGTGATGCAAACCCCGCTTTGTTAACTTCCCTGCTTCCAATCACCGCAAACAGCCCGTATTGCCCATGTCCGATCCCCTGTCCTACATCGAGAAGAACGAGGAAACCTTTAAAAAGGAACTTTTTGAACTGCTGCGTATTCCCAGCGTCAGCACCGACTCCCGCCACAAGGAGGATATCCGGGAGGCCGCCAACTTCTGGCAGAAACAGCTGGAGTACCTGAACCTGGACCGGGTGGAACTTTTCGAAACTGAGGGCAATCCCATCGTTTACGGGGAGCTGACCGCCGATGGCGACCGCCCCACCGTGCTGGTTTACGGGCACTACGACGTGCAGCCGCCCGACCCGCTGGAGCTCTGGGACACCCCGCCTTTCGAACCTACCGTGCGCGACGGACGCATCTACGCACGAGGGGCCAGCGACGACAAGGGGCAGTCGTTCACCCACGCCAAGGCCCTGGAGGCCTACCGCAAGACAGGCTCCGAATTTCCTGTAAACATCAAATTCCTGCTGGAGGGCGAGGAGGAGATCGGCTCTCCCCATCTAGTGCCCTTTCTCAAGGAGCACCGCGAGCTGCTGGCCTGCGACATGGTGCTCATCTCCGACACCGCCATGTTCGCCAAAGACGTGCCTTCCATTACCTACGGACTGCGGGGACTGGCCTACATGCAGGTGGACGTCACCGGTCCCAACCGCGACCTCCATTCGGGGGTCTACGGCGGGGCGGTGGACAATCCCGCCATCGTGCTCTCCAGTATGATCGCCTCCCTGACCGACGAGGACGGCGTGATCCAGATTCCCGGCTTCTACGACAGGGTCCGCCCGCTCAGCGAGGAGGAGCGCGAGGCCTACCGCAAGCTGCCCTTCGACGAGGAGCAGTACAAGGAGGAGCTGGGCCTGGAAGCGCTCCGCGGGGAGAAGGGCTACAGCACCCTCGAGCGGGCCTCCGCCCGTCCCACCCTCGACGTGAACGGCCTCTGGAGCGGCTACCAGGGCGAGGGAGCCAAGACGGTCCTCCCCTCCAAAGCAGGCGCTAAAATCAGCATGCGCCTGGTGCCGGAGCAGGACCCCAAAGAGATTGCGCGCCTCTTCGCCGACCACATCCGCGACCTTGCTCCCGAAACCGTGCAGGTGGAGGTGACCGAGCACCACGGGGGGCACCCGGTGCTGACGGACCTGGACTTCTACGGCATGCAGGCGGCGGCCGAAGCCTTCGAGGAGATGTACGGCAAGGAACCGCTCTTCGCCCGCGAGGGGGGATCCATTCCCATCGTAGCCGACTTCAAGAAAGAGCTCGGAGCGCCGTCCATCCTGATGGGCTTTGGACTGACGCGCGACGCCATCCACTCCCCCAACGAAAGCTTTTCGCTGAAGGACTTCAAACGCGGCATTCGCACCTCGGCGACTTTCTTCGCCCGGCTGAAAGACCACGCCTGAGCTTCGAGAAAGCCCCGGCGTTTTAGCGGTCCTAGCCAATAAGCTCACGCCAGCCCATGCGGAAGTTGTTGCGCTCGTCCAGCCAGCTGTTGGCGTCCTCCAGGTTGGGTACCCGCAGGTTCTCGGAATCCCACTGTAACTTGATGGGCTCTTCGGAGAATTGAATGGCCAGATTGCCCAGGAGCATCGTCTCGGTTAGGCGTGAGGCGTAGCCGAAAGGCGAGCTGGTCTCCCCCTCACCCTTGCAGGCGTTGACGAACTCCTCGTGTATGCCCGGTGAGAGGGGAATCTCCATGTCGGGCTCACCCACATCGTCCCCCATGGAGGAGGGAATGAAACGCGGGTTGTTTCCGTAGACGTCGGCCTGCAGCATGCCCTCCGAACCGTAGAAGATCATGCCGCCGCCCCAGGCGCCCATAGCCTCCTCGTCGCCCAGCTCATCCGGGCGCCTCGGCTTGAGTCCACCGTCGTACCAGGTGAGGTCCACCGGCGGCCGGCCGCCGCGGGCCGGAAATTTGTAGTAGACGGCCGACCCCTGGGGATAGGCCTCGTCGTTGAAGGGCGTGGGACTGGCGTGTACCGTTTCCGGTGCGCCCAGCTCCAGGGCCCAAAAGGGCTGATCGAAGATGTGCGCGCCCATGTCGCCCAGCGAACCCGTGCCGAAGTCCCAGCGTCCACGCCAGGCAAAGGGGGCGTAATCGGGATGATAGGGGCGGTAGGGAGAGGGCCCCACCCATAGGTCCCAGTGCATGGTGTAGGGCACCAGGGGAATCTCATCAGGCTGGGTGACGTTGGCGCCCTGCGGCCACCAGGTGACGGGCCGGTTGGTCCAGCAGGCCACCTCGTGAACCTTACCGATGGCCCCCTGTCGAATCCAGTTGACAATCTTGCGGGTGCCGTCGAAGCAGTGGCCCTGGTTGCCCATCTGCGTCACCACCCCTGTCTCCCCGGCCACCTCGGCCATGCGGCGCGTTTCGTAGATGGTGCGCGCCAGCGGCTTCTGTACAAAGGCATGCTTGCCGGCCTTCATGGCTTGGATGGCGATGGCGGCGTGGGTGTTGTCGGGCGTAGCCACCACGACGGCGTCAATCTCCGGCTCCTGCTCCAGCATTTCGCGGAAGTCGGTGTACTTCTTCGCCTTGGGATAGTTGTAGAAGGTCTCGGCGGCGTACTCCTCGTCCACATCGCAGAGGGCATAGATGTTCTCCCCAAGCTCGTGCAGGGAGCGGGTGTTGCTCGCGCCCATGCCCCCCACGCCTACGCAGGCAATATTCAGACGGTCGCTGGGCGCCTGGTAGCCCGGGCCGCCCAGCACGCGGCGCGGGACCACCATCAGGCCGGCTCCGGCCATGGCGGCGGTGCCCAGAAAGTCCTTCCGGGAAAGGCCCGATGGGGCAAGGCCTGCGGGTTTGTCAGATTGGTTGTTCGTGCTGCCGGAAGTGTCTTTTTCGTCCATCATGATCCCTGTTCTCTTCGTTTGCGTTCCGCCTAAAGTTAGGAGCTTTGGCCGCAATCGCAAACGAAGAGAACACGGGTCACGGGTCCGGTCCCCGACCTTAGGGGCGCGAAGCTGACCGGTCACCTGACGACAGGAACGGAATCAGAGTTGGTGATCGATGGGCTCGTTGCGGCGGAAGTCCCACAGCGTGAGCTGGCGCAGGTTGTACCATCCCGACCAGAAGTCCTGCAGGGCTCCGATGTAGGATTGCCGCGCCGAGGTGCGGTCACTCTGGGCGATGAACAGGTCCGTTATGCTTATGCTGCCGATGAGGTAACGGTTCTGGGCCACCTCGTAGCGGCGCTGGGCGATGGTATCGGAGCGCGCGGCCCGGTCCACCTGCCCTGCCAACTGCATGAACTGTTTGACGGTATACTCGATCTCCTGGATGAACTGCCGGCGCTGGTACTGAATTTGGCTCTGTGTCTGTTGCTGCTGGTTGCGCGCCATCTGCACTTCGGCCCGCTGTTTTCCCCAGTTGAAAATAGGCACCTGGAAAGAGACGTTCACCGATTGGCGGTTCTGAGGATTGTCGTAGAGGTCCACGAAGTTTTCCGCGGTCTGGTTGATCCCGTAGGTGGCGTTGATGTCGAACTGGAAGTTGCTCTCGCTTTTGGCCTGGGCGAAGTTGGCGTCGGCCTGCAGCTCCTGCAGCTCGTAGTCAAGAGCCTCAGAGTTGTTCTCCATGGCCAGCTGTACGGCGCGGTCCAGCGTGACGTTGATTTCGGGAAGCTCGGTAGGTGGATCCAAATCAAAAGTGACACTGGTGGGATAGCCCAAAAAGATCTTGAAATCGTTGAGGGAGCGCTCGTACTCAATACGGGCGCTGGTAAGGTTGCTCTGCGAGTTGCTGAGCTGAAGTTCGGTCTGCAGCAGCTCGTTTTCGGAGATGCTACCCACCTCATAGCGTCCCTGGGAAATATTATAGATTGAATCGTTGCGGGTAACGTTAAACTCTGCATTCTCCAGGTTGATGCGATTCAGGTAGACGCTGAAAAAGCGGTTGGTCACCTGCTGGGCAATGGACTCCATGTTCTGGGCGTACTCCTTCTGGGCGATTTCGTACTGCAGGGGCTGGATGCGCTGCTGCCACCTGAAGCTGTTGTACTGGAAAAGCGGCTGGGAGAAGCGCGCCACCAGGGGGGAGCTGGACCACAGATAGGTACTCTCTCCTCCGAAGATGCCCAGGCGCTCCAGGCCCGACTGCAGAAAGAGACTGCCGCCTGTCTGTGGAATATTCTGCTGGATAAACAGCTCAGTGGAGGCTTCCGACTGTACCTGGGCGCGGAAGACCACGGAGCCGTCGGGCTGGGTCACCGGGTTGATACTGCGGTTGAAATTGGGGGCCTGGCCCGACAGGGTAAGGCTTGGCAGCAGGTCCGCCCGGTAGGAGCGATACTGCCACTGGTTGGCGAGCAGGGCGAAGCGCGCCGTCTCGGCCTGGGGGCTCTGGTCCTGCGCAATGCCTATGGCCTGCTGCAGGGTAAGGGTGCCCAGGTCGCCTCCCTGCTGATTCTGCTGCGCGACGGCCGGGCCGCCCACTGCCAGGAGGATAAAGAGGGTAAAAAGGGAAAACGTGCGGTGATTATTCATGTCGTAGGGCGTTTACTGGATCCTGTTCGGCGGCGCGGCGCGCGGGAAAAAACCCGAAGATGACCCCGATGGCCATCGCCACCCCGAACGATATGACAATAGAAGAAAGCGTCACAATGGTGATAATGCCTGCTGTGATCTCAATGATAAAGCTGAGGGCCATGCCCAGGAAAATACCGATCATTCCCCCGCTGATGCTGATGGTAAGGGCCTCGGTAAGAAACTGCAGATGAATGTCCCTTTTATGGGCTCCCACAGCACGGCGCACGCCGATCTCACGGTAGCGCTCCACCACAGAGGCGAGCATGATGTTCATAATGCCGATGCCCCCCACGATGAGAGAGATGGAGGCAATGGAAGAGAGTACGATGTTAAAGATCTCCTGCGTGCGGCGCTCCTGCTGAAGCAGAAGTTCAGGTACGACAACCTCGAAGTCAATGACCCCGTTGTGACGGCGCTGCAGCATGCGGCGCATGATGTCGGCAATGGGCACGCTATAGGCGTTGTCGGTCACCTGCACGATCAGCTTATCGAGCTGGTGGTAATTCTGGGTACCGTTGTCTGAGGACGAGGAGGATGCGGAGCCGCCTCCTCCGGAAATCATGACCCCGCCACCGAAAAATTGCACCTCTTGCCCACCCCCGTTGCCGGACTGGGACTCCTGGATCTCCTGCTGGGTGACCACCGCACGGTTGCCGTAGCGCAGCAGGACAGAAGTGGCCGGGGCGAAGATGTCGAGATTGTAGTTGCGAATGCCCAGGTTCTCGATATTCTCGGTGGTCATCTCTCGCTCATCGAGCACCCCCACCACGGTGAGCCAGAGTCCCCCTGCCTTGATCTGCTGGCCGATGGGATCCTGTCCTGCGAAGAAGCGCGTGCGCACGTCGGAGCCGATCACGCAAACCGGCTCGGAGTTTCGCTGCTGCAGCTCGGTAAAGGAGCTGCCCGACTCGAACTCGAAGTTGTTGATCTCGAAGTAGCGGTTGTTGACGCCCACCAGTTTGCCGGTGCGCATGCGTCCACTTCGTACGAAATAGGTATCGTAGAGTATCTCCGGGCTGACATGCTCCACCTTGGGAATAGTGTTCTGGATGCTCTCCATATCCCCCAGTGTAAGTCCCGGCGAAAAGCGGCGCTGCGACTCGCCCGACTGTGTGGAGCCATCCTCTACCTCGCCCTCCTGCTGCTCCATGACCGTTTCGATGATCACGTTGTCAGTCCCCAGGAGTTCCATTTGCTGGAGTACCTCTTCCTGGGCGCCCCGGCCGATGGCCAGCATGGCAATTACGGAGGCCACCCCGAAGATGATGCCCAGCGAGGTGAGAAAACTGCGCATGGTATTCTGCCGGATGGCATCCAGGGCAATGTCAAAGTTATAGATAATTTTCTGAAGCAAAGCGGGGTCCCCGTACTATTCTAATCTAAAAAAGACTGTTTGATAAGCTGATGCAGGCAACGCCTCTCAGGAACCGTCGTCGTTGTCACCTCCTGTCGGGGGTCCGCCACCGCCGGTGGGAGGTCCTCCCTGGCCGCCGCCCATCCGTTGCATCTGCTGCATGCCTTGACGCATTTTCTGTAGCAGCTCGGCCGTATCCGCCTCTCCACTTTCAAGCATCTGTTCCATGCGGTCTCGCATGGCGGCGGGCATCTGGTTGAGCATCTCCTCCAGGCCTCCACCTATCTGGCGCTGCTGCTGCTGGGGCTCGGTCGTCTGCTGTTGGCGGTACTCCTCGAGAACCTCGGCGGGCAGCCGCTCGTTGCGGATGCCGGTGGTGTCATCCGGCGAGGAAAGGAAAAGCTGATCGTCGGGCTGCACGCCTTCGTGAATGATTACGTTATTCTCGTTCATGAGTCCCATAATCACCTGCTGGCGTACGATACTGCCGCCGTCACGCTTGTAGACAAAGTTCAGGGTATCCTCCGTGTGCACCGTCTCCAGAGGCACATAAAGTGCGCTGTCCACCGAACTGATGTTGATGAGGTTGCTGGTGGTCATGGCCGGACGAAGCGTGGAGTCCGACTGGTTGACCTCAATGATAACCTGAAACACCTTGGAGTTGGAGTTGGGCCGCTGCTCGCCGATGTTGGCCACGCTGCTGACCACGCCGGAAAGTTTTTTATCCGGCATGGCATCCAGCCCGATGTCCACCTGCTGACCGGCGCGCACATTCTGGATGTCCACCTCGTTCACGTAAGTAACCGACTCCATCTGGCTGAAGTCGGGCAGCTCGGCCACGACCGGGTCCCAGCCGTTGATCTCGCTCCCCTCGGTCACCTTGCTCCCGTCACGGTTGCGCCTGTAGATAACCATGCCATTCTCGGGCGCATAGATGGTGAAGTTACCCATGATCTTCTTGATCTGTTCCACATCGTTGCGCTCTTCACGCACGTCAGCCAGGATTTCACGTATTTCGGCCTCGGCCTGTTTTTTGGTAAGCTCATAGTTGCGTTCGGCCTGGGCCAGGTTGCGCTCGGCCCGGTCAAGGGCAATCTTGGCCTCGCGCTGGACGGCCGGGGATTCGTACTTCGACTGTTCCAAGGCGATCTGCGCTTCCTCCAACTGAAATTCCAGATCGATGATATTGTCCCGGGCATCCGAAAGGGTTCGCGAGCTGTCCAGCTGCGCGATCTCAAGGGCGGCCTCCTCCTCTTCCAGCGAAAGTTCAGCATCCTGCAGGGTAGTCAAGGCCTGCGACTGGTCCAGGGTGGCCACATAGTCACCTCTCTGCACAAGGGTGCCCTCAGGGATGATATCCTGAATGGTCACGTTGAAGATGCGAAACTCCCGCATCCCTTCCGGTCCGCGGATGCTCGTGGAGTTGCGTGCCCGGAGCTCCCCCGTGGTGGTGATGGTCACCTCAAAGGAGCCGGTCTCAGGGGTGGCGTAGATGATGGAATCTTCAGAAGAGTCGGAACCGAAAGCCAGCCATGCGACCAGCACAAGTGCGAGGAGAGCTCCCGGTATGATGTATTTTTTCGACATAAGGCGACGTGGTGTTGAGCGTGAGTGCTCCTAATTAACTATATATGTAATAACTCCGTTCCTGCCGTAAGCCGGCGGGAATGACTAAACGAAAAATAAGGGTCCCTGTTACGTGACGACACGCCTTCTTATAAAGTTTTACATCTGGTATATCCTTTTGCGAGGCGCGCGGCAGGAGACAAGAACTATTACATGCCGGCGGCTGCCGGAACTAGCCCGAGCCGTTCTGGAGCGTGTTATCCACCATCCCGCTCTCCAGGTCGTAGCCCGTGGCATACTCGCTCTCGCTGATAATCTTCTTCGGCTCGTTGTTCGCGTCGACCACCACCACCCTGGGTTTGTGTCCCTCGGCCTCCTCGGGGGTCATCTCCGCATAGGCGATGACAATGATGCGGTCGCCCACCTGCGTGAGGCGGGCGGCCGCCCCGTTCAGGCAGCAGACCCGTGAGCCGGCTTCGCCTGCAATGGTATAGGTCTCCAGGCGCGAGCCGTTGGTAATATTGAGCACCTGCACCTTCTCGTAGGGGAGGATGCCGGCCTCCTCCAGCAGCTCGCGGTCGATGGTGATGCTGCCTTCGTAGTGAAGGTTCGCTTCGGTCACCTTCATCTGGTGCAGCTTCGATTTGAACATGGTCAGCTTCATGGTGCGTCAGGAATCGAGTTCCAAAATCATATTGTCAATCAGCCGTGTCTTCCCAAGATAAACGGCACCCGCCAGTATGTATTTCTCACCCTTCTTCGGAGTGTCAACGGGCTGCATCGACGCGTAGTCAAACAGGTTAAGATAATCAATTTCGAAGCCTTTTGCCTCCAGTTCCGACTTCTGGTGACCCATCAGAAGCTCCAGGTTGCGGGCACCCTCCTCGATCTGGCCCTTCAGCCAGCGGAGCGACCGGTAGAGGGAGGGAGCCACTTCGCGCTGCCCGTCGTCCAGGTAGGCGTTACGGCTGCTGAGAGCCAGCCCGTCATTCGCCCGGACGATGGGTCCCATAACCAGCTCCACCGGGTGGTGAAACTCGGTCACCATACGCTGCAGGATGCGGAACTGCTGGATGTCCTTCTGCCCGAAAACCGCCAGGTCAGGCCGCACGATATTAAACAGCTTGTTGACCACCAGCAGAATGCCCTCGAAAAAGCCGGGCCGCGAGCCGCCGTCCATATGCTCGTTGAGCTCATCGATCTCAATGCGCAGATTTTTTCGGTCGCCGTACATCACCTCGTCATCAGGAGCGAAGACGGCGTCCACGCCGTTCTCGCCCGCCTTGGCCAGGTCGCCCTCCAGGTCGCGCGGGTACGATTCAAAGTCCTCGTCGGGGGCAAACTGCTCGGGATTGACGTAGACGGAGGCCACCACGCGGTCGCACCTTTCGGCAGCCAGGCGGAAGAGAGACAGGTGCCCCTCGTGCAGGGCGCCCATGGTGGGTACGAAGCCTACCCGGTGGCCCTCCTTGCGCCAGCGGGCCACCCTTCCGCGTACTTCGGGGATGGTGCGGTCAACGTCCATGGCGGTCAGACCGCCCGGTCGGCGTCGAAGTTCTCCAGCAGCTCTTTCACCCGGTTGAGGAAGGCTCCTCCGTGGGCGCCGTCGATAATGCGGTGGTCGTAGCTCATGGAGAGGTACATCATGTGACGGATGGCGATCACGTCGCCATGGTTGGTTTCCATCACCACGGGACGCTTCTCGATGACGCCCGTTCCCATGATGGCCACCTGCGGCTGGTTGATAATGGGCGTGCCCATGAGGTTGCCCACGCTTCCATAGTTGGTGAGGGTAATGGTGCCGCCCACCAGGTCGTCCGGACTCAGGTTCTTGTTGCGCGCCTTGTCAGCCAGCTGGGCCACCTCCTCGGCCAGTCCCACCAGGTTCTTCTCCTGGGCCTTCTTGATGACGGGCACGATGAGCCCGCCCTCGCCGCCCTGTCCCAGGGCCACGGCCAGGCCGAAGTTGATGTCGCGCTTGAGGATGATCTCCTCCTTCTCCATATCCACCGAAGAGTTGATGAGGGGGAACTCGCGAATGGCCTGGATGATCTGCTCAATGAAAAGCGGCGTGTAGGTCAGTTTCACGCCCGCGCGCTCGGCAAAGGTCTTCTTGTTGGCCTCCCGCCAGCGCACCAGCTCGGTAACATCCACCTCGGCAAAGGTGGTGACGTGGGCGGCCATCTGCTTGGAGCGGACCATATGCTCGGCAATCATCTTGCGCATGCGGTCCATCTTGATAATCTCGGTATTGCCGGAGGGGCGCTCCACGTTCAGCTCGCCCGCGGAAATGGCGCTCTCCCCGCTCTTGGCGGCCTGCCGTGCGCGCTGCTGCTGTTCGGCGGGCGCCTGCTGCGCGGCAGGCTGCTGCACCTTGCCGGCCTTGCGGTCTTCCAGGTACTGCATTACGTCCTGCTTGGCCACGCGTCCACCCTTGCCCGAGCCTTCGATGCGCTCGAGCTCCTCCTGGGAGATGTTCTCCTCGCGGGCGATGCTGCGCACCAGCGGGGAGTAGAAACGCCCGTCGCTGCCGATGCGCTGAGGCTCGGAGCCGCCTCCCGAAGGCTGTCCGTTGGCGGAGGCCGCCGGCGATCCGGCGGAAGCGGAGGCAGGAGCCGCGGAGGGCTGTGCGGACGGTGCCGGGGTGCTCTCGGCGGCACCGGATTTAGTATCGGACGTTGCACCGGAGGCGCCGTCTCCGGAGGCTGCCGAGGCGGAGGCGCCGGATGCGGCGGCCTTGCCGGTGGCGATCACGGCGATGGTCTGTCCCACTTCGATGGTCTCACCCTCCTCCACCAAGATCTCCACGAGGGTGCCGGCCTGCGGCGAGGGTACTTCGGTGTCCACCTTGTCGGTGGAAATTTCCAGGAGAGTTTCGTCCTCCTCCACCTCGTCGCCCACCTTCTTGGTCCACTCGATAACGGTGCCTTCCATCACCGACTCGCCCATCTTGGGCATTTTTACCTCGACGCGCTCCCCTTCGCCGCCGGAAGCGGATGCGGAAGCAGATGCAGGCTCGGGTTCAGGCTCTTCGGACTCCTCGACTTCGGACTCTTCGGACTCCGGACTTTCGGACTTATCAGACTTTTCGACTTCCTGACTTTCCGACTTGTCGACTTCAGGACTTTCCGACTTGTCGACTTGATCAGCATCGGTTTCTATAACAGCGATTGTCTGCCCCACTTCGATGGTGTCGCCCTCCTCAGCCAGAATCTCTACAAGGGTGCCGGCCTGCGGCGAGGGCACTTCGGTGTCTACCTTGTCGGTTGCAATTTCCAGAAGGGTCTCGTCTTCCTCCACCTGCTCACCGACCTTTTTGGTCCACTCGATGACGGTGCCCTCCATTACTGATTCGCCCATCTGGGGCATTTCCACTTCAACTCTGGCCATCGCTACGTCCGCTTAGATCGTTAGAAAGTTAAAAAAGGGCGCCAGCGGCACCCGCTCACGTGCCGTAAAACAGACTTCAAAGATCACAATAAATGGAATGAGATCAAAATAACCCTCAGTCTCCAGCAGGGCGTTCCAGGCCTTCCAGCGCCCGCTCAAGGTCCGCTTTAAGGTCCTCCTCATGCTCCAGCCCTACACTGATGCGAACCAGGTTATGCGGGGTCTCCGAGTCCTCCCCCTCGCTGCTGCGGCGGTGCTCCCAGGTGCTCTCCACCCCGCCCAGGCTGGTGGCCCGCTGGATGAGGCGCGATCCGGCTACTGCGCGGACGGCCTCGAGACCCGCCTCCCCACCCTGCGCGCGGGTCTTCAGCAGGAAGGAGATCATCCCCCCGAAGCCGCTCATCTGCTTTTGGGCGTTCTCATAACCCGCGTGGGTAGCCAGGCCGGGGTAGTATACCTTCTCCACGGCCGGGTGGTTCTGCAGAAAGAGGGCCAGCTCCATGCCGTTCTGGTTGTGTGCGCGCATGCGGTACGAAAGGGTCTGTATGCTGCGGGCCAGCAGCCAGCAGTCTTCCGGGGAGGGCACCGCGCCGGCGGTCACCTGTATATCTCGGATAAGCTCCATGAAGGAATCCTCCTCCCGGGCGATCACCGCCCCGCCCTGAATATCGCTGTGTCCCCCGAGGAACTTGGTGGTGGAGTGCAGCACCAGGTCGGCGCCCAGGGTGAGGGGCCGCTGGTTGAAGGGGGTCAGGAAGGTATTGTCGACCAGCACCTTCGCGCCGCTCCCGTCGACCATTTCGCAGACCGCCGCAATGTCGGTGATGTTCAGCATGGGGTTGGAGGGGGTCTCCAGCCAGACCAGGCGGGTATTGTCGCGCAGCGCCTCCTCGATGCGTCCCGTGCCGCTCATAGGCACAAAATCGTACTGCAGTCCCCAGCGCCCGAAGAGCTCCCTGACCAGCTTGCGGTTGCCGGCGTAGACGTCGTCGGGCATCAGCACATGGTCGCCGGGATCCAGGGCCTGGAAGACCGCCGTGGCGGCGGCCACTCCCGAGGCGAAAGCGGCGCAGCCGGTCCCCTCCTCCAAATCGGCCAGCAGCCCTTCGAGCTGGCGGCGGTTGGGGTTGTCGTAGCGCGTATAGTTGGGGTCCCCCTCCTCGTAGCCCTCCTTGTCGAGGGCGTAGACCGTGCTTCGGTGGATAGGGGGCACCAGGTCCTCACCCTTGGAAGGGCGGGGCTTGCCGGCGTGGATGGCGCGGGTCTCGAATCGGCTCATGAGGGCAGGGAATTAGGGTTGGGGTGCAAGGGCGTCAGGATGCGGGGGAGGCTGCCACCGACCGGAGCGCGCGGATGCGCTGCAGCACCGGCGGGTGGGAGTAGTTGATAAACACGTAAAAGGGGTGCGGGGTGAGGTTGGAGAGATTGTCCCTCGAGAGCTTTTTGAGGGCGCTGATCATGGGATCGGCGCGCCAGGTGCGGGCCGCAAAGGCGTCGGCCTGGTACTCATGTCGCCGGGAGACCGCCTGCATGACCAGCGAAAGCAGCATGTCCAGCGGCGCGTAGAGCAACCCGAAAAAAAGCAGTCCGGCGTAGACCGAAGCCTGCTCCATGTAGAAGGCCTCGTATAGCCCGGAAGAATCGAGAAAGACCGAGAGCAGGAAGAACATCACCCCGGTCTGGGCCACGCTCACCGCGATGTTCTGCAGGATGTGCTTCTTTTTGTAGTGGCCGACTTCATGGGCCAGCACGGCCACCAGCTCGTCCTCCGTATGGTTTTCAACAAGGGTATCGAAGAGGGCGATGCGCTTGTTCTTGCCGAAACCGGTGAAGAAGGCGTTGGACTTGCTGGAGCGCTTGGAGCCGTCCATTACGTAAATTCCCTCCAGGGCAAAGCGCACCTCGTCGGCGTAGGCGCGGATCTTGTCGCGCAGCCCCCCCTCCTCCAGGGGCTCGAAGTCGTTGAAAAGGGGCATGATCCAGCGCGGTGCGATGAATTGTACGAAGAGGGTAAACAGGCTCACGGCCCCCCAGGCGTAGAGCCAGGCGAGGGATCCGCCATAGGCAAAAAAGGCGATCACGCCCGCCAGCAGGGGTCCCCCCAGCACCGCCCCCAGGACCAGTCCCTTGAGCCGGTCCATGAAATAGGTCTTGAGCGTGGTCTTGTTGAAACCGAACTCCTCCTCGATCACGAAGGTGGAGTAGAGGCTGAAAGGCAGCGAAAAGAGACCCTTGAGCAGCACCAGGATGCCCACCCAGGCCAGTCCGGTGCCGATGACGCCCATTCCCCAGCTTTGCACCAGCTGGTCGAGGCCGTTGAAGCCCCCCAGGAACCAGAAGAAGAGAAGAAGTCCCAGGTTGAAGACCGAAACCAGAATCCCGAAGCGCGTCCGCTCCCGGGTGTAGACCTGCGAGCGGGCGTAGGTCTCCCGGTCGTAGACCTCCTCGAACTCCTCGGGCAGCTCCCCGCGGAGGGCGCGCAGGTTGGCCAGGTCCGCCGCCAGGTTGAGCAGGAAGTCGACGGCGAGTGCCGCCAGAATGATGGCCGAAAAGAGATTCATGGTGCGCGCAGCTGTCCGTTAAAGTTTCTGTTCCGCTTGAAAAGTAACACTCCCTGGGCAGGACTAAAAAAGCAATGACCGGGCGCGCGGAACGCGATGCGGGGAATAGCCCTTGTAGCAGGTACGGGCCGGGAAACCGCAACTGCAACCTAAGATGCCACTGCCATGAGCGTTGAACTCAAGGACCGACACGTCGTCGTAACGGGAGGGGCCGGCGCCCTGGGACAGGCCGTCACGGGCCTGCTGCTCCAGGTGGGCGCCAGCTGCAGCGTACCCTGCTACAGCAAGAAGGAGATGGACGAGGCCCCCTTCGACCGGGGCGAGCACGTCTTTATGGAGGCCGGGGTGGACCTGGCCGACGAAAAGCAGGCCGGACACTTTTACGCCGAGGCGGTGGACCGCCTGGGTCCCCTCTGGGCCTCGGTGCACCTGGCCGGCGGATTCGGCATGGGCAACATCGAAAACACCGGAGCGGAAGCGTTCCGCGGGCAGTGGTCCCTCAACACCCTCACCTGCTACAACAGCTGCCGCGCGGCGGTGCGCCACATGCGGCAGACGGGCGAGGGAGGGCGCATCGTAAATGTGGCCTCCCGCCCCGCCCTGGAACCACGTCAGGGCAAGGGCATGCCGGCCTACACGGCCGCCAAGGCCGCCGTGGCTGCCCTCACGCAGGCATTGGGAGCCGAACTGGCCGGCGACGGCATCCTGGTCAACGCCGTGGCCCCCTCGGTCATCGACACCCCGCAGAACCGCACTGACATGCCGGAGGCCGACTACGAGACCTGGCCCAAGCCCCGCGAGATTGCGAGGCAGATCCTCTGGCTGGCCTCCCCGAATAACCGGGTGACGCGCGGAGCGGTGGTGCCGGTCTACGGGAAGTCCTAACGCGTTTCGCCATCTCCTCAACGGCCTGCGGCGTCTATAGCAGCGTTACCATTTTTCAATACGTATGAGCACTTCCTCATGTGAGATCATATCACCTTGCTCTGATTGCTTAAGGCCGACTTCGACTTTATGTATAAAATAGATGCGTTCAATAATGTCATCCAGCGAAGCATCTTGAGGAAGCTTTTCTATGCTTTCCAGTACTTTTTGTTTTAAGGTAGATTCAGCCATAATGCATGGGTAGTTTGAATGGAACCATGTATAAACAGTAATATAATGTAGGAATTATCACCCATTGATCCAGCAATTTCTCGCCACTGCCAGATAACCGATTTGTGGGCGTCACGACAGCCTATCGGCATCATCTATTATACCTATTAGCATCGATGTTAGTTTAACATTAAATTAATTCATACAAGCGAAATCCAGATAACGCCAGACATGAACAGCTCCGGCCTCCATCACATCACCGCCGTCGCGGGTGACCCGCAGCGCAACTACGATTTCTACGCAGGCCTTCTGGGGCTGCGGCTGGTCAAGAAGACCGTCAACTTCGACGATCCTTCCGTCTACCACCTCTACTACGGCGACCGCGAGGGGAACCCAGGCACCGTGCTGACCTTCTTTCCCTGGTCACGCCTGCAGAAAGGGCATCCCGACCGGGGGCAGGCCGTGGCTCTCTCCTTCGCCGTGCCCCCGGGCGCCCTGGACTACTGGAGCGAGCGTCTCGACGGAGAGCATGTGGGCATGGTGGAGCCTTTTGAGCGATTCGGGCGACGCGTGATGGGCCTGCAGGACCCCGACGGACTGCATCTGGAGCTGGCCGAGTCGGAGGAGGCCGCTGGCATGCCGGGACCCGACAACGGCCGGGTCCCCGACGAGCACGCCGTCCGTGCCCTACAGGGCGTCACCCTGGCCGAAGGCGATCCCGGTCCCACCGCCGAACTGCTGACCGGCGTACTGGGATATGAACACGCCGCCTCGGAGGGTGACCGCCACCTCTACCTGCCGGCTGGCGGGGAAAACTCCGGCGAGCATAGCTCCGTCGGGCACGGCTCCGCCGTGGAAATTATCGGCGGAGCGGAACTGGACGGGCGCCCCGGCCGCGGCACCGTTCACCATGTGGCCTTCCGGGCAAGGGACGAGGAACACCAGGACCAGATCGCCCGGGCCCTGATAGACCGCGGCTACCACGTCACCGACCGCAGGGACCGGCAGTATTTCCGGTCGGTCTACTTTCACGAACCTGGCGGGGTGCTGCTTGAAATCGCCACCGACGGGCCCGGTTTCGCCATTGACGAGGAACCCTCGCAGCTGGGCGGTGAGTTGAAACTGCCCGACTGGCTTGAATCAAAGCGTGATACCATCGAAGCCGACCTCAAGGAACTGCAAACCCTATAGCCTACCGTCATGCACTCCCACCAAAACGGCATACACCATATCACCGCCCTCAGCGGGGCGGCCCAGACCAACGCCACCTTCTACGTGGACACCCTCGGCCTGCGCTTCATCGGCAAGTCGGTGAACCAGGACGACCCCAGCACGCCCCACCTCTTCTACGGCAACGCCGAAGGCACGCCCGGCAGCGAACTCACCTTCTTTCCATGGCCCCGGGCCATCAAGGGGGAGCCCTCCAGCGGGGAGGCGCAGGTGGTGGCCTTTGCCATCCCGACCGGCTCGCTCGATTTCTGGCAGGAGCGTCTGGAGGAGATGGAAATAGATTTCGAAGGACCCGACGAACGCTTCGGCGCGCAGGTGCTTCGCTTCGGGGACCCCGACGGTATGGACCTGGAGCTGGTCACCGATCCCGGCGTCGAGGAGCTCCCCGGATGGGCATCCCCCGGCGTGCCCGCCAAACACGCCATCCGCGGCTTCTGGGGCGCTACCCTCCGCCTGACCGAGACCGAGGGCACCGCCCGCGTGCTGGGCGAGGTGCTGGGCTTCGAGAAGGCCGAAACGGAGGGCGCCATCGAACGCTGGCGCACCGATGCGGCCGTAGGAGGCAATGTGCTGCTGGAAACCGTGGAACCTCATCAGGGACGCAATGGTCGGGGCATTATCCACCATGTGGCCTTCCGGACGGCCGACGAGAAAACCCAGAAAGCCTACCGCCAGCAGGTCATGGAGATGGGACTGAATCCCACCCAGGTCATCGACCGGCATTTCTTCAAGTCGGTCTACTTCCAGGAGCCAGGCGGCGTGCTCTTCGAGATCGCCACGGACGGACCCGGCTTCGGGGCGGAAAAAACCGACGAAAACCTCGCTGACGAATGGAAGCTGCCGCCCTGGTACGAATCGCACCGCGAGCAGATCGAGAGCCGCCTGCCGGAGATACGCACCGGCCAGGCCGAATAAGTCACGTGAATATTCAAAGCTGATTCCCATGGACCTATTCCGAGCACAGACCGACAATCCTTTCAGCGGACCGCATCAGAACGGCACCGTGGAGCAGGCAGGCGCCAAGTCCGACGATGCGGAGGCCGCCATGATTTTGGTGCACGGCCGCGGCGCCACCGCGGCCGGCATGATGGGACTGGCCCGCGAGTTCGACATGCCGACGTTCCGCTACCTGGCTCCACAGGCCTCCGGACACACCTGGTACCCCAATTCGTTCCTGGAGGATAAGGAGAAGAATCAGCCCGGGCTGGACAGCGGCCTGCAAGCGCTGCACGATCTCTTCAACAAGTTGGCCGGGGAGGGCATCCCGGCCGAAAAAACCGTCCTGCTGGGATTCTCCCAGGGCGCCTGCCTGGCCACCGAGTACGCCGCGCGGCACCCGCGCCGCTTCGGCGGGGTGGTGGGCTACAGCGGGGGACTGATCGGCCCGTCGGTCGACGCCTCCGCCTATTCCGGCGACCTGGAGGGCACGCCCGTCTTCCTGGGCTGCAGCGACCGTGACCCCCATATCCCGCAGGAGCGGGTGGAGACCACCGCGCAGGTGCTGGAAGGGCTGGGCGGGGAGGTCACCAAAAAGATCTATCCCAACATGCCGCACACCGTCAATGAAGATGAGCTTAACCGCACCCGTGATCTGATGACTAGGTTGACAACCAAAAAGTAGAAGTGCTTCACTTCTTATTTTCTCTGACCAGGACATACTTTTGGCCTGGATGTCTTGGGGTATCCGGATATAGATATCGTATCTGTCCCCTCTCCAATAAACCCTTTAACGTACGTTGCAGTGCACCGGTTCGTTTACCTAATCCCATTTCTTTTACAATTTCATTGGTTGAGCTTGGCCCTTGTTGTAAAATGTTCAAGATGGCTTTTTCCGTATCATTGAGCTCATTTCCCCCAGCTTGACCCCCAACTTGACCCCCAGCTTGACCCCTTGATTTTAACTCAGGATGAACCGGTAGTACAGCCAGGAAATAGTTTCGATCATCATCGGTTTCAAATTGAGGTTCCGGAGAACCGTTCCTCTTCATAGCATCATATATTTTGGGGAAACCGGTTGCACGTCCTTCTGTAAGTTGGAGCTCTTTCAGAAAATCGGTCGCCTACCTCATCCCGATAGATAACCACCTCAATTTGTGTAACCGGGAAAAACCGTTCGGGATTTTCGTTGAACAACAGTAATCCCACATTCACCGGTTTGATCTGCTCTTCAGAACCTTTTACGATCTGCATCTGGCGGCACAAATCCTGGAATGAGATAGTATCCGCCTGTTCGAACAGTGGGCTTTCTACCTTTTTCAGAAATTCTTTGACAAGAGAAAGGCTAAGATCCGTTAAAGAAGCTTGGTGACAAATTCGATCATCAAACGGAACTTTCGCAGCCATCTCGTGCAACGTTTGCCGCTCATTTGAATTGGCCCGGACAGTAGAACTATACCGTCGAATCCAGTATGCACGATCTTTACTTTTCCTTGAAAGGGATACCGGAGCAGAATAGGGGCGATGATCTCCACCCGGACATTGAAGCACCAATATTGGTATCTCAGATATCTCTGAAACGGTTGAAATCCCAAAATAAGCCGGATGAATCATATTACTCAATTCCAGCAGCTTATTTTGGATAGCATCAATTTGGTTTCTTTGCAACCCTTTTGGAGGCAGTTGCGGAAGACCTTCTTTTTCTTCCACACCCAGAACTATAAACCCGCCGCCCAAGTTATGGATGTCATTGGCAAAGGCACACATGGTGTGGATGATATCCTCCGGGTTCCAGCCGGACTTATATTCAACCCGGTCGGTTTCGACCACCTGTCCTTTGATCAGCCTTTCTATGTTTATTGTAAGTGCCACTTATTTGTTGAACACAGGAAGTGATTTTTAGCGGTCTCTTTTCAAAATATTATATCTGTTTTCGTAGGACTTAACCATCCACCGGCACCTGCCAGATCTCCCGGGCGTACTCACGGATAGAGCGGTCCGACGAGAAATAGCCCATCCCGGCCACGTTCCGAACCGCGCTGCGGTTCCACCCTTCCCGGTCGCGGTAGGCCTCCTCGATTTCCAATTGTTTCTCCCAATAGGAGGCGAAGTCAGCCAGCACCATGAAATAATCCCCCTGGTTCAACAGGGAGTTGATCACCGGCTGAAACAAATCCGGCTCCTCCGGGCAGAAGTAGCCCTCCCGCAGCTGGTCCAGCACCTGCCGTAGCCGCGGCAGCTCTTCCAGCTTCTCGGCCGGACGGTAGGGCCCATTGCGCAGCGCCTCCACCTGCTCCACGTCGTTCCCAAAAATAAATATATGCTCCTCGCCCACGCGCCCCGCCATCTCGATATTAGCCCCGTCCCAGGTCCCCACCGTCAGCGCCCCGTTCAGGGCGAACTTCATGTTGCCCGTGCCGGAGGCTTCCATGCCCGCCGTGGAGATCTGCTCGGAGAGGTTGGCGGCGGGGATCATCCGCTCGGCCAATGACACGCTGTAGTTGGGCAGAAAGACGCAGTGCAGCTGCCCCTGCATGTCGGGGTCCCCGTTGATGGTCTCCGCTATGCTGGTGATCAGCTTCACGTGCAGCTTGGCCATGGCATAGCCGGGGGCGGCCTTGCCGGCGAAGAGCAGCACGCGGGGCAGGCGCCCGCTGCCCGGATTCTCCTTGATCTCGTTGTATAGGGCCGCGGCGTGCAGGGCGGCCATCAGCTGTCGCTTGTACTCGTGGATCCGCTTCACCTGAATGTCGAAGATCGCCCCCGTGGGCACCTCCACCTCCAGTTCATCCTTAATGTACCCGGCCAGCTGGGCCTTCTTGGCCTGCTTGACCTCCTCAAAGCGCTCGAGGAAGCGGGCATCCTCCGCGCACCCCTCCAGCTCCTCCAGCCGGTCAAGATCCCGCACCCACTCCTCGCCGATCTCCCCGCTGATCAACTCCGATAGCTCCGGGTTGCACTGCCGCAGCCAGCGCCGCGGCGTAACCCCGTTGGTGATGGCGGTGAATTTCTCCGGGTACTCCTCGTAAAAATCGCGGAAGGTGGTCTCCTTCATAAGATCACCGTGCACCTGCGACACCCCGTTCACCCGCCGCGAGCCGATGACCCCCAGGTTGCCCATGCGCACCGTGCTGTTCATCTCCTGGGTCACCACCCGCATGCGATCGCGCCGCTCGGCGTCCTCCCTCCCCTTCACCTCGATGGAATTCACAAAGCGCCGGTCGATCTCCCGGATAATTTGCGCGTGTCGCGGCAGCAGGGTGCCCATCAACGTCATGGGCCACTTCTCCAGGGCCTCCGGCAGCAACGTGTGGTTGGTGTAGTGGATGGTGCCGGTGACGATCTCCCAGCTCTGCTCCCAGTTCAGCTTCTCCTCGTCCAACAGCATGCGCATCAGCTCCGGAATGGCCAGCAGCGGATGGGTGTCGTTGCACTGCACCGCCACCTTCTCGGGGATGCGCCGCAGGTCGTCAAACTGTTTTTTGAAACGTCGGATGGCATCCTTCAGCGAGGAGGCCACCAGGAAGTACTCCTGCTTGAGTCGCAGCTCCTGCCCGGCCATCACCTTGTCGTTGGGGTAGAGCACCCGGGAGATGTTCTCCTCCATCAGGTTCTCGCGGATGGCGTCCACGTAGTTGCCCTCGTTGAAGCGCTCCAGGTCAAGCGAGTGGGAGGAGACCGCCTTCCAGAGGCGCAGGTGATTTGCCTTGTCGTTGCCGTAGCCGGGAATGGGGGTGTCGTAGGCGAGGGCGATCACCGGCCGGGTGTTCACCCAGTCGTAGCGCAGGTCGCCGTTCCCATCCTCGTAGGCCTCCGTCTCCCCGTAGAAGGGAATGGGATACTGGATTTTGGGACGCACCACTCCCCAGGGGTAGCCGTACTGCAGCCAGAGGTCAGGCTGCTCCACCTGGTAGCCGTCGCGGATCTCCTGGTCGAAGATACCGTAGTCGTAGCGGATGCCGTAGCCGATGGCCGGGATGCCGAGGGTGGCCATGGAGTCCAGGTAACAGGCGGCCAGCCGGCCCAGTCCCCCGTTGCCCAGTCCCGCATCCACCTCCGCCTCGCGGACGGCGTCGTAATCGAGTCCCAGATCCTCAAAAGCCTCCGCAGCCACCTCCTGCAGCCCCAGGTTGATGAGCATGTTGTCCAGCAGCCGCCCGATGAGGTACTCCATGGAGAGGTAATATACGCGCTTGGAACCCTGCTCGTAATAGGTCTGCTGGGTGCGTATCCAGCGGTCGTGCAGGCGGTCCATCACGCTCAGCACCACACTCTGGTAGATGTCCCATTCGGTGGAAGAGTAATTGTCCTTGGCCAGGGTGTAGTAGAGATGCTGCTTGATGTCTTCCCGAAAGGCGTCCACGTTCATCCCGGTGCGCAGATCGCCGTTGCCCGCGTAGCTCATCGTCTGTTGTGCTGTTGCGTTGCCATGATTGAAATGCCGTGTGCCCATACACCT
The DNA here is from genome assembly GCA_034521445.1 of Balneolaceae bacterium. Taxonomy (NCBI): domain Bacteria; kingdom Pseudomonadati; phylum Balneolota; class Balneolia; order Balneolales; family Balneolaceae; species Balneolaceae bacterium. The sequence goes on along the minus strand of JAXHMM010000006.1, from coordinate 373,994 downwards.
TCCACACAAATAACCAATCCCGGTTCCCAATTCCTAATATGCGGCAACTCACTCCTTGCGGTAGATGCCGGTATCGGGCGAGAAATCCGGCCGCGTCAGGTTGGTCCGCAGCCCCAGCTCCAGGAGTCCCTCGTAGGCGTTGATGGCCACAAAATCCTGCTCGAAAAGCCCGTAGACGGCCGACCCGCTGCCGCTCATGGAGGCGTAGACCGCCCCCAGCTCGTAGAACTGGTCCTTTAGATTGCCCGACACGTTGACGCGGGGGAAGACGGCGGGTTCCAGGTCGTTGGAAAGCATGTAGCGCCACTCCTCCACCGGCTCTTCGGTGAGCACGCGGCGCAGGGGGAAGTCAGGCTCGGGATTGGGCTCGCAGAAACGGTAGGCCTCGGCCGTGCCGCTGGTCTCGCCCGGGAAGCAGGTGACGATCCAGTAGCCGGGCTGCAGGTCCAGCTCCTCGATCTCATGTCCTATACCCGTGGCGATGCCGGTGTGTCCCCTGATAAACAGCGGCACGTCGGCCCCGAGATCGCGTCCGATGTCCACCAGCCTGTCGTCGCTCAGCCCGATATCCTCCATCTTGTTGAGCATGCGCAGGGCGAGGGCGGCGTTGCTGCTGCCTCCCCCGAGTCCCGCCCCGGCCGGGATGTTCTTGGTAATGCGAAAATGGTAATGGTGATCGAGTCCCACATACCGATCCATGGCCTGCACGGCGCGGGTGACCAGGTTGCGGTCGCCGGTGGGAATGTCCTGCTCGCGTCCCTCCTCCTGGTCGATCTCCAGCTTGTAGCGCCCCGCCCGCTCCACCTCAAAGCGGTCCTTCCACTCCAGGAAGCAGATGCCGGTGGCGATGCGATGGTAGCCGGCGGGCAGGCGCTCCAGCACCTGCAGCCCCAGGTTGATCTTGGCGTGCGAATAGGCCAGCCACATGGTCACTCCTGCTCCTTGGGTTGGGAATCGGCCAGCTCCGGAAAGCGATCCCTGATCTCCAGCATATAGTCGTAGGCCGCATCGTGCTCGTTGGGGATCACCCCGTCCAGGATGGCCTCCTTGATGGCGTCCTTGACGTCGCCGATCACCGGTCCGGGATCGATGCCGAAGGTCTCCATGATCTCCTCGCCGTCAATGGGGTTCTTCCACCTGCGGATGCGATCCTTCTTCTCCACCTCCACAATTCTCTGCTCCACGTAGTCAAAGTTGCGGTTGTACTGCGCCACCTTCCGGTCGTTCTTGGAGGTGATGTCGGCCCGGCAGAGGGTCATCAGGTCGTCGATGTCTTCGCCCGCGTCGTAGATGAGCCGGCGGATGGCGCTGTCGGTGACGTCCTCCGACACCAGGGCGATGGGGCGCAGGTGCAGGCGCACCAGCTTGCGCACGTAGCGCATGCGCTCATCAAGGGGCAGTCCCAATCGCCGGAAGATCGACTCCACCCACTTGGCGCCCAGCGCATCGTGCCCGTGGAAGGTCCATCCCGTGCCCGGCACATACTGCTGGGTGGCCGGCTTGGCGATGTCATGCATGATGGCGGCCCATCGCAGCCAGAGGTTGTCGCTCATCTCGGCGGTGTTGTCCAATACCTGCAGGGTGTGCCAGAAATTGTCCTTGTGCCGCACCCCGCGCACCTCCTCCACCCCGTGCAGTTTCACCAGCTCAGGGAAAAAGTGGTGCAGCAGGCCCGCCTTGAAGAGCATGGTGAAGCCCCGGGAGGGGACGGGCGCCATGACGATCTTGTTGAGCTCCTCGATGATGCGCTCCTTGGAGACGATCTCGATGCGCCCCGCCATGCGCTCGATGGAGCGGAAGGTCTGCTCTTCGATGTCGAAGTGAAGCTGGGTGGCGAAGCGCACCGCCCGCATCATCCGCAGCGGGTCGTCGTCAAAGGTCTGCACCGGATCGACCGGCGTACGCACCAGGCGCTTCTTGAGGTCCTGTATGCCCTCGAAGGGATCCACCAGCTCCCCGAAAGTCTCCTCGTTGAGCGACCAGGAGAGGGCGTTGATGGTAAAGTCGCGCCGCAGCTGGTCGTCCTCCAGCGTGCCGTCCTCCACCACCGGCTTGCGCGAGTCGCGGTTGTAGCTCTCCTTGCGCGCGCCCACAAACTCCAGGTCCAGCTCCCTGTACTTCACCTGGGCGGTACCGAAGCGCTTGAAGACATTGATATTGCCGGTCTCCAGCAGCTCGGCCACCTTCCGCGCCAGGGTGATGCCCGATCCGACGGTTACAAAATCGATGTCGGTGACGCCGCTCTCCTCCAGGCGGCTCAGGTAGTAATCCCGCACGTAGCCGCCCACCACCCACGCGGGCTGGTCCACCGCAGAGGCGGCCCGGGATATGACGTCGAAGATCTTCTTATGTTCGGGATTGAGGTCCTGCAAAAGTTGCGCGCTTCCATGGGTATGCGAAAATGAGCGTAAAAATAAGAAGTAATCGACTTGCTTTCAGGTATTCTTTGCTCAATCTTTCGGTTGCCGAACCAAGCACCATTGTACCCGGCTCCCGATCCAAATACATGCTGCGACGCTAACCGATGCGCGTCGACTACAAAGTTGAGATAGGTGGACCTTCGTTTATTAAGTTACTTCCTGAAATCAATGTATTGACATTGATGCTAAAGGTCATGGCAGTTCTATTTATAGGGCTTTTCACTTTTTGACTGCTATGACTTGACCAATCGGCGTTACATTGAGCCGCTTTGAAATCTGCCGTACAGATAGGTTTAATGACATAATTTTTTTATTATGACATAACCATTGTCATTGTTAAATATTTACGTCATTATTCGCTGATGAGTGCACTTATATCCTATCTCGAAAAAGTTACAGGGCTTGAGGTGGAAAAGCTTGGCTACCCGGCAAATGCCTTGAAACAACTTCCATTGTTTATCAAAGAAGGTTACGACTTTTTATATGCTGATTTTCATGATCGCGAAGTTGTTTTTGTTGAGCCCAAGTCAGAGAACGATGTAACTCCCAGTCAGCTTCAAAAACACATTTCAAAAATCGAATCCGCATTTGAATGTCCGGCTGTTTGGGTATTTAATGAGGTGACGTACTATCTGAAAGAGCAGCTTATCAAATCCAGGATATCATTTGTTGTGCCTGGCAAACAACTATTCATTCCATTCATGTTTATGGAATTGAATGAACAGCAAAAAGTAAGAACAACCCGAACAGAATCTTTTTCCCCTTCTGCACAATGCATATTGATTTATCATCTGTGGATGGAATCACTCGAGGATTTAAACTTTCAGGAGATTGCAGATATTTTCAAATACGCACCCCGGACGATTGGACGATGCGCCGAAGAACTGAAGAAAGCCGGCGCATGCAGTATAGTTGGTGGAAGATCCAAATATCTCAAGTTTGATAAAACGGACAGGGAGATATGGGAAACCGTTCAAGACTATTTTAAGACTCCTGTTAAAAAAACAGAATGGCTGTTTCTGACAGAAAATATTGAGGAAGCCAGAATAGCAGGGCTTGGCGCATTGTCTTACTATTCAAATATCAGTTCAGGTGATATTGAATCGTTTGCGATCGATGCAAAAGTATTTAAAGAATTACGAAGTAGAGGGGAAATCCATCCAACTGTCTATAATGAACATGACGTACGGCTTGAAATATGGAGCTATGATCCAACTGTACTGACAAGAGATGATTTTGTAGATCCTTTTTCTCTCTATCTGTCTTCTGTATATGATCAGGATGAACGAATACAGATAGAACTCGAAAATATGATTAGCAGAATATTGTGATTGGGCTTAAAACATTTACGGAGTTTTTTAAAGATTTCACCGACTCATATATCGTTATTGGTGGAGCTGCCTGCGAAGATTATTTCGAGCGGGAAGGAATCAACTTCCGTGTGACCAAGGATATCGATATGATTCTCGTGGTGGAGGCGGTAGATGATGATTTTATATCTCGATTCTGGGATTTTATTAAAGCAGGAAAGTATAAACGAAATGAACAGTCTGATAGATGGCAATATTATCGGTTTATAGATCCGGAGATAGAAGGGTTTCCGGCGCAGATAGAATTGTTCAGCCGCACGCCGGATATTATCCCTCCGATTGATGATGCGCGATTTACCGTTATCCCGACCGATGAAGACCTATCCAGTCTTTCTGCTATTTTGATGGATGGCGACTATTACCATTTTACGCTTGAACATTCAACGACCGAAGGTGAATTACGTCGGGCCAATGAGTTGGCCCTGGTCTGTTTGAAGGCCAAAGCATTTCTTGATTTAAGCCAGCGTAAGAAGGAGGGTCAACGTATTGATTCCAAAACGATCAAAAAACATCGATCAGATATATTCCGATTGGCAGCTACATTAACCGATGAAGATCAGATTACACTACCAGAAAGCATTCAGAAAGATATGAGCGCTTTCATGGAAATGATGGAAGATAACCCGCCACAAACCAAAGATCTTTTGAAAGCGATGGGCATTACCATGCTCAACACGGATCAGTTAATTAACCAATTGAAGCAAAGTTTTAAACTGGACAATTGAAGTAATCGACTTGCTTTCAGGTATTCTTTGCTCAATCTTTCGGCTCCCGAACCCAATACCTCGATGTGAGCGTCTCCCGATCCAAATTCGCCCTGAGACTCAGCCTGGGGGTGTCCCTCCTCTCCCTGGCAGCCAAAGGAACAGGTTTCTGGTTGACCGACTCCACTACCGCCCTATCCGACGCCGCCGAATCGGTGGTACACATCCTGGCCGTGGCCTTCGTCTACTGGGGATTTCACCTGAGCTCCAAGCCCGCCGACGAGGAGCACCTCTACGGGCACGAACGCGTGGAATTTATATCGGTGGGCGTGGAGGGCGCGGTGATCACCCTCGCCGGCTTCACCATCGTCTACCAGTCCATCAGCAACTACCTGCTCGGCCACACCGTGCAGAACCTCGACGCCGGCGTGGCCCTGCTGGCCGGGGCGGGGCTGGTTAATTTCTTGCTGGGACGCTACCTGGTACGCGTCGGTCGGGAGGAGAACAACATGATGGTGGTCAGCAACGGCAAGCACACGCTGACGGACGTGTGGACCAGCCTGGGGGCCGTGGCCACGCTGCTGATCATCCGGTTCACCGGCTGGCAGCTGCTGGACTCCATCGTGGGCGGGCTGTTGGCCACCTATATATTATACGAGGGATTCAAGCTGCTGCGCTACGCCGTGGACGGGCTCATGGACACCCGCAACGCGGAGGCCGACCGCATCATACGCAAGATCGTGAAGGGCGAACTGCCCGGGGACATGACCGGCGTGCACAACCTGCGGCATCGGACCACCGGACAGACCACCTGGATCGAACTGCACGCGGTCTTTCAGTCCGGAGTAGACCTCAAGAAAGCCCACGAAGATGCCACCGTGCTGGAAAAAAACCTCATCAATGCATTAAAAGGCGACGTGATCGTGACCATTCACCTGGAACCCGCCGGCCATCACGAAGAAATGCACAAGACGCTTGAGGACGCCGAGCAGGAACGGCCGCTCAGGGATTTTATTTAAACGGGATCTTACCTGCCATTCGAGAAAATATCTCGTTCGATTAAATCAAGCTATATTGCCGCTTCCATTGGATAACAACTATTTCTTTTTTGGATGAGCGGCCAGGCGATCAGCTTCTATTGGCACCAGTTAACTTTTTCCCGCACTACAATTACTCTCTGAGATTATTTCTAAGGCTACCGGGAGGATCTTCAGCTGAATTCGGCTCATCCGGAATCTCAATTTCCGAGGCTGAACGGGTCGTTGTTGAGGCGTTTGACTTGCTTTTTTTCTTGTTAGAGGATTGTAAAACCAAATTGGAGAGTTGACGCACAGTATTGGCAACTTCGGCTTTATTTTTTTCAACGGAGCGTTTTACAAAGTAGCGCATGATAGGATAACTGCAAATGGCAAGGACTATTCCCGCCGTTATGCCGGGCCATCCTGTACCAAGTATAGAGTTGCTGAGAGCTCCGCCGATTACTCCTAAAGTAACAGCAATCGGAAGTACCATATAGAATTGCGATACCGTGTTGTCCCACTCCAGACCAAAAATTTGACGTTTGCTTACACGTATCCGAAACCTCTCACCTCGTTGCTGCATCAAAACGCGAGTTGAATAGACACCTCCTTCTGTCTTGTAATTCCATTCTGTAGTGCTGGATGACCTGGTAACTTTCGCTTTTCCCTCATGGGTGCCCCAAAGATTATCCCACCAGTTCAGTTCATCGGTGGTTCCATAGATGTGGTTCAATTCCGTAACGAGCACGTCCATTGTTTCTCTATCGGGCTGGTGATCCAGCCAGATTTCTGTGGCAATTTCCTTACGATTGACACGAACTTTTTCTTTTACATCCGGTAGCGTTTTCCCCATTTCGGAAGCGGCTCGTTCAATGAGCTCTGGGTCAAGACCCGCTTCAGATGCAACATGTTTAAGTTCATTAATCGTCAAACCGTTTTCGCTGCTGTCTCTTTCAGATACGGACCGCTCAGCCTCAAGCTCAGCAGCCCGCTTGATCAACTTTTGTACTTCCTCCTCAGAAAATATGCGGTTTGACATGTGGAAAGAGAAATTAGCTATAGATTAATTTAGGACCGTGTTCAGTGATTAATGCAACACAGCGGTGTTTCAGGGCTTGTTGAATGGGTGAAAGGTAATCAAATTTACGAGTCGGTCGAATGTTCAGGTACTTCTCGACGGTTTTGATGCGCTGACGGGATATTTCTCGCAGGTCCGTCCCTTTCGAAAAAACCGTGAAATCAGCCAGATGCTTTTTCTACGGTTCTTTTATCCCAAGAGTTATAGGGGCGGGTAAAGTAGGTATCGGCCTGCAGGATAAATATTTCGTGTAGCACTTATGACTTGAACTCAGGATTGTTGTAGTACATTAGACAAACCGAAAAAATGAATACCACAACCATAAGATAGAATTATGACAAATTACATAGATGGCTTTGTCCTTCCAGTTCCACGAATTCACCTGAACGAATACAGGAGTGTGGCTGAAAAGGTAGCTGAAATTTGGAAAGATTATGGTGCAATTGCATACTTCGAATTTGTTGGTGATGATTTGTCTTTAGAAGGCACGAAATCTTTTATAGAAACCGTAGATGCAAATGAAGACGAGGAAATTGTATTTGGTTGGGTCGTTTTTCCTTCAAAGGAGATTCGTGATTTAGCCAACAAAAAAGTTCCTACAGACCCAAGAATGACAGAATTAATCGCGCCATTGACCAATGCTGAAAAATTGATTTTTGACGCCAGTAGGATGGTCTATGGAGGATTCAAACCTCTTGTACAGTCAAACGAATAGGTGAGAAATAAAGTAAAATAACGTGCTACAACAGCACCTAAGAAAACATGGGGTGGACGGTGATTTCCGAAAGGTTGGGAGTGTAAACTGAACTCTGTCTGTTGATCATTGGTCGAGAGGATTACGTGGCAGATCCAGGGGCAACCGGTCCCCGAATCGAATAGCCAGCTGCTGGACGGTCAAGGTTCAATGAATACTCATCTACAATTATTTCTTCACTGAAATGATATCAAGATTTCCATCGCTTTATCTGTCTGTTCAATGGGCACAAATAAATGATCGTGATGAAAGCCCGCTACTACGTTACAACTAATACCTTCTTCTGCCAGTGCCCTTGAAAAGGCAGCTGTAAGTCCAACTGATTCAAGTGAAGAGTAGACCGTCAAAGTAATCCAGGAAAAAATTTCCGGTATGATATTCCCAATTCTGCAGCCTGTTGTTTTTCGATGATCACCGTCTTTCCCTCAGATTCTTGAAATACCATTACTGGATCATGAATTTTCATTCCACCATGATCAGCGAAGCTACAATAAATATACTCTCCAGCATTTAAAACCGGATTTAGATTGTCCATGATAGAAATCTTAGTTGTCGGAGCGGTTATTTATCAGGATAAATAATTGAAAGCGTTCTCCATACTTCCTCCCAATATTCTTCGCTTCCCACTTGCCCCTCCCAGAGAGCCCGCACTCCGTGGAATCCCTCAAACGAAGGAACATATTGAATTTGAGATTCGGTTAGTGTAGCTCCGTATAGCAACACATCTGTAATGCCTTTCGCTTCGTCCTGTGTAGAAGTTATCAGAAAAGGAACACCGATAGATGTGAGTTCGCCTTTTAAGCTACCTTTCACATCCGCCAGATAATCACCGGGACTGAACAAAATCAATCCGTTCAGGTTTTCATTTTGCTGAACGACATACAACGATAATGCTGCGGAGTAGGAGCTACCCCAGAGGGTAACTTTCCTACCATATTCATTTACTAAATAATCGATGGCTGCTTCTATATCCTGTTGGGCATCCACGAACTCTGTACCAAACCCTTCTTTTTCTGCACGTAGGAAGGTCTCGTTTTCTTTTCCGTATACCATACCTCCCGATCGCTGATCGATAACAAGTGCGTTGAATCCTTTCGCATTAAGTTTGGGTGCGATATCCGCATATTCATATTTGTTGCTGCCACCCGAATGGCAGAGTAAAATTATTGGAGCAGACGGGTCAACTTCATACAGATTGCCGGTAATCGTAAGTCCGTCGCCTGCATCAAATTGTATTTTTTCGGGAGGATATTGTGCTCCTAACTCACCAGGTGCCGGTTGCTGTACACTATTTTGCAATCGTTGCTGAGCACGAATTTCCTGCAGTACAAACTCTTCAAGGTATTCGATCTTTGTGATTTTACCTTCCTCATCAAACAAAATGGAAGATTCATTTTCGCCAAGCTGCACAAAATTGAACTTCACGATGGCTTCCCCATTTTTTGATTCAACAATCTCCAGGGAGTTTAAGAGAGGAAAGTTAGTGACCATGTTGGTTAGAATGGCCGTTGAGTTTACGGCAGGTATTGGTCCAAACTGAAGATCCGCACTCAGATATGATTTGACCGAATCGATACTTTTGGATTTGAAACTTTCAGCTAGGGCATCTACCTGCTTTGAATAATTCTGGGCGGAAACAGTAGGTGCGATTAAAAAAAAGGCACATAAAAAAATTAATGGAGCAGCTGAATTCTGTTTTTGCTTTCTTAGTTTCTTGATAATTTTTGGCGAACAATATAGAAAGGCACCTATCAGGAAAAAGTAAGACGACCAGTAATTGAAAGGTGACCAGTACCAGTTGTTTTCTATCAGTTCAAAGTCTGGAGCTGCACCAAAAATTCTTGCTGCCACAAGTATACCGCTTACCAAAATAAGCAGGCTGCCCACTATTTGAACCAAGGTTTTTGGTATAAACTTTTGTAATAGACTCATTTTTTCTGAGGTATTGGTTAAGAATAGATTTTTGGTTTCGGAGGGTTAGTTGCAGAAAGGATTATCAGAATTACACGTGTGCGGTAACTTTTTGCTGAGCTATCTCTCTTCTTCAAGCTCTTCCAAGCACTCTTCCAAGGCACGAATTTGACTGCCGTATCTCCTGTTCTGGCTATATTTGGCCATGAAATAGGAAAACAATGCAAACACAACCGCACCCAAAACAAATAACAATAGGATGGTTGCATCCGGGAAAATCCCGATGCCACGAATTAAATCAATAATTACAAGTACCAAAAAGGTAGCGGGCACAACGAGGGTATCGGAGTATACTTTAACTCTTATCGCATTATTCAGTATCGCCAAAATATTCTTGATGGATGATTTTAAATCACTTTCCCGTTCTTCAATCTTTAAAATATTGCGATAGCTGAACGCATTAAATGCCGATATGAAGCAAATCACCAGCCCAAAAACCAGGTAGAAAATTCCAATCTCTAAATTTGATTCCCGGCTGGAAAAGAACTCCAACCAGTCAAATACCGGTTCTTCAGCTATAAACACATACGCAGTAAATGCCAGCAGCAGCAACCCAATGCTTCCCGCTATAAAAACTTTGGTTTTAATTTTTCGTTTTATCTGGGAAATCGTAGTGTTCGAGCGTTTACCGATCAGTCGCTGAACTTCTTCCTTACTTACAAAGTAGCCTTCAACATCATGCTCGATCGTTTTTTCCCAGGCGGCTTTCAGTTGCTCGAGTTCCATGATCAAGCCTCCACCATTTTTTTAAGTTTCTCACGGATGCGCGTCATCTTAACCCGCACATAATTCTGGCTGATTCCCATGACTTCCGCAATTTCTTCATTTCCTTTTTCATCCAGGTATAACATCACGATTGCTTTTTCCACATCACTTAATTGCTCGATGGCTGTATGCATCATTTGTAATTCCTTTTCCGGCAAATTTTCCTCAGGAGGGGACGCCATCGCATCAAGATCTATGGGTTGAGTGGCATCCTCCTTCTCTTTATTTGATTTTCGGAGTCGCTGTATCGCCACATTCAAACTCACGCGATACATCCAGGTCGAAAATTTGGAATCACCGCGAAACGAAGGATAGGACTTCCACAAGTTTATAAGAATATCCTGGAACAGGTCTTTCCGGTCCTCCTCGTCGTCACAGTACATACCACACACTTTATGGACGATTCCCTGCGCGTCCATGACCTTGTCGATAAATTCCTGTTCGAATTCTTTTCTATTCAAAGCAGCCAGGTATTTGCATCATGTGCTATAGCATTAGTTGCTTTCTAAAGATCAGAATTACAGTTTTTCTCCTTTTTTGATTGATTTTACAATTCTTGGAGATGGGCTGTACCGACCTGGCAAATAACCGGCGTGGTAATTTTGATCTTAATTTAGCAGATAATTTGCGAACAGCAAGATTAGGGGAAGGCATGACAATCCACAAGCAACGTGTTCCAATTCCAGATGCGGCCTGACCCACTGGAAAACTACTTGAGGGGACACCCCGCGGGACTTTGTTGAATTTGGCCTCAATATTACTAAGTTGGTATTACAAAGAGCCAAAACCCTATCCCAGGCCCATGCGCCTGCTTACCGGTCTACTGTCCGTTTCGCTTCTGTTTGTTGCCTGTTCCTCAGGTGGACCGGACCAGAACCACTCCCCCGAATCGAACGGGGATATCCCCGAGCACCTGCAGGACGTGGAAAATTTGACTGTGCTGCCGGAGAATCCGGAGCCGCAGTACAAAATCGAGCTGGTTGAGGAGCATAGTTTCGGCGACAAATACGACGAAGTGGTCCACCTCGGCTACATCAACGATTTCGCGGTGGACGACCGGGGCCGGGTCTACCTGGCGGACATGAGCAACGACAGGATCCACGTGTATAATCCCGACGGGAGTTTTCTGCAATCCATAGGCAGGGCTGGCCGCGGGCCGGGTGAGTTCCTGACTACACGCGGCGGTCTGAATATAGGGGTGAATGAGGAATACCTGTTTGTGTATGACGACACCAACTTCAGGGTCAGCCGATTCTACCTGGACACCTATGAGCTGGCCGACGTGGCAAATCTGGAGATGCGCAACTGGGATCACATCGATACGATCTCGGGCCGGCGTCCCTTCGATTTCTATTACAGGAAGGATGGTACCTATCTGGTCCAGTTTCGCATTGGCGGTATTAGTTTGTCCGCTGACGAAGCGCCCTCGATAACGAATTTGAGATCATACTTTGTTCACTTTGACCAGAACATAGAGCCGGTGTCCGATGTGATCATGGAATACGAGCATCCGGAAATCATCAGAACCGGATCTGGCTCAAGGGTCAACAAACGTTCCTTTCCGTTGGCTAATCGACACCTGATGGTGATTTCCGGGTCCGGACATATATACAGGGCCTATACAGACGAATTCCTTATCCGCACGTACCGATCCGACGGCACCTATGCGCGGGCTGTATACGCCCCGTGGGAAGCAACCTCATTTACAAGGGCACACCGTGACACCCTCCTGGATACATGGTCAGCGATATCCCGCACTTTTAACGTCTTGGAGGTACCGGATCGGTGGCCGCTTTTGGATCAGATCGTAGTGGATGATCAAAACCGGCTCTGGGTATCCATATACACCGACAGCATGGACTCCACGGAGTGGCGGGTTTTGGACGAGGAGGGCAACCTGCTGGGATCATTCGATTGGCCACGAAAACTGCTGAATGCCTTTCCCGGCCACGATTCCGATAACTATATCATCAAGAATGGCGCACTCTATTACCTGGACACCAATCCCCTGAACCTGTCAACCCAGATGGTACGAAAATTCCGCATTGAGATGACACCGGTGCGGGAGAGGGGATAGAATCTGCCGGGCGGTACCGGGATTCACGTGCGGGATGGCAGAGCAAGACCGCTCCATCGTAGTCCCGAAGCTTATTAATAACCAGAAGTTAATGCCCCCTGCTTATTGATTTGCTTGGTCAGGAGATCGTCAAAACAGTGGGTGTACTGCTATTTGACATTGAATCAGTAAGAATGGCGGGTGTATTATAGGCACGGACTGCAAGCTGATACATCTGCTCAACTTCGTCATTCATGTTGATAAACCGTGCCTGTGAACGCTTCTTGGCCAACATTGCGTAAAGCTGCACCATAAACGACCGGGAAACAAATTCGATGTCTGAAAAATCCAACACCTGTTCTGAGGCGTTCCTCTGCATAAGATCTTCAAACACCTTTTTAGCCAGAGACCGGGTGGTAAGATGTGTGGTTCGATATGTCTCTTTCAGGGACAGCATTGGATTATTCTTTATTGAATATAACTGAAAATATTAAGCCTTTCCTTCGGTTCTTTTAATCGAATGTTAATCAATGTTCCTGAAAGAGATAGGGTTCCGGGTTTTACCCATCGGCATTGATCATTCGAACAGCTATATCCATAATTACCGGATAACAGAGTAAACGTACTTACCAGTTCTTTATTGGTAACTATCCGAATGGTATTCGCTAAGCCGGTACCCGGTAAAGCCTCCACCTCACTAATTCTGGCAGATAGTTGACGTTGAATAACTTCCCGCACGGCAATTTCGTCGGTAGTAACGTGCTCATACCTTTTGGAAAGGGAGCCCCTCAGACCTATTCCGTCGTCCATCATACAAAGTTCAAATTCTCCGAGTGCAGGCCAGTATTGTGCAAAAATGTAAAAATTTTTCGCTTCGGAATGATCTTTGGCATTTTCAATCAATTCCGAGAGAAAAAATGCAATGGCATTGCTTAATTTTTCCCTGATCGCTGGAAAACAAGACAGAATCAATTCTCTGTACTGATCCTCAAGATGCTTGTAAGATTCTTCACTCCGTGAACCGGGACTTTTTGCATCGGAGATCCTGGCTATGGGGAGGTAATTGCCGCTTGCTCCGGGTGTTGCTTCCTCAGCCCTTATTCCGGTTGGAAATCGAATCGTATTCAAGTACGCTGCAATATCAGAATGTTCATTCTTCACATATGGCGACAATTTTTTGGCATTTATTACACAGGCCAATGGAATTACCTGGAATGGAGTGGCAAATCCTTGTGAAGCAACCTCAACCCGATCGCTTACACTCAATGCCTCAATAAGCTGAAGCTGCTTAACCAGATGGCTAAGATTTTGCCAGTGTCCGGCATGTTTGAATCGGATTGGAGCCATGTATATGTGAGTTCAGATCAATGAATGAATCCATCCGTGTCCTGGATTTTTCAAAACTCCTTCCCCTTCACTATAGCCGATGCTATTTGCCCGCAGTGATGAGAGAGATTTCCTTCACCAATTTTTCAAGCGTCTTGTATCCGTTTTCAAAAAGCATCCGGCTTTTTTCAAGGTCATAATCTTTTCCCGTATCTATTTGCCCCATCGTAGTTCCCTCTACGTCGGTGTCATAGCCAAAGAACTGAGCCATCATATTTGTCGCCTCGCCGATATATCTATAAATGAACCCCACGGAGGCGGTTTCTTTTGTCAGGCGGTAATCGGCGTTATCGGCATTTATATCCTTTAAAATTCTTAAACAGTCCTTCCGGCTCTGTTCGACCATTTGACGTAAAATCTCTTTCTGCATGTGCTCCGGTTTATAGTGTTGATAGTTTTGGGTATCTCTGAGAATGCCCGACGTCGTCGCTTTTGACCTCCTCCCTACTCAATAGGTGTAACTGTTCAGGAAAAATGAAAGTAGACAGGAAGATTACATCAGAACGGAAAGATCTTTAGATCTCCACCCCCACCGTAGAATGGTCCCCCACATGCACCTCTTGGTCTACCCCGTGCAGGCGAGTGTGTCGCCCTACCGTTGAATCCTGCAGGCGGCAGTTTTCCAAGTCGGCGTGTTCCTGCACCAAGCTGTTCTTGATGGTACATTTGTACAGCTTGCAGCCGTCGGCGATGCTGGCGTGGGGGCCGATAATGCAGTTCTCCAGCTCCACGTTCTCCCCTATATAGACGGGCGGGATGATGCGAGTTTCGGTAAAGTCGTCTTCGTCGTATTCCCTTCCCTCTTTCTCCAGGATCACGCCGGAGGTCTCCAGCCAAGCGTCGAGGGTGCCGCAGTCGAGCCACTCGTCTACGGACGCCCGTTTGAAGACGTCCCCTTTCTTGAGCATGCGGTCCAAGGCGTCGGTGAGCTGGAATTCGTCCCCGTGTCCCCGTATGTCGTTGTCCAGCAGATATTCGATCTCCTCCTTCAGGCTGGAGGCGTCGCGGAAGTAGTACACCCCGATGATGGCCTGGTCGGAGATGGGCTCGTCGGGCTTCTCCACGAAATCGGTGATGCGGTCGCCCTCATATACGGCCACGCCGAAGCGGGAGGGATCGTCCACCTGCTTCAGCCATATGACGCTGTCGGCGCCCTCCAGGGAGACCGTTCCCTCGGTGTCGAAAAGGGTGTCGGCGAAGACAATGATGCACTCCCCATCCAGCTGGTCTTCCGCGCTGTAGACGGCGTGGGCGGTGCCTTCGGCCACCTCCTGGATGCGAAAATGGGCCTCGGCCCCGTGACGCTCGCTCATGGCCTCCAGAGACTCACGGATCTCCCGCCCGAAATCAGGTCCCAGGATAAAGACGATCTCGGTGATCTTCCGGTCCAGCGTGCGCACGAAGGTCTCCACGATGCGCTCCACGATCATCTTGCCGGCCACCGGCAGCAGGGGTTTGGGTACGGTGTGGGAGTGGGGGCGGACGCGGGTCCCGCGGCCTGCCATCGGGATGATTAATTTCATATATTGGTGGACCTTTGAGATGAGTGTTCCGTATGACGCTGCCGGAGCAGCCCGTTAATATAACGGAATGAATCTACTTTAGCGACCGGACGGCGCCCCTCCCCGCACCCCAAAAGCAGCCGCGTTTGAACTGGTACCTCACATTTATTGACCTGCTCACGGTGGCCTTCCTGCTGGTAATGGCCCGCCACACCTTCCTCCGGAGCCGCTTTTTCCTCCACATCTTCCAGCTGAAGGGCTACAAGTTCAACGAATACCGGCAGTGGTGCTTCGAGCACTGGAACGAGCGGGTGATCACTCCCGAGCACGTGCTCTACAACCTGCTCATTCTCATCCTGCTCTGGCTGCTGTCGGACACCGTCACCGGCAGCGCGGCGGTAATCATCCTGAGCGTCTTCGGCATCTTCTGGTTCGGGCGCTTCGACTACTACGCCGAGGAGAAGCGCAAGAAACCGCTGGTGCTCACCGACAGGGTCAAGCGCCTTCTGGTTCCCTTCGTCCTGCTTTCGCTGCTGCTGCCTTTTGCGGCCACCATGGCCTCGATGGCCGGCTACATCCCGGGTACGGGACTCAGTTTCCGGACGCCGCCGCTTCAGATGGCCGACATCTACATACTTGCCTTCGGCTGGGTGCTGGCCGACGCGCTGCCGCCCCTCTGGATCTGGGCCGCAGGGCGCATCATGCAGCCGGTGGAGGAGCGCATCAACCAGGGCTACATCCGCCAGGCCCGCGAAAAACTGGCTGCCATGCCGGAGCTGACGGTGGTGGCCATTACGGGCTCCTACGGGAAAACCACCACCAAATTCATGCTGCGCGACCTGCTTGGGGAGCGCTACCGCGTCTGCGCCACCCCGGCCAGCTACAACACCCCCATGGGCATCTGCAAGGTGATCAACAACCGCCTGGAGGCCCACGACCAGGTGCTGATCCTGGAGATGGGGGCGCGCTACGAGGGCAACATCGACGAGCTTTGCGACATCGCCGAGCCCGACATTGCGGTGGTCACCAACGTGGGGATTGCGCACCTGGAGACCTTCGGCTCGCAGGAGGCGATCGCACGGACCAAGTCCACCGTGGTGCGGCGGTTGCCGGCCGGCGGGGTCGCTGTACTGAACGCCGACGACGAGCGAGTGCGGGCCATGGGCGGGGAGCGCGATGACATCCGCGTGATTACGGCGGGGATGGAGGGCGGCGACCTGCGGGCGGGGGAGGTAGCCTACGGGCCGGAGGGCACGAGCTTCACACTGGTGGAAGGGGAGGACGTCGAGGGGCGCGAGCAGATTAGCATGCGCCTGCTGGGCGCCCACAACGTGCAGAACCTGTTGCTGGCTGCCGCCGTGGCGCGGCACATGGGCCTGCGGCTGAAGACCATCGCCGTGGCGGCCCGGCGCATCGAGCCGGTGGAGCACCGCCTGGAGCTGAAAAAGCAGAACGGGCTCACGGTGATCGACGACGCCTTCAACTCCAATCCCACCGGCGCCCGCAACGCCCTGGAGATCCTAGGCTCCTTCGAGGGAGGTAGGCGGGTGATCATTACCCCCGGCATGATCGAGCTGGGCGAGCTGCAGGAGGAGAAGAACCGCGAGTTCGGCGAGCAGATCGGGCGGGCGGGGCTGGACCTGGTGATTCTGGTGGGGGAGAAGCGCACCGAGCCTATCTATGAGGGCATCCGTTCCACCGGCTTCGACATGGAAAAGGTGAAGCGGGCCGGGGGACTCTTCCAGGCCAACGAGATGATGCAGGACTTCGCCCGGGAAGGCGACGTGGTACTCTACGAAAATGACCTGCCGGACTCCTTCGACGAATGATCAGTACTTATGAACTTTCGCGACCGTTAATTTCATTTCAATAGGTGCGAAGCTCATTGGGCTATGATCACAAAAGAGAAATTAAAGAAGGAAATTGACCGGCTTTCCGAAAAGGAACTGAAAATGGTATATATGTACCTCTCTTCTCTGGATAAAAAGGGCAAGTCCAGGCCTAATATCCGCTCCTTGAAACTGAAGGGTAAGTTGGATGGCCAGGATCTCCGATCTTTAGCCCATGAATAGGATTTGTGGAGGAGGACACATAACACGGCCTTCCTCGATTCTTCCACAAAACCTGCTTTAAAGTAAGATATCCCATACGATCGGACTATCCCCCTCTCGTCCATTTTCCCTGGTTTAGATTTGTGATTTTTTCACAAATTCAGAATGCTCATATGCCCGTAACAGCTTTCAAATGCATCTGACAAAGGAAGGACTTGTGAAAATTTCACAAAAATAAAGGTGTGAAAAATCGGCCTGTGGGGTGCATCACGCCGCCACGCCGCCAGCAACCCAACCCACTCAGTGAAAAAAGGTGTCCTTCCGGCGGCTCTTGCGGTCGGCCGCCACCATGGCCGCGCCCACAATACTCGCGTCGTTCTGGAAGCTGGCCGCCTTGAAGCTGGTGTTGATCTTGATATAGGGCAGGGTCTTTTCGGTCTTCCGGCTCAGCTGTCCCCCGAGAATAAAAAGGTCGGGATGGAATAGCTTCTCGTAGGTCTCCAGCACCTTCTGCAGGCGCTTGGCCCAGCGTTTCTTGCCGATGCCCTCCTCCTTCCGCGCGCGGTTGGAGGCGAGCTCCTCCACGGTCTGCCCGTCGATGCTAATGCGTCCCAGCTCGGAATTGGGCACCAGCGTGCCGTCCATAAACAACGAGGAGCCGATTCCGGTGCCCACCGTCAGCACAATCACCATGCCGTTGTGGTTGCGTCCCGCTCCGAAGTGCATTTCGGCCAGGCCGGTGGCGTCGGTGTCGTTGATCACATGCACCTCGTTGTCGGTGATCTCCGAAAAGAGCTGTCGGGCGTCCACGTCCATCCAGGAATCGTCTACGCGCTTGGTGTCGAGCACGATGCCGTGGCTGATGGGAGCGGGAAAGGCGCAGCCCACGGGACCGTCCCACTGGAAATGCTTGCGGACCACCTTGTGCATGAGCGAGAGGAGCTGTTTGGGGGAGGTGTCCTCCAGGCGGTCGGTACTGTAGCGATCCGACAGGATCTCGCCCTGTTCGGTATCCACGATGCAGCCTTTCACCCCGTAGCTGCCGATGTCAATGCCCAGTACTTCCATGAACTATTTTTCGATGAGGATCCAGCCCTGGTCTTCGATCATGCGCTCGGCCTTCTTCCACTTGATATCGATAACCTTTCCGCTGTCCATATTCTGGATCTTCACGTAGTCGTTGCGGCCGGGCTCGTCCTCCACGGTCACCGGCTGCGGCTTGCGGTCGCTGCGGCGCTGTTGTTGAGGGTCGCCGTTCTGCGCCTGACCGCCCTGACCGGCCTGCTGATTGAAGCCCATGTTGGTGGAGTCGGCCTGTTCGGTCTTCGCCTTGTTCATATCCACCTTCGCCTTCTGCTGGCGGGCCTGCTGCAGGCGCTGCTGGTCGGCCTGCATTTCGGGGATGGCCTTCCAGATGAGGGAGATGGCCTCCTGGTTGATCTCGTCCAGCAGGTTCTTGAACATGTCGAAGGCCTCCCGCTTGTACTCCAGCAGGGGGTCTTTCTGGCCGAAAGAGCGCAGGCCGATGCCCTGCTTGACCGAGTCGAGCTCGCGCAGGTGCTCCATCCACTTGTCGTCGATGGTTGACAGCACGGCGGTGCGCTCCAGGGCGCGGGCCACCTCGTGGCCCTCGTTCTCCAGGGCGTCCTCCACGTCCACCACCACGCGCATGCGGCGGATGCCGTCGGTAAAGATCACCTGCACCTTGGTGGGCTTGTTCTCGGATTCGGACTCGTCAATGTTCTTGATCACCCGGTAGAGGGGCTCGGCAATCATCTCCTCCTTCTTGCGATAGACCTCGAAGGCGCGGTCGATGATGTGGTCGATAAGCCCGTCCTCGCCCAGCTGGCTCATCTGCTCCTTGTCGAGCTCGATGTCCACGGCCAGGAAGCGCAGGGTCTCGTCGCGCAGCTTGTCGAACTCCCCGTTGGGATAGTGCTGCTCCACCACGCGCTCCACCAGGTCGACCAGCATGTCGTAGAGGTCGCCGCGGAGCTGATCGCCCGACAGGGCGTGCTTGCGACGGGCGTAGATGACCTCCCGCTGATTGTTGAGCACGTCGTCGTACTCAAGCTGCTTCTTGCGGATGCTGAAGTTGTTCTGCTCCACCTTGCTCTGGGCGCGCTCCAGGGACTTGGTGATCCAGGAGTGGGTGATCACCTCGCCCTCCTCGAAATTGAGCTTGTCCATCACGCTGGCCACCCGGTCCGAGCCGAAAAGCTGCATCAGGTCGTCCTCCAGGGAGACGTAGAACTGCGACTCGCCGGGGTCGCCCTGACGACCGGCACGACCGCGCAGCTGAAGGTCAATGCGCCGCGATTCGTGGCGCTCGGTGCCCAGGATGGCCAGGCCTCCCTTTTCGCGCACGCCGGGCGCCAGTTTAATGTCGGTACCGCGGCCCGCCATGTTGGTGGCCACGGTCACGGCGCCGGGCTGTCCGGCCTGCGCCACGATATCGCTCTCGCGGGCGTGCTGCTTGGCGTTGAGCACGTTGTGGGGAATGCTCTCGCGCTTGAGCATGCGGCTGATGGTCTCCGAGACGTCCACCGAGGTGGTGCCCACCAGCACGGGCTGACCCGATTCATGATACTCGCGGATCCTCTCGACGGCGGCGTTGTACTTCTCGCGCTTGGTGCGGAAGACCAGGTCCTCCTTGTCGTCGCGGATCACCGGCTCGTTGGTGGGGATGATCAGCACGTCCAGGTCGTAAATCTCCTTGAACTCGCCCTCCTCCGTGGCCGCGGTACCCGTCATCCCCGCCAGCTTGTGGTACATGCGAAAGTAGTTCTGCAGGGTGATGGTGGCGTAGGTCTGCGTGGAGGCCTCCACCTCCACCTCCTCCTTGGCCTCGATGGCCTGGTGGAGGCCGTCGGAGTAGCGCCGGCCCGACAGCACGCGGCCGGTGTGCTCGTCCACGATCTGCACCTTGCCCTCCTGCACGATGTATTCCTCCTCGCGTTCGAAGAGGGTGTAGGCTTTAAGCAGCTGGTTGATGGTGTGAATGCGATCGCTGCGTTCGGCGAAGAGACGGCGCAGCTCGCCGAAGCGGCGCTCCCGCTCCTGGGCCATCTCCTGCTCGACCTCCTTGACCTTCTTCTCCTTGTAGTCCTCGCTGAAATCCTCCTTGGCCTCGATCTCGGCGATCTTCTCGCGCTTCTTCTCGTCGATCTCCTCGTCGATGTCGGTGGTCTCGGTGCCCAGGTCGGGAATGATGAAGAAGTCCTCGTCCTCGTCCGCCTTGGTGAGGAAGTCGCGGCCCTTCTCGGTCATCTCGATGCTGTTCATCTTCATGTCGACCGCGTAGTAAAGCTCCTCGTCGACCTCGGGCAGGCGGCGGGCGTTGTCCTGCAGGTAGAAGGCCTCGGTGCGCTGCACCATCTTCTGGTTGGCCGGGATCTGCATCATCTTGCGGTACTGCTTGTTCTTCGGGAAGCCCCGCTGGGCGCGGTATAGGGCCAGACCGGCGGCCTCCTCGTTGCCCTCGTCCAGCTCCTTCTGGGCCTCCCTGACCAGGCTGGCCACCAGTTTCTTCTGGGCGGTGACCAGCGACTGCACCCGCGGCTTGAGCTCCTCGTACTTGGCCGACTGGGAGTCCTCGGGCACGGGGCCGGAGATGATCAGCGGGGTCCGCGCCTCGTCGATGAGGATGGAGTCGATCTCATCGACGATGCAGAAGTGGTGGTCGCGCTGCACCAGCTGCTCGGAGCTGATGACCATGTTGTCGCGCAGGTAGTCGAAGCCGAACTCGTTGTTGGTGCCGTAGGTGATGTCGGCGCGGTAGGCCCGGCGGCGCTGCTCGGTATTGGGCTGGTAGCGGTCGATGCAGTCCACCTCCATCCCGTGAAATTCAAAAAGGGGCTTGTTCCACTCGGCGTCACGCTTGGCCAGGTAGTCGTTCACGGTGACGATGTGCACGCCGCGCCCGGCCAGGGCGTTCAGGTAGGCGGGGAAGAGGGCGGCCAGGGTCTTGCCCTCCCCGGTTTTCATCTCGGCGATGTTGCCCTGGTGCATGGCCACCCCGCCAAGAAGCTGCACGTCGTAGGGCACCATGTCCCACTCCTGCATGGATCCGCCCACCTCCCACTTTTTGCCGACGAAGTGGCGACAGGTCTCCTTCATCACGGCAAAGGCGCGCGGCAGCAGCTCCTCGAGCACCTCCTCGGTGCGGTCCAGCCACTGCTGCTCCAGGGTTTCAAGGCTCTCGGCCATCTCGCGGTGCTCGTCCACCGTGAGCTCCTCCTCGTTGTTGTTGATGCGAGCCCTGAGGGACTCGATCTCCTCTTCGATTTCCCGGGTGGCCTCCTGTAGGCGCTCGCGGAAGGCATCAGTCTCCTCCTTGAGCTCCTCCTCGCTTTTGCCTTGCATCTCTTCGTCAAAGGACTTGATCTCCTCCACCACGGGCCAGAGCTTCTTGACGTCCCGTTCGCTTTTGGAGCCGAAGAGGGTGGTGAGCAGATCCCCAACGGTATCGGTAAAGTTTTCAAACATGGAGCTTCGCCTCGCGTGTGGTGCGACTTGTCATGGTGAGTAATTATTAAAGTTACAGCTTAGGCACTGCCTGTTCAAATTAATGTGCGGGTGCGTGAACCCCTGCAGACGGGCCAACCCGCCCTGCACGCTTCTAACCCGCAAATGAGGGTTCTTATTGTCCCAGATAATTTTTAAATTGGGGGTCTGATCAAAAACGGAAGCAGCGAAAGAAAGAGTCCTCAGTAACCATGAAACGTACCTACCAACCCAGCAGCCGCAAGCGCAAGAACAAGCACGGTTTCCGCAAGCGCAACAGCAGCAAGAACGGCAAGAATGTACTCAAAAGCCGCCGGAAGAAAGGCCGTCATCGCCTGACCATCAGTGATGAGAAAGGACCGAAGTAGGACATCTTCGGCCGACGAGCCTGACCGCAGCCTCCCCAGAAACCGCATCCTGAGGGGCCGCAAGGCGTTCCAGAACCTCTTTTCCCGCAACGCCAGTCACTTGCGCGGGACCTATGCCGACCTTCGCTACCACACCCGCCCCTCGGACAATCCGGAGTACAAAATGGCGTTTATCGTACCCCGGAGAATGGGGAAGGCTGTCAGGCGCAACCAGTGCCGCCGGCGCCTCAAGGAGGCCTTCCGGCATCACCAGACCCACCTTTCCGAAACCGTAGACACCCAACAGATCACCTTCCAAGGAGCCCTCATGGCCACTTCCATCGATGCCGGATACCATGAACTGGAAGGGGACGTGCGCTCGCTCCTGGAGCAGGCGCGGGAACGACTGACCGCCGCTTCCGGACCTCGTCTATGAAATACCTGCTCATCGGCATCATCCGGGCCTACCAGCTTGTCATTTCGCCGTGGTTCCCCGGCTCCTGCCGGTACCACCCCACCTGCAGCTCCTACGCCCTGGAGGCGGTGCGCCGTCACGGCGCCATCAAGGGCGGCTGGCTTGGACTCAAGCGCATTGCGCGCTGCCACCCCTGGAGCGCCGGGGGACACGACCCCGTTCCGGACGGCCCGGCCGCGCCTTCCAAAACCGCGGCGTCTTTCCCGACGCAGCCGGCTGAGAGCCCCGATTCCCACCCCAACCGCCAACCCTAACGACCGTAATCTTGGACCGCAACACCGTAACAGGACTTATTCTCATTTTCATCGTGATGGTCGCCTGGGCCTACGTCTCCATGCCCAGCGAGGAGGAGCTGCGCCAGCAGCAGGCCCAACAGATGCGGCAGGACAGTATCGCCGCGGCGCAGGCGCAACAGGACTCGGCCATGGCGGCCGCCGACCCCGACACCGGGGAGGCCGGCGGGGGAGAACAGGGGCAGGGAGAGACCGCAGGACAGCAGCAGGCCGGGGGACAGCAGGCGGGCGGCCAGCGGCTGGGACCCGATCAGGATGAGCCCCGGGAGATGGGCATCTTCAGCGATGCCAGCGCCGCGGTGGGCGACACCACGGAGATTCACATTGAATCGCCCCTCTACCGCGCCACCTTCACCAACCTGGGCGCCGGTCCGCGCTCCCTCACCCTGCTGGGCGACAACAGCCAGACCTGGGACCACCAGCAGATCCAGATGATCCGCGACACCACCCATTCGGCCTACTCGGCCGGCTTCCTGACCACGGGCAACTACAACGTGGAGACCCAGCATCTGCTGTTCGAGCAGGTCACCCCAGGCGACACCCTGGTGCTGGAGGAGGGCGAGGAGCAGACCCTCACCTATGCCCTGGATCTATCCGACGGGCGGCGGGTGGAATTCGTCTACACGTTACGGGGTGGCACCCACGAAATGGACCTGGATGTGCGATTCGAAGGACTCTCCCAGAACATCGTGGGGGGAACGGTGGACTTTGGCTGGACGTCTCCGCTGGCGCCCACCGAGCGCAGCATCAGCCAGGAGAGTGTCTACTTCTCGGCCTACACCTACGCCGGGGAGGAGCTGACTCAGCTGCTGCTGAGCGAGGCCGGGAGCCGGGAGCAGACCATCAACGGCAACATCGACTGGGTGGCCACCCGCACCAAGTTTTTTACGCAGATCATCAAACCGCAGTCGCCCACCGACGGCGCCCTGATGATCGGGGAGGTAACCGGCGTGCCCGACGCGCCCTCCACCCGCCACAACTACCAGTCCTACGTCACCATCGACCTCCCGCAGGAGTTCACCGCGCAGTTCCAGCTCTATGCGGGACCCATGTCCTATTACGCCCTCAGCAGCTTCGACGACCAGGCTTACGACATGGTGGACGTGGGCTACTCGTGGATCCGCTGGTTCTCTGATCCGCTGGTGCGCTACGTGATTGTCCCCTACTTCTATGCCATAGACGACTACATGAGCATCGGGCTGGCCATCGTGCTCTTCGGCGTGCTGGTCAAGGTGGTCCTCTTTCCGCTGACCATGAAAAGCTACCGCAGCATGGCCGCCATGAAGGAACTTCAGCCCAAAATGAAGGAGATCCAGGAGAAGTATAAGGACAAGCCGCAGAAGCAGCAGGAGGCCACCATGAAGCTCTACAAGGAGGCCGGGGTGAATCCCCTCGGAGGCTGCCTGCCCAACCTGCTGCAGCTGCCCATCCTGCTGACCCTCTGGCGATTCTTCCAGAACTCCATCATCATCCGACAGGAGGAGTTCCTCTGGGCCACCGACCTGTCGGCCCCCGACTACATCCTCAGCCTGCCCCTCAGCATTCCCTTCCTGGGTGACCAGCTGGCGGGCTTCGTGCTGCTGATGACCGTCGCCATGTTCTTCCAGAGCAAGGTGATGGGAGGCATGGGCGAGATGGGAGGCGGGGGCGCCATGGGCGGACAGATGGCGGCTCTCAAGTACATTTTCCCGGTGATGCTGCTGTTCGTTTTCAACAACTTCGCCGCGGGACTCAGCCTCTACTACCTGGTCTACAACGTCATGTCCATCGGACAGCAGCTGATCATCAACCGTCAGCTTGACGCCGAAAAAGCCAATGCCTAGCGTCTGCAGCGGACAATACCCCCGCCGCCTCCGCCGCGACGGGGAATTCCTGCTCTGGAATCCCGTCACCCGCACAGCCCTTCGCAACCGCCCCGAGGAACGGGTGCGCCTCAGGCTGATCGACTATCTCACCTCCGCGGGCTGGCCCCGCACGCGCATCTCCACCGAGGAGGGGCACCGCAGCTTCACCGAAGAGCGTCTTCGCACCGACATCGTCTGCTACGGGGAGGACTTCAAGCCGGCTCTGCTGGTGGAGTGCAAGTCCGGCTCCGTAGGCCTCGGGGAGCGCGCCGCCCGGCAGGCCGCGCGCTACAACGAGGAAGTGGGAGCGCGCTGGCTGCTGCTCAGCAACGGGCGGGAGGACCACTGGTACGAGACCGGGGCTGGCGACGAGACCGGCGCGGGCCAGCCCTCCCCCCGGCGCCTGGAGGGACCCCCGCCCCTGCCCGAACTCGCCGGGGGAAATCCCCCGCCCCGCGACTTCGC
Source organism: Balneolaceae bacterium (assembly GCA_034521445.1). Taxonomy (NCBI): domain Bacteria; kingdom Pseudomonadati; phylum Balneolota; class Balneolia; order Balneolales; family Balneolaceae; species Balneolaceae bacterium. Next base: position 348,988 of record JAXHMM010000006.1, on the reverse strand, counting down.
CTGGTGGCGCGAACGCGGTTTCCTGGGCGGGGAGACTCCGGCCGAGCTGCACGACCCGCTGGTACGCCTGCTCAACGCCTACTGGTCGCCCCCGGGCTGCCCGGTACGCTACCTCGGCCTTCCCGGCGGCCCCGCCCCCTTTCCGGTCGACCAGTACTATCTTTTCCGGCAGGCCGAAGATCATCGCGCGGCCCTGGCCCCCCTGCCCGGCCCGGGGGGTGAAACCGTGCTGGCGGGCGTGCTCAACCGCGACGGGGAGAACGTGGCCCTGGCCCTCTGGCATCCGGCCCTGACCGGGAAGGGCGGCGCCCGCCTGGTCCGTATTTACGACCGGCAGGGTCTGCGCGAGACGGAGGCCGGAGGGCGCCTGCGCCTGCAGGAACCGGCGGACGACGGGGAAGACGACCTCCCCGCCCGATGGGCGCGCGAGCTGGAGGAGCTGCTCGAGGGGGGGTAGACGGCCCCGGCCGTCCAGATAAGTCTTTACTTTCCTTCGGAGCTTTGTTATATCTCATCCAAAGCCGGAAACCGCACCAACCTGCACCCCCGTACCATGAACCACCTACACCGCGACAAACTCTTCTCCCTGCTGGACGAGGAGTCCAACGCCATCGTCTATATGAAGGGCGGCGAGTTGATGTACCGCTACGAAACCGACTACGAGTTCCCCTTCCGACAGGAGTCCAATTTCTGGTACCTCACCGGCGTCAACGAACCCGACTATCACCTGGTGCTCGACCTCTCGAAACAGGAGTACCATCTGATCGGCCCCAACCGCGACGCGCAGTACGCCGTCTGGCACGGCCGCGTGAAGAGCAAGGAGCAGATGCGGGAGGCGTACCGTCCCGACCACATGCACTACGACTCTGAACTTCCGGCCCTGCTGAAGGAGCTCGATCCCGACACCATCTACTGCCTGGATGAAGTGCAGGCGGAGTTCATCGAGGAGTTCGACCGCCAGGCGGCCATCGACCTGGAAACGCTGGAGGACGCCATCACCCACTGCAGGGTCTTCAAGACCGACTGGGAGGTGGATCAGCTCCGTGAGGCCGGACGCGTCAACAACCTGGCCCATCGCGAGGTGCTGGGCGCCCTGAAGCCCGGCCTCTACGAATACGAGCTCAAGGCGGTTTTTGAGGCCTGCCAGATCCGCAACGGCCTGCAGCTGGACGCCTACAACGGCATCTACGCCTCGGGCGACAACAGCGCCATCCTGCACTACGTGGAGAACAACCGGCAGATCGAGGAGGGCGACCTTTTCCTCATCGACGCCGGATTTGAGTACCGTGGCTACGCCTCGGACATCACGCGTACCTACCCCGCCAACGGACGCTTCACAAAGACCCAGGCGGCGGTTTACGAGGCGGTGCTGCAGGCCCAGAAGGGCGTCATCGACGGCGTGGAGACCGGCGCCAAGATGGAGGACCTCCACTTTCTGGCCGCCCGCATCATGATGGAGGGTCTCAAGGAGGCGGGCTTTGTCAACGGCGACATCGAAGAGCTCATGCAGAACGACATCTTTGCCCTCTTTTTCCCCCACGGACTGGGACACTTCCTCGGGCTGGACACCCACGACGTGGGCGGCTATCCCAAGGGCGTGGACCGCATCGAGCGCCCGGGCGTGAAGTACCTGCGCACCCGCCGCACCCTGCAGCCCGGCATGGCGCTGACCATCGAGCCCGGCCTCTACTTCATCCCGGCCCTGCTGGGTCCGGCATTGGAGGACGAATCCACCGCCCCGTACCTCAACCGATCCAAGCTGGAGCAGATGTACGGTTTCGGGGGGGTGCGCATCGAGGACAACCTGGTCATCACCGAGGAGGGCTTTGAAAACCTGACCGACGTACCCAAGGAGCGCGCCGACATTGAGTCCGCCATGAACTGAGCCGGCCTTCCCGCCTCCCAATCCCAACGACATCGCATATCACGCCATGAACAACTATACCTGCACCCTCCTGCTGGCCCTGATGCTGGCCCCCCTCGCTGCAAGCGGGCAGTCGGGACTGGACACTCTCGACCTGCGCGACATCTTCTACGAACCCCTGCTGGCCGGCCACCGGCCGGATATGGCCGCTTTTTCCCCGGACGGGGAGTGGGTCTACTACACGGCCAACGACTCGGCCATGAGCGACAACGAACTCTTCCGCGTGCGCCTGAACGGCAGCGGCGGGGAGCCGGCGCCCGGCGACCTGGAGCGCGGCTACCAGCTCTCCCCGCAGGGCGACCGCCTGCTCTACGGCAGCCGGGGCGACATCTGGCTGGCTGATCTCGACTTCGGCAACGCCCGGCGACTGGTGGAGTCGTCCGCGCCGGAGTACGGCGCCGCCTGGAGCCCCGACGGCGAACGTATCGCCTATGTGCAGGGCGGGGATATCTGGGTGATGAACGTGAACGAGCCCGGTCTGAAACAGGCCGCCGCCCGCAGCGGCGATCAGCCGGGCTACGGCCTGGCTTCCTGGGTGGGCAGCAGCCGGCTGGTGCTGAACCAGTACATGACCGACGACTATCGCGAATACTTCTTCCCGGAGTATGTGGGACACTACGTAGAGCCCGGCTCCACCCGCCGCGGGGTGGCCACCCAGGTCATTTCGGTGGCTGACCTCGACTCGGGCGGCGTGACGGAGCTGGCGCGCCACAAGGGCTACGTCAGCACCAGCGCCAGCGCCGACGGACGCTACCTGGCGGTGGAAACCATCGACCCGCCCATGAAGCAGCGCACCATCACCATGCACGACCTGCAGGAGGGCGACAGCATGGTGGTTTTTGAGGAATCCACCGAAGGCTGGCTCTACGGCACCCGTATGGAGTTTGCGCCGGAGGGCGGAAACCGCCTGATGATCCAGTCGGAGCGTGACGGATGGAACCATATCTACACCATACTGCCCGACGGCTCCGACATGACGCAGCACACCCGCGGAGCATTCGACATTCCCTGGGCGGAGTGGACCGGCCCCGAATCGATGGTTTTCGCCTCCACGGAGGTGGACCCGGGCGAGCGGCACATTTATACGCTGGACCTGGAGGGCGACCGCATCGAGCAGGTGACCGAAATGGAAGGCTACCGGCAGTCCTTCGACCTGAGCCACGACCGACGTCACGTGGTCTACCAGTACACCTTCTTCAACGAGCCCTTTGAGCTCTACGCCGTGGATCTGCAGCGGCCCGGGCGTGAGACCCGCCTTACACAGACGATTCCCGAGCGTTTCCGCGCTATCGACTGGCAGCGTGAGGACTACCTGCGTTTCACCGGGCGTGACGGGGAGACCGAAATCTCCATGTCGGTGCTGGAGCCCCACAACATGCAGCCCGGCCAGAAGTACCCCGTGGTGGTCTTCGTCCACGGCGCCGGCTCCCTGCAGAACGTCTACAAGGGATGGTCCAACAGCTACTACCGCGAGTACATGTTTCACCAGATGCTGAACGCCAACGGCTATTACGTCATGGAGGTGGACTACCGCCACAGCACGGGTTACGGGCGGGCGTTCCGGGAGGACGTTACGGGCTGGATGGGACGCTATGAGACCCACGACATTGTGGACGGCATCGAGCACCTGGCCGCCGGCTACGCCCAGGCCGACACCTCGCGCGTGGGCGTCTACGGGGGAAGCTACGGGGGCTTCATGGCCCTCTACGCCGCCAGCGTGGAGCCGGAATACTTCGACGCGGCCGCCGCCCTGCGCGCTGTCACCAACTGGGAGAACTACTACCACACCAACCCCGGGTACACCTGGCCGCGGCTGGGCACGCCGGAGGCCGACTCGGCCAACTACGCCCGCAGCTCGCCCGTCACATACGCCGAAGAGCTGGAGCGGCCGGTACTCATCCTACACGGGTTGATTGACAACAACGTGGGATTCCAGGACGCCGCCCAGTACATCGAGGAGCTGGTGCAGGCGGGCGGCAAGGAGTTCGAGATGATGATGTACCCCTCCGAGCGCCACAGCTTTCAGGACCCCGACGCCTGGCACGACGAGTACTACCGCATCTGGCAGTTCTTCGAGGAGCACCTGAAGGGGGCGAAGGGTTACTGAGGACCGCCCCGCGGTACCCATTTTTCCACGATATTGGCCTTCACATTTTGTACCTTATCCTATTCAAGGAACATGGCTTAAGGCTCAAGGCGAGCAACGGATGTCAGACAATTACCGCGCACTAACCCGCACCTACCGGCCCCACACGTTTGACGAGATCGTGTCGCAGAAGCACGTCAGCGACACCCTCCGCAACGCCATCAAAAAGAACCGCCTGGCGCACGCCTACATGTTCAGCGGCCCCCGGGGCGTGGGCAAGACCACCATGGCCCGCGTGCTCGCCCGCGCCGTCAACGACATCGACGCCGAGGTAGACGGGGAGTCTCTCAATCAGACCCTCAACGTGGTGGAGATCGACGCCGCCTCCAACAACGGGGTGGACGACATCCGCGACCTGCGCGAGAAGGTGCGCATCCCTCCCCAGAACGGGCGCTACAAGATCTACATCATCGACGAGGTGCACATGCTCAGCAAGGCCGCCTTCAACGCCCTGCTGAAAACCCTCGAGGAGCCGCCCGACCACGTAATTTTCATCTTCGCCACCACCGAGCCCCACAAGGTGCTCCCCACCATCCTCTCGCGGGTGCAGCGCTTCGATTTCAAGCGCCTGAGCATCGAGGAGATCGTGGACCATCTTGACAAGGTGGCCTCGGAAGAGGGGATCCGCATCGACCGCGAGTCCCTCCACGTGATCGCCAAGAAGGCCGACGGGGCCCTGCGCGACGCCCTGGGCCTGCTCGACCAGGCCATCGCCTTCTGCGGAAGCGATATCCGCCATGAGGAACTGCTGCGCGCGCTCAATGTGGTGAGCACCGACCGGATGTTCCAGTTTATGGAAGCCGTGGAGCAGCACGATGCGGGCGGGGGACTGGAGCTGGTCAACGAGCTGCTGCAGGAGGGCTACGACATACAGGAGTACCTGATCGGGCTCACCGAACACCTGCGCAACCTCTACGTAGCCAGGAACTCCGCCAAGATGCACCTGGTGGAGGCCTCCGAAGAGATGAAAAAACGCTACCGGGGGGCGGCAGATGCCTTCAGCGAGGACGATCTGATGCGCATGCTGCATATCGTCAGCGAAGCGCAGTACAAGATCAGGGAAGCCCACCAGCCCAAGATACAGTTTGAGATTACCCTGCTGAAGCTCATCCATATGGAGCGCACGCAGAACCTGAACGCCCTGCTGGGCGAGCTGGAGGCTTTAAAAAAAAAGCTGAGTGAACAGCCGGACGCCCCGGCCGGGTCCGACGATTCCGACGGCAGCGAGGCCGATCGCGACGCCACCGGCAACGATGGACAGGACAACGACGGGAGCGAGGAACCCTCCGACGAGACGCCCGAAACCGGAGAGGAAAAGACCGCAGACGCCCCGAAACCGGAGAGGCCGGCCGGCGCCAACGGCCGCCAGGCTTCCGCGGAGGTAGCCGTAGCCGATTCAGAGCCGGCGGAGACCTCCGAAGAGGAAGAAGAGAATGTGATGGGCAAACCTTCCCTGGGGAGCGGCAGAAACCGCTCAGGCGGCAAGGGCATCGCCTCCGGCACACCGGCCGGGCAGGCCTCCGGCGGTCCGCAGCGCAACGGCAGCTCCGTCCCGAAGCGCGCGCCCAAGGATATCAGCATGGAGGATGTGCACGCATGCTGGCCCGACTACCTGGAGGACATCGGGGAGCACCTGCCGAAAACCCTTCACCTGCAGATGCAGCGCGTGGAGCCGGTGGAGCTAAAAAACCGCGATCTGGTGCTGCGCTGCAGCGACGACTTCGCCAGGCAGATGGTGGACGAGAACAGCCGTCCCCTGGGCAAGATTCTCCAGCAGTACCTGGGGGCCTTCCTGAGTTTGAAATGCCGGGTACAGCGCACCGAAAAGGAGCAGGAGGAGTCGGAATCGCCCTACGAGCGCTTTAAGAAATTGCAGGAACGCGATCCGGCCATCAAAACCCTGGTCGAACTATTCGGAGCCGAACTCGATTATAATTTAAATCCGTGACCCAATCCAAAGCAAGCGTATTATGAACAAGAATATGGCAGACATGTTCGGAAAGTTTTCCGAACTGCAGGAGAAAGTTGAACAGGCCAAGCAGCAGCTGGCCGAACTGGAAGTGGAAGCCGAGGCCGGCGGGGGCATGGTGAAGGTGCGCGCCAACGGACAGCGCAAGATCCTGAGCGTGACCCTCGACCCCGACGTCATCGATCCCGACGACGCCGAAATGATGGAGGACCTGGTGGTCGCCGGGGTCAACAAGGCCCTCGAGAAAGCCGAGGAGGCCGCCCAGGAGAAAATGCAGAACACCTACAAGGACATGATGCCCGGCGGCGGCATCCCCGGCATGGACATGAGCAAGCTGGGGATGTAATGCAGGGTACCTCCGAAATCCTGGAACAGGCCATCGAGCAGCTGGCCAAACTGCCGGGGACCGGCCGAAAATCGGCGCGACGCATCGCCCTCCACCTGCTCAAGCAGGACGAGGACAGCGTGGTCAGGCTGGCCGAATCCCTCATCAGTCTCAAGCGCTCCATCACCCGCTGCGAATCCTGCGGGGTGATCAGCGACCACGACCCCTGCTCCATCTGCTCCAATCCCAAGAGGGCCAACGGACTCATCTGCGTGGTAGAGGAGTCGCAGGACGTCTACCTCATCGAAAAGACCGGCGAGTTCCGCGGACGCTACCACGTGCTCGGCGGGGTCATCTCCCCCCTGGACAACATCGGCCCGGACGACGTGCGCATACGCGAGCTCATGCAGCGCATCAACGAGGAGGGGGAAACGGTGGAGGAGATCATCCTCGCCCTCAACCCCGACTCCGAGGGGGAGGCCACCAGCTACTATCTGAACAAGCTACTGCGGCCCCACGAGGATATTCGGGTCACCCGCATCGCCTACGGCATTCCCATGGGCTCCGAGCTGGAATTCATTGACGAGGCCACCCTCTCGCGGGCCTTTGCCAGCCGCAGTTCCTTCTGAAACCCTTCAATAGCAAACCAGACACCCCATTCCCATGCATCCGAAGTTTCTCATACTTACGATTCTCAGCCTCACCCTCGCCGGCACCGCCTGGAGCCAGGGCACCGACTACTGGCAGCAGCGGGCCGAATACCGGATGGACATCACGGTGGACGCCGAGAACCACCAATACGACGGCCACCAGGTGCTCACCTACACCAACAACTCCCCGGACACCCTCCGGCGAGTCTTCTACCACCTTTACTTCAACGCCTTCCAGCCGGGCAGCATGATGGACGTGCGCTCGCGCACCATCGAGGACCCTGACAGCCGGGTGGGAGACCGCATTGTTGGACTGTCGGAGGAGGAGATAGGCTACCAGCGCATCGGCAGCCTCACCCAGGACGGCGAGGCGGTGGAGTGGACCGTGGAGGGCACCGTCATGGAGGTCACCCTGGACGAACCCATTCTTCCGGGCCAAAGCACCACCTTCGAGATGGAGTGGCAGGCCCAAGTGCCGCTGCAGATCCGCCGCTCCGGCCGCGACAACGCCGAGGGTGTGGAGTTTTCCATGAGCCAGTGGTATCCCAAGCTCAGCGAATACGACGAGGACGGCTGGCATCCCAATCCCTACGTGGCGCGTGAGTTCTACGGGGTATGGGGCGATTTCGAAGTGAACATCACCATCGATGCCGACTACGTGATGGGCGCCAGCGGACAGCTGCAGAATCCCGATGAGATCGGCCACGGTTACCAGGAGGAGGGCGTGGAGGTCTCCCACGGGGAGGATGAGATGATCACCTGGCGCTGGCGCGCCGAGCAGGTGCACGACTTCATGTGGGGCGCCGATCCCGATTTTACCCATACCACCGCGCAGGTGCCGGGAGGACCCCTGCTGCACTTCCTCTACCAGACCGACCCGGTGACCGAGAACGACGACCCCGAAGAGCAGCAGCAGTACCTGCAGAACTGGCGCCAGCTGCCCTCCCACACCGTCAGGGCCTTCCAATTCATGAGCGAAAACTTCGGGCAGTATCCGTGGGAAACCTTCTCGGTGATCCAGGGCGGCGACGGCGGCATGGAGTACCCCATGGGCACGCTGATTACCGGGGGACGCTCCCTGGGAAGCCTCGTCGGGGTGACCGTGCATGAGTTCATCCATATGTGGTACTACGGGGTGCTGGCCACCAACGAGAGCCGCTACCCCTGGATAGACGAGGGCTTCACCACCTACGCCTCCGCTCTCACCATGGGCCACCTCTTCGGGGACGGACAAGACCCGAACCCGCACTCCGGCGCCTACAACACCTACTTCGGCATCGTGGAGTCCTCTGACCAGGAGGCCCTGGATACCCACGCCGACCACTACCACACCAACCGGGCCTATGGCGCCGCTTCCTACTCCACGGGGGCCGTCTTCCTGAACCAGCTGCGCTACATCGTAGGCAACGAGGTCTTCGACCGCGGCATGAAGCGCTACTTCCATGCCTGGAAGTTTAAGCATCCCGACGGACGCGATTTCTTGCGGGTGATGGAGCGCGAGTCGGGCATGGTGCTCGACTGGTACTACCAGCACTTCATCGAGTCCACGCGCCATATTGACTACGGCATAACCGGCGTGGTGGGCGAGGGAGGCGAAACTTTCGTCACCCTCAAACGCCACGAGCTCACCCCCATGCCGCAGGAGGTGCTGGTCACCTACGCCGACGGCAGCCGCGAGCTCTTCTACATCCCGCTGCGCATCATGCGCGGGGAGAAGGCCGCCGAGACCGACGTGCCGCGCACGGTGCTGGAGGACTGGCCGTGGACCAACCCCACCTACACGCTGCGCATCGACCGGCCCGCCTCGCAGATCGACTCGGTGGAGCTCGATCCCACCAACCGGGTGGCCGACATAGACCGCAGCAACGACACCCTCGACATGAGCTCCTACACCATGCAGAATTCCGACAACTGACCGCACACCATGGCACCGGACGACACCAAAGGAGACTACGGGCAGCAGTCCCTCGACGCCCACCGCAAATACGGGGGCAAGCTGGGGATCGAATCCAAGATGCCGCTGGACACCCGCGAGGACCTGAGCATCGCCTACACGCCCGGGGTGGCCGAGCCCTGCAGGGCCATCGCGGATGACCGCAGCAAAGCCTACGACTACACCTGGAAGAGCAACACCGTGGCCGTGGTAAGCGACGGTTCGGCGGTGCTGGGACTGGGTAACATCGGCCCGGAGGCCTCCCTGCCGGTCATGGAGGGCAAATGCGTGCTCTTCAAAAAGTTTGCGCAGGTGGATGCCGTACCGGTGGTGCTCGACACCCAGGACCCCGGGGAGATCATCGCGGCCGTGAAGGCCATCGCCCCCACCTACGGGGGCATCAACCTGGAGGACATCGCCGCGCCGAAGTGCTTCGACATCGAGGAGCGCCTCAAGGAGGAGCTGGACATCCCCGTGATGCACGACGACCAGCACGGTACCGCCGTGGTCACCCTGGCCGGCATGATCAACGCCATGCGGGTCACCGGACGCACCATGGATGAGCTGCGCATCGTGATCAATGGCTCCGGCGCCGCCGGGGTGGCCGTGGTCAGGCTGCTGCAGCACATGGGCGTGGAGGAGGTGATCATGTGCGACAGCCGCGGCATCATCGCCGAGGGACGCGACGGGCTCAATCCCGTAAAGCAGGAAATGGCCCGCCTGACCAACCGGCGCGGGGTCACCGGCAGCCTGGAGGACGCCCTGGTCGACGCCGACGTCTTTATAGGCGTATCGGTACCCGGGGTGCTCAACGCCTCCATGATCCGCAAGATGGACGACGACCCCATCATTTTTGCCTTATCCAACCCCGTACCGGAGATCATGCCTGACGAGGCGCACCGGGCCGGTGCCGGTATCGTGGCGACGGGACGCTCCGACTTCCCCAATCAGATCAACAACGTGCTGGCCTTTCCGGGTCTCTTCCGCGGCGCCCTGAACGCCCGAACACGCGACTTCACCTACCCCATGTTCGTGGCTGCCGCCCGCGCCATTGCCGACTGTGTGGAACAGCCCACGCCCGAGGAGATCATCCCCAGCGCCTTCGACAAAAGAGTCGCCCAGCAGGTAGCCGAATCGGTGCAAGATATCTGCAGGAAAAGAAAGGAGAGCTAGCTAGAAGAGACTGGCCTGGTCGCTGTCCTTTTTGGTGGCGCGCTCGATGGTGGGATTGGGCGCTGCGCCCTCGCGGTTCACTTTCAGCATGCCGGGCCGGAAGTTCTTGCCGTAGATACGCTTGGCCAGACCCTGCAGCGCCTTCTCGCCGCGCGGCGTAATGAGCAGCCGCCCCTGTTCGTCGATGGAGAGAAAGCCGAATTCCTTCAGGTCGTTGACGATCATGTAGGCCAGCTTGGAAATGGCCCCGCAGTTCTGTTCCGCCTCCTCGCGCCCGGGGGGCTCCTCCTCGGCGGCGTAGGCCATGCCCAGCAGGTTCATCTCCACCTCGGTCAGCGGGTAGCCCTCACAGCCCTTGGTCAGCATATTGTTCCATGAGTCCTGGCTGTAGTAGCGGCCGAACCACCACTTGCCCTCCTTGATCAGACGGTGGGAAAGGGCGCAGGAGAAGTACTCCCCGGGGCGCGCCTTCCGCGGGATGCCCCGCTCCCGGTACATCGACACGAGCGTGGCCAGATCCAGCTCATGAAGATTGGGCGGGTATTCGAAATGGAGGTCCGATTTCTTGTCCATGACTATTCAAAGTAGAAAACTCGGAACTCATATTCACCTGTCAATTGACCATCGGGAGGCTACTTGCTCCGCTTCTCGGCGATGAGCTCCACGGCCTGCTCCATGGTGACCTCCTCAGGCTTGAGGTCGTCCGGCAGGCTCACGTTGGTCTTCCCGAACTTGATGTAGGGTCCGTAGCGCCCGTCCAGTACGCGCACCGGCTTGCCCTCGGCAGGATGGTCGCCCAGTTCCTTGATGACCGAACTTCGCTTCTTCTTGTTCTTCTTGCTGGCCAGCAGATCCAGGGCGCGGTCCAGCTCCACCTCCAGCACGTGGTCGCCGCGGCGCAGGGAGGCGAAGGTGCCGTCGTGCAGCACGAAGGGTCCGTAGCGCCCAACCCCCGCCTTCACCTCCTTGCCTGTGTCCGGGTGTTTGCCCAAGGTGCGGGGCAGGTCCAGCAGCTGCAGGGCCAGGTCGAGATCCACCTCCTCCTGCTTCATGCCTTTCAGCAGGGAGGCGCGCGGAGGCTTGGGTTTTTCGTCGGTGGCCTCGCCCACCTGCACGTAGGGCCCGTAGCGGCCCGTCAGCACGTAGACCGGCTCACCGGATTCGGGATGCTCGCCCAGGCTCTGGGGACCCTGTTCTTCGGCGTCCAGCAGCTCGCGCAGCTTCTCCACGCTGATGTCGCCGGGCTTCCAGGAATCGGGGATGGAGGTGGTAAGCTCCTCGCCGCTGCGCTCGGCGCGCACATAGGGTCCGTAGCGGCCTACAAAGACCTTCATGCCGTCAAGACCCTCCAGCGGCAGATCCAGGTGCTTCGCATCGCGGGGATCGATCTTGTCCTCGCGCTGGTCCACTTTCCTCTTGAGTCCCTTTTCGCCCATGTAGTAGGAATGCAGGTACTCCTTGGTGTCGGCGCGCCCACGGGCGATCTCGTCAAGCCGCCCCTCCATCTCCGAGGTGAAGTCGCTGTCCACCAGTTCGGGGAAGTGCTCCTCAAGCAGCTCGGTGACCGCAAAGGCGGTGAAGGTGGGCACCAGCGTCTTGCCCTCGGCGTCGCAGTAGCCGCGGTCCTGTATGGTGGAGATAATGGTGGCGTAGGTACTGGGGCGGCCGATGCCGCGCTTCTCCAGCTCCTGGACCAGGGTGGCCTCGGTATAGCGGGCGGGGGGCTTGGTTTCGTGGGAAATGGGTTCGATGCCCTCCTCGACCACTGTCTCGCCCTCGCTCATCTCGGGCAGGTAGTTCTCCTGGTTTTCCAGGGCGGCGTCGGGGTCGTCGCTGCCCTCCACGTAGGCCCGGAAGAAGCCGGGGAAGAGGATCTTCTTGCCGCTGGTCCGGAAGGAGGCGGTCTTTCCGTCGGCGTCCGCCTCGATGGTCACGTTGGTGAACTCCAGCTCGGCCTCGGCCATCTGGGTGGCGACAGTGCGCTTCCAGATCAGGTCGTAGAGCTTGAACTCCGAGCCGCCGAGCCCGGCCTCCTCCGGCTTGCGAAAGGAGCTGCCGGAGGGCCGGATAGCTTCGTGGGCCTCCTGGGCGCCCTTGGAGCCGCCCCCGTAGTTCCGGGGCCGGTCGAAGAGATAGTCCTTGCCGTACTCCTGCTCCACCGCGGTGCGGGCCGCGCCGATGGCCTGTCCGCTGAGGCGGGCCGAGTCGGTACGCATGTAGGTGATATATCCGTTCTCGTAGAGGCGCTGCGCCACCTGCATGGTATACTTGGCGGTCCAGCCGAGCTTGCGGTTGGCCTCCTGCTGCAGGGTGGAGGTGATGAAGGCGGGGGAGGGATTGCGCTTCTTGCGGCTCTTGTCCACCCGCGCCACCGTCCACTCGGTATCTTCCAGCTCGTCGCGCAGGGCGCCTGCGGTCTGGTCGTCGAGCAGCACCACCGAGTCGGGCTTCTTCAGCTTGCCGGTGTTCTCGTCGAAGTCCTTGCCCGAGGCGATGCGCTTGCCATCCAGGTGTGTCAGGTCGGCATCGAAGATATAATCGTCCTCCTCCTTGTGCAGCTTCGCCTTGAGGTCCCAGTATCGCGCCGAGCGGAACTTCATGCGTTCGCGCTCGCGGGCCACCAGGAAGCGCACGGCCACCGACTGTACGCGCCCGGCCGAGAGGCCCGGGGAGATTTTCTTCCAGAGCAGCGGGGAGATGGTGTAGCCGGCCAGCCGGTCGATAATGCGCCGCGTCTCCTGGGCGTTGACCAGGTTCATGTCGATGTCGCGGTAGTGGTTCATGGCCTCCTGGATGGCCTCCCTGGTGATCTCGCGGAAAACCATGCGTTTGACGGGAATATCGGGATCGAGCACCTGCACCAGGTGCCAGGAGATGGCCTCGCCCTCGCGGTCCTCGTCTGTGGCCAGGATGAGCTCGTCGGAGTCCTTGAGCTGCTTTTTGAGCTTGGTGACCACCTTCTTCTTGCCGGAGGGCACCACGTAGAGAGGCTCGAAATTCTCCTCCACATTCACGCCCAGGTTGGCCCATTCCTCTTTTTTATACTTGGAGGGGATCTCCTTGGCGTTGGCCGGCAGGTCGCGGATGTGTCCCATGGACGAATCAATCACGTAGTCCTTGGGGAGGAATTTCTTGATGGTCTTGATCTTGGTGGGCGACTCTACTATGACCAGTGATTTCATAAAGGATAATCTACAAAGGGGTTCTACTTCTTCAGGCCGCCGATAAGCTCCTTGAGCTCGGCGGCGTGTTCTTTGGTATTCACGTTTGCTATACGTCCCAGGACGGTGCCGTCGGTGCCGATTACCCAGGCCGAGCGGGAGGGCGCCTCGTAGCTATTCCCGAACATCTGCTTTTCGACCACCGAATCGGTGGCTTCGGCGAAGAGGTAGTCGGGGTCGGAGGCCAGTACGAAATCCACGTTCATCTTCTCGGCGTAGTTGCGGTGCGAGCGCCAGCCGTTCTTGCTGAGGGCCACCAGGTTGTAGCCCCGCTCGTCGAACCAGCCGGACTCTCCGGCCAGGCTGGCCACCTGCCGGTCGCAGGAGGAGGTGTTGTTTTTCATATAGACGGACACCACCGTGGGCCGGTCCAGCAGCTCACCGAAGGAAAGCGTGCGGTGCTCCCCGCCCTCTACCACGTCGAGTTCGAAATCGGTGTCTATGCGTTCGCCGGTTTCAATCATGTCGTTTTTCCTGTTGATCGTTCGGGCCAGGCTTTCCGCCGCCGTACCATGCAACTCCATACGGGCGGTGATCGTTCTGCCGGTCCCGGTTCAGGCAGATCGGACAAAATACAAGCCTGCCGGGCACAGGGCAATTCCATTCTCGCAACCCTGGCCGGATGACCCGACGCCCCCGCCTTCCTTACAGCACGCCCTGTTCGGCCTCGTAGAGCAGCAATCGGGCTACAGCCGCCATCACGATGGTATGGTGGACGGTGCCCTCCCGCGCCATCGCAAGGAAGCGCTCGCGGGGCACGCGGTGCACGTTGATGCGTTCGTCGGTGTCGGGATTGAAGCCCCCCACATGGCGGCAGTCTTTGGCCAGGAAGAGGTGGGCGAAGTTGGTGAGGATGGCCGGGTTGGAGCTCACTTTGCCCAGCGACACCATCTCCTCCGCCCGGTAACCGGTCTCCTCGCGGAGCTCGCGGCTGGCGGCCTCCCCGGCCTCCTCCCCCGGGTCGATCATGCCTCCCGGGATCTCCAGGGTGGGCTGCAGCAGGCCGTAGCGGAACTGCTCGACCAGCACCACCTCTCCCTGCGGAGTCACCGGGATCACGTTGATCCAGTCGGGTGCCTGAATAGCGTAGAAGTCGCCCTCCCACGTCCTGCCCTCCGCCTCCAGGTGCATCCGGCGCTTCAAAAGGTTGAATATGGGTGTCTCATATTCTTTATTTTCCTTCTCCACGCTCCAGGGTTCGATACGGAATTCAAAATCGCCTTCACTCATAGCTTATGGATAACAGGTTTGTATTCGATTCGGAGGAGGCCTCCTCGCAGGAAGAAATCAGCCGTCGCATGGAGGAGGCCTGCGACCTCATGGAAAGGATATACGATAACGGGGAATATCCCAAGGTGCTGGTCAAACGTTCCTGGTCCCGCCACAACCCGGTTATTACGGGAGAGATGGCCCGCCCCCGCGCCTACCGCTGGTACCTGCTGAGGGAGCTGCGCAAGCTGGCCGAGAAGGGAGCCGAGATCAAGATCCTGCCCTCCCGGGAGCGTTTGGCCTTCAATGACCCCGATCTGCTGGACAATACCGATGAGGACGACTGGGACATCACCCGGAAGAAGCTCTTTCTTTTCAGTCCGGAGCGCATCGACATCTCCCTGAACCGCCTGCACCACTACACGGGCACCCAGCCGGAGGACTTCCAGCGTTACATCATCTTTACGAACTACGACATGCACGTGCAGGTCTTTCTGGACCGTTTTCCCGACTGCGTGAAACCCGACAGCCCGGGCGTTCAGATGCCGGCCTACCACCACACCCTGCCCGACCACAAGGGGGTGACGCTGGTCAACATGGGGGTAGGGCCCTCCAATGCCAAGACCATCACCGACCACGTGGCGGTTCTGCGCCCCGACGCCATGATCATGGCGGGTCACTGCGGGGGGCTTCGCAACCACCAGGCGATCGGCGACTTCGTACTGGCCACCGGCTTCATGCGCGCCGACGGGGTGCTCGACGAAATCCTGCCTCTGAACATCCCCATCACCCCCAACTACCTGCTCAACGTCTACCTGAAGGAGGTGCTCGACAAATACAACCGTAACCACCGCATGGGCACCATCTACACCACCGCCAACCGAAACTGGGAGTTCGCCAAGCGGCGCACGGAGGAGCAGATCCACATGAGCCGCAGCATTGCCATCGACATGGAGTCGGCCACCGTGGCCACCAACGGCTACCGCTACCGTATCCCCAACGCCACTCTGCTCTGCGTGAGTGACAAGCCCCTGCACGGCAAGCCCAAGCTGAGCGCCGAGGCGCGCGACTTCTACGAGACCTCCAAGGAGGTGCATCTGGACATGGTGATCGAGACGCTGAATCTCTGCAAGGACCTGTACCCCGAGGGACTGCCCAACGCCAGCATCCGCGCCCCCAACGAACCGCTGATGGGCGGCAGCGAGTAGGAGCCGCCGGGCGGGCAGCAGGCCGGCTGTAAGGAATGCGCAAGCGGCGGCTCTCCTTTCTACACCCGCGAACGCAAGCCCCCGCCATGTCCGCCGAAGAGCACTTTCAGTCCGAACTGCCCCTCAACCGCAGCGTGAAGGAGATGCACGCCGAGCAGCAGCCGCGCGAAAAGCTCAAGCGCTACGGCCCGGAGAGCCTCTCCAACGCCGAACTGCTGGCCATCATTCTGCGCACCGGCACCCGTCGCATGAACGTGGTGCAGATGTCGCAGGCCCTGCTGGACCATTTCGGGGGGCTGCGGCGGCTGGCGCGCAAGAACTGGCAGGAGCTGCGGGTGATTCCCGGCATCGCCGAGGTGAAGGCGCTTATCCTGGAAGCCACGCTGGAGCTGGGGCGGCGCCTGCAGACCGCCTCCCTGGGCGAACAGGTCCAGATCACCTGTCCCTCCGAAGCCGTGGCCTATTTCGGCCCGCGGCTGCGGGACCTGTCCCGCGAGGTCTTCCTGGTGGCCTTTCTCAACAACGCCAAGACGGTGACCGGCTTCCGTCGCATCAGCTCGGGCGGGGCCACGGCCACCATCGTCGATCCCGCCGAGGTGATGCGGCAGGCCATCCTCAACCAGGCCGTCAGCATCCTGCTGCTGCACAACCATCCCAGCGGCAACACAGCCGCCTCCCGGGCCGACGTGCAGCTCACGCGCCGCCTCATGGAGTCGGGCAAGCTGCTGGGCATTCCCGTGGACGACCATATCATCATCGCCGGTGACGGCTACACCAGCCTCAAGGCCGAGGGTATCGTCAGCTAGGGACTGTAGGATGGATGTAAAAGCGTTATATTTGACCCCGAACCGAACGCACAAATCCACCTATTGATGAAGGACTACCTTCGCAGCATACTACGCGACGCCCTGCTCGCCCTTGACGTAAACGAGGAGGAGATTCCCGAAATCGAGATCGAGAAGCCCAACCAGCCCGAGCACGGCGACGCCGCCACCAACCTCGCCATGCAGCTGGCGGGGACCCTGCGCGACAACCCGCGCAGCATCGCCGGCCGCATCGTGGAGGCCCTGGACTACGACGAGCGCCGCGTGGCCTCGGTGGAGATCGCCGGACCCGGCTTCATCAATTTCCGCTACGCTGACGCCTGGCTGGTGGACGAGCTGTCACGCATCGAAGGGCAGGGAGAAGACTTCGGCCGCACCGGCAGCTACGCCGGACAGAAGGCACTTGTGGAGTTCGTCAGCGCCAACCCCACCGGGCCGCTGACGGTGGGACACGGGCGCAACGCTGTGCTGGGCGACACCATCGCGCGGCTGCTGGAGTGGTCGGGCGCCGAGGTGGACCGCGAGTACTATTTCAACGACGCAGGGCGGCAGATGCGCCTGCTGGGCGAGAGCGTGCGCGCGCGGTACCTGCAGGAGCTGGGCCGCGGGGCCGAGCTGCCGGAGGAGGGCTACCAGGGTGAGTACATCCGCGAGATTGCGCGGGCGATGGCCGACGAACACGGCGACGACCTGGCGGATACCGACGAGGTGGAGCCCTTCAGGGAGAAGGCCAAGGAGATGATTTTCGAGGAGATCCAGGCCACCCTGGCACGCATGGGCATCCGCATGGACCGCTACTTCAACGAGGGCAGCCTGTACGAGGACGGCTCCATCGACCGCGTGCTGGAGGTCTTCCGGGAGAAGAATTTGACCTATGACGAAGAGGGAGCCGTCTGGTTCCGGACCACCGACTTCGGCAAGGATAAGGACACCGTACTGGTAAAGAGCAGCGGCGAGCCCACCTACCGGCTGCCCGACATCGCCTACCACGCCGACAAGCTGGAGCGCGACTACGACCTGCACATCGACGTCTTCGGGGCCGACCACATCGACACCTTCCCCGACGTGCTCTCCGGGGTGGAGGTGCTGGGCTACGATGCCTCGAAGGTGGATGTGGTGGTCTACCAGTTCGTCAGCATCGTCAAGGAGGGCAAGCCCTTCAAGATGAGCACCCGCAAGGCCAACTTTGTGACGCTGGACGAGCTCATGGACGAGGTGGGAGCCGACGTGACCCGCTTTTTCTTCCTGATGCGCTCGCCCAACACCCACCTGGAGTTCGATATCGCCGAGGCCAAGGAAGCGGGGGAAAAAAACCCGGTCTTCTACCTGCAGTACGCCCACGCGCGCATCCAGAGCATCCTGCGCAAGGTGGCCGAAGAGTATGGGGAGGACGAGAGCGCGGCCGAGCTGGAGCGGCTGGACCACCCTTCCGAAACGCAGCTCATCAAAAGCATGGTGCGCTTCCCCGAGATCGTCCAGAGCGCCGCCGAGCACCGCGAGCCTCACCGGCTGATCAGCTACCTGAACGACCTGGCCTCCCACTTCACCACCTTCTACCACGACTGCCGCATCTTAGGCGAGGAGCCGGAACTGGCGATGGCGCGCACCAGGCTGGCGCGGGCCACGGCCGTGGTGCTGGCCAACGGGCTGACCATCCTGGGCATCTCGGCGCCCGACCAGATGTAGCTCAGGCTGGCAGCAGCCTGCTGAGGCAGACGATACCGCGGGTCATCTGCTGGTCCACCGTAAAGCCGGCGCGCTCAAACATGGTATCGCTCTCCTCCTCCGTCCAGAACTGCAGCCCGCTCAGGCCGGCCGACTCCTGCAGCAGCCGCCCGTACCAGGCGGCCGACTTGACCAGATGCATCATGAAAAAGACCCCGTCTTTCTTGAGCACGCGCCGGCACTCGTAGAGCACCTTCAGGGGGTCGGTGAGCTCGTTGAGGGTACCGCCCATCATCAGTCCGTCGAAGGTGGCCCCGTAAAAGGGCATGTAGCGGGCGTCGGCCCGCAGCAGAAACAGATCAGCCTGGTCGGCCTCGGCCTTCAGGCGCGCCTCCTGGAGCATCTGCCGGGAGAAGTCGAGGGCCACCACCCGGGCACCGGGCGCCTCGCGCGCCACCAGGCGGGCGTAGAGGGCGGTGGAGCAGCCCACGTCGAGGTAGCGTTTGCCGTCCTCGGGCGCCAGCCACTCAATGAGCAGCTCTCGCTCTTTCTCAATGGGAAACTCCTCTCCCGAAAGAAGCGAGAGAGAGCGTTTTCGCCAGATGTCCTCGTAGATGGCGGCCGTCAGTTTCCAGTGGTTGGAGCTCTGGGCCCACGACATCTCCACGGACTCCCCTCCGAGCAGGTCGACGATGTTGTTGTCGATGGGGTACTCGTCCCCCTTGTTGGAGCAGATGGTGCCGTTGAAGGGCTTCTGCAGCTGCGCCACCTCTTCGGGGATGTGAATGGAGGCCCGCTCGTATTGCGGGGATCGGATTTCAAGAGCCATGGGTGCGGTATGACATTCCAGGTAGCAAGATTCGCCCGCCGTCGGCCCGTTACGGGGGGGTGGAGCCGGATTCCCGGCCTGTTGTTAGCGTACGCAGGAGGAGGGCGCGGTGTTACAGCCGCGGGTGTCCCGGACCACCTACACGGCGTGGTCCTTCTGCAGCACCAGGGAGATCTGCGCGCCCTTCTTCACGCCCAGCATCTGTCCGGCGTCGCCCTTGTTGATGCCCACCTCAAGCATGCCGGAGCTGCCGATGAGCGCAGCCGGCTCGCCCTCCTCCACCGACCCGAAGGTCTCCACCACCTCGTCCAATATCGTATTCCCCACGTAGATTTTCACGGCGCGGCCGCCGGCCACCTCCTCGATAAGAGACTGCGGGATGTTGGTCACCAGGTTGCCAAATTTATCGATGTGGATCACCCAGCCCTGCAGGCCGTCCTTGTCCGCTATGGGTACCGCCCACCGGTAGGTCTCAAGCTCCTCCACCGGCTCGCCCAGCTCCTCGAGCGACACGCCCGCGGCGAGATGTGCGGCCACCGGGGCGAAAATATCGCGGCCGTGAAAGGTACGGGAGACCTCCTCGCGCCAGTACGTTTCGTTGGTGAGGTGAACCGCGCGGAACCCGTGCTCCTCAGTAAGCTGGGAAAAAATGCCGTTATCGGGTCCCACGAAAAAGCGGTCGTTGATCTCCAGGGCCACGGGCTTGCGGTCGGTGCCCACGCCGGGGTCCACCACCACCGTGTGCACGGTGCCGGGCGGGAAGAGCATGGCCGAGTTTCGGAGTACCCAGGATCCGGCCATAATGTCCTGGGAGGGAATGTCGTGAGAAATGTCCACCAGCCGCGCTTCGGGCACGATGCCCAGCATGACGGCCTTCATGGCACTGACGTAATAGTCCTGCAGACCGAAATCGGTCGTGAGGGTGATAATTTTACGCATAGGTGTTGAGCATCACCGGCATCACCAGCATGAGCATCTGCTCGTGTTCCTCCTCCTCGGACGGCTTCACGATACCGGCCCGGTTGGGGCTGGAGAATTCGAAGTAGACCTCCTCGCCGTCTACATTGCTGAGAACGTCGGAGAGGTACTTGGCATTGAAGCCGATCTCTATCTCGTCGTTGTCGTACTCGCAGGCGACGGTCTCCTTCGCCTCGCTGCTCATGTCGATGTCCTCCGCCCGGATGGTGAGCGAGTCGGGGCTCATCTGGAGGCGGATCTGGCGTGTGGTGGTGCTTGAAAAGATGGCGACGCGCCGTACGGTGGAGAGCATCTGATCCTTGGAGATGACCAGCTGCTTGTCGTTATCCTTGGGGATAACCGACTCGTAGTTGGGATACTGCTCGTTGATGAGGCGGGTAATGACGATGGTGTTGCCGCTTTTGAAGCGCACATGGTCCTCGGTCACCGTCAGCTGGCACTCGTCGGCGTGCAGGGCCTTCTCCACCAGGCTCAGCGCCTTCTCGGGGACGATGAACTGCATCGGTTCGTCGGAGGTCAGGTTGCTGATGATGTACTTGACCAGGCGGTGGCCGTCGGTGGCCACGAACTTGCTCTCCTCGGGACCAATGTCGAAGTAGACGCCCATCATGGCCGGGCGCAGGTCGTCGTTGGAAACAGCGAAGAGGGTCTTGTTGATGGCCTTGATCACCAGGTCCTTCTCCGTCTCTAGGGTGGTTCCCTCGTTCAGGTCGGGCACTTCGGGGAACTCGTCGGGGTCCTCGCCCACCAGCTTGTAGGTCCCCTTGTCGGTGCTGAACTTCACGTTGAACTTCTCGTCGATGTCGAAGTCCACCGGGATGTCGGGCAGCTGCCTGAGCGTTTCGGTCAGCCGCCGGGCGGGGATGGCCACGGCACCGTCCTCCTGGATGTCGGCCTCCACGTACTCGATGATGGAGATCTCGAGATCGGTGGCCGTGAGGCGCAGCTTCCCGTCCTCGCTCTCAAACAGAATGGTTTCCAGGATGGGAAGGGTGGCCTTGTTGGGAACAGCGCCGGATACGGCGGAGAGCGCTTTCACCAGGTCGCTGCTCGAAATATTGAATCTCATAAGAGGATAATTGGTTACGGTGCCGGGTGCAAAAAAGCCCTGTTAAAAAGGTACCTTATACTAACAAATCCTTGCTCTCTTAGCAACCTGTGTTCGCCCTTCAGGAGGGCCTGGAGGGGGCGCGTGAGGCATGAAGCTTGGCGCCCTTTTCCGTAAGTTGGCTTCTCATGAAGACTTTGCCCGACATTATGCTCCTGGGACCCACCGCCGTGGGCAAATCGTCCGTCGCCCTGGAGCTGGCTGAATTGCTCGGCGGGGAGATCATCTCAGCCGACTCCCGCCAGTGCTACCGGGAGGTGAACATCGGCACGGCCACCCCCTCCGCCGGGGAACGGGAGCGGGTGCCCCACCATAACATCGGTATCCTCGACCCGAAGGAGCGCGACAGCGCCGCTGACTTCTGCGAACGCGCCCGTGCCTGGGCCGAGGGCATTCGCGCACGCGCGCGAAAGGTGCTCTACGTGGGGGGCAGCACCCTGCACCTGCAGTGCCTGCTTCAGCCATTCGACGAGGTGCCCGAGGCTGACGAGGAAAACAGGGACGCCCTGGAAAAGCGCCTGGAGCGCGAGGGGGTGGAGCCCCTCTACGGGGAGCTCCGAGAGGTCGACCCGGACTACGCACGGCAGATGGACGGCATGAATCCCCAGCGCATCGTCCGCGCCCTGGACGTCTGGATGCAGACCGGCCGTCCCTTCAGCTCTTTCCACACCGGCGGGGAAGTACAGCCGCCGGACCACATCGCCGTCTTCGGGCTGCGGCGCGAGCGGGAGGAGCTCTACCGGCGCATCAACCTGCGGGCGAAACGCATGGCGGAGGAGGGCCTGGTAGAAGAAGTCGAGCGTCTGCTGGAGGCGGGCTACACCACCGACGACCCCGGGCTGAACACCGTGGGCTACCGCGAGCCGGCCGCCTTCCTCCGCGGGGAGATCTCGCGCGAGGAGATGGTGCGCCGCATTCAGGCGCGCACACGCCGCTACGCCAAGCGCCAGCTCACCTGGTTCCGGCGCTGGGACTTCATCCGGTGGGTGGACGCAGACGGACAATCTCCCGCGGAAATCACCCGAACGATCGCCGACAAGCGTTTAGCAGCTAAGTCAAATAAAGATTAACTTTAGTCGAGTGATCCCTAACCGCCAAGCACCACGCGCATGTACAAAGCAACCGTAAACATCACCCTACGCCCCTCCATCCTGGACCCGCAGGGTAAAGCCGCGCACCACGCCCTGCAAAACCTGGGGCTCCGAGAGGTCGAAGGGGTGCGCATCGGCAAGAGCATCGAGCTCGATATCGACGCCCAGTCGGAGGAGCAGGCGCGGGAGATCGCCGAGAACGCCTGCACGCAGCTTCTGGCCAACCAGGTGATGGAAGACTTCGAGATCACCGTACATACGAACGGAGCAAGCGGTTAGCAGAGACTATGTTCGATCCGGAGAAGCAGACATTCGGATCCGGGCCGGGTCCCGGCGAGAAAGAGAAACCGAAACCCGCGGCCCCGGATGTGGAGACCCAGGTGCTGGAGGAGGAAGAGACCGACGAGGAGGAGGACACCCCGTGGCGCGTCATTCTCTACGACGACGACGTACACACCTTCGAGGAGGTCATCGGTCAGCTCAGAAAAGCGCTGGGCTGCAGCCGGTCCCGCGCCGAGGAGCTGACCTACAAGGTGCACAACGAAGGCAAGGCCCAGGTGTACGAGGGGCCCTTCGAAGAGTGCTTCGAGATCAACGGGGTGCTCAAGGAAATTCAACTTATCACCGAAATCAAAGGCTGAACACGTGTCTAACACCTTCGGAGTTATCGTATTCCCCGGTTCCAACTGCGACCACGACGCCTACCACGCCCTGGAGCATGTAATGGAGGCCCGTGCGCGCTTCCTGTGGCACAAGGATACCGACCTGTCGGGCATCGACCTGCTGCTCATTCCGGGCGGATTCTCCTACGGCGACTACCTGCGCTCGGGCTCCATCGCCAGCCAGTCGCCCATCATGCGGTCGGTAGTGGACTTCGCCGACCGGGGACATCCCGTGCTGGGCATCTGCAACGGATTCCAGATCCTGCTGGAGGCAGGACTGCTGCCTGGCGCCATGCTGCATAACAAGAACCTGCGCTATGTCTGCAAGCAGACCCACATCCGCTGCGACTCCACCGACACCCTGTTCACCCGCGGACTGGAACCCGGCGAAGTGCTGCAGATCCCGGTGGCCCACGGGGAGGGCAACTACTTCACGGACGAGGATACCCTCAAGAAGCTGCGTGACAACGAGCAGGTGATCTTCCGCTACTGCGACCCGGCGGGACAGCTGACACCCGAAGCCAATTTCAACGGGTCGGTGGACCACATTGCGGGCATCTGCAACCGCCGGCGCAACGTACTGGGCATGATGCCCCACCCCGAACGCGCCGTGGAGGGCAGCTTGGGTTCCGAGGACGGCCGCAGGATCTTCGAAAGCATGCTTAACGAATTGGCCCTCGCCACGTGAGTTCCGCCAACTCCATCACGCAGCGCGAATCGGGCGCCGAAGCCCATGCGGCCTCCCGCACCCTCTACAGCAAGGGACTCACCAAGAGCTACCGCAAGCGGGAGGTGGTCTCCGATGTTTCCATCGACGTGACCCAGGGGGAGATCGTGGGCCTGCTGGGTCCCAATGGGGCGGGCAAGACCACCACCTTTTATATGTTTGTGGGACTCATTCAGCCCGGGAGCGGGCACATCTTCCTGGACGGAGAGGATATTACCCGCATGCCCATGTACCGGCGAGCGAGGCGCGGTATAGGCTACCTGGCCCAGGAGGCCAGCGTCTTTCGCAATCTGACGGTGCGCGAAAACCTGGAGACCGTGCTGCAATTCCACGACCTGCCCTCCGCGCAGATCCGCGAGCGCACCGACGCCCTCATCGAGGAGTTCGGACTGGAGCGCGTGGCCGGCAGCAAGGGGTACAACCTCTCGGGGGGCGAGCGCAGGCGCACGGAGATCGCCCGCGCCCTGGTCACCGATCCCAAGTTTATTTTATTGGACGAGCCCTTTGCGGGGGTGGATCCCATCGCAGTGGAGGACATCCAGGAGATCGTCGCCCAGCTCCGGCACCGCAACATCGGCATTTTCATTACGGACCATAACGTCCACGAAACCCTGGCCATCACCGACCGCGCCTACCTGATGTTTGAGGGCAAGATCCTCATGGAGGGCTCGGCCGACCGGCTGGCTGAGGACGAGGAGGCGCGCCGCCTCTACCTGGGGCGCCAGTTCCGGCTGGACCGCTACGGCCAGCAGGAGTGAGATCTTCTGCGCCCCGGCTCGCATCACAATCATCTCATTAACGGCAGACGGACACTACACAATTATGGAAGAGATCACCGTTCAGGAGTTCAAGCAGAAAATCGACGCCGGCGGGAAGGTCTTCCTGCTCGACGTGCGCGAACCCTTCGAGCAGTACCAGTCGAAGATCGACTACGAAAACTCCGAGCTCATTCCGCTCGGACAGCTCTCCGAGAAGCTGGGCGAGCTGGAATCCCGCCGCGAGGAGGAGATCGTCTGCATGTGCCGCAGCGGTGGTCGAAGCGAAAAAGCCTGCAAGCTGCTCGAAGAGCACGGCTTCGAGAAGGTGAAAAACCTGAAGGGAGGCATCAACCGCTGGGCCAGGGAAATCGACACCAGCCTGCCCGTCTATTAAACCACACACCGTGAGCCGGACGCCCTAGACCATGGCCGCAATCTGGTTGAGCAGCTCCTGGTTGCTGTCGGTATTGCGCAGCACCTTCAACAGGCTCTGCATGGATTCCTGGGGTGATTTCTTGAGCAGGTAGCGTCGCACCATGTTGCGCTCCTCCAGGGAGTCCTCGATGAATTTGTCCTCGTTGCGCGTACCCGAGGAGGCGATGTTGATGGCCGGAAAGATGCGGTCGTTGGCCAGGTCGCGGTCCAGCACCAGCTCCATGTTGCCGGTGCCCTTGAACTCCTCGAAGATGAGGTCGTCCATGCGCGAGTTGGTCTCGATGAGGCAGGTGGCGATGATGGTAAGCGAGCCGCCGCCCTCGATTTTGCGGGCCGAACCGAAAATTTTCTTGGGTATCTCCAGCGCCCGTATGTCCAGTCCCCCGCTCAGCGTCCGCCCGCTGTTCTCCTGGGCGGTATTGTAGGCGCGTCCCAGTCGCGTGAGGGAATCGATGAGCAGCACGGCATCCTCGCCCATCTCCGCCTTGCGCTTCACGTAGCCCAGGGCCAGTTCGGTGACACGGATGTGGCTTTCATTGGGTTTGTCGTTGGAGGAGGCGAATACCTCGGCGTCCGTGGTGCGCAGGAAATCGGTGACCTCCTCGGGGCGCTCGTCCACCAGCAGCACGCCGGTGTGGATGTCGTCGTAGTTTTTGGTGATGGAGTCGGCGATCTTCTTGAGCAGCACCGTCTTGCCGGTGCGCGGCGGGGCTACAATGATGCCGCGCTGCCCCTTGCCCACGGGCGCCACCAGGTCCATCACCCGCATCTCAATGTCGTCGGCTTCGTGGCCCAGCTTGATGTGTTCCACCGGCATAATGGGCGTCTGCAGCTCAAAACGGGTGGTGTGGGTCCAGTCGATGGGATCGCGGTCGTTGATCTTCTCGATGGAGTGAATGTGCCGGTGGCCGTGGCCGTCCTCCTCGTACTCGCCTTCGATCACCAGTCCGGGGCGCAGGTCGTAGTGTTCCACCTCATCGGGCTTCAGGAAGGGGTCGCTCGGCTCGTAGCTGAATTCGTGGTCGATCTTGCGGGCAAAACCGTAATTCTTCTCGTTGATCTCCACCACGCCCCGGTAGCGGCCGGCCACGCGCACGTTCTGGTTCTCGTTAAAACGCGGTACAAATACGTTTTTGTTTTTCTTGCCGCGATTGCGGCCCTTCTTTTTGGAACGTCCCATGTTGGCTATTCGCTTGCTTAGGTTTAGGTATCCCGGGCGCCTGCCCTGCCGATACGGTACAACAGTGTCAAGTGGGTAAAGAGGCGTGCCGGGAGGGTCAAATATCAGTCGGCAGCACGTGAAGAGGTGAAAGAAACCGTGCGGCTGGAGCCGCACGGGCATTAATTCTTAGGTGAAGATACGAAGGATCGCCGGGAAAGCCAATACCACTCACTTGTAGAGCCGGATGGTAGTGGACTCGTTGATCCAGCTGTAGCATTCGTTCAGATCGCCGTTGATCTGCAGGGTGGCCCCTTCCTCCCAGGCGGAGCGCATGAAAACGTCGGTGGACTGGGGCGCCACGCTCATGTAGCGGTCGATCTGGGCGTCAGCCTGGCTAGCCAGCGAGGGTTCAGTCTGTTTGGCCCGCTGGTAGTAGTCGATAACCAGCCAGTAGACGGCGCGGTCGTCGCGGTTCGTTTCGCGTCCGGAGGTGCAGTTGCTGACGGCGCGCGCATAGATGGCCCCGATGCGCATATAGGGATCGCCGTTGGAGGGATCGAGCTCGGCGGCCTGACGCGCGAACCTACGCGACTGCTGCAGGTTGTCCTGGTTGTAGTGAATGTCGGCGATCTGCAGGGCGATGTCGGAGCGGGTAGCGTCGTCTGGAGCCTTCTCCATAGCTTCGGAAAGCAACTCAAGAGCACGCTCGTTTTCGGCGTTGCCCACCGCAGCCTCGGCCAGCGCCATGGTATTCTCGTAACTGGGATTCAGCTCGTACAGTTTCTGGTTGATGCGGGCAATTTCCTGGGTATTGTCCTGGCGCCGGTGTATGGAGCGGATCTCCCGCAGCAGCTCCACGTTTTCAGGGTCCTCGCTCAACTGTTTGTTGAGAAACTCCAAGCGCTCCTCGGGGGTGTCGAACAGCTGTTCGCGCTGCTGATCAAACCAGTCAGCCACCTGCTGGTTGACTTCGGACTCCAGCTCGTCCATCATCTGCAGGGCGGCATCCTCATCGCCCTCGTTGATCTTGCTCAGCACGATGGCGCGCACGTAATAGCCCTCACCTTCATCGATCAGGCGCTGGCGGTCACGCTCCATGGCCAGGGTGTACTGTTCGGCGGCCTTGGGCAGAGAGTTCTCAATCACATCGCCGAAGTTCTGAAAGAAGCGCCCGTAATCGACGCGCCAGTCAAAGACATCGTACTCGTCCTCCTTCATCTCATTGAAAACCTTTCCGTAGGTGAGGTTGACGGAATCGACATAGGCCGACTTGATGGAGGGGTCCTCGGCTTGTTCTGCCAGCGTGGTGTAAATGGTGACGAAGCGGCCCATGTGCTGCTCGAGTTCATAGCCCGGCCAGAATTCGAAAGAGCGCGGCATGCTCCTCCAGATCCAGCGGCCAAAGCGAAGGGCCCTTTTGTAGTCATCGTTACGAAAATTCTCGTTCCAGAGGGACACGGCCTGAGGTTTCTCCAGGCCTCCCGGAGGAGAGGCCGCCTCCTGGGCTACGGCCGTTCCACTGCCCAACAGGATCAATCCCAGTATGATAGTCAACTTCTTCATCGTTCTACTATTTGTATATAGTTTAATATTAAAACTGTTCCGGCCTCATTTTATTTTACTGCAATCGGCTGCGGGTGAACATCAATTCAGCCAAATTAAGCGTAAGACGCAAGCCCCAGACATTTTCTTTAACAAGATTTTGAGATTGGGAACCCCGGAAACCGTAGTACATCCCCAGATCGATGGTCGAGCCCGTACGGGAGGAGGGGATGCCGATGCCGCCGGAAAACTTGAGGGTGGTGATGTCCTTCCCATTGATGGACAGATGACCGGTGTCGTAGGAAACCCCCAGCCTGTATTTAAAAATTGACAGAACGTTCGTTGTGCCGTTGGCGAAGGGATGATATCGCAGGCCTGCCCCTACTTTCACGCGGTTGGAATACATAGCTTCGTCGCCTGCATTATAAGCGTAGGTGGCATCACCCCAATTCTGGTACATTCCCTCAACGGTAAAAGAAGTCAGGAGGTTGACACGATAGGTAATTCCACCGGAAAGACTCAAGGGCGTCGAGATTTCCGCCTCGCCTACGGCGCTGGATCCGCGGAGAAAAGAGCCTTCCTGAAGTTCGTTGTCCTCCTCGTTGCGCGTGGCGTTGATAGTAGCGGGCAGGTCAGCGGTTGCGCCCAGCGAAAGCAGATCGTCATCACCAAGGAGACCGGGGAACTGCAGGTAGAGGCCGAAACGGTGACTGATGGCCGTGCCGCTGGTCTGCAGGGTGAAGTCCACCGTTTGATAGCCCTCATCATCAAACGTAGTCAGGAATTGGTTGTCAATAGAGGCAACAACCAGCTTGGCGGCATAGCCGACGGCCAGGTTCTGATTGGGACTCCATCCAAAACCAAGTTCGATGTTGTTAATTCCCCCGCTACCGCTGCTATCGGTGGTGTATCCCACGGTATCGGCCGACGCACCGGTCCCGATTACCCGTTGGCCGTCGCGCACCATGCGGTACATGGATTGCGTGGACGGGTAAAATGAGAGCGAGGCGCCCCAGGTGCCCTGCCACAGCGGGACCTGAAGCTGGAAGTCGGTGGCCGAAAGCCGGGTGTTGCTGGTCTGGTCGTTTCCATCTGAGGCGTGGGTTGTGCGGAGCTCAAAACCACCGCTGGCAATACCGTACTGTGTAAGTCCCCAGTGCGCGGGGTTGCCCAGGCTGGGAACCTGGGGTTCTATATAGGAGACGCCGAAGAGACCCATACCGTAGGCACTGGAGTTGGCGGGATCCACCGGCGCTCCCAGCCCAATTTTGGAATAGACCGATCCACTGCTGCCCTCTGAATCGTTCTGGGCCATTGCCGGCTGGACCATGATCAGAAAGGCGAAAATGAGAATGGGTATGTACGCCTCGCGTAACATCAATTACTAACCGTTTGTATAGAGGTAAGAATCAGTTTCGGTCTTTTGTCGTAAGGAGCCTTATCGTTGAACAGCAGGCTGGATCGGATAACTCCACCATGTGCCGGACCGGTCACGTAATATTCGTATCCCCCGTCAGCCTGAAGTCCGCCGCCGCGTACAAAGTCCGTCAGATCAAAGTGAAAAGCCTGATCCCGCGGGTCATAATGACCCATGGCAACGGCGCTTCCAGGGTCAATGCTTTCGGGCGTAGTGCCCTGCTCCACGCGCTGCAGTCGAAGGCGCGGCATGTCGGGTCGTGTAGCCGAACCGGACAGGTCGTCGAGGCTGCTCTCCATGAGAAGGCTGTCCTCGTAGATAACCAGCTCAACACGTGAAATATTTTGTGCATTTCCTGCATCATTTAGGGTATCCAGCTCCACTTTCAGTACCTGTTCCAGGGTGCCATGCAGGGAACTCTGTCCCAAAAACTCTGGGACGTTGTCCCGTTCAAGCGTATAGCCCCAGGTTGACAGACCAATGTTTAGGGTATCCCCCCCGGGGTTGTGCACGACGAACTGGCTTTCGTCGGTGTTGATAGGAAGAATTTTACCGCTTTCCCTGGCCATGAGGGCAAGGCCGTGGAAATCGACCCGGTAGAGCGAGTCGCGATTGGACTCCCTGT
The DNA here is from genome assembly GCA_034521445.1 of Balneolaceae bacterium. Taxonomy (NCBI): domain Bacteria; kingdom Pseudomonadati; phylum Balneolota; class Balneolia; order Balneolales; family Balneolaceae; species Balneolaceae bacterium. The sequence goes on along the minus strand of JAXHMM010000006.1, from coordinate 319,407 downwards.
TTTCATAGAAATTGCGGTAGCTATCCACCCATTCACGACTAAGGTCCACCGAAACCTGGGTATGTGTTCCGATGGTAAAAGACCCTATCGTTGCTTCGCCGAGAGCCACCCGGTCGTCTATCTTCATAGATCCTCCTCTCCAGAGCTCTCCTACATCCACCAGGTCGTAGCGAACATTGGCCAGGCTGTCCCCGTAAACCCGCGACTGGTCGATGCGGATATCCATTGACATTTCGGCATTGGCGCGAAAGGTGACATCCTCGCTTATATTCGGCAGGACGGGCTTCAGATAGCCCACAGCCATCAACCGGCCGAAGAGAGGGTCGTCGAATGTACCGGCCGATAGAAAGGGATAGTTGCCGGAAAAAGCTGAGAAGCTTCGGCTCTCCACCGCGCCAAGCTCCAGGGTGTCAACCACGACCTCTGTCTCCTCGTTTACGAATCCCGATCCCACAGATCCGGGGTTTTCGCAGGCGGAAAGGAACATTGCGCCCATTATGAGGCCGGTCAGCAATAAAAAACCAATTCTGCCGTGTCCGGCGGTATACTCAAAAACCTGCACTGAAATACTTCCTAAAAAATTTGGTTTTATTCCTCTTCGTCGTCACTGCCTGCAATCTCTTCATAGTATTCGGCAAACTTCGAGGAAACGTCTTCGGGAGATCCCTGGATGCTGGTGGGTTTGATACCCATATTCTCGAATAGATCGTCCAGCTGATCGCTCAGCTGGTTACCCGTGACCACGTGATCACTGAACTTCAATCCGAGCGTCCGTATATCAACCTTGCCATCCTCCACCAGATCGCCGGTGTCGAAGTCTTCGCCCAGGTTCAACAGATCGAGAATCTTCCGGTCGAACACCCCGTTGTTTTCGGGATGGTGGATGTTGTACACGATCTTCGAATTTTTAAACAGATCGACATCCTTGTAGTTCTCCCTGACGAGGAGAGGGATCAATCCAGACGGCCAGTCGTGGCAGTGGATGATATCCGGCTCCCAGCCAAGCTTGATAACAGTCTCAAGCACGCCTTTATTGTAGAAGACCATCCGCTCATCGTTGTCTTCGTAATGCTCGCCGCTCTCCGGGTCCATGAAGAGCGCCTTCCTCCCGAAGTACTTTTCGTTATCCAGAAAGTAGACCTGCAGCTTTGCGTTGGGGATACTGGCCACCTTGATGAGCATATTGGCCGTGTCTTCGCCCACCTCCACCTCGATGCCCGACAGGCGGATGACTTCGTGCAGGCGGTTCCGGCGATCGTTAATCTTGCCATACTTGGGCAGCAGGATACGAATCTCGTAGCCCTTGTCCTGCAGGGAGGCCGGCAGAAACCGCAGCAGATCGGCGGTGTTGGTCATTCGGGCAAATGGGGAAATTTCAGCGGCGGCGTATAAAACTTTCATATAAACGTTTCGAATGAAGCGTTGGAGTTCCTATTGGTCTTGTTGGGAGGGTCCCGACTTGTCGCGGTCCAGGTAAAACTGGTTCATGTCCTCGTCGTCCAGGGAGTAGAAGTCGAAGAGGGTGTCCCCGCGAAGTCCCAGGCGAAGCGTCTCTACCGGAATGACTTCCTCCGGCAGGATATTGCCCAGGTTCACATTGGAGCCGAACTTTTTGATAAACCAGACCTGCTGCTCCTTTTTGGGCGCCTCGAAGATGAGGCTGTCGACGGAGACCTGATCGGCAATTTCGTCGATCAGGCCGGAACGCACTTCGCCGTTTGGGCGAAAAACCCCCACGGTGCCGCTTTCGCGGGCCTCGCATATGATTTTCCAGGCGCCGGCTTCCAGCTCCTGATTGATCATCTTGACCCACTTGTAGGGGGGGATGATGTCGTTGGGATTCTTGCTTCCCACTTCGGACAAGATCGTGAAGTGCTTGCTCATCCGGCGGATGATCTCCAGCTTGCGCTGGTCGGAAAGCCAGATGGTACCGTTGGACACCTCGGCGTGCTCGAGATTAAATCGGTCCAGCAGGCGCATATAGTCCTCGAGCTGGTCGCGCAGCACATAGGCCTCAAAGAGGGTGCCGCCGAAATAGACCGGGATGTCCACGCTGGCATAAACGGAAAGCTTTTCTTCCAGGTTCTGGGTGACGTAGCTGGTACCCCATCCCAGCTTGACGATGTCAATGTAACCCGAACTCGCCTCGCAGATATCCTCTACCTGCCGGACGCTGAGTCCCTTGTCCAGCACGAGGGTCATCCCTTTATCCCTCGGTTTTTCGGTACGGGAAGGGAGGTGATTCAGCTTGAAGGCCATTGAATCCATATAATTTGACATTTTAAACGGTCTAAGATACTAAAACCATCCTTCTATATAAAGCTCCTAAAAACATGAGGCAGTGGACTCGTTCCGCCGTCAGCCCTCCCACAGTGCCCCGCTGCACGGGGGGAGCCGGGGGGAGCCGTCGTCCGAAACAAGTTCGGTATCGTACTCCCGGCTGAAAATAAGCGGGGCGCCGTATTTTTTCGCGTCTCCTGATCCCAGTCTCCATGGATCCGGGCCGAAGTTGAAGAAACCATGAAGGTTCTGGCCGCTCCGCGGATCACGGCGACGAAAAGAGAAGCGTCCCTTCTCCCTGCCGGTGAGATCCTCCCAGGCAAATCCCTCCCAGCCCGAGGGCTCGGCATGAAGGGCGGGGGAAGAGAGGTAGAAGCGCAGCAGCCGGCGCAGATACTCCTGCAGCGCGCGGTGACCCGGCAGCTCCCGGACTTCCTCCCAGGCGAGGAAATGCCCTTCCGACCATTCGCTCCGCTGTCCCCATTCAGATCCCATGAAGAGCAGTTTTTTACCCGGACAGGTCATCCAGTATAGATAGAGCAGGCGCAGGTTGCGCAACTTCTCGGCGGGTCCGCCGGGCATCCTTTCCCAAAGCGAGCCCTTCATATGCACCACCTCGTCATGGGAAAAGGGCAGCACATAGCGCTCCTTAAAGGCATAGGTGGCCGGAAAGGTAATGCCGTGGGAGACCTCTCCGCGTTCTCCGGAATCGAGGCTGGCGTAGTGTAGGGTATCGTTCATCCACCCCATGTTCCACTTGTAGTCGAAACCCAGCCCCCCCTCGCCGGGCGGCCGGGTAACCCCTGGCCAGGAGGTGGACTCCTCGGCTACGGTGATCACGTCCGGGTGCTCCTCGCGGAGCATGCGGTGCAGGTCCTGCAGAAAGGCCACCGCTCCCAGATTTTTCTTGCCCCCGTAGACATTGGGCAGCCACTCCTTCTTATCTCGAGAGTAATCCAGATAGAGCATGGAGGCCACCGCATCCACGCGCAACCCGTCCAGATGGTACTCCGAGCACCACCAGGAGGCGCAGGAGAGCAGAAAGCTTCGCACCGGACCCTTGTCCAGGTCGAAATTAAGGGTGCCCCAGTCGGGGTGCTCGCTGCGCCGGGGATCGGGGTGCTCGTAAAGAGGAGTCCCGTCGAATTGCCGAAGCCCGTGTTCGTCCTTGGGAAAGTGACCCGGCACCCAATCCATAATCACTCCCAAGCCGCGGCGGTGGCAGGCCTCCACCAGTGCCTTGAGCCCCTGCGGGGGACCGTATCGCGCGGTGGGTGCAAAAAATCCGGTCACCTGGTAACCCCAGCTCGCCCCATAGGGATGTTCGGCCAGCGGCAGGAGCTCCACGTGCGTGAAGCCCAGTTCGGAGACGTATCGGGCCAGCGCCTCCCCCGCTTCCCGGTAGGTAACCTGCCCGCCCTCCCCAGGGGGACGCCAGGAGCCCAGGTGCATCTCGTAAATGGCCACCGGGGCATCCTCTGCGGCATGGCCCGCGCGACCGCGCATCCATTCGCCGTCATCCCAGGCCCAGTCCTCCAGGCCGGGTACCACCGAGGCCGTGCGGGGAGGCGGTTCGGTACGGAAGGCCAGGGGATCGGATTTCAGGAAGGCATCGGTCGCGTCGTCCTTCCCGCCCTCACCGCCGTCCGGCCATATCGCGTACTTGTAGCGGTCGCCCGGGGCGGCCTCCCCCGCCACACCCTGCCATATGCCGCTTTCGGGGTCCTTTTCAAGTAAATTGCGGCCGGCTTCCCAGCCGTTGAAATCGCCGGCCACGCCCACGCGGACGGCGTGCGGCGCCCAGACGGCATAACGCACGCCGTGTCCGCCGTCCATGGGATGGGCTCCGAGGCGATGGTGGAGGCCGGAGAAGGTGCCGCCGCGCCAGGCCTTGCGTTCGCTATGGTTCAGGAGGGGCTGCAGGGGATCTTATTTGTCCATTTCCACGAAAACCTCGTCGATGCGCTCGGGCTTGCGCGTGAGCTTGCTGACGGCCCAGGTAGCCAGAAGACTCAGGAAGAAAGCGGGAATAAGCTCGTAGAGGTTGTCCTTGAGCACCGGAGTGTAGTACCAGACGATGGTAACCACGGTGCCGGTCAGCAGTCCGGCGAAGATACCTGCCCGCGTGGTGCCGCGCCAGTAGAGAGCCAGGATGGAAGTGGGACCGATGGTGGCGCCCAGTCCGGCCCATGCAAAGAGTACCAGCCAGAAGACCAGCTCCTGCGCCAGAAGGCCAAAGACCAGGGAAACGGCCACCAGTCCAACGACCACGAGGCGGCTGTAGCGCACCAGTTTCTGCTGGGAAATATCACGTCCCTTGCAAATAATGCGGTCATAGATGTCCCGTACCACCGCCGAGGCGGCCACCAGAAGCTGGGAGTCGGCGGTGGACATGATGGCGGCAAAAATGGAGGCTACCACCACCCCGAAAACAGCGGGATGGAGGTGCTGCTGGGCGAGCACGGGATAGAGATTTTCGGTGTCGGCCGCCGGCAGCAGGTCCGCCTCGGGGAAGTACACCCGTCCGGCCAGTCCGATGAAAATGGCGCCCCAGCCCATAACCACATTCCAGACGGTACCGATCACGGCCGTCCAGCGGAGCTGTTTGGGATCGTCGATGGACATGTAGCGGGAGAGGATGTGCGGGTTCCCGGGCGATCCCAGGCCTATGCCCAGGAATCCGGCAAGTCCCCCGAGAGTAATGGCCGCCGGATCCACAAAGGCGGCACCCTCCATATCGGTCAGCTGCGAAAGAACGGTGCCCAGACCGCCTGCGTCGGCGATGGCGATCATGGGCAGTACCACCAGGGCGAATATCATGAAAATGGCCTGGAACATGTCGGTGAGACTCACCGCCAGAAAGCCGCCGACCACGGTATAGGCCAGGATGATGGCGGCCGTGATCAGGATGCCGCTGGTCTGGCTGATGTGAAAGCTGGAGGCGAAGGCCTTGCCGCCGGCCACGAACTGTGCGGAGACATAACCTACCATAAATATGAGAAAGACGGCCACCAGGGCCATACGCAGGTAGCCGTTGCGGTCGTTGAAGCGTTCGGCAAAGAAATCAGGTACCGTAATGCAGTCGTAGCTTTCGCTGAAGTTGCGCAGACGGCGGGCGTAATAGAGAAAAAGGAAAAGCTCCACCGTGGTGTATCCCACCACCGCCCAAACCGCGTTGGCGCCCTGGGCGTAGGCCATGCCGGTCACGCCGAGCAGCAGCCAGGCGCTCCGGCCGGATACCACCGCGGAGAGGGCCACCACAAAGCGGTTCATTTTGCGGCCCCCGATAAAGAATTCGCTGATACCCTCCGATGAAAAGCGTGCGGAGTAGAGGCCGATCCCCACCAGGAGCAACAGGTAGCCTACGAAGGCGTAGACGGCGGTCTGGTCCACCGCCAGCTGTACGGCTTGGGTTTCATCCATTGAAGGTACCCTTTTCCCTTTCCGAGAGAAAAACGGCCAGCCCGACAATAAGCACCGGCAACACGAACATGATGAGGTAGAAAGAGATCATGACAGTGTAACTCTTCAGGCTCCGCTTCGTAACAGGTACTGTTCAGCGGTTATTACATAACGGGGCTTACAAACGATTACTCCTTATCGATAACCGTCAAAACAAGGAAACCTTCTGTAGATTACGTATCCAGATTCCTTGTCCCCGTTTCTTCCGGCACCGCCGGGAGGACGGGGTTTTTTTTTGCCTGCGGATCAGGGGAAAATACCCATCTGCTCGTAGATGATGCCCACCTTCTCAATAGCGCTCAGGAAAGCCGCCGTGCGCAGGTCAATATCGTGCTTCTTGCGCAGTAAATTAATCTCGTTGTAGGCCACGATCATGGTTTCCTGCAGGCCTGAGTCCACCAGGTCGTACTCGCCGGCTCCCTTGGCCAGGCCCTGGAGCTCCTCCTCGGTAAAGGTGCGGTCGGAGATATTCTCGATCACACCCAGGATATTTCGGTAGCTGGTCTCCTCGAAGCGCTTCTCCATACGCCCGAAACGCACGTGGGAGAGGTTTTTCAGCCATTCGAAATAGGAGACGGTGACCCCTCCCGCGTTCAGATAGTTATCGGGGATAATCAGTACGCCCTTCTTGGACAGTATCTCGTGGGCGTCGGCCGTGGTCGGTCCGTTGGCAGCCTCCCCGAGGATCTTCGCCTTGACATTGGGGGCGTTCTCCTTGTTGATCTGGTTTTCGAGAGCGGCCGGGACCAGGATATCGCACTCGGCCTCCAGCACCGCCTTGTTGCCGTTCAGCTTTCTGGTGTCCCCGAAGCCAAGGATGGAACCCGTCTCCTCACGGAAGGCCATGAGCTTTTCCAGGTCGATGCCGTTTTCGTCGTAGATGGATCCCTCGATTTCCGAGACGCCCACCATTTTGGCGCCGCCCTCGATGAGGTACTTGGCGGCGTGGTAGCCCACGTTGCCCAATCCCTGTATGACGAAGGTCTTGCCCTCCAGGCCGGGATCAAGGCCAAGCTGTTTCATATCCTCCTCGTTCCGGCATGCCTCCCTGATGCCGAAGTAAACGCCCCGCCCGGTGGCCTCGGTACGCCCGCGGATGCCGCTCTGGGGAATGGGCTTGCCGGTGACACAGGCCTCGGCATTGATGTTGTTGGTGATCTGGCGATAGGTGTCCATGATCCAGCCCATCTCCTTTTCGCCGGTGCCGTAGTCGGGCGCCGGCACGTCGGTTCCCGGCCCGATGAAATCCTTTTTTATCAGCTCGAAGGTGTAGCGGCGGGTGATGCGCTCGATCTCCGCCTCCGAGTAGTTCGAGCGGTCAATACGGACCCCGCCCTTGGCTCCGCCGAAGGGGACGTCCACCACCGCGCACTTGTAGGTCATCAGGGCGGCCAGGGCCGTGGTTTCGTCCTCGTTGACAGCCTTGCTGAAGCGGATGCCGCCCTTGGTGGGCAGCTTGTGATGGCTGTGCTCCACGCGCCAGCCCTGGATCACTTCGATGGTGCCGTCGTCGCGGCGGAGGGGAAAGGTGATATGCAAAACGTTGTTGCAGATCTTGATCTGCTCCAGCAGGCCCTTTTCAAACCGGGAATGACTGGCAGCCTTGTCAAATGCACGGTTGACCTGCTCGAAAAACTTGTAGTCAGACATGTAAACGGGATGAAACTGGCATTCAACGCACCCGCCATCAGCGGGGGGTGTGTAAGAGCTTTGAAACAATCGCAATATTATGGGAGAGTGTCAACAGATAAAGTAGCCGTGAAAAGCGGTGCGAGGATGTTGCGCCATCACCCGTGCGGACTTCTGAGAAAGGGATGAGGGGCTAGCCGCCGAATTCGGCCGTATGGATGTGCTCCCAGTCGCGGGGCAGGCCGTCGGTGCGGATCAGCAGCAGGCTGCTGATGGAGAAACGGAGGTGAAACTCACGTCCCATCACGTTGAGTATGCGCTCTTTTTCCTCGCGGTCGAGGTCGCCGTAGAGGAGACTCAGGTGGGGGTGGTAGGGTTCGGCCGCCTCCAGGCCGAAGAGCTTTTCGGCACGCCGCCGGGCGGCCATCAGCTCGTCGCCGGGATCCACCTTTACGTAGAGCGACTGGTAAAAGGTGTTGTTGTAAGCCGCGGTTGTCAACAGTATTTCGAAGGGGGCTGTGGAGCGGGCCAGCGTGTCGGTCAGCTGCACCAGCTCGGTCCGCCCCTTTTTTACGCTTCCCAGCAGGGTGACGTGCGGCTTGAATTGCGGGGTGTCGTACTTCTTGCTGAGTTTCTTTATGTGCTGTTCCAGGCTGAAGGCGATGTCGCCGAAAGGTCTCAGCCACAGGGAATACGCTGCTTGGTCCGCCATACGTCAGGTGTCCGTTTTACCGGGCTGGAAAGGGTCCGGCGCCGGGTGGTGTGATTGAAGGTGAACAGGCAAACGAAGGGTGAAGCTAAAGTAGAATTACGAATCATTCAACGGCAGATATACGTGCAGGTGGTCGGCCGTGCCGGTATGCCGCAGGGTCTCGAATCCAAGTCCCTCGAACAGCCATTTCAAAGTGAAATTCTTCCACTCCGCCCGGCCGATGGTGCGCAGGTCCACCGCATGCACATAGCCGCTCTCCTGCACGTAGTGCATGGACTGCTGGCGGGGCGTAAGCCCCATGGCCCGGTAGTCTTCCGGCGTGCGCCCGATGTCGGTGAGCAGCAGCCGGTCGTCGGCCAGGGAGACCGTGGTGACCGCCACGCGCATGACGGGGTGCAGAGTACGGTAGTAGGTGCGCACATTCTCCGTCTTGGTGTTCAGGCTGGAGATGTAGATCAGCGCATAGACGCAGTAGGCCACCACCAGAACCGCGGAACCGCGCACCAGGTAGCGGTGCCGCCACGCGCCGCTTCGAAAGCGCAGGGAGGCGTAGAGCAGGTAGGCCAGAAGCAGGACCACCGTTCCGGCCACTCCTGCACCCAGCGCCAGCCAACCGTTAAGCTCCCATGCCGCGTAGGTCCACGTGGACACGCGGACCAGCACCACGAAGGGCAGCACGATGGCCGCGGCCAGTAGCAATATGGTGCCCAGGATACGGCCGGGACCCCAGGATCTGCGTCCGCTGCGCGACCGGCTCTTCTCCGGCGTGGCGGAGGCCGGGCCGGAGGAGGCGGGCCCCTCCCTGAGCTGGCGGTCCAGCTGCTCGTTGAGTTCCCTGAGCTCCTGGAAGCTCATCCGATCGTGGGATGCGTCGGAGGACACCGTGAAGCTTTTGATTGGAGGGAGTTCATGCGGTTGCACGATGCAGGAGGGGGCGTTGTTGCACCGCATAAAAAAACCAGGCCGCCTCATCCCGGTAAAACCGGGCTGAAAGCGCCTGGTATACAACTCATCACCATCCCTGGCACCAAGTTACACAAAATCGCAAAAGATGCCAGTGCTCCCTGAAACGGGCCTTCAGGGGTGCGCTTCGTTGTGCCCGTGATCCTCCTGCAGGTAGAATACGTTGGCCAGGAAGAGGATGGAAATGCTTCCCAGCAGCGCGAAGAGCAGCGTGCCCGGAAGCTGAAGGGCGAGCCCTATACCGCCCACCACCACAGAGCCTACGGCGCCGCCCGCCACGTTGGGTACCAGTCCCACGCCCTTGTTGCCCAGGACAAGCTTGGTCAGTCCGCCTATCAGCAGGCCGAGTGCGATGAGCCAGAAAATCGAGGTGCCGTTTAGTTCTTCCATACCTGTAACAATGGTTATATTTCAGGGTGCCGTGCCGCCCCTAAAATAGGCAGAAGCTGGGAAACATGGAATGTGGATTGCCCCGGCGGCCGGCCTGCCCGTGACCCGGACGACCCATGCCTGAAGACGACCGCAAAATCATCCATATCGACATGGACGCCTTCTACGCCTCCGTGGAGCAGCGGGACTTCCCCGAATACCGGGGCAAGCCGCTGATCGTGGGGGGCTCGCCCGAAGGGCGCGGGGTGGTGGCCGCCGCCAGTTACGAAGTGCGCAGATTCGGAGTGCACTCGGCTATGCCGGCGGCGCGGGCCGCCCGGCTCTGTCCCCATGCCATTTTCGTCAGGCCCCGCTTCGAGGTCTACCGCCAGGTCTCCGAACAGATTCGTGAGATCTTCTTCCGCTACACCGACAAGGTGGAGCCGCTGTCGCTGGACGAGGCCTACCTGGACGTCACCCGCAACCACATCGGGCGGCCTTCTGCCACCCTCATCGCGCGCCGCATCCGCAGGGAAATCAGGGAAGAGACTTCCCTGTCCGCCTCCGCAGGGGTGTCCTACAACAAGTTCCTGTCCAAGATCGCCTCGGATCTCGACAAGCCCGACGGGCTTTCGGTCATCCTGCCTGAGGAGGCCGAGGCCTTCCTGGAGGAGCTGGAGATCGGAGCCTTCCACGGCATCGGCGAAGCCACCGAGTCGAAGATGCACTCCCTGGGCATCCGCACCGGGAAGGAGCTGAAAGCGTGGTCGGAGATCGACCTGGTGGAGCAGTTCGGGAAAACCGGGCGCTTCTACTACCGCATCGTGCGCGGCATCGACTCCAGGGAGGTAAAGGCCCACCGCATCCGAAAGTCCATCGGCAAGGAACGCACCTTTTCGGAGGATGTGGACGACCTGGACTGGATCCGTGACTTCCTGCGCGAGCTGGCCGGCAAGGTATCCGGCAGCATGCGCAAGAAGAAGGCCGCCGGCAAGACGGTTACCCTGAAGGTGCGCTACGCCGACTTCGAAACGGTGACCCGCAGCACCTCCTTTCACCAGTATATCGACGGGGCGGAGGACATCGCCGCAACGGCCGTTGGCCTGCTGGAGGAGACCGAGGTGGGACGGCGCAAGGTACGCCTGCTCGGCATTACCCTGTCCAACCTGAACCTCAACGAGCGCGGGCACTTCGAGCAGCTGGAGATTCCCTTCGGGGAGGAGTAACGCGCCGCCTTCACACCTTCCGTTAATTTCTCGATCTTGCTTCCTATGCCGTACAACCTGTCCGACTTCAACTACGAGCTTCCCGAGGAGCTCATCGCCCAGCAGCCGTCCAGCCCGCGAGACCACGCCCGCCTGCTGGTCTACGACCGCGAAAGCGGCTCCATCACAGACGACCGCTTCTACAACATTGCCGACCACCTGCACCCGGCCACCACCCTGGTGGCCAACAACAGTCGCGTGGAGCCCTGCCGGCTGCTGTTCGAGGGTGGTTCCATGGAGATCTTCATTCTGGAAGAGCTGCAGGAAGGACGCGTGCGTGCCCTGGTGCGGCCCGGGCGCAAGTTCCGTGAGGGCAGAACGGTGGACCTGGGGGAGGGAAAAGAGGCCGAGGTGCTGGAGGTGGACGGGGAGGGCATCCGTACCCTGCGCATGACACCCGCGGCGGGAGACGCCTCCTACGCTCCCCACCGCCGTACGCCCTTCCCGCCGTACATCGAGCAGGACGAGAGCCTATCGGAGGAGTACCAGACCGTCTACGCTCGCTCGCGGAAGTCTGGCGCCAGCAAGGCGGCTCCCACGGCGGGCCTGCACTTCACCCCGGAACTGCTGCGTTCGCTGAAGGATAGAGGATGGACGTGGACCGAGGTGACCCTACATGTGGGACTGGGCACCTTCGCGCCCGTAAAGGCGGACGCCATCGAGGAGCACACCATGCACGGCGAAGAGTACGAAATCAACGAGAGGGCCGCCCGGGAACTGAACCGCGCCGGCCACCTGACCGCGGTGGGCACCACCTCCGTACGGGTGCTGGAGGCGGAGGCGGGGGTGCGGGAGCGTTTCGAGGCCTGCCGCTCCTCCACCGACATCTTCATCCGTCCGGGCTACGAATTCCGGGCGGTGGACGCGCTGATCACCAACTTCCACCTGCCCAAGAGCACGCTGCTCATGCTGGTGGCTGCCATGACCGGCCTGGAGGAGATGCACCGCATCTACCGGCACGCCATGGAGGAGCGCTACCGCTTCTACTCTTTCGGAGACGCCATGCTTATAAGATAGAGGCGCCTGCAGGCGGTTCGTCGCAGTCTAGCTGTTGCCGCCCTGTGGATTCTGGGGACCCTGCGGTTGCTGATTGCGCATCTGCTCCTGCATCTCGTCGCTGTCCACCATCTTCACCTGATTGCTGAGCTCGGTCTTGAGCTCCTCAAGATCGTCTTCGGTGAGCAGGTCGTCCACACTCTCCACACCCACCTTGATCATCAGGTTGTAGAGCATGCGGTTGAAGAGCATCTGGTGGGCGGCGGAACTGAGCTGCATGAGCTGCTGCTGGGGCACCTGGGCGCCGCTCAGCTTGATCTTGTTCATGATGGGCTCCAGCATGTTCTCCAGTTTTTTGGAGAGCTGCTTCTCCAGCTCCTTGGCATCCTGGTTCTCCTTGCTTGTCACTTCGTTTCCGGACGGGTCGACTAATTTCATGTGTAAAGGCTTGTTTTTGCTTTCAATTCACTGCTTGAACAAAGTACGCTAAGCTATCAATCCATGACCGAAATACAAAGTGCGGTCCACTGCCTACTCTTCGAAGACCAGCGCGTCGGGATCGGCGCCCAGCTCCTTAAGGTAGCCCATCATGGCCTCGTTGAAGGGCTTGGGGCCGCAGACGTAGAAGGGCTGCTCGACGTCGTCGATCTGCCCGGACAGGAAGTCCTTGTCGATGAGGCCGTGGTGATAGCGCTGCGTCTCCTCGTGGGTGATCACATTGACAAAGTCGTCGCCCAGCATTTCATGAAACTCCCCCCGCAGGATAATATCCTTTTCGGTTTTGTTGGAGAAGATAAGCCTGTTGCCCTCCAGATCGCCCTTCTCGCGCAGGCTGCGCAGGATGGCGATGAAGGGCGTAACCCCCGCGCCGCCGGCCAGGAAGACGCCCGGCCCCTTGTATTGGATGGTGCCCCAGGGGTCGTCGATCAGAAAAGAGTCGCCTTCTTCCAGCTCGCCGATCTGCTCGGTGACCCCGTGGTGGTCCGGGTAGATCTTGATGGTGAACTCCAGGTAGGAATCGTCGTTCAGCGAGGTAAAGGTGAAGGGACGCTTCTTCTCCCTCCAGCCGTCCCGGTCGATGGCGACCTCCGTGGCCTGGCCGGGTTCGAAGACGTAGCCGTCGGGCTTTTCAAACCGTAACTGCCTTACGTCGTGGGTCAGCTGCTTGATGTCGGTGATGCGTACGGAATATGCCATGGAATCGCTTGGGTCTGGGTCTGGATGCTTAGTCGGTTGGGTATCAGGCGGACAGACTATTCTCTGCCGGTCTTCAGGTGCTCTTCGAAGAAGGACACGGTTTTCTGCCAGGCATCGGTGGCCGCCTCCTCGTTAAAGCGCGTGCCGGAGGGGTTGGCGAAGGCGTGCCCCGCCCCGTCGTAGATGTGGATGGAGTGCTCCTTGCCGAGGGAGTCCAGCACGTCCCGGAATTCGTTCACCTCGGAGGGCGGAATGCCGCTGTCCTCCGCTCCGAATATGCCCAGAATGGGCATCTGAAGAGTCTCCAGCTCGGAAGGATCGGTGACCAGGCTGCCGTAGTAGATCACCGTCGCATCGATCTGCTCCGGCATGGCGAGGGATGCCTGCAGCGAGTAGCCTCCCCCGAAACACCAGCCGATGATACCCACGTTTTTGACGTCAAATCGCTGGGTCAGGTACTGGTAGGCCTGCTCAAGGTGTCGGATGCTGCGGCTCTCATTGGACCGCGCCTCACGGGCGTAGGCGCCGGCGCTGTCGGGCGAGGTGGCCACCTTGCCGTGGTAGAGGTCCACCGCCAGTGCGGTGTAGCCCTGTCCGGCCAGCCTGCGGGTCATCATCTTGACGTTCTCATTCAGCCCCCACCATTCATGGATGACGATGACGCCCTGCGGGTAGTTGCGGGACACCTCCGGGCGGGCCATGTAACCGGTTACCTCTTCCCCGTTGATCAGGGCATAGGGCACGCTCATGGTATCCACGGGATGTTCCTGGGGAAAGGCTTCGGTGTTGGACACCGGCTGGTCGCCGGCGTGCTCATCCTCCATGCGGTCCACGTACTCGTCGCCACTGCCCGACGAACAGGCGGCCAGCAGCAGGACGGTTGCGAGAACAAGTATATTCTTAAAAATTGACTTCATGGTCTCAATCCTATTTTTTAGATGCAGTTACAGCAAGCCAGGGTATCATCGTTCCGGGTTCAAACAACCAAAAAACAAGATGAAACGTTTGATGCCTTTTCAGATCCCATACCCGGGACCAACAGGGATGCGTCTTCCAACGTAATTGTGAGAAAACCAAGGGGTATGTATGGGATTTGATTTCGACAAAGCCAGCCAGTCGTTTGATTCACTGCCTTTCCAGGACCGGCTTTCGGCCGTGGGGAACCTGGTCAAGAACACGTTCACCGTCATCGGAAGGGACCGCGACATTGTCGTACCCTTCACCCGCATGGCCATATACCATTTCATCATGGTGACCACCTTTTTCTACGGGGCCATGGGATGGTGGTACGAACTTCCCGGGGAGGCGTGGGCCCTCGTGCTGGCCGTCCTTCTCTTCCTCTACAAGCACTTCTACCACAACAAGCAGGAGATCCGGCTGAGCTGGACCGTGAACGAGACCATCACCGGCAACGACCCTGACTATGCGGGCGCCACGAGGGCGAGCAAGGGACTCAAGGGACAGATCCGTATCCTGGCATGGCTCGACATCGGCATGGCCGTATTGCGCAGGGCGAAAAGCAAGGAGGGAGGAGTGGTCAACTGGCTGATCAACCTCTTTATCACGGGCCTGAGAGAGGTATGGGACCTGGTCAACCACTACCTTCTGCCGTCGGTGGCCGTGGACGGCCACGATATCAAGCCGGGCATCGAAAAGATGAAAAAACTGAAAGACCAGGTGCCCGAAAGCCTGGTGGGCGTCTTCGGCATCGACTTCCTGGGCAGTGTGATCAGGCGTGTGACGGTCCCGGTGTACACCGGACTCTTCGTAATCGCGGCCCTGGCGGGATATTTCGGGACCGGCCTGTTCCCTTCGTACGAGATACCTTTTGAAGGTACTCCCATCACCTTAACCCCCATCCCCCTGGTAATCGCTCTCTACTTCGGCAAAATCTTCAACAACCTCTTCGAGCGCACGGTCACCTGTATCAAGGTGATCTATTTCACCATCTTCTACGCCAAGATCACCCATCCCGACAGCATCAGCGAGGACCTGCGGGAGGAGCTGCTGAATTACCTTAAGCTGGACCAGGTCGACGAGGTGGAGAACCTGGACAGCCAGGAGGCCGCCGAGGGGGACATGCAGGCGGCACCGGCCTAGGCAAAGACGGGGGCAGCCATGCGCCGGGGTGTGAAAAGAAAGGGGGCGGGCTTGTCTTTTACGGGGCAGAGCGGGATATTTAGATTCTCACTGCGCCCGTAGCTCAGCTGGATAGAGCGTCGGCCTCCGGAGCCGAAGGTCAGAGGTTCGAATCCTCTCGGGCGTACTTAATTCATCTGCCCCCCCTACCCGGCACACGATCCGCCCCCGCCCGGCGTGCATCTCCCCTCACGGCCTCCCCGCTGTATTCCTCCAACTTGCATTCCATGTTTTCTGTAGAGACCTTAAATAGAGCATTTAAAATACCTTAGGGAACGAGAGTGAATATCCTATGACGATTACAACTGACGACCGCAAGTACCGCTCCATCATCCTTCAAACGTTCAGCCTGCTCCTTGTCCTGGCGCTGACTGCCCTGCCGGCACAAGCCCAGATGCAGGGACAGGGCGACAGTGACGATGTCACTCTCACCCTCATTCCGAGGGCCGGCGTATCGGTGCCCGGGGTTGCCGGCTTTGGAGATATCTTCACCCAAGTGGGCGAGGTCTTCCAGGGAGGACCCACCTCGATCAGCGGGGGACTCAGCCTGGGGTACGAATCGCGGGAGCGGGTCCTCAACGGGCGCCTGACGGGCATCTACCGCAGAAAGACGACCATCCCCACCTTTACGGGTTCGACCAAAGCCGATATTTCCTATACTGCGATCACCGCCGACCTGGTGGTGCGTCCTCTCTCCGGCATCGTCGTACAGCCTTACCTGATCGCCGGAGTCGGCGCCCACAAGCTGGCCTACTACGGCAGCCAGTCGGCCGCCATCAGCAGCGACTGGGAGCTGGCCGTGCAGACGGGACTGGGTCTTGACGTACAGCTCCATGAGAGCGGCTATTTTCTGGGCGTGGAGCTGCTGGACTACCTAGCCAACGTGGCTGACGACGCCGACATCGGACACAGCGCCTTCCTGACCGTCACGGTGGGCATACCGCTGTTCTAAGGAGACACCCCCGGGTGTGAAAGCCCGGTTTTACACAGGTTTGACACACTCCCCTCTCTTTTTACACCTTGTATGGGCTATTTCATCGAAATACCTGTTTGACAAAAATACCCAAGGCAAATTCAAATCAGGAGGGATCGAGATCATGAGCACTCCTTTCACAGGATTCATGCTTGGAATAGATGGTACAACGGATGCCTGGAACCTGATGACGCGTGTGGCCGGTAGGGGGGTACTCCTGCTGGTCCTGTTTACCGCACTGGCCTCCTGCGAACTTATCGAGGAACAGAACGAAGAAGAGGAGGACGGGGAAGACCTGCTTTCGCTGAACCAGGAAGCCCCGCCGACCCTGAACGAGAAGTTCGGGTCTGTAGCGGAACAGGTGCCCGGCTTCGCGGGCTTCTATCTTGACGAAGACGGCCGCCCCACCGTTTCCATGGCTGCCCCTGCGTCCGACTGGGATTCCTCCAGCGTCGAGAACACCCTGAAAGAGGTTTTCGGCGATGATATACTGCAGCGCGGCGACAGCGAGCACCGCGAGCTCACCGGCACGGAACTGAAGTTCAGAGAAGCCGCCTACCGCATGGAAAACCTGACCGCCTGGTACGAGGGCCTGCAGCGGGTCTTTGAGGTTAAAGAGGTAGTCTTCACCGACCTGGATGAGGCCGAGAACCGGCTGGTGGTGGGGCTTACGAGCATGGAGGCCTCCTCCGATGTAGAAGGCATCATCGAAGAGGAGGAAATCCCGAGGGAAGCCGTCCTCCTCGTGGAAGAAGAGCGGCCTGAAGCACAGGGCCACGGATTGCGAGGCAGCTTCAGTCCCATTCGGGGAGGCATCGAACACGGCTACAATATATCGGGTACTACCTGGAGCACCTGCACCATCGGAATCATGATCGGTTATGACGGCGACGTGGGATACCTGACCAACTCGCACTGCACACCCAACCGGGGAAGCATCACAAGCAAGTCCTTTGCCAACCCTATCGGCGGTACGACCATAGGCTCCGAACACACCGACCCCAACTATCAAACATGCGGCTTTTTCAACAACTCAGCCTGCCGCCAGAGCGATGCCGCCTTCATCGAACTTACGGGAGGTTCCAGCGCCATGAGTGCCATCGCCCGCCCGGATGGCTGGAACTTCGGTTCCTCAGGCTCCTCCACCCTGCAAATCGATCACGGCAATCCCACCCTGGATGTGCAGGGGGCCCAGAGACACCCGGTCTCCGGTGAGATCGTGGATAAAATCGGGCGCACCACTGGGTGGACCTACGGAGATGTGAACCGGACCTGCTACAATACCACGGTAAACGACCCCAGTGGGGGCAGGGTCCAGGTGAACGGCAACATCCTGCGCTACCGGTGCCAGTACAGCGCGAACTACAACTCCAACGGAGGAGACAGCGGGAGCCCGGTATTCGACTGGAAAGGCGATAGCGGTACCATCACCGGCTTGAACTGGGGTTCGCGTGGTAACGGTGACGGTATCTTCAGTCCCTACGGCGGAATCCTGCGCGACTTTTAGGAAATACTTCCCTGCTCCGAAATCAGCTTTTCGTCCACAAGCGGTCACTTCCGCTCGTAAACCACTTTCCCGCCCACGATAGTGGTAACGGCCTCCGTATCGGGAAGTTCGGCCGGATCGATCTGAGAAATATCTCGCGAGAGCACCACCAGGTCGGCCCGCGGGGACCCCTCGCCCCCGCATCCCGCCAGAAGTGCCGCCATCGCCAGGCAGAGCGCGCCCAGCATTCCCTTGCCCGTCCATGGTTTCACAAAGCCTGTCCAATCCATCCTGTATCCCCTTTTTATGATCCGATTGACCTTGGCAAGGTAGCATCTTTTACCAATTTTGCCCAACCTGCGGGCACCATGACGCCCTGCAATAAGGAGGGCAAACATTTTGTTAGGTCCAATTTCGTGTTATTTTAAGGCCTGCAGACCGAATCATCCGCAGAAGATCCCAGAAACACGAATTAAGGAGTATACCGATGCCCAAGTGCGAGATTTACAAGGATATGAAAGACGAATGGAGATGGCGCCTGACAAGCAAGAACGGCGACATCGAGGATCACTCCTCCCAGGGCTTCGAAACCCGCGAGGAGTGTGAGAAAGACGGCAAGGAAAACGGCAGCTGTACCAGCTACAAGCGGGTATGAGCCTTCCCCGCTAGCTCTTTTCCCGCGACATCATGCCGTCCAGTGAATAGGAGCCGCCTCCCGTAAACAGCAGGAACGTAAATACGATCAGGAAGAAGAGCGGCAGCTCCATCCGTCCCCATCCGTCCTCCCAGTGCACGATGAAGGTGATGACCGCCGTGTTGATGACCAGCGGAATGGCAGCCAGGCGGGTCCACAGGCCCACCGCTATGAGCAGGGAACAGATGCCCTCGGCAAAGGCCACCAGCACCTTGGAAAGTCCCGCGCCCAGGCCAATGGGATCCATGAATCCCATATTGCCTTCCAGCACGCCGGAGAGTTTTCCATAGCCGTGGGTAAAGATCAGAATACCTGCACCCACACGCAGCAAGAGTAGGGCGGTATCGAGGCTTACGATGGCGTCGGGTTTGAGAGAACGCAGCTTGTCAAGCATGGCAGTTGGTTTGTTTGGGGTTATTCGCTAGCAGAACATGCAAACCGCCCCCCTACCATTCCGCAGCTTACCTTTTTTTACAAAAGCGCAGGCGGGATCCGGCATAGCCGGCGGCAATGACGCCCATAGGAACATTCTATTGGCGTGGGGAACGTGCTGTTCTTATAATTGATTCAACATTAAACAATTGAACATTCAATCCCAAAAACTTTACATCATGGATACCGCAACCGACACCCAGACAAAGTGGAAGATTGACCAGTCCCATTCCGAAATTCAGTTCAAGGTCAAGCACTTGGTGATCTCAACAGTCACCGGCAAGTTTACCTCATTCGACGCCGAGGCCGAATCGTCCGAAGACAGCTTCGAAAATGCCGAGGTATACTTCGAGGCCGACGTCGACAGCGTGGACACCGGCAACGAGGACCGCGACCAGCACCTTAAGTCGGACGACTTTTTCAACGCTGAAGAGCATCCGAAACTGACCTTTCGCTCCACCTCCATGGAGAATACGGGCGAGAATGAATACCGCCTGACAGGCGACCTTACCATCCGGGGAACCACCAACGAAATCACCCTGGACGTGAACCATGGAGGAACAGTAGAGGACCCCTACGGCAACACCAAGGCCGGATTTGAACTCTCCGGTACCCTGAACCGCAAGGACTACGGCCTACAATGGGACGCCGTGACCGAAGCGGGCAACGTGGTGGTCGGCGACAAGGTAAAACTGATACTGAACGTTCAGTTTATACAAGGCTGAACCGCCCATTCATGATCCCTGAAATGGCTGCCCGGGTGACGCACGGGCAGCCATTTTTATTGGTGTGACCGGCCGCCCACACGGCCGCGGGCGGAGGACATGTACTTTTGGACGGCAACCTCTTATTTTCCCTTGACACGGAAACACAGATACCAACAGGCCGTATGTCTAATTCATTCTGGGGCGAACTGCCGCTGGAGGAGGACCGCAAGGTGCGCCACCTCTCCATCGGAAACCTCCATATATGGTACCAGCGACGGAAGGACGAAATCTGGATTGACCATCGCTACGAGGGCGATGCCGCCCTGCCGGAGAACGGCGAGCCCCCTGACGACCTGGAATGGTCGCGCTGGGCGGTCTCCGCGCCTTCCCGGACCCTGCACCTCTCCCCCGCCTTTCCCGATCTGCCGGTAGTGGTGGCCTCGGAATACCCTCTCAAAATCACGCCCGGAACCACGATCGAAATCTATACCCGCATTCCCGTCTGGGTGCGCATTACGCTGGGAGCCGGAGGGCACCAGCTGATCGAGCTGCCGACAATTCGACTTTCCAAAACGTGGTTCGGCACCCCGCTGGAGGGGGAACTCTGCTATTGGTCCACCACGCTGGCGCGACGCAGCCTGGAGGAGGTGCGGTTCAAGCCTCACGTGGCCAACTGTCCCATTCGCATCTCTAACGGAGCCGAGGAGGATCTGGACTTCGATAAAATCTGCTTCCGGGTGGAACGTCTCAAGATCTTCGACATGGACGGACAGCTTTGGTCCGACGAGGCCCGGATCAGCTACCAGGGAGCCGAGCTTAACAGCGACATCGTGGTGTCGGGCCGCCTGCCGGAAGACATGCCGAAGGGCGTTCTGCTCGCCGAGCCCCGTAGACCGGTGCAGCGCAGTCTGGCAACACGCACCTTCAGGAAAATCATCGACCACAATACCTACTTCGGAAGATAACGCCCTCCATGGATACCTTTGACTACCTTATATCACCGGATTTCCTGGCCCTTCTGGCCCGACTAGCCCTGCTACTGGCGGTCAGCCTGCCGGCGCTGGCCCTGATTCGCCGATCGGCCCGCGCCTTCTGCTCCCGTAAGTACTCCCCCCACTACGGCATGCTGGCCGGCAAGGTGGTCTGGTATACCGGACTCACCCTCATCGCAATAACTGTCATGAGTCAGCTGGGTATCAGCCTGGCGCCCATGCTGGGCGCCGCGGGCATCGTGGGCATTGCGCTGGGTTTCGCCTCGCAGACCAGCGTTTCCAACATCATCAGCGGGATGTTTCTCATCGCCGAACAGCCTTTCAAGGTGGACGATATCATAACGGTCAACAATCAGACGGGAATCGTGCTCTCCATCGACGTGCTCTCGGTGAAACTCCGCACCTTCGACAACCAGTTTGTTCGCATTCCCAACGAAACCATTATCAAGACCGAGGTGATCAACCTGACCCGTTTTCCCATCCGGCGCTTCAGCGCCAAGGTGTCGGTGGCCTATAAGGAAGACATAGGGCGGGTGCGCGATGTGCTCATGGATGTGGCGGAGAAAAATGACTTCGCCCTGAGCGAACCCGAACCCCACATCCTCTTCGACACCTTCGGCGCCTCCTCCATCGACCTGTTCCTGCGGGTTTGGGCGCCGAGCGAGGATTACCTGCTGCTGAGAAACAGCATACAGGAAGAGGTGAAGGCACGCTTTGACGAGGAGGGCATTGAAATTCCCTTCCCCCACGTCTCCCTCTACAGCGGGGCGGCCACCCGGGCGCTCCCCATCCAGCTGGTGCAGCCGCAGGGCAATGATGCGGAAGAGGCGGGCCGGCCGCGGCCCACGCCGTCCGACCCGGGCGACTGAGCCGTGTGGCCACGCAGGACGGCTTCGTTCAGCCGGGAAAAGTGATGGTGAAACGCGTGCCCTCGTCCACTTCCACATCCATGTCGCCGTTGAGCTGGTTTACAAGGGTATGAACCAGGAACAGCCCGAGGGAGCACGCATGCTCCAGGTTGTCCAGCACCCCGTCGGGGATGCCGGGCCCGTTGTCGCCTATCACCATGCGGTAGTGGTCTCCTTCCTTAGAAAAACTTATTTCCAGCAGGCCAGGCTCTTCGTCCTCTCCACGGGAAGCGTATTTGAAGGCGTTGCTCACCAGTTCATGCAGGATAAGCGCGAAGGGCACCGCCGTATTCATATCCAGCTGCATGTCTCCGCCCTCCACCTTCACCTGCATCCCCTTTCCGACAAGATCCAGGTCCGACCGGATGTACGCCACCAGCTCCTCCACGCACTCTACAGGGTCGATGCTGGAAAAGGTGCGGTTCTTGTAGAGCATCTCATGTACGATACCCATGGAATTGATGCGGCTCCTGCTCTGCCGCAGCAGGTTGCTTGCCGTGCGGTCGCCGGAGCGCTCCTCCTGCAGGTAGAGCAGCCCCGAAATAACGGCAAGGTTGTTTTTCACCCGGTGGTGGATTTCGCCCAGCATGACGTCTTTTTCCCTTAGCGACTCCTGGATTCGTTTCTCAAAACGCTTGCGCTCGGTGATGTCGTGTACGATACCGTCGATGTAGATGCGTCCGTCGACCTCCACCAGGATGGAGTTTTCCAGGCCCCAGAATTCGCTGCCGTCCCGGCGCCGAAAACGCACCTCCGCGTTGCTGATGCGCCCCTTTTCGCGCATCTCCTTGACCAGGTCCCAGCGCTCCTCGCTCTCAGCGTAGAACTTTTCGGGCTGCGTGTTCAGGACCTCCTCCTTCGATTGGTACCCGAACATCTTCAGGAAGGCGTCGTTGACGTAGATCAGGCCTTCTTCCGGCGTGCTGCGCAGTACGGCCTCCTGTACGTTGCGCGTGATGGAGTCTAGAAGGGATCGGTATGCATCGGATGTATTCCCCTCAAAGGTTGCGGGCGCGTCCCGGCGCAACTTTTCCACCCAGCGCTCCACCCTCCCGGGCTCAACATCCAGTTCGGCGGCCACCTCCCCGGCCGGCGTTCCTGCGATCACCCGCAGGGCCGCCTTCGCCTTGGTCGCAGCATCCGTCATACGAGGTTTGTCGCTCATACAGAAATGGTAAGGTCTATCGTTGCAAAGGCCTACTATACAAAGAATTATGGACATTTACCCATCATCTCACGTACCCCGCAGCACCGCCTGTGCCGGAAATGAAAGCCGGGCGAGTACCGGTTCAATTCGTCGCGGGCAGTCCTTATCTTGGGTGGTCTTAAACACTCACCGCATCCGCAGCCCCATGGCTTCCGAAATCGATTCCTACAAGCTGGGTTCCATCCAGGTAACCATCGAGGAGACCGACCATCCCGAAAAGCTGCGGGTAACCTGCAATGACGGTACCTTCCGCTCCGAATTCACCGTAAAGAAGTACGAGTACCGCAACTACAAGCGACACATGAACCAGCGTATCACCAGTGCCTACAAGGAGCAATACCAGGAAGGAGAAAAATAACGGTACGACCTGCCTGTCGACTCCCTTCCAAGGGTTGAGGAGGGGGAATTCAACACCATCATGCCCTGGCAGATGTATGCCGGCATGAACGAGGAGGATCTGGGAGCTATCTACGTATACCTGAAAAGCATCGAGCCGGTGGACAACACCGTGGTTCGCTTCACCCCGCCCGCCCAGGGATTGTCGACCTCCGCAGAAAACTGAAATCCGCGGTCTGTCGAAACTAGCCGCCGGTGGGATAGATCCCGGTGCGGGCAAACTCCCGGAGAGCTTCCACCCGTTCCTCCGTGGGCGGGTGAGAGGAGAACAGGCTCATGATACCTTTGCCGCTGAAGGGGTTTACGGGAAACATATGGGAGGTGGAGCGCATGGCGGTGTCGGACACCTTCATGGGGATCTGCCGGGCCGCATCTTCGATACGCTCCAGCGCCGAGGCCAGACTCTGCGGTTTGCCACAGATTTCAGCTCCCACCCGGTCGGCCTCGTACTCGCGTGTGCGGCTGATCGCCGCCTGCAGCATGGTCGCTGCGATGGGGGCGGTTATCAGCACCAGCAGAGCTACCAGGGGATTGGATCCGCGGTCGCTGCTGCCGCCCAATGGTATGAAATAGGCCATCTGCGCCAGCATAGTGAGGGCGCTCACCACCGTAGTCACCATGGTCTGGATCAGGATATCGCGGTTCTTGATATGAGCCAGCTCATGGGCGATCACCCCGCGAAGCTGTTCGCGGTCGAGCGCCTCCAGGATACCCTGCGTTACCGCTATCGCCGAATGTTCGGGATTGCGTCCCGTGGCAAAGGCGTTGGGCTGGCGCTGGGGAATCACGTAGAGTGTAGGTATTGGAAGGTCCGCCTGCGTGCAGAGTTCCTCCACCATGCGGTATAGATCGGCATGTTTGCTGCGGTCGGCCTCCTCCGCCTTGTACATGCGCAGCACCATCTTGTCCGATTTCCAGTAACTGAAAAAGTTCATGCCCATGGCCAGCACAAAAGCCATAATCAGTCCGGTGGACCCTCCAAGGATCTGGCCGACCAGCATGAAGAGCACGGCCACGAGGGTCATCAGAAATACGGTTCTCAGGGAATTCCTGTTCATCGGTAGGAGATGGGTTGGTTTTGAGAATATTGCGCGGCGCCGCGGCTGTTCCGTCCCGCTGCGCCCTGCCTGTATAACGTACAAAGCCGGGGTAAAGTTTTGTCCCGGAGGCCTGGAATGTAACCATTCGCCCGCCTGTTTAACAGGACCATGCGGGAACACTTTTCAACTCCAAAAAACTCGTCTTATGGTCGATACCGTAGAACACATCGAAGCGGACGAACTGAACGAATTGCTGGGAGACAACCGGAACCGGCCGATACTGATCAATA
This sequence comes from Balneolaceae bacterium, assembly GCA_034521445.1. Taxonomy (NCBI): domain Bacteria; kingdom Pseudomonadati; phylum Balneolota; class Balneolia; order Balneolales; family Balneolaceae; species Balneolaceae bacterium. The sequence goes on along the minus strand of JAXHMM010000006.1, from coordinate 295,270 downwards.
CGCTGGGGCGCGAGGCCTACAAGGCCAAACGCATCCCGGGGTCGGTGAACGTTCCGACCGACGACATTGAAGAGATCACGCGGCTGGCGCCGGACAAGAAGCAGCCCATTGTGGTCTACTGCGCCAACGCCGACTGCGAGGCTTCCCTCCAGGCCGCGGAAGCCCTCATCGACATGGGCTACACACGGGTATGGGACTTTGAGGAGGGTCTCGCCGGATGGCGCAGCGCCGGACTTCCCCTTGACGGTAGTGAAGCCGGCTAGACAACGTCTCATAACCACTGCTGAGGCCTTGTGCCTGCCGGGACCGGCTGTACGAGGTTGGTCTCTCTGGACAGCGCGCCTTACCTTTCGCCCCCCCCAACCGCAGCCGACCTCCCGCCATGGAAGAACGCATACGCCAGCTCCAGCATGAAGCCTCACCACTCGAATGCGCCCCGGAGCAGCGCCGGAAGTGGACCGAAGCCGTGACCTCCTATGCAGGAGACTGGCTGGACCGCCTGCCGGAGCGCAAGGCCTTCGAGGAGGAAGGGGACGGGACCGGCCTGCTGGAGCTGCCCATTACGGAGCAGGGTACCGGTATGGACCGGCTGCTGGAGCTGATCGACCGCGAGGTCAACCGTCCCGGGCTGAATCCCGCTTCCGGGGGACACATGGGGTATATTCCGGGCGGGGGACTCTACGCCTCGGCCCTGGGCGACTTCCTGGCGGCCGTCACCAACCGCTACGCCGGCGTCTTCTTCTCCTCGCCGGGAGCCGTGCGCATGGAGAACCAGTGCCTGCGCTGGCTCTGCGACCTGATAGGCTACCCCGAGGGGGCCGGGGGCAATCTCACGTCCGGAGGATCAGTGGCCAACCTCATCGCCCTGGTGGCGGCCCGCGACCACGCCGGGCTGCAGGCCGGGGATTTCCCCCGCGCGGTCATTTATACCACCCGCCAGGTGCATCACTGCGCCCTGAAGGCCATCCGCTTTGCCGGTCTGGGCGAATGCACCGTACGCGAGGTCCCCATGGACGCGCGCTTTCGGATGCGGCCCGACGCCCTTCGCAGGCAAGTAGCGGATGACCGGGACGAGGGGTTGCGGCCCCTGATGATATTCGCCTCCGCCGGCACCACCGACCTGGGGGCGGTGGACCCCTTGGAGGCGCTGGCCGGGGTGGCGGACGACCAGGGGCTCTGGTTCCATGTGGACGCCGCCTACGGGGGTGCCTTCCTGCTAACCGATTACGGCCGGGAAGCCATGCGCGGCATCGCTTCCGCGGATTCGGTGATCATTGATCCCCACAAGGGACTCTTTCTGCCCTACGGTTCCGGCGCGCTGCTTGTGCGCGATTCCCGCACCCTCTACGAGTCGCAGCATATGAGTGCCTCCTATATGCGCGATACCCTCAAGAAGACCGACGAGCTCTCCCCGGCCGATCTCTCGCCCGAGCTCTCCCGCCATTTCCGGGGACTGAGGCTGTGGCTGCCCCTGCAGCTGCTGGGCACCGCTCCATTTCGCGCCGCCCTGGAGGAAAAACTGCTGCTGGCCCGCTGGTTTCACCGTGAGATCGGCGGCTGGCAGGAGATGGAGACCGGACCCGAACCGCAGCTCTCGGTCTCCCTCTTCCGCTGGACACCCGAAGGCCTCGATCCCGACGAGGCCAACCGCCGGCTGGTGGACCGCCTCCACGCCGACGGCCGCGTGTTTCTCTCCTCCACCCGGATGGAGGGATCGGTATGGCTGCGCATGGCCGTGCTGCACTACCGCACCCACCACGACACGCTGCGCCGCACCCTTGAAATTCTGCAGGAGACTACGCGCGCCCTGAAGGAGGAAATGGTAGCGGAGTTATAGGGGTTTATCATAGTGGGACCGGACATACGCCGCTCTCATCGCCCGGGCTTGGCAATGCGGGCGGAAAGGCCTTTATTAAAGACCCATACACCCTACCTCTCATGAACACGCGATTTCTCATAGGATGCCTGGCGCTGCTGGGCGCGGCCTGGTTCGCGTCACCCGCGGCGGCCCAGCCCGACAGCACCGCCGCGGACCGCGGGGAGCCCCTCGTCACCGTGATACGCGTAGACGGCACCATCTCCCCTACCGCCGTCAATTACATCACACGGGGGATTTCGGAGGCCCGGCAGGCGGGGGCCCAGTGCCTGGTGGTGGAGTTGGACACGCCCGGCGGGCTGCTTGAGTCGACCAAGGATATCGTTCAGGCCTTCCTGGACTCCGGGGATCTACCGGTCGTGGTCTACGTCTCGCCGGAAGGGGCTTCGGCTGCCAGCGCAGGTACCTTCATCACCATGGCCGCACACATCGCCGCCATGGCGCCGGCCACCAACATCGGGGCGGCCTCCCCGGTGCAGTCGGGTCCGGGCGGGGGCGCCGCCCAGACCGATACGGTGATGCAGAAAAAGATTTTCAACTACTCGGAAAGCTATATCGAGTCCATCGCAAACCGGCGAGACCGCAATGCCGAGTGGGCCATTTCCGCGGTGCGCAGCGGGGAGTCCATCACCGCCGAAGAGGCCGTAGAACGCAACGTGGTGGATCTCATCGCGGCCGACCGACGCGAGCTGCTCGACCTGATCGACGGCCGCGTAGTGGCGGGCGACACCCTGGAGACCGCCGACGCACGGATCACCGAAATCCCCACCAACCTGGCCGAAAACCTGCTCGGCTTTATCCTGCGCCCCGAAGTCATGCTCATCCTCACCATGATCGCCATCTACGGCATCGTGGGCGAGGTAACCAATCCCGGCGCCATCGTACCGGGCATGGCGGGGGTCATCGCCCTTATCCTGGTGCTCTACGCCTCCTCGGCCATGCCCATCAACGTCGCGGGTTACGCCCTCATCGCCCTGGCGGTGGTGCTCTTCGTAGCTGAGTCCTTTACCCCCGCCTTCGGGCTGCTGATCGGGGGCGGCGCCGTATCCTTCTTCCTGGGTGCGCTCATGCTCTTCCAGGACCTGCCCGCCTCCATGGAGCTCTCCTGGGGATGGCTCATACCCGCCACCATCCTCACCACCCTCTTTTTTGTCTGGATCGTCGGGGAGGGGCTTCGCATACAGTTCAGTCCCGACCGCACCGGCAGGGAGTCGATGATTGGCGCTCCCGCCGAGGTGTCCGACGCCATTACCAGCGGAAAGGGACGCGTCTTCCTGAAAGGAGAATACTGGAACGCCGTCAGCGAGGATGAGCTGGCCGAGGGCGAGCGCTGTGTCGTGACCGAGATCCGCGGACTCACGCTGAAAGTGGCGCGTCCCCGTTCGGCGCAGATCGCCGGGGATCACTCCGCCGGAGAACCTGAGAAGGAACGTACCTGAACCCTATTGTTAAACACCAACCCAAGAACCCGTTATTATGGAACCTAGCGGAGATTTAATTAACGCCCTGACATGGATTATCACCATCGCCGTGCTGCTGGCCATCCTGATGCCGCAGATGCTGAAGATCCTCAGGGAGTACGAACGAGCCGTAGTTTTCAGGCTTGGAAAATTTCTTAAAGTCAAGGGACCCGGCCTGATCCTGCTCATTCCCTTCATCGACAAAATTGAGCGGGTGGACCTGCGTGTGCTGACCATCAACGTAGACAAGCAGGAGGTCATCACCAAGGACAATGTGACGGTGAACGTCGATGCCATCACCTTTTTCCGGGTGGTGGATACCGAAAAGGCCGTCATCCAGGTTGAGCGCTATATCCACGCCACCTCCATGCTGGCCCAGACCACACTGCGCAGTATCGTGGGACAGGTGGAGCTGGATGAGCTGCTTGCAAACCGGGAAAAGGTGAACAAGAACATACAGGAGATCATCGACCGGCAGACCGATCCCTGGGGCATCAAGGTGGTGTCGGTGGAGGTGCGCGACGTGGTGCTTCCCGAAAACATGAAGCGTGCCATGGCCCGACAGGCCGAGACCGAACGGGACCGCCGCGCCAAGGTGATCAACGCCCAAGGGGAGTTCCAGGCCGCCGAGCAGCTGGTGGAGGCCGCCAAGATGATGCAGACGGCTCCCGCCGCCCTGCAGCTTCGTTTCCTCCAGACCATGAACGAAGTAGCCGAGGAGAACACATCCTTCGTGTTTATGCCGCTTCCCCTGGAGTTCATGGACGCCTTCAAGAGGATGTCGGAGGGCATCTCCGGCGGGTCGGGCGGCGTGACCGGATCCGGTCCCCTGAGCGGCGGCTCGGAGGAGTAGCGATCGCCGCCTAGGATGCGCGCCGCAGAAAAATGTCCCCGCTGACCGACTCCAGCCGCACCGCGGGGCCGCTGCTCCCGATGCGCGCCTTCAGCTCGTAGCCCACGAGCGGCGGACGGTCCTTGCGGTTCAGGTAGGTGAGGGACTCCAGGTCGGTATAGGCCTCTCCGCTGATCGTTTTCAGCGAGAGCTGTGCGGCCTGCTGCTCGGGCCAGCTAAGGTCTACAAAGCCGCTGATCGACTTCGCCTCGATGGGACCGCGCACCCCCTCCATGAGGATATCCCCGCTGATGGTATCGATAATGATCGGGGCGTCGCGCGGCACATGCACCACGTAGCTGATCCTGCTGCAGACCCAGGCATCCTCCCTGTTGTCACTCCAGTTGTAGGTGGTGTATCCGCGGTCGGGACAGTCGCCGCGGTGGCCCTGCCGCAGCAGTTCGTTGTCGTAGCGGGAATCGATGCGCAGCCCTTCGCCCTCCTCGTCAAAATCCAGCAGCAGCGCCTCGTTAAGGCGTCCCCCGTTGATCTCCACGGTGGCCGTGAAGGAGACCTCGTCGCGGTCCCAGGCGCGTACCGTAATCTCGTTGCCGAATTTCAGTTCCAGCCGGACTTCCTCGCCGGCATCCATTGCAAAGGTTCGTTCCACGGTGCGCTGCTGCGCCGAGGCGGGAAGGACCGCCAGGCAGAACAGGAGCAGCGCCAGGTAGTATTTCGGTGCAGTCATAAGTCCATAGGTTGAATGGAGATGAACACCGGTTGGGCCCTCCCCGGAAGGGGACGGGCCATTCCCGGTAGTGTGGGCGCGTCGGGCCTACTGCCCGGCTCCGCGCAGATAGATATCGCCGCTGATACTTTTGAGACCCACTTCCACCCCTCCACCGCCCAGGGTGGCCTTCATATTGCGTGTGCCGAAGAGGCGCATGCCCTCCTCGCCCTCTTCGCCCTCCACCTGCAGGTCCAGGTTGGTGTAGATCTCCCCGGAGACGGAGCTCAGGTGGAAGTTGGCGGGCGAAGATGGCGGCAGGGTCACGTCGATGAAGCCGCTGACCAGCGAGATGGAGGTGGGGTTGCGCTGGCTCAGCTCACGGAAGACGATCTCCAGGTCGCCGCTGGTGCTGTTGGCGGTAATGGGACCGGTGACGTTGGTGAGGGTCATGTCGCCCGATTTGGAGGCGATTTCTATCTCCCCGTCGTGGTTGCGTATCTCCACGTCGCCTCCGCCCCAGTTCACCTCTTCGATCATGATGCGTACCCGGTTGGGGATCATCAGGCGATAGTCGCCGCCGTCACGGCTGGCCTGGGTGATTTTAAGGGTATTGCCCTCGCGGCTCACCGACAGTCCGATACCGGTGTTGTCTTCGGCCCCGCCGTAGATGGCCTGCAGGCCCTGGGCGCGCTCAGGCGGGGCGTCGTAGTCAAGGTTGCGGATGACCACCTGGTCGCTGTCGTGGCCTTCGATGACCACGTCGCTCTGCGAGACGGCGAACTCGATGGCCAGGTTGGTGTCGTTGCCCAGGTCGTGGGTGTACTCCTGCGCCCGGGCGGGGATGAGAGCCCCCAGGCCCATGGCCAGGAAGAGAATAAGGCGTGCTGTGGTTTTCATGGCTGTATCTGGTCTTTGTTTTGTGTTGTCATATTCATCCGGGTGGCCCCGCTTTGGGCGGGAAAAAATGTTCAGACCCCGTCGCCGCCCTTCAGGGTGGCGATGGCGGCCTCCAGTTCGGGCCGCACCATTTCGCGGGTGTCCGCTTTCATGAGCAGTTTCTGCATTTCGTTGATGGCACCGGTGGCGTTCATCTCCACCAGCATGTCAATGAGCGTGAGCTGCATGACCGGCGACTCCTGCCGGGAGAGGGTGTTGACCAGGGACCGGCGCACCTCGGGCTGCCCGCGGTAGCGGTTCAGCGCCTCGGCGGCTTCCAGGCGCACATTCACGCTCTGGTCGCTGTTCATCACCCAGACAAGAATGTCCCGGATTTCCGGGTCCAGATTCCCGCCCTCGGCGGGCAGCCGTGTGGAGAAATTGATGGCCGATATACGTTCGCTGGCGGAAGTCTGCTGCGGGGAGCCGTAGACCAGCACCTCTTTCATCTGGCTTACCTCCTTCTGCAGGGCCGTCAGCTCGGGGGCACCCGTCCGGTTCACCAGCAGCCCCCCGGCAAAGCCCGCAAGCAGGAGTATGACAGCCGCGGCAGCCCTCAGGCTGCGGCGCAGCCCGTGCTCCGTAAGGCCGGGTAGAAAGGAGATCCCCGCCGTTTCGCACCCCTCCTCACCGAAATCGATGCGGGCGAGGGGATCCAGGGAAGGTTCGCGGACCGCGCGGCCCGCCTCCCCGTAATAATCGAAGAGGTCGCGCCAGGCACGCAGCTCACCGGGCAGGTCCTCGCGGGCCAGAAGCCCGCGCAGCTCGCGCTCCTCCTCAAGGGTGCTTTCACCCTCGGCGTATTTATCCAGCAACTGTTTAATTCGTTCTGTGCTCATAATTCTGATGGTTTTGCCAGGCTTCCCTCACGCTTTTCCGGGCGCGGGAGAGGGTCACCCGTATGTTGTTGACCGTCAGTCCGGTCATATCGGCAATCTCTTCGTATTCGTAGTGCTCGATGTCGCGTAGGTGAAGGATCATGCGCTGCCGGTCGGGCAGCTCCCCCACCAGCCGGTGAATGGTTTCCAACGACTCGCTGATCTCGACGCTGCGCTCAGGAGAGCGCGTTGCGCTGGACAGGCTCATGGTTTCAAGCTCCCGCCCGTCCTGCTTGCGGTTCCGGTAGGATCGCAGCTGGTCCAGGCAGAGGTTTTTGATCATGGTCACCGCCAGCGCCTCCACGCTGTTGTAGGCGGCCAGCTTTCTCCTCATCCTCCAGAGCTTCAGGTAGACCTCCTGCAGGGCGTCTTCCGCATCCTGACGGTCGCGCAGCAGCGAAAGGGCCACCCGGTACAGCTTGTCCCTGGAGGGAATGACCAAATTCTGGAATTCCGTCTTTGTCATGCTGTGGTATAGACGATTGGTCGGCGGTTTCATTACACCCCTTTGGTACGTACCGGATTGCCGGGTGGTGCGAATATTTTTTTTCAATCATCCATCCCTTTTTAAATCATTTAACAAGCGGATGGAAGCGAATTTGGCGAACTTGGGTGTTACCCTTTTTTCACCACCTGCGATATTCCCCTGAACCCCCTTCCATCAATCTATTTTCTATGACAGCCTTCCCGAAATTTCGCTATTTATGGACGCTGCCGGTGGCGCTGGCCTTTCTTGTTTCCTGCGCAGGCGGAGGCGAAGAGACCTCCCAGAATTCCGCCGCCATGGCCGCCTCCAACGTCATTCCCGCCGTTGAGGCCGTACAGGCCCGATACGGCTCCCTGCCCCTCTCCGAGCGGCTCAGCGGCACGGTCATCGCCAACAACCAGGTGGTCCTCTACCCCGAGATCAACGGCCGCATCGCCGAGGTGCTGGTTCAGAACGGAGAGAGCGTCCGTGAGGGCGATCCCCTCGTCCGCCTCGATGACTCCCAGTACCGCGAGCAGGTCGAGCAGGCCCGGTCAGGATTGCGTATCGCCCAAGCCCGGCTCAAGCAGGCCGAAGCACGCCTTCAGGAGCTGGAGGCCCAGTACCGGCGCGTCAAAGCCCTGGCCGACGAAAACCTGAGCAGCCAGCTCGAACTGGAAACTCTCCAGGCCCAGATGGCCTCTGCCGAAGCCGACGTGGATCTGACTCAGGCCCAGCTGGAACAGGCGCAGTCCTCCCTCGCCGAGCAGCAGGAGGTGCTAGCCCGTACGGTGGTCCGCGCGCCTGTCAGCGGCACGCTGGGACAGCGTAACGCCGAGGTGGGCATGCAGGTGAGCAGCGGCACACAGCTTTTCATTATAGGCGACCTGAGCCGCCTGCGTGTGGAGGTGGTGCTCACCGAAAACATGCTCGAGGAGATCGAAACGGGTCAGACCGCCCGCATATACACCGGCGAGGGTGAAAACCTGCAGTCCGTCACGGCCTCCCTCTCGCGCATCTCCCCCTTCCTGCACCCCGTCACCCGGAGCACCGAGGCTGAGATCGACCTTGCCAACCAGCAGGGCAGGTTCCGGCCGGGCATGTTTGTGCCTGTGGATATCCTCTACGGGGAGAGCCGGCAGGCCACCCTGATCCCCACCAGCGCCCTCTTTTCCGATCCCAACACCGGGGAGAACGGCGTCTTCGTGGCACGTTCCCTGGGCTCGGAGGTCGAGCCTGTGGAGGACTACGACCCCAACAGCCCGCCGCCGCTGACCGAACCCGTGGACGTGACCTTCCAACCTGTGGAGATTATCGCCCGCGGCCGCATGGAAGTCGGCATCTCCGGTATCGATCCCGGCAGCTGGGTGGTGACCGTCGGGCAGGACCTGCTCTACGGGGGGCGGGGCACAGCCCGCGTACGTACCGTCACCTGGGAGCGCATTCTGGCCCTGCAGGGACTGCAGCAGCAGGACCTGTTGAACCGCGTGCTTCGCGAACAGCGGCAGGCCGGCGATTCCGTCGACCAGGCCAACTCCACCCTGTAACCTCACGTCTCCACCGCTATGGCCCTTACCAATACCGCCGTAAAACGTCCCATCGCCACCACGATGGTATTCCTGATCGTCATCGTACTGGGCGTGATGTCCTTCCGCTACCTGCCGGTGGACCTGCTCCCGCCCATCGAATACCCTCAGCTGACCATATCCACCAGCTACTCGAACGTGGGTCCCGAGGAGATGGAGAAGATCATCACCCAGCGCATCGAGAATGCCATCGCCGGCATCCCCGGTGTGGAGCGGGTGCGCTCGAGTTCCGACGAGGGAAGCAGCCGCGTCACCCTGGAGTTCACCCAAGGCTCCGACCTGGACGTGGCGGCCAACGAGGTGCGCGCCGTCCTCGACCGGGTGCGCGACGACCTGCCGCCGGAAGCCGAGCCGCCGCAGATCTGGAAATTCGATCCCAACAACTTCCCCATCGTCATCGTGGGGGCCAACTCTGACATGGACCTGCAGAAACTCACCCAGGTGCTCGAACGGGAGGTAACCAAGCGTTTCGAGCAGATTTCGGGTGTGGGCTCCATCGGCGTCTGGGGCGGTGTCTACCGCGAGGTTCACGTAGAGCTGAAAAGGGACCGGCTCATCGCCAGCGGGCTATCCTCGACGCAGGTGCAGCAGGCCATCGCCAGCGAAAACGTCAACCTGCCGGGAGGCAACGTCAACTCCGGCATGCAGCAACTCTACGTACGCACCCTGGGCGAGTTTGAGGACCTTGACCAGATCCGCAATACCATCGTATCCGTCGTGGAGGGCAAGCCCATCCGCGTGCGCGATGTAGCGCAGGTGGACTGGGGCTACGAGGACGTGAGCCGTATCGTCAATATCGACGGCAAGCCCATGGTGCGCTTCGGCATCCAGAAGCAGTCGGGCGCCAACACCGTGGCCGTGGCCGAGGAAATCCGCAGCGAGATCGACCGCATCAACGGCGAGCGCGACGACATGGAGCTTTTCATCACCACCGACCAGAGCGAGTTCATCCAGGCTTCGATCGACAACGTGCAGAACTCCGCCCTGTGGGGCTCCCTGCTGGCCGTGTTCATCCTCTACCTCTTCCTGCGCAACGGCTCCTCCACCTTCATCATCGCCGTCTCCATCCCCATCTCCATCATCGCTACCTTCGGGCTGCTCTATTTCAACGACCTGACACTTAACCAGATGAGTTTCGGGGGACTGGCCCTGGGGGTGGGGCTGATTGTGGACAACGCCATCGTGGTGCTGGAAAACATTATTCGATTGCGTGAGGAGGAGGGCAAAGATCTTGAAAGCAGCGCCCTGGTGGGTACCCGCGAGGTAGCCGGGGCCATCGTGGCCTCCACCCTCACCACTTCGGTGATCTTCCTGCCGGTCGTCTTCATGCAGACCATTTCGGGCATGATCTTCCAGCAGCTGGCCCTGGTGGTGGTCTTTGCCCTGCTATGCTCGCTCTTCGTGGCCCTCACGCTCGTGCCCATGCTCTGCAGCCGCTTCCTGACGGTGCGTCCGGAAGGTGAGGGGGACGGCGCCAAAAAAGGTCGTTTCCAGCGCTATTTCCGGCGTCTGGAAGATCAGTACAGCCGTCTTATCGAGAAGGTGCTGGACCGCCGCGCCTGGGTCTTCGGCGTCACCGCCGTACTGGTCGCCGGTTCTTTTCTGGCATTCCGCACCATCCCCATGGAGCTGGCCCCTCAGTCGGACGCCGACGAGATCAGCGTCAACCTGCAGATGGCCCAGGGCACCAATATCGCCGTACAGAACGAATATCTCCTCGAACTTGAAAAAATCGTGCGCGCCAACCTCCCGATGGAGGACGTGGAGCACCTGACCACCGAGGTGCGCAATGGCAACGCGGAGGTGGAAATCGCGATGGTGAGTGCCGGAAAGCGCTCGCGCAGCACCTCAGCCATCGCCGACGAACTGCGCGAAAACCTGCAGGGGCTCATCCCAGGCGGCGACATACGCGTGAGTGCGCAGTCGGGACTCTGGATCCTTCGCCGGCTTTTCGGATCGGGCGGGGGCGAGGCGGTGGAAGTGCAGCTCCGGGGCTACAACCTGGAACAGGCCGCACGTATCTCCCAGCAGATACGCCTGCTTATGGAGGAAATTCCCGAGGTATCCGGCGTACGCATCGATCGCCGCGAGGGGCGCCCGGAGCAGAACCTCATTTTTGATCGTGAGAAAATCGCCGATCTGGGTCTCTCGGTAAACGACGTGGCGCGGGTCATCCAGACCAATATCGGGGGCAGCCGGGCAGGTGTCTACCGCATGGCCGGCGACGAATACCCCATCAATGTACGCCTGCAGCCGCAGGACCGGCTAAGCGCCACCGACCTGGAGAATATCTCTATCCGCACGCCCGATGGACAGGTTCTGCCCGTCTCGGCCGTAGTAACCCAGGAGATGGGCCGCGGGCCGACGGCCATCAGCCGCATCAACAGCCAGCGCGTCTCCTTCATCACCGCCAACCTGGAGAGCGGCGTGCCCCTGGGCACGGCCGTGGAGAAGATACAGGCCAGGCTGGGCGCATTGGAGCTGCCCGAGGGCTTCTCCATCGTCTACGGAGGGGAGTACGAGGAGCAGGAGAAGGCCGCGGCCGACTTCCAGCTTTCGGTGCTCATGGCCCTGGTGCTGATCTACATGGTGATGGCGGCCCAGTTCGAACGCTTCTTTGACCCGCTTATCGTCATGTTCGCCGTGCCTTTGGCCATCATAGGCGTGGTGCCCGTCCTGCTGCTCACCGGCACTACTCTCAACATGCAGAGCCTGATGGGCATCGTAATGCTCATCGGTATCGTGGTCAACAACGCCATCGTTCTGATCGACTACATCAATCTGATGCGTCGCGAGCGCGGCATGGGCGTGCGGGAGGCGGTAATCGTAAGCGGGCGCCTGCGCCTGCGTCCCATCCTGATGACCACTCTTACCACCGTGCTGGGACTGCTGCCCCTCTCCTTCGGCCTGGGCGCCGGCGCGGAGATACAGGCGGCCCTGGCGCGCGTAGTGATCGGAGGGCTTACGGCATCCACGCTGGTGACCCTGGTCTTCATCCCGGTGGTCTACATTACCACAGACGGGCTGCTCCGGAAGGCGCGGGCACTGATGCCCTCCATCTTGCAGCGCGGCAAGCCGGCGGTGGAGTCGGCCTGACGGCGACTTCCCGAGATCCGCTCTTATCCTTCTTGCAGTCCTGCACGATTGGCCTGCAGACCTTCTTGCACGCCTGCATAGGCGGCTGAAGTACCAGCCGCGGCTATTACAGCCCTTCGCTTGAATCGGCGCCTTTATTTGGTCATTTTTAATAATAACTTCCCCGGTTAGAGCGCCTTGGGCCAGGATGACGCAACTTTCTCGCAGATATGGCATGCGGACAGAACTTTGGTACGGTCCTTGTATCTCACATGCATGAAACCCACCCGGCCACACCGGGCAGGAGGATGCGAAACGAACTTGACGAAACAGTCACATCCCATTATTCAAACCAAAAACCACGAGGCTTCATCATGAAACTTCTCAAACCAATCATCTCAACGCTGCTTCTGGCCCTCTTCGTGACGGCGGGAAGTGCTTTCGGTCAAGTTTTCGACCGGGATCTCCAATACTTCACCGCCCCCGACCAGCGGGGACTCAACGAATTTGAGGCACCCTTCACGACCAATATCGGCTTCGACGGAGTCGTAGTTCGCATAGGCGGTTCCAACGCCCTGCAGTTCCAGGGACTGCGTCACGACAACATGCTCGGCACGCTTCCCGGATTGGAGTCGAACTTCAACCTGGCCACCTCCAACCTTGACCTGGACGTGGCCCTGGGCGAGGGGCTCCGCATGCACCTGCGCACCTACCTGACCTCACAGCACCACACCGAGGCCTATGTCAAGAGCGGATACATGCAGGTCGACCGCCTGGACTTCATTCAGGAGGGTCTGCTCTCCGGCGTCATGGACCACGTGCGCATCAAGATCGGCCACATGGAGAACAACTACGGCGACAACCACTTCCGCCGCTCCGACAACGGGTCGGCCATCCACAACCCCTTTGTGGGCAACTACATCATGGACTCCTTCACCACCGAGGTGGGCGGGGAGCTCTACTACTACGACGGTCCCTGGATGGCCATGTTCGGGCTGACCAACGGCAAGCTCAACCAGAGCACCCTGGAGGGCACGTACAAGACCCACGCCTCCGTGTTGGGCAAACTGGCCTACGACAACCAGTTCAGCGACGATTTCCGTTTTCGCCTGAGCGGCTCGGTTTATACTACGGGACAGTCGCCCTCCATCTACCTCTACTCGGGCGACCGCGCGGGATCGCGCTACTACAACGTGCTGGACGACGGATTCCGAAGCGGACGCTTCGCGCCCAGCTTCACTCCCGGCCGCACGGATCCTGCGGGCTACGGCGAAATGACCTCCGTCATGGTCAATCCCTTCGTGAAGTACGGGGGACTGGAGTTCTACGGGCTTTACGAGAACGCCACCGGTAAATCAAACACCGAATCAGACAGCCGCTCATACAACCAGTACGGCGCAGAACTGCTCTACCGCTTCGGCTCCGCCGAAGACGTCTACCTGGGCTTCCGCTGGAACATGGTTGAAGGCGAGAACATGACCGACGGCTCCTTCGACATCACCCGCTATAACATCGGGGGCGGCTGGTTCCTGACCAAAAACGTATTGGCCAAGGTCGAGTACGTCAGCCAGGAGTGGAACGGCTTCATGTCCGGCAGCAAGTACGACGGCGCCGAGTTTAACGGAATCATGATGGAAGCCGTCATCAGCTTCTAGAGCAACGCATCCTGGGAGGTAACCACCATCCCAACGTTCGAATAATCAAAGGTGCCGCATCTGAACATGCGGCACCTTTTTTTTATTCCCACCACCCTCCGAAACCTCCGCTTCAGCTGTATCTGTGAAGGCCTCATCTATATAAAATAGGCCCGCCGGTGCGGTGGCCGGCAGGCCCGAGTCAAGTACATTCAGTGTAAGGGCTTACTCATCGGAAGAAGACGGTATTCCTTTCATCTCAGATGCCTGTCCCGCCATAAATCCAGGCTGCACCCGCCAGGGACAGGTCCTTGAGCAGACTGGGCAGGGAGCCCATGTTACCGCCTATGACCGCCGGAAGATGGATGGAGAGGGCGAAGATAAGCAGCATCAGTCCCAGCAGAAGCCCGGCCAGGCGCACCTTCTGACGGACCAGAAGTGCGGCGCAGGCCAGCAGGTGGGCGACGCCCGTCAGGTAGACCCAGAAGGCGCCGCCGGGAATGGGCACATAGCCGGCCATGCTGCCCGCGTTCATCAGATGGTTAATGCCGAAAACCCCAAAAGGCAGGGCAAAGAGTACGCGTGCCACGGTGCTCGTTAGTACCTTCATAGGAAATACAGATCTTCCGTTATTCCTGGTTCGGCTATAGTATAACAATGAATATTTAATATTAAAGTTTATGGGCGGTCTTTAGCTTTGGGATGATGAAGGGGTTGCAGAGGCAGGGGAAGATTTAGCGCGCCAGGTAGGAGGGAAGGAGATCAATGAGCTCTTCGAAGTCAAGGGGCTTGAAGAGGTAACCTGCGGCGCCCATACGCATCAGCGGAACCAGGACCTCATGGTCGTCGTACTGGCTGACCAGGAGTACAGGCAGTTCCGGGCGCCGGCGGCGCAGTTTCCGGAACAGGGATTCCGGGCACGCATGACCCGTCGCCAGGTCAAGAAGTACCAGGTCTACCTGCTCGCGGTCGAGATGCTCCATCGCCTCGCCGGCGTCCGCCGCAGGCAGGCTGCGGTAGCCTTCGTCTTCCAGGATCAGCGATAGGGATTCCCGCATGACGGGCTCCTTTTCGACGATCAGTATGGCGCGTGGGTTGATGATCACAGTTCAAAATTGGAATGGCGTTGTCCCGCAAGGAGCGCGGGTTCCACCCCACTATATGCAAGGAGAGTACCAAAGTGTGCGGCAACCGGAAAAAGAGGTCTGCGGCCTGCGGCGGCGGGTATGCCGCCTGCACACCGGGACGGGTCTTGCACCTCTGCACGACCCGGACGCCCGCCCGCTTGCGTATCTGCACGAAAGGTGCGACGGGGCCGGCCCTATCCTGAAATAGTCTATTCGCCAATCACCCTCCCAGAGCACCGTCCGGGCTATTTAAGGTCTATGGCCGGGGACATTGCATATTTATTGTCATAATTGCGATGTTTGGAACGGAGATTGCACGTACATGGGACAAAGCATCCATGAATGAACCGAGTCCCCCTATGAAAAACATCATCCTTTTCTTTATCGCCTTCATGACAGCCATAGCCTCCTCCGCAGAGGCCCAGAACCGCAACCTGGTATCCGGCGAATCGAGCTGGATGAAGATTTCCGGGACCTCCACCATCCATGACTGGGAGTGCGAGGTACAGGAGGTAAACGGCTCCCTGGCGCTGGATCCTGCCGCGGAGGTGCCTGTGACCAGCCTCTCTTTTGCCGTACCCGTCACATCCATTGAAAGCGGCAAGGGAGCCATGAACCGTAAAATCTACGACGCCCTCAAGAGGGGCGACCACCCGCAGATCCGTTTCACCCTGACGGATGCGGCGCAAACCGGAGGTTCCGGCAACACCGTTACGATGGACGTGACCGGCGACCTGCAAATAGCAGGCGTAACCCGCTCGGTCACCCTCCAGGTGAGCGGACAGCAAAACGCGAACGGCTGGCTCTTCGAAGGCAGCTACACCATGAACATGAATGACTTCGAGGTGAGTCCTCCCACCGCCATGCTGGGTACCATACGCAGCGGCGAAGAGGTCACCATCACCTTCAACCTGCGCGTCAGCAACGGATAGGCGCCATGTCCCGCCAACCCGACCATCCGCGGGAGAGGCAATGGACCCGGAGACTGCTCCTGGCCCTTCTGATCCCGGCACTCGCATACGCCCTGCCTGTTCACGCGCAACAGTCAGGGCTTGGTGCGTCGGGGAATATCGAGATTGAAGAGGGTGGCGCCGTCTGGATCGAAGGGTCGGCCAGCGTGGTGGACTACACCTGCCGCGCGCAGCGGCTCTCGGGCGAAGCCACCGTGAACCTGCAGGAAGGCGCCGGCGGGGAAGAAGACGTAGAGATCACGGTCAGCGTTCCCGTACGCACCCTGCAATGTGGCAAGAAGGCCATGAACCGCGATATGTACGAAGCCCTCAAGTCCGAGCGGTTCCCACTCATTCGCTACCGGTTGCTGGAGGCAGATGTGGCCGATACGCTGAGCGTCGGGACGGAATCTCCGGCCGGGGAGGGCGAGGGCACCTGGTTTTCCATTCGAGCCCGCGGGGTGCTTACCATCGCGGGCATGAGCGACACCACCGAGACCACGGTCCGCGGCCTGCAGCTCGATGAGAACCGCTTCCGCGTGAAGGGCTCCCGTGAGTTGCACATGGATACCTTCGGGATCACCCCGCCTTCGGCATTAATGGGACTCATCCGCGCCGACAAACGCCTGACAGTCCACTTCAACCTGACGGTCCGCCTGCGTGAAGGGGAGGGCTAGAGCCCCATCCGCTCCATTTTCCGGTAGAGGGTGGAGGGATCAATCTCGAGCAGGCGCGCCGCCTCCGACTTGTTGCCGCCGGTGCGGTTGAGCACGCGCTGAATATGGTGCTTCTCAAAAGCCTGAACCGCCTGGTCCAGGGAGGCCTCGTCCACCTGTTCCGCCCCATCCTCACTTTCACGCAGCGAGCGGGGAAGATCCTCCAGACCGATGTAGTCGCCCTCTCCCAGCAGTACCGCCCGCTCGATGATGTTCTCCAGCTCCCGCACCTGTCCCCGCCATGCGTGCGATATAAGCGCCCCCATGGCGCGGCTGTCGATACCTTTGATGTCCCGCTTGAGCTCGTCGGAATACTTTTTCAGAAAATGGTGCGCCAGCAGGGGAATATCCTCCTGGCGTTCTGAGAGGGTCGGAAGCGGGATTTCCACCACATTAAGCCGGTAGTAGAGGTCCTCGCGGAAGCGTCCCTCATCCACCTCCTTCTGCAGGTTGCGGTTGGTAGCGGCTATAATGCGCGCGTCGAAGGAAACGGGATGGTTAGAGCCCACCGGTTTCACTTCCCTCTCCTGGATGACCCGCAGCAGGTTGACCTGCAGGTTAAGGGGGATTTCGGCCACCTCGTCCAGGAACACCGTCCCCCGGTGGGCCACCTGGAAAACGCCCTCCTTGTCGGATTCAGCCCCGGTGAAAGCCCCTTTCATGTGTCCGAATAGCTCCGATTCCACCAGGTTTTCCGGAATGGCGCCGCAGTTGATGGCGATAAAGGGCTGTCCGGAACGGGGCCCGTGAAAGTGGATGGCACGCGCCACCAGCTCCTTGCCGGTGCCGCTGGGTCCGGTGACCAGCACGTTGGTGGTGGCGCCGCTGACGCGCTCCACCATGCGGTACACCTTTTTCATGGCCTCGCTTTCACCGATGATATGGTTGAAATTATACTCCTGGTCGATCTGCTCGCGCAGGTACTTGTTCTGCTGCAGCAGGTCGCGCTGCTGCAGCAGGTTGCGGATGCGGATCAGCACCTCCTCAAAATCAAGAGGCTTGAGAATGTAGTCGGAAGCTCCTTTCCGAAGAGCCTGGATAGCGGTATCGACCGTGGCATGGGCGGTGATGATGATGGCGAGGGTCTCCGAGGCGTGGGTGATAAGGTATTCCAGCACCTCGATGCCGCCGGCCCCGGGCATCTTTAGATCGCAGATGAGAATGTCGAAGGAATGCTCGTCAATTGCCTTCTTGGCCTCTGTACCGTCGGCGGCCGTGGTGCAGCGGTAGCCCTCCTCCTCCAGCAGCAGGGAGAGACTCTCCCGGATCTCGGTCTCGTCATCCGCTATGAGTATCCGTCGGTTCATGCTGCGTGTCGTTGATTGGCAGTCTGATGGTGAAAAGGGCGCCCTCCCCCGGCGTGGAGTCCACCACAATGGCTCCGTCCATCCTGGTGATGATACCATGGCTCACCGATAAACCCAAGCCCGTGCCGCGTCCCACCTCCTTGGTGGTGAAAAAGGGTTCAAAAATACGCGGCTGCTGCTCTTCCGGGATGCCCTTCCCATTGTCGCGAACGGAAAGCTCGATATGGTCTTCGGTGACACGGGTGGCGATTTCCACGCGCGGTTCCTCTCTCCCCTCCATGGCGTCAACGGCGTTCAGCAGCAGATTGACGAAGACCTGTTGGAGCTGGTCCGGCACGCAGATGATAGGAGGGAGTTCCGGGGAGAGATCCAGTTCAAAATCCACATCTCGGCACCGGGCATCGTGCCGCATCAGTCCCACTGACGACTCGATGAGGGTGTTCACCTGAACCCTTCGGGCTTCCAGGGAGGAGGGGCGCGAAAAGTCAACCAGGTCGCGCACGATCTTGGTGATGCGCTGGATATGCGAACGCACCTTGGCCAGCTGTTCCTGCACGAAGGGCTCCTGGGTTTTCCGCTGGCAGAGCTGCACCAGCGAGGAGATGGCGGTCAGCGGGTTGCCCACTTCGTGGGCCACTCCCGCGGCCATGTGTCCCACCGTAGCCAGCCGCTCGGAATGCTGGATCTGCTGCTCTTTGATCTTGAGCTCGGTCAGGTCGCGCAATATCTGCGAACGTCCGACGATCTCCCCCTTACGGTCGCGTATAAAGGATTCGGTGAGGTTTACCAGCACGCGTTTACCCTCCCTGTTCAGACGCTCAGTCTCGTAGTTGCGTACGTAGCCGCGGTAGCGCATGCCGAATGCGATGCACTCCATCTCGCGCTTCTCGATCAGATCCTCCGGTACCATGGTGGTAACGGGCCGTCCGATCATCTCCTCCCGAGTCCATCCGAAGATCTCCCTGGCCCCCTGGTTCCAGCTGTTGATGCGCCCGTCGTCGTCCAGGGAGAGAATAGCGTCGGCCGAATGCTCGATAATGTCCCGGTAGCGGCTCTCGGTGGAGGCCAGCTCCTCCTCGTAGAGCTCCCGGTAACTGTATACGGTCCACGCCGCCCACACCATCAGGGTGAGGGAGGCCACCACGCCGCGGCTGAAATAAAGCCAGCGCAACGTATCCGGGGAGGTGTCGTCCAGGAAGACCTGATAGACGATTTCCGAACCGCCGAATACCACGCCCAGCACCAGCAGGGAGGTGAAAAGCAGATAGCCCATGCGTACGTGACGCAGAAAACGGTATATCTCCTTGAACATGGCCGTGGCGAACTACTTCCGGTATCACATTCCGCCTCCGTTGTTCGGAGACGGCTTCAGCAAGTGAAGGTAGGCAATTCGGGGGGGAGGATGAAGGGATACCGAAAGAGGGGCCTGAAACAGCAAAGGCCCCGTCTTCACGGAGCCCTTTTTCAATCAACTGTTTACAATATACGGCGCGCAGCCCATACGAAACAAGAAAAACCGGCAATGGGCAGTCAATACCCAAGTAATGTATAAGTAACAACAAGTAAATTGCATTCAATAGGTACTTATTGTTAACTTTGTGTTTCCCGGAAACAGGGTCGGATGCGGCCCGTTAATCCAGAGCCTGTGCACGATATGCCCAAACAGGTCGGAAATCTGACCTTGTATTCGGTGGATGACCTCCACGAGCGGCTGGATCTCAGCAAGATGACCATCCGCGCCTATCTGCGCGAGGGACGCATCCGGGGACGCAAGCTGGGCGTACAGTGGTACGTCACCGAAGAGGCCCTACGCGACTACTTCGACGGGCCCGCTTCCAGGGGACACTCCTCACCGCCGGGCCGACGATCTTTCCGCTACGTGGTCAAAGGCGTGAACGACCTGGTCAGCGAGCAGATGGCATGCGGCAGCGTGGAGGAAGCGCTTTCATGCATCGAGGAGCAGGCCATCATCAGCCTCTTCCAGGTAGCCGTCATCGACCGTGAAAGCGACGAGGTGGTGGAGCTGGTGAAGGCGCGTGACTTCCTGGAGCGGCACAAGGCATAGCACCCATCAAGGCATAACAACCGATGCTCGACAAAGACGACACCAAACTGGAAATCTTCGGATTCGGAGAAGAGGAAAGCGACAACTTCTACTGCCTGGTCAACCTGAAAAAAAGCCCCGAAGGCATCGACCTGGAGCGGCTCTCCAATGCCGATCCCCGCAAGTTCGACGAGGTTCTCGACGCCGAGGGCTGCATCCTGCTGTTGCGCGGAGACGAGGTGGAGGAACTTATCCACCGCGGCGACATTGCCGACGCCGACCTGCACCGTTCGCTGTACGAGCTGGCGGTGGAAGAGGGGATCATCACATGATAGGCGCCGCGCCGGGACCCGAATACGGCGGTTCGGCGGCTGACGGGGTGCCTGTAAGCCATCGGATCTTCACCTGGTCCAACCTGGTCTCCTTCTCCCGCTTCCTGATCTCCTTCCCCATCCTCTGGCTCTATCACAGCTCGGGCGGGGAGGTCGATACCCTGTTGGTTGCACTGGTGATCTACGGCATACTCTCGGACTACCTGGACGGGTGGCTGGCCCGCCGTACCGGCACCGTCTCCGAACTGGGCAAGGCCCTGGACCCCATAGCCGACAAGACCTGCGCCTTCGTACTTTTCGCCTATACGACATGGGCAGGCATCATCCCCGCGTGGTTTTTCGGGGCGGTAGTGGTCCGTGACGCCCTCATTATGACGGGCTCACTGTGGATTCGCAGGCATCGCAACAAGCTGCCCATGGCAGTCATTTCGGGCAAGGTAAGCGTCAACGCCCTGGCCGCCTACTGGCTGAGCGCCGTCTTCCTGCCAGAGATAACCACCGTGCAGCTTTTCTTCATGGGATCGGCCGTCGCACTTATGATTTTCTCCTTCATTGATTATTTTCACCGATTCCGAGAGCTCATGGAGGGCGCCTCTTTCAATTAACCGAACCGCACCGTATGGGACTGCTTGAGAAAATAGGCCTTCGCAAAAAGGAAAAAGTGGATAAGGGCACCGAAAAAAGCCGTACCGGCCTGCTGGAGAAGCTGGGACGCGCCATCGCCGGCAAGGACACCGTCGACGCGGCTGTACTGGACGAGCTCGAGGAGGTGCTGATCACCTCCGATGTGGGCGTGAACACCACGGTGCAGATCATCGACCGCATAGAGGCGCGTGTGGCACGCGACAAATACACCGGCAGCGGGGAGCTCCAGCGCATCCTGCGTGAGGAGATCATTGCCCTGCTCAGGGAGCAGTCCACCGATATGCCTGCGGCCTTCGACGCCGATTTCCCTTCCACGCCTCACGTGATTATGGTGGTGGGCGTAAACGGGGTGGGCAAGACCACTACCATCGGCAAGCTCGCCCACCTCTACAGTGCAGCCGGCAAGAAGGTGATGCTGGGTGCCGCCGATACCTTTCGCGCCGCAGCGGTGGACCAGCTGCGTATCTGGAGCGAGCGCGCAGGCGTGCCTCTCATCGAGCAGGGACAGAACGCCGACCCCGCCGCCGTCGCCTACGACTCGGTAGCCGCCGCCCGGTCGCGCGAGGCCGACGTGGCCATTGTGGATACCGCCGGACGCCTGCACAACAAGAAGTCACTCATGGACGAGCTGGCCAAGATCAAGCGGGTGATGGGCAAGGTGGTGGAAGGCGCACCCCACGAAGTGCTGCTGGTGCTGGACGCCTCCACCGGGCAGAACGCCATGCAGCAAGCCCGGGCCTTCACCGATTTTGTGGATATCACCGGACTGGTGCTCACCAAGCTGGACGGCACAGCCAAGGGCGGTATCGTGATCGGTGTCTCCAACGAATTGGAGGTGCCCGTAAAGTACATTGGGGTGGGCGAGCAGCTCGAAGATCTGCAGATCTTCGACCGTGAGCTCTTCGTTAACTCCCTCTTCGGAGAGCATGAGCCCGGCTAGTGCAGCCGAACCGTCTCAGCCACCGGTGCTGCTGCCATCTCCAGAACCCGTTTCATCATCGTCATCATCGGGCGGCGGGGGCGGAGGCGGCGGATCGTCGCCGTTGTCCATGAGGCGAATTCCGGGCATTTTCTGTTCTCCTGTCATTTCTGAAAGCATATCAACGGATTGGTTTGCGATTTCGCCAAGGCAAGCCGTGGCATGTAGGACCATTATTATAGAAGAATATGCGCGCCGCCAAAAATTTTTGCATCTTCTTTACAAAGTATAAAGGACATTATATAACGTGAAACCGGGATCCTCCACCAGACATACGCTGGTTCTGCTTGCCTTTCTGATGCTCCCGGCCGGCCTTCAGGCCCAGCAGGGACTCTCCGCCGACAGCCTCTACAAACGCGGGGTGACGTATTACGGAAAGGGAAATCTTGAAATGGCGCGGCCCCTCCTCGAACGCGCCTTTGCGCTGTACCAACCTCGTCAGGACAGCTCTCTCTGGCTCGAGGCGGGTATCTACCTGGGACAGGTGCTCTCCATGAGAGACGAATACGAGCAGGCCCTGCGTCATTTCCGCTCCCTGATGGAGCGGGAGGCATGGCTGCATACCGACTACAGCCGGGCTTCCATTCACCTGAACATGGCGCAGATTTTCAAGAATACAAACCAGCCAGACTCCGCCTTCCAGCACCTGGAAAATGCCTTGTCAAGGGCCGTCGCTTCGGGAGACAGCACCATGATGGGTTCGGTCTTTAATACCCTCGGCACCACATCCCGGACCACCGGCAGGTACCGGAAGGCGATCGAATACGGCAACCGTGCCCTGGTTTTCTACGCACAGCGGGACGACTCCTCCTTTGTAGCCCACACGCTCAACAACATGGGCATGGCCTACAGGCAGCTTGGACTCTACGACCGGGCCGCCGAGCACCTGTACCGCAGCCTGCAGCTGCGCCTTGCCTACGGGGCCGATGAAGACGAGCTGGGCACTATCTACAACAACCTGGGCAGCCTTCAGCAGACGCTGGGCAACTACGACCAGGCGCTGGTTGCCTTCCGGAAGGCGCTGGACTATCACCGGCGGGGTAGCCAGCCCCTCAGCGCCGGCGCCACGCTCAGCAATATAGGCGTGCTCTATTCGCGCATGGGCAATCCGCAGCGGGCGCTGGATTACTACCGGCAGAGCTTGGAAATGGTGGATAACAGGGCCACCCCGGGCAGCACCGCGCAAACCTACCAGAATATGGCCCATGAGCTGTGGAAAACCGACCGCAGAGAGGAGGCCACCTCCCTTTATGAGCAGGCCCTTGAGCTTCGGAGGCAGACCCGAAACCCGCACCTGGTAGCCAGTTCCTACTGGGACCTCGCCAAGGTAAACATTCAGCAGGGCAACCTGCAGCCAGCCGCCATCTACATCGAGGAGGGGGCCTACCTGGCGGACACTACAGGACTCGCCCGGCTTCGGTCCGAGGCAGCCTACTGGCGCGGGCGCCTGCATTTCGAGCGGGAGGAGTTCGGGCAGGCCCGTACGCAGTTCCGGAACGCCTGGCAGATCAGCCGCGAGCTGCCCATCGTCGAGAGCATCCATCCCCTCAGCTGGCTTTCCCATGCCTTCGACCGGCTGAACTCCGACAGCACGCTTCATTATGGGCGCATGGCGGTGGAGCTTATCGAGCGTACCCGGCAGCAGGTGGGCCAGGCCAGCCGGATGCGGCAGGACTATTTCCGGCAGCATACGGGTTTTTACCTGACCCTGGCCGCACGTAGCCTGGACCACGGCGGATCAACAGCCGAAGCCTACCGCATGGTCGAGGCCTCCAAGGCCCGCACCCTGTCGGACGAACTGCGTGAGGCCTCCCTGCGCATCGACGAGCAGCTTCCAGAAGAGGAGCGCCTGGAACGCAGCCGTCACCTCGATCGGCTGCAAGAGCTCTACCTGCAGCGGGAGACGGCCTCCGGCGAGGCGGCCACAGACTCCCTGAGCGGGCTGGTCCGCGAGGCGGAGTTCGCCTGGTCCGCCTACCAGAACGAGCTGGCCCAGACCTATACCCAGTACCGCCGGCTTGACGCGCCCGAACCGGTCACCCTGGCCGAGGCCCGTGCGTTGTGCCCCCCCAACACCGCCATCCTGGAGTACGCCGTAGCCGATGACCGGCTGATCGTTTTTTTGGTCAGCCGGAACGAAACCGTTGCTCGCACGGTATCCCTGGGCCGCGGGGAGGAGGGGGCCGGCCGGCTGCTTACCGGCCTGGTGCAGCGCTTCCGGGATGCCATCCTGGCAGAATCCTCGCCCGAAGAACTGGAGCGCCTCTCATCGCCGCTGCTTGAGTTGCTGGTCGATCCCATCGCCCGGACTCTGGGTACCTACGAGCACCTTATGGTGGCTCCCGACGGAGCCCTTGCCTACCTGCCCTTCGAGGCGCTGCGCCGCAACGGACGATACCTGATACAGGATTACACCCTCAAGTACATTCCCTCGGTCACCAGCCTGCAGCTGATGGAAAGCCCACCCGAAGAGAACGAGATGCAGCTGCTGGCCGTGGCCGGTTCCGACTTCAGCCGCATGGGAAATGGACAGGATATCATCGCCAACAGCAGCGTCTTCCGCACCCTTCCCTCCACACTGGTAGAGGTGGATTCCATCGCCAGCCGCTTCCCAAGGAGTACCGTCCTTAAAAACTCCGAGGTGAACGAAGAGGCGGTTAAAAACAGTCTGGAGGGCAGCTCCTACCGTTACATCCACCTGGCCACTCACGGACGCATCGACGAAGAGCAGCCGGCCATGAGCGGACTGGCCCTGGGTACGGCCGGCGATCTTGAGGTGGCCGACCTCAACGACGGCATGCTGCGCAGCTCGGAAATCTACCGGCTGCAGCTGAATACACGCATGGTGGTACTGAGTGCCTGCAACACGGGCATGGGTCCCCTGGTCAGCGGCGAGGGTATCCTGGGCATGCAGCGCTCTTTTTTCTACGCCGGGGCGCCCACTGTGGTAGTGAGCCTCTGGAACGTGGGCGACCGGTCCACCTCATACATGATGCCCCTGTTTTACCGCCACCTGGCGGAGATGAATGAAGAAGAGCATTCCTTGTGGATGCGCTTCGGCCGCTGGGCGGGCTGGGAGCGTTCCATTCCCTACGGATCCACTGCGGAGGCCATGCGGCAAACCAAGCTGGCCATGATCGATCACCCCCTGCTGAATCATCCCGTACACTGGGCGCCATTCATCTCGGTCGGGCGGTAGCAGCCACCCTAGCGAGACTCCGTCCTGGTAATCTCTATAAACTCCTGGTTGTCCACCACCGGTGGATCTTCGCTGTTGGCCACCAACACGGCCGAGGCATAGATGGTTTGTGTGCGCCGGACAAGCATATCGAAGCGGATCTTGTGCACCTCGTCGGAGGGCCGGTGATAGTCTTCATGAACACCCGTGAAAAAGAAGACGAAGGGCACGCCCAGGCGGCCGAAATTCCAGTGGTCGCTGCGCCGGTAGAACTGGTTGGGGTCCCGCAGATCGTTGTATCGGTCGCTGAGCACCAGCTTGCCCGATCGCTCGTTGGCCTCCTCCAGCAGACGCGCAAGGTCGGATGAGATGATACGTCCCCCAATTATGTAGGTGTAGTCGGAGACGCCCTGTTCTTCCTGCTGGCGGTCAACCCGGCCAATCATATCCACATTCAGGTTGGTGACGGTTTTTTCGATGGGAAAGATGGGATGGTCGGAGTAGTAACGCGAGCCCAGCAGGCCTTTCTCTTCGCCCGCCACATTCAGGAAGAGGATGCTTCGCTGCGGGCGCAGTCCGTCGTCGCGTGCCTCGGCCAGGGCCCGGGCCACATTCAGCAGCCCGATGGTACCGCTGCCGTCGTCGTCGGCCCCGTTGTAGATACGGTCGCCGTTCTCGTCCGGCTGCCCGATGCCCACGTGGTCGTAGTGGGAGGTGAGCACCACCACCTCGTCCTTCAGCTCAGGGTCCCCGCCCTCCAGGAAAGCTGCCACATTTTTTGTAGGGACGGTGACCGTGCTGGTATGGAAGTTCTGCTCAAGGGAGTAACCCGTCGGACGGGCGCGGAACCCGGCGATCTCCTCCAGGAGCCGGTCATGATGGCTCCGGAGGGCGCCCTCGCCCTCCAGTCCCAACATCTCGGCAGCCAGCACGGGATGGACGACATTCAGGGCAGGTCCCATGCTGCCGTTCTCCGAACCCCGGTCGCGGTAGGCCAGGCGCATGCCCTGCGGTTCGCCGTAGCCGACCGCCTCTTCGGCGGCACTCTCCTCAAACTCAGCTGCGCTCATGCCTGGAATGAGCAGGACGCCCCGGGCCCCGGCCTCGTTCAGAAGCGATCTGAAGCGGGAGCGCGAATCGATGTCGGGGCTGAGGAGGGTGTCGCCCTCCACCACGCCGGGGATGTCTTCGTACACCATCACCCACTTATCCTGCAGGCTCGCCCCCTCCAGATGCTGTACGCCGCGTTCGGGATCATTCACACCGAAGCCCGCAAACACCACCTCGCCGCTGACGTCGGTTCCTCCCCCGAATGCGGGTACAAAACGAGCACGTGAGCCCGGTGCCGCCACGGAGCGGCTCAGCACGCGGGACCCTGTGGTGTCGCGAACTACATAAACGGCACTGTCGGTGCGGGTGGCGTTGAGTTCGAAATGCTGGAAATAGCTGTTGTTATCTCCCACCGGCTGGAGTCCCAGTTCGCGGTATTCCCGCGCCAGGTAGTCAGCGGCCATGCGCAACCCGCGTGTGCCGGTCTCGCGCCCCTCCATGGAGTCGTGGGAAAAGGCGGTGAGACGGGGACGCAGATATTCCTCGGTAATCAGCTCCTGGTAGGAGAGCAGCCGTTCGGTAGGTCCGGCGTCTGTAGAGGGGGGTTCGGTAAGGCTTTCACGGCCGGTGCTGCAGGCGCCGAGCGCGAGGGCCATTCCGGCAACAAGGATAAATCTGGATGCATATTTCATGGCTGGAAAAAGTATTTAGGAAATAATGCCCTGGTCCGAGCCGATGATCTCGTCCACAGGTTTCAGGTCAAGATAGAAATGGGTGGGATCCTCGTCCTCGATGTAGAGGTTGATCTGGCGCTCCTTGAGCATTTCCAGGACAGCCAGGAAGGTGATCACAATATAGATTCGCGAACCCAGCTTGCGGGCCATGTCCAGAAAAGAGGTGCGTCCCTGCTGCTGCAGGTGCTCCAGCACCCACTCGGCCTGCTCCTCCACGGTCACCTCGATCTTTTCCACGTGGTGGAGGCTCTTTTTCTCCTTCAGGTCGTTGAGCACCTTGTTAAAGGCCGCCATCAGGTCGAACATGGTCACATTCTTCAGCGCCTCTCCCGAGGCCTGCTTCTCGACCCGGTCCACTTCGTGATAGCCGCGGTAATGTGCCTTCCTGGCCTCTTCTTCCATGCCGGACATCTTCCCGCCCATCTCCTTATAGCGCTTGTACTCCAGCAGCCGCTGGACAAGCTCGTAGCGGGGATCGTGCTCGTCCATGACTTCCTCCTCGCCCTCATGTGGAAGCATCATCCGGGCCTTGATGGACATGAGCATGCTGGCCATGAGGATGAACTCGCTGGCCACGTCCAGGTCCAGCTCTTCCAGCATACGGATGTAATCCAGAAATTCGCCGGTAATATAGGAGACAGGAATGTTGTAAATATCAAGCTCGTCCCGCTTGATAAAGAAGAGCAGGAGGTCCAGGGGACCCTCAAAATTTTTCAGCCGAACTCGGTACATGTTAGGCGCCAGGAATGCACGTTTGGGGTATGCCACCTCCGTTTTACAGCAATAAAGTAACAAAATAATCAAGTCTAATAGTAGCAGAATCTGCCCCGCGCCGGGGAAGAGTGTGCAAATAGTTGTTTAAATATATTAGAGTTTTTTTAAGTTGTCGGGACCAAAAACAGGGGACGCACCGCAACGCATTGGCGAAATGGATTACTCGGAACTCGTACAGGCCCTTGAGGAAAACGACCGGGAGAACACAAACAGGCTCCTGCAGGAGATACGTCCGCGCCTGCTTCGCTATCTCTATGTGCATATGAACGCCCAGCGGGAAGATGCGCTCGACTGTGTGCAGGAGTCCCTCCTGGTAACGGTCAACGCCATCCGTGAGGGGCGCATCCGCAACCCGCAACAGGTTTTCTCCTACCTGATCACCACCTGCCGCAACCAGTACCTGAAAATGATAAGCCGCAGGCGCGAGCGGCCCTACGATGAGGTGCCCGACACGTCATACCATGCTCCCGGGCAGCTGGCCGCGCTGGAAAACAGGGAACGTTTCGAAATTCTGGAGCGCTGCATGGACGAACTTAAGGAGGAATACCGCGAATTCATCGACTACTGGTTCGAGAATCCCGACACCGACGGACCGACCGTGGCCGATCACTTTAGGATCAGCGTCAACAACGCCTGGATACGGAAACACCGCATTATCAAGCAGCTCAATCGCTGTATCGATAAAAAAAGTAAATTATAGTGTAAGGAATGATCTTCGCAACGGTCATACCATTGATAGGGCCCAAAAGAGGGCGGGATCGTGTACACATGGACTGCCCGTCTCCCTGTACCGAAGATCACAGCTCCCGAACACCATGAATGAATCGAGAGAAATAGCACTCATCCGCAAAATCGACGCCTACGTCAAGGGCACGCTCTCTGATGATCAGGAGGATGAACTGTGGGCGGAACTGCTGCAGAAGCCCGACTACATTGACTACCTGGAAACCGAACTGGCCGTGCGCGACCTGGTCCGCGGCCGTAACAGGGTGGAGGGCGACAGGCGAGACGGGGAGATCGCAGACCGCGGAAGCACCTCCATTCACCTGCTCAGCGGCCGCTGGGGTCGCGTCGCGGCCGCCGCCGCGGTGCTGATCGCAACGCTGGCCTATCTTTATTGGGGACTTCCGCAGCAGCCCGAGCCCGGGCAGCTGGCACTGACTCAGATTGACACACGCACCGAGCTTGCCCTTCCCACGGTCACCCGCGGAGAAGGAGATCTCGGCACTGCCGACTCCCTGCTCAACGCAGGCTACCATGCCCTGGTGCTGGGCAATCGCGGTGAAGCCCTTCGTCTTTTCTCCGACCTGGCGCGGGACCGAAATGGGGAGGCCGACGCGGCGCGTGCCCACCTGAATATCGGCATTCTCGAATATAATGCCGGACGGTTTGCACCTGCAGACAGCGCCTTTCACGCCGCCGCCTCCAACGAAGAGGGACCCGCCCTCGTTCGGGAAAAAGCCTGGTGGTTCCTGGGCAACACCTTGCTGCGCACCGAGCGCACCGCCGAAGCCCGCGAGGCCCTGGAGCAGGCTGCCTCCCTCCAGGGACCCTATGAGGGACCCGCCCGACGCCTGCTGGAACAGCTGCCTTCAGGAGACTAGGTCCGGCCAATCGCCCTTCGAAATTCCTGCAGAATAAGTTACTTTGCCAGCGGCAGGCACTACCCGATCATTCCACATCCCAACCGCCGTGCAGAATCCATTGCTCGACGCCGAAAAGAACGACGAGGCCTTTGAACGGACGGTACGGCCCTCCAGCATGGAGGAGTTCATCGGTCAGCGAAAGGCGGTTCGCAACCTCTCTGTGTTCATCGAAGCGGCCCGCAAACGCGGGGAGGCCCTTGACCACGTCATTCTCTCGGGTCCTCCGGGCCTCGGCAAAACGACCCTGGCCCATATAATCGCCAACGAGATGGGCGTACAGATACGCCCCACTACCGGACCCGTACTGGAGAAAGCGGGCGACCTGGCGGGCATGCTCACCAGCCTTGAGGAAGGCGACGTGATCTTCATCGACGAAATTCACCGCCTCAATCCGGTCGTGGAGGAGTACCTCTACTCGGCCATGGAAGATTATAGGCTTGACATCGTCATCGACTCCGGACCCAACGCCCGCAGCATTCAGATCGAGCTGAACCGCTTCACCCTGGTGGGGGCCACCACCCGCAAGGGGCTACTTACGGCTCCTCTGAGAGCGCGTTTCGGAATTGACATGCGCCTGGACTACTACGACGTGGAGCTTCTCCAGCGCATCGCCCTGCGCACCGCCCATATTCTCAATATGGGCATCACCGATACGGGCGCCCACGAAATCGCCCGTCGCAGCCGGGGCACGCCCCGCATCGTCAACAAGCTGCTGCGGCGCACCCGCGACTTCGCGCAGGTGGAGGAAATGGACACCATTACCGACGGGATCGCCGACAAGGCGCTGAACGCGTTGGATGTTGACCAGAACGGGCTGGATGAGATGGACATTCGCATCCTGAAGGCCATCATCGAAAACTACGCCGGGGGACCCGTCGGTCTGGGCACACTGGGCGTGGCCGTAGGCGAGGACAAGGGCACCATCGAGGAGGTCTACGAACCCTTCCTCATCAAGGAGGGCTTCCTGCAGCGCACACCCAAGGGTCGCGTAGCTACCCGCAGGGCATTCGAATACCTTGGGGTGGACCCCAAGAAGAACGAAAACGACCTTTTCGGCTGATCACCCTCACTTTCGCACCCCCTCCCGGTACGGGCCGAATGGTGTGATCTCTTCTCCTTTTTTCTTAGCTTCTCTGCTCATTTGATTTCAAACACACAGAGCATAACCGCACCATGAAACGACTCTTCACCTCCGAATCGGTTTCCGAGGGACACCCGGACAAGGTATCCGATCAGATTTCCGACGCCATCCTCGACGCCATGCTCTCGCAGGACGCCGACTCCCGGGTGGCCGTAGAGACCCTGGTGACCACCGGGCTGGCCGTCATTTCAGGCGAGGTGACCACCGAAGCCTACGTGGACGTGCAGGAGATCGCGCGGGAGGTGATTCGCGACATCGGCTATACCAAGAATTCCTACCGATTCGATTCGGAATCGTGTGGTGTGCTGACCACCATCCACCAGCAGAGCCCCGACATTGCACAGGGCGTTGACGAGGGCGAGCAGAAGCAGATGGGGGCGGGCGACCAGGGCATGATGTTCGGCTATGCCTGCCGGGAGACCGATACCTACATGCCCATGACGCTGCAGTACGCCCACGACCTTCTTCGGAAGCTGGCCCACATTCGCAAGAAAACCGCGCTCATGCCCTACCTGGGACCAGACAGCAAGAGCCAGGTGACCGTGGAGTACGACCGTGAGGGACGGCCGGAACGCATCGATACCATCGTAATTTCCACACAGCACGACGCCGATGCCGACCAGCCTCGGATCAAGGAGGACCTGGAGAAGCATCTCATTCCTGAGGTAATTCCCGGCAGCCTCATCGATCCGAACACCATCCTCCACGTCAACCCCACGGGCAAATTTGTCATCGGGGGCCCCCATGGCGACACCGGACTGACGGGCCGAAAAATCATCGTTGACACCTACGGGGGACGAGGGGGACACGGGGGCGGAGCCTTTTCGGGCAAGGATCCCAGCAAGGTGGATCGCAGCGCTGCCTACGCCGCCCGGCATATTGCCAAAAATGTGGTGGCGGCTGAACTGGCCAACGAGTGCCTTATTCAACTCGCCTACGCTATTGGCATTGCCGAACCGGTCTCCATCAACGTCAATACCTACGGTACCGGGAAGGTGGAGGACACACGGCTGGCTCAAGCCATTCAGCAGACCTTTGACTGCACGCCGACCGGCATCATCGACCGCTTCAACCTGAAGCAGCCCATCTACCGCGAGACAGCGGCCTACGGGCACTTCGGTCGGGAACACTTCCCCTGGGAGAAACTGAACTATACCGACAAGATTGAGAACGCGCTCTAGCCGTAGCGGTAGATGGCCGCAACAGACGCCCCGTCGGGCATCTCCCCGCGATCCAGTGCGTAGACATCGCCGCCCTGCGTAAGGGTTTGGATGGCGGACTCGTTGATCAGGTCATAGACGCCGTCACCCGGACCTTCGGCACGGTGCACTACATCGCGTCCGGAGTCAAAGCGGCCCCAGCTCTGCTCGCCCTTCGCGATGAACAGGGTATCAACCTTCCCATAGTGGGAGGACTCGACTATGCGGCCCAGGTTGTCCGACTGCCGATCGCTTCCCTTCAGGTCGTTGTACCGGGAGAGATCGTTGTACATGTCCTGCAGAAAATACTCCCTGATAATCTTCCAGGCCCGGTCCCGCAGATCCTCATCGCTCCAGGGATCGGGATTGTTCTCCAGGGCGCGGTCCATAACCCGGCTGTAGTGATTAACCTTGCGGTAGAGGGCCACAGCCTCCTTAACCCCGGCCAGTACCAGGGGATCGTTGCGCTGACGCATCTGTGTGGTTACTTCATTCTCGACCTGTTTAAGATAGTTCTCAACGTAATGGCTTTCCACGGAGGCATCCCCCCACCCGTGAAACATTGACTTCTGTCCCCCCCGACCCGAGGCTGACGAGAGGCTCTTCTCCTCCAGATCGTACTTTTTAAACTCTTCCATACTCGTGGGCGCCTCCTCCAGGGCGATGGTGCGGACCTTGTCCCGCGTGGCTCTCAGCAGGCGGATTTTTTTCTGGCTGATGCCCAGCACGCAGAACGAACCGTCCAGGGCGATCATGGGCAGCAGGGGAGTGACCATAAAACGGGATCCCGCATAGACCTGCTCGGGCACGTCGAGGGGCACCCTGAAATGCCGGGAGCCGGACTCCGTCAGGAAAATAGCGAGTCCGCGGTCGCCATGCTGCCAGAAGAGGGGACGGTCCAGGAGATCGCGGGCAGGCTTCAACAGCTCCTTGATGTCCCGTTCACCCATATCCAGGGAGACGAGCTGCTGTTCAGCCTCCTTCAGCTGGTTTTTCAGTCGTATAGGGTCCTGCTGCACCTCCTCACCCCGCTCATGGGTTGGCAGAAATATGGAGACCGAGGGGTTTTGGGCCTGTTCGATCAGCTCCAGGATGGTCGAACGTGTAATCATGGTATCCTCCTATGCTTCTTGATATTTACGTCATCGGTTTATCGGTTAACAATAGGATCGGACCGAAGATTCACCCGTTGCACCCTCTATTTTACAAGTTTAATTTCGCGGCCAAATTGTGTATATAATCCGGAGCCGGTTCTAAATCATGACCTCCGATGGACAATGACAGCACTCAGAACAGGTGGGAGGGGATAAGGCAAAGCCTTGGCCCCGGCCTTCTGATGGCGGCCGCCGCCATCGGCGTCTCCCACCTGGTGCAATCCACCCGCGCCGGGGCTACCTACGGCTATGCGCTCATCTGGGCGGTGGTTTTAGCCAATTTTTTCAAATATCCCTTTCTGGAATTCGGGCCCCGCTACGCCATTGCCACCGGCGAGAGCATGATTGAAGGCTACCGGCGCCTGGGCCGTTGGGCCATCTGGATTTTCGCGCTCTTCACCCTGGGTACCATGTTTGCTGTGCAAGCCGCCGTGACGGTCGTGGCTGCGGTGCTGGCGGCCGAATTGACCGGCCTGGCCCTTACTCCCCTGCTTTGGAGCGCTATCCTGCTGGGCATCTGCATCGTCCTGCTGCTGTCGGGGCGCTATTCGGCTCTGGACGGCTCCGTAAAGCTCATCATGGTGGTTCTCGCCGGTTCCACCCTGCTTGCCCTAGGGGCGGCCCTGTGGCAGGGCGGTCAGGCAGCGACAACTCCGATAGCGGCTCCCTCCCTCTGGAACATAGCCGGGATCTCCTTTCTCATCGCCCTGATGGGCTGGATGCCCATCCCCATCGACGCAGCGGCCTGGCATTCGCTCTGGACGCTCGAGCGTGCGAAGCAGACCTCCTACAGGCCCAAGCTGCGCGAAAGCCTGCTCGATTTCAACATCGGCTACCTGGGGGCCGCCGTACTGGCCCTCGGCTTCCTGCTGCTGGGCGCCCTGGTCATGTACGGCAGCGGGGAGGACTACGCCTCAAGCGGCACGGCCTTCGCCTCCCAGCTTCTCTCACTCTACACCACCAACCTGGGCGCCTGGGCCTACCCGGTGATTGTCATATGTGCCTTCACCACCATGTTCAGCACCACCCTGACCGTTACCGACGCCTATCCGCGCGTCTCCCGCCGTATCCTGGAGGTGATGTGGCCCGACACCTTCCGCGACCGCGACAACCTCCCCCTCTACCGACTCCTGCTGGTGGGCGTTCCCCTGCTCAGCCTGGGCGTACTCTGGTTCATGGGCGAACAGTTTACACTGCTGGTGGACCTGGCCACCACCCTTTCCTTTCTCACCGCGCCGGTGCTGGCCTGGATCAACTACCGGCTGGTTCACGCACCCCACATGCCCGACGCCTGCGTCCCCAGGCCGTGGCTCCGGTGGCTAAGCTGGGGAGGCATGGCCTTCCTGACCGGGTTCGCACTTCTTTTCATATACTGGAGACTTACCTATGGGTAACGGGAAACAATGGTTTCTGGCCGGTGTATTTCTGCTTGCGGTTTGTATGTCAGCACAGGCCCAGTTCTATCCTGTGGAATACCGTCCCCCCAACCAGGCATGGCAGGAGCTCTCCACCAACCACTTCCGCATCGTCTATCCCGCGGGTTCGGACTCAGCCGCCCTTGCCACGGGACGACTGCTGGAGGCGCAGTACGGGGAGGTCCGTTCGCTGGTAGGCGGCGAGCTTCACAACTTCCCCGTGGTGCTTCGGGGATACAACGACCGCTCCAACGGGTTCGTCACCTCTCTTCATTTCCGCTCTGAAATTGACCTGGCACCCGCCGCCGGCAAGACCATCAATCCCCGGTCGGGCAGCTGGCTGGAGGCGGTGGTGCCCCACGAGCTGGTTCATGCTCTGCAGTACAGCAATCTGGGGGGATTCACTCTTCCCTCCATTGTGGGTTTTTTTGCCCCCGACCTGGGACGTTCCTTCCACGGGGCCATTCCCTCGGGCATCAATGAGGGCATCGCCGTGCACCATGAGAGTACCGGGGTGCTGCCGGGAGGAGGAAGAGGCGGCTACGCCTGGTTTACCGGTCCCTACCGCGCCCTCCACGGGGGAGAAGCTGCCTGGAGTATGGGACAGATGGTACAAACCTCTTCCTATACCCGTCCCTACAACCGCCACTACATAGGAGGCGGCATCTTTACGTCCTGGCTGCATCAGGAATTTGGAGAAGATATCACCCGCCGGGCCCTCGACTTCTATGTCCGCTTCCCTTTTCTGGGCTACGGCTGGGCCCTGCGCCACACCACGGGTTTCTGGCCTTCCCGGCTGCATAACCGCTTTGAAGAGGCCTGGAATGACACCCTGTCAAGTACTCCATCCTCCACCGGCGCAACCGCGCATACGACGCCCGAAATCTTGCCGGGCCTGACCTACAGGGGCATCTCTGCGCGGCAACCCCAGTGGGCAAACGACTCCACCCTGGTTTTTCATCTCTCCTCCTACAACAGCCGCTCTGGATTCTATCAATACCGGCTGTCCAGCGGTGATATGACGAGGCTGACAACTACCGGCAGCGTCTCCGACTATCATTTTGATCTCTCCCCGGATGCCAAACAGCTTATTTTCGCGGTTCACCGTCCCAGCGCACGCTATGACAATGCTTTCCGCGCCGACCTTGCCCTCTGGGAGAAAGACGCCGGCAGACACCGCTTCCTCAGCAGAAACCTCGGCCTCTTCTCGCCCGTCTTTGCAGAAAATGACATCTATGCGCTGCAGAACATAGATAGCTCCACACGCCTTGTTCGTTTCGATCCTGCTAGCGGCCAGCCCACTCCTCTGCTTGACATCGGTAATGCGCGTGTGACAGACCTAGCTGCATCTCCAGTCGGCTCGGACCGCCTGGCCCTGATCGTCAACCGCCGCGGCGTCCAGGGACTATGGATTGTGGATACCGCCAATCTCCCCGGCAATCTGCCGAAGCAACCTGACATCGCTTTCGAAAACGGCTCCGTATTTGATCCCGAGTGGCATCCTTCCGGCAAATATCTGCTTTTCAGCTCAGACCGTGACGGCAGCCTGCAGCTTTATGAATACCGCCTGGACGGGGCGTCGGTGCGGCAACTCACCAGTACACGAAGCAACGTATTCGAGGGTTCCTACAGTCCTTCCGGGGACCGTATAGCCTATGTTGTTCAGGAAGGAAGCGAACACCTTCCAGCCCTTATGGAGCGCAGTTCAGGGACCAGTTATCCCACGCTTCCCGAAGATATATGGCAGGCAGGACCCTCTGTAATAGAACGCATGACCCGCCCCCCTGCGGGATCGACCGCCGACACCACAGGCTGGGAAGAAGGGGACTACAAGGTGGGAATGGAATGGCTGCGTCCCCGCCTGCTTCTTCCCTACGTGGAAGAAGTTTCCAACCGAGATGTCTACCGCATCGGCATCTCCCTGCACAGCAGTGATCTGCTCCAGCAGCAGTCTTATGGTCTG
This sequence comes from Balneolaceae bacterium, assembly GCA_034521445.1. Classification (NCBI taxonomy): domain Bacteria; kingdom Pseudomonadati; phylum Balneolota; class Balneolia; order Balneolales; family Balneolaceae; species Balneolaceae bacterium. The sequence goes on along the minus strand of JAXHMM010000006.1, from coordinate 259,443 downwards.
GACCTGACCCAGGTACAAGATCGTTTCTGGTACGATCTGACCTACCGCAACTCCCGCTTTTTTCCTGGTTTTGAAGCCAGTATATCCAGCACGCCTTCCTATCGCGACTTCCGCTTTGTTACTCAACAGGATACCGTAGTCCGTAGCATGGTGCGTGAGCAGCGTGATTTTTCCCTGGCCTTTCCTTTCCGCTGGACGCTTGAGAACAACGTCTTTTTCAGTTCCCTTACCCTGCGGCCCGAGCTTTCACGCTCACAAATACGCTATTTCGAGCTCCACCACGCCGGTGACGCCGCTTCTGACTTTGCCAATATTCCCATCGGCCGACTTTACGCCGTTCTCAACTATCGCCTGCAGCAAAACAGCCGCGACCTTCAACCCAACAGCGGAGTTCAGTTATACGGGCAGCTGGAACACTATTTTTCCGGAGACCATACGGTGATCAGCACCCTGGGCGAGCAGTTTCAACTTAATTTCAACCGTCCAACCGCACTGCGCGCCGGCATCAATACATGGGTGTCACCCCTTCGCCGCTTCAACCAATCCCTCCGGCTGGGCATTCAGCTGCTCACCCAGACGGCTCCCGTATTCGATACACAGTCCGTGGTTTCCCAAGCCTTTGCAGATCCTGTACTTCCCCTCGCCTCCAACCTGGTCAGCCTGGAGAGTCGCTATACCATCCCACTCTTTTATCCCGACAACGGGGGATTTTTACTTCCTCTCTACCTTGAAAATATCTATCTGGCAGCCTTCAGCGATACGGTTTTCGATCCTTCCAACGGTGGACTTTCCCAAGCGCAGTCGGTAGTGGGAATTGAGCTGCATACAAAATTCCGTCTTTCCAATCTCTCCCTGGACGTGGGCCTTGGTATTGGCTATGAGCCTTCCAGAGACCGTTTCGGCCTGGTTTTCCGTTTCTGATCTACTTCTCCTGCGCCAAAGGCTCCGCCGCTGACCGGATGGCCGGTCGCCTCAGTCCTTCCCCGCTTTTTCAAGCAGATGATCGGGTACTTCCAATTCCATCCGGAGAAGGGTGGAGGCGTGGGTCTTGCCCTGGGCATCCAGCTTGAGGGAAACCGTACCACCGCCGCCCAGGCTGTTATACAGAATAAAATTCAGCGCACCTATATTGGGCAGCTCATAGCGCTCCACCTCGCCCCTGCAGATGTGCTTCATGTGCTCTTTCACCCTTTCGGCGGTAAGCTCTTTAACCAGGAAGGGATAGATATCAGGGTGTCGGGCAATAACACCAATATTACTCCCGTCTCCCTTGTCCCCGCTTCGGCCGTGCGCTATGTCAATAAGTCTCGCTTTTTTCATGTCATTTCTCAGTTGACGGTTCCGATGGGAATGATCTCCTCGCCCAGCTCCTCTGCCGCCTCGTATACCGCATTCTCGGCCTGTGGATCCACCACGGCCACCAGACCAATGCCAAGATTAAAGGTGGCGCGCATATCCTGTTCCGGTACGTTGCCCAACCGCTGAATCAACCTGAAAATGGGTGGACGCTCCCACGCCTCCCAGTCTATATCGGCTTTTCTTTCCCCGGGTAGTACCCTGCGCGTATTCCCGGCGATACCTCCGCCGGTGATATGAGCAAATGCCCGAAGCCCTTCCAACTCCTTCAGTTTTCGAATGTGCGGAAGGTAGGACTTATGTATGCTCAGCATGGATATCCCCAGGGTGGCATCCAGTTCCTCCACATATTCATCTACGGCGTACTCCCGGAAGAGCACCTTGCGGGCCAGAGAATAACCGTTGGTATGAAGCCCTGAGCTCGCCAAGCCCAGCAGCAGATCACCCTTCCTGGTTTCCTCTCCCGTAATGATGCGGCTGCGGTCCACCACACCCACAACCGTGCCCGCCAGGTCAAATTCACCCTCGTCGTAGATATCCGGCATCTCGGCAGTCTCACCTCCCACCAGCGCAACACCATTTTCCCTGCAGGCTTTTGCGAATCCCCGTACCACTTCGTAGCCTACATGCTCCTCCAGTTTTCCCGTGGAAAAATAGTCCAGAAAAAAAAGAGGTTCTGCACCACAGACGGCGATATCATTCACGCAGTGGTTCACAAGGTCCTGCCCTACCGTGTGGTATATTTCGCAGCGAAAGGCCACGATCAGCTTGGTCCCCACCCCGTCCACGCTGCTAACGAGTACCGGATCGTCCATACCGGTAAAATCAGCCCGGAAAAGTCCACCAAATCCCCCTATGTTGCGAAGCACCGATTCGTTGTGGGTCTCCTGCACTACTCCTTTGATGGACTCCACCATACGTTCGCCGGCTTCGATGTCTACACCGGCATCCTTGTAGGTGAGGGATTTCTTAAGAGATCTATCGGAATCGCTCATCGCTTCATGGATTATTGCGAAAATTGAATAGTGGTTTCGTTTTTTGGACGAATAGAAATATAGAAAGAAGCCCCCGCTTTTTTAAAACTATTTCTCCACACAATCCACAGGTAAAGGGTAATAACAATAGAATATATAATATTTGTAGTCCATTGTAGGTCCCGTGGATAAGTTGATAACAAATGTATGCACATGCCCAAGCGGGGAGAGAATCAAATGTTTATAAAATTGTTAATAAAGGGACCTATAAAAAACAAGTATTTAGGGGAAGTAAAAAGGAGATATCCACAAATAAAAAAGGTCCAATGTGGATTGTTTTCTAGTTATGCACGCTGTAATGACTCTTGAAAACTTGTGGATAGCGGGTTTTGAATGTGAATTGATGTGGAAAATTTTGTCATATTCGAGGAAATAGCAAGGGTAAGTGAGTTATACACATAATAATCCACAAATTTTGTAACCCCATCCACCCATGAAAATAGTTATCCAGCGCGTCAGCAGTGCATCGGTTCGTTCGGAAAGCGAGAAGTTGGGAGTCATCGGCAGAGGCCTGCTTCTGCTCGTAGGTATTCGCAAGGGAGACAAGCGCGAGGATGTGGAGTGGTGCTGTGAAAAAATACGAAAGATGAGAATCTTTGATGATCCGGAGGGCAGGATGAATCTCTCTGTGGAAGATGTGGAAGGGGAACTGTTGATCGTATCGCAGTTTACCATCTATGGTGACCCCTCCAGGGGTAACCGTCCCAGCTACAGCGAAGCGGCTGATCCCGGACATGCGGAGGAACTCTACGACTATATGCTTCACTACCTGGAGAACAACTTCGCTGGTCCTGTGGCCGCCGGCCGTTTTGGCTCGTATATGGAGGTTGATCTCAGTAACGATGGCCCGGTAACCTTAATTTTGGATCGCTGACCAATGGGTGTACTGTTCCTATTTGTGGACGGTATCGGGCTGGGAAATTCCGGTGAACAGAATCCTTTTGACCGGAATGATCTGCCGGGGTTCAGCGAAATGGCCCGGGGCGGAGCCATGATAGATGGGGCAGACTATGAGGAGGAATACCGTCTGCTGCGCGCGGTAGATGCTAATTTGGGCGTAGAGGGGCTGCCGCAGAGCGGCACTGGGCAGGCGGCGCTGTTTACCGGTGAGAATGCCCCGGAAGTCATAGGCAAACACTTCGGTCCTTTTCCTCATTCGGGTGTAAAACCCATGCTTTGCGAGCGGAGTGTCTTTTGCAAAGCACAGGAACGTGGATGGAAATGCCATTTTATCAATGCCTACCCGGAGATTTTTTTTCAACACTCCCGACAACGTGGGAGGTGGACCTGCACTACGCTGATGAGTCGGGCCGCGGGGCTGAAGCTGAATGGGGAAGAGGAGGTACGTCTGGGAAAAGCTGTAACGGCCGGGCTGACGCAGCGGGCCTGGAGAGAGAAGTTGGGACTGGAGGTGCCGGTTATTATGCCGGAAGAGGCGGCGGAACGTGTTCTGGAGAGCATGGACCAGGTGGACCTGCTGCTCTACGAATACTACCTGACCGACAAGGCGGGACACGGCCGCAGCAGGTTGCAAGCCAGTGAGATACTGGAACGTTACGGTCGTTTTCTCAGGCGTCTATTGAAAGGGGTAAAGAGTGGCCACACCCTGGTGTTGTGCAGCGATCACGGCAATCTGGAAGATCTCTCCGTCAAGACGCACACTTGCAATCTGGTGCCTCTTTACGTTCAGGGTCCCGGGTCCCGCCATTTTCGCCGGGCTGAGCGCATCACGGATGTCACCCCCGCTATTCTTGCCGTGTTGGAAGAGGAGGGATAGAAGAGGTGCGGAGAAGGCTTTCCCGCGGCAATGGGCGTCAAGAGGCGTCCAGCGTCTCGCGGATGCGCTGTTGGATTTCCGCGATAGAGCCTGTGCCGTCAATTTCGGAGACCAGATTCTGTTTGCGGTAGTACGTCAGAACAGGAAGGGTCTCCTCCCAGTAGACGCTGAGGCGCTTCTTTATCTTCTCTTTTGTATCATCGGATCGTCCCTCTCCACGGCTCAGAATACGCGATATGAGCTCCTCCTCGGGCACCTTCAGCAGCAGGAAAGCTTCCAGTGTGCGGCCCTTTTGCTCTAAAAACTCATCAAAGGCCTGGGCCTGGGGGACGGTGCGGGGGAAGCCGTCCAGGATAAAACCATCCCGGTAACGCTCCTTGGCAAGTTCATCCTCGACCAGTCCTACCACTGTGTCATCCGGCACCAGTTCACCGGCTTCCAGGATGGACTGAACTTTTTTACCCAGGGAAGTCTGATTGCGTATGGCGGTGCGGAAAATCTCGCCCGTAGATAAATGGGGAATGTCGTAGTGCTCCTCGATGCGTTGGGCCTGTGTTCCCTTGCCCGCGCCCGGGGGGCCGAATATGATGATGCGCATGAATTGCTGGTGTTTGAGGGATGGGTTGAGAACCCTGAAAATAGGGCTATAACCCGGCACATTCAATGGGAATAGCGGTACAGCCGGTTCGCTGAAGCGGGTAAATGACATTTGCTTGTTAAGCGAGGCCCTCCTATTGTTAGTTGCAGCGGCACGAAAAGATGCACCCATTCCTATTGCGCATGGAGTCGATGAGCTGGAGCGAAATTCTGGAATATGTGGCCTGGTTTTTCAACGTGGTCCTTTTTGAGGTAAAGGACACGCCTATCACCATAGGCAATGTCTTCGTTTTTATACTGTTTATCGGCCTCTCTATAGCGACTGCTTACCTCGTGCGGAAAGTTTTGATCCGGAAAGTGCTGGACCGCTTTAACATAGACAAGGGAATGAGCTACACCCTCTCCCGCGTCACCCAGTACGTTATCGTCAGCGTCGGCGTTCTTCTTTCCCTGCAGTTTATAGGGTTAGATCTGAGCAGTCTGGCAGTGGTTTTCGGCCTGCTCTCGGTGGGTATAGGCTTCGGGCTGCAGAATGTCACCTCCAACTTTATTTCGGGACTGATTATTCTTTTTGAACGGCCCATTGCGGTCGGCGACCGCGTCAGCGTCAACAATATTGAGGGAGATATTACCCAGATCGACATACGCTCCACCAAGGTGCGCACCATCAACAACATCTCCATCATCGTCCCCAACTCGGAGTTTGTTTCCAAAGACGTTATCAACTATTCCTACGGCGATCCCACCTATAGGCTGGACATCGATGTGGGGGTATCCTACGGCTCCGACCTGGAGAAGGTACTGAAGGCCCTGATGGAAGTGGCCGAAGATAACGAAAGTGTAATGGACGATCCCGAACCGGAGGTGCACCTGGTGGAATTCGGGGACTCTTCGTGGAATATGCAGCTCCGAGCCTGGATCGGCGACGTTAAATACTATCCGAAGGTACGCAACGAGCTCAACCAGGCGGTGGTCCGCAAGTTCCGGGAGCATGGGGTGGAGATTCCCTTTCCGCAGCGCGACCTGCACCTGCGCAGCACGGTACCCCTTTCGCAGGATCTGCCGAAGGCAAAGAACATGGAGGAGAAAACCTCCGAAGAGATGCCGAAGCCGGAGGAGAGGGCAAGGGGAGAAGAGCTGGACCGAGAGGAAGAAGATCGGAACGCCGGTGAGCGTGCCAAGCGGGAGAAGGCGCAGCGGTCAACCGAAGAGGACCGCAAGATGGATCCCAGGGATCGCGAGCGCAGGGATGAGGTCAAACGACGCGAACGCGAGATGCTGGAAGAGCAGTCCCGGGATCCGGAAGAGGAGGACGACAAAGAAAAGCCCGACAGCTGAAGACAGCTGTCCGAATGCCTGAAGATCCTTTCTACCGATTGTCAAACTCCACGGCGTCCGACTCCAGCTCGCGGGTCAGTTCGGGAATCTCACCTTCCAGGATGGGCTGCAGCATTCTGAGCTGCTCATCCACCTGCGCCGCCAGGTGCTCGTAGACGGCATACTGCTGCTCAGTGGGCCGGTTGTCGCCGGTTGCCACGGTGCTGGCCAGTGACGCCAGCTTGTTATTCAGGCGGATGGGATAGTTGAGCACGTCCTGGCTCGATTCGGCCCGGGTCTGCACCAGGGCCTGCTCGATGGAGGCTAGTTGCCCGAGGATCTTTTCGCCCAGCTCCTGGGCCTCTTCATTATCGCTGTTCTCGCTCATCATATCCTGGATTCCTGTGCGTACCTCGCGGATACGGTTGATGGCCTTGTGGGTGGTGTCCAGTTTGGCAATGATCTCCGAATGCAGGTCGAACTGCGCCTGGAAGTCAGACTGGGTGGTCTCGATGCGCGGGTCCTTCTGGATGATGAAGTCCTGCGACATCACCGGTTCCCCGCCCACCAGCAGCCGGACCTCGTAGGTGCCCGGGATGGCGGAGGGTCCGTCCGTGTCGCCCGCCCAGAGAATCTGGCGCCCGTCCAGTTCGGTAGCGCCAGGGTACTCCATGTCCCATGAATAGCGGTTGAGTCCGGCGTCCGAGCCGAGCACGTCCCCCGGGAGGTCGCCTTCCCCGCGGTGGAAGTTGTTGTCGCCGCCAACGGGATTGCCTTCCAAGTCGTGCTTGCTGGAAAAGGTACGGATCAGGTCGCCGTCGCCCTCCAGGAACTGAAGCTCGATTTCGGCTTCGGTGGAGTCCTGAAGATTGTAGTAGACCACGACGCCGGGATCGGGATTTTCGCCCGACTGCATGCCCGGGAAGCTGTAGCCGCCTCCGCCGAAGAGGTAGGTGTTTTCAGGCTGGTAGAGATGGTACTCGGCGGCAACGACCTCGTCACGGATCTGGTGGAGCACAGGCAGATCGTCCATCACCCAGAACGAGCGGCCCTGGGTGGCCACGACCAAATCCTTGTCGCGTTCGTGAACGGCCAGATCGGTGATGGGCACCGCCGGCAGGTTCTGCTGCAGGGGCTGCCAGGAGGTGCCGTCGTTGAACGAGACGTAGACGCCGGTTTCGGTGCCCGCGTAGAGCAGGCCTTCACGGTTAGGGTCCTCCCGGATCACTCGGGTGAAGTCGCCCTGCGGGATTCCGTCGTTGATGCGTGTCCACGTCTCGCCGAAGTCCGAGGTTTTGTAGAGCATGGGCGTGAAGTCGTCGAACTTGTAGCGGTTGACCGCCAGATAGGCGGTTCCGGCATCGAAATGGGAGGCCTCGACGATACTAATCATCGACTCCGGCATGCCTTCTGGAGTCACTTCCGTCCACGTTTCTCCGTTGTCGCGGCTCACATGCACCAGCCCGTCATCTGCGCCGGCCCAGAGCACGCCCTGGCGGACGGGCGATTCAGCGAAAGCGAAAATGGTGTTGTAGTATTCGATGCTGGTGTCGTCGTAGGTAATGGGCCCGCCGCTTTTCTGCTGCTTCGATTTGTCGTTGCGCGTAAGGTCGGGGCTGATTTGATCCCAGCTCATGCCCTCGTTGGTGGAGCGGTGCACGTACTGGGAGGTGGTGTAAAGCACGTCGGCATCGTGCGGGGAGATATGGATGGGGAAGGTCCACTGGAAACGGTATTCCAGGTCGGAGGCCCCGTGTCCCATGGGGTTGTCCGGCCAGACGTCCACGCGGTCGCTCTGCTCGGTACGGTCATTGAATTTGTTGAGATAGCCCCCGTAACTGCCGCCGAAGGTGACATTGGGATTGTCCGGGTCGGGGGCGATGTAGCCACTCTCCCCTCCGGCCACCGGGTGCCAGTCGCGCTCGCCTATGGTGCCGCCCTCCGTCCGGCTCTTAATGGAGACCGTGCTGTTGTCCTGCTGCGCGCCGTAGATGTGGTAGGGAAATTGATTGTCAGTGGTCACGTGGTAGAACTGTGCGGTGGCGGAGGTGTAGTAGGAGGACCAGTTCTCCCCGCCGTTGTAGGTCACCTGTCCCCCTCCGTCGTCAGCGACGATCATGCGGTCGGGGTTGTTGGGATCCACCCAGAGATCGTGATGGTCGCCGTGGGGGGTGCCGATGCCGTCGAATTCCGAGCCGCCGTCCTGTGAACGGTAGAAGCCCACGTTAAGAACATAGACCTCGTCCTCGCTTTCCGAGCCTGCGGTGATGTGGGTGTAGTACCAGGCGCGCTGACGGAGGCTTCGGTCGGAGTTGGTGCGGTTCCAGGTGGTCCCGCCGTCGTCAGAGCGGAAAACCCCGCCGTTGTTGCTTTCAATGATGGCCCAGACCCGGTCGGAGTTGAGGGGGGAAACGGCTACGCCGATCTTGCCCATCAGTCCTTTCGGCATGCCGGGCCGCGTGGAGAGGCTGGTCCACGTCTCGCCCCCATCGGTGGATTTGTATAGACCGCTGCCCGGTCCCCCGCTCGACATTTTCCAGGGGTTGCGGTAAGCTTCCCAGAGGGTGGCGTAGAGTACGCGCGGGTTGTTGGGATCAATTTCTATATCCACCGCGCCGGTCTGGGGATTGCGGTAGAGGACCTTTTCCCATGTCGCCCCCCCGTTGGTGGTCTTGTAGACCCCGCGCTCGGTGTTGCCATCCGTGCCGAAGGTGTGTCCCATAGCCGCCACCCATGCGATGTCCGGGTTGTCGGGATGCACTACGATTTCGCCGATGAAGTGGGTATCACCCAGGCCGATGTGCTCCCAGGTCCTGCCACCGTCCAGCGAACGGTAGACGCCGTCGCCGGCCGACATGTTGCCCCGGATGCAGGTCTCGCCCATGCCGGCATAAACCACGTTGTAGTCGGAGGGGGCGACCGTCAGGGCGCCCACCGATCCAGTCTTGAAAAATCCATCGGATACATTGATCCAGGTCTGTCCCCCGTTGGTGGACTTGTAGACCCCGCCGCCTGTGAAGCCGGTATAGTAGGTGTTGGGCTGGTCGGTGTGTCCGGCCACCGCCACCGAGCGTCCGGCCCGGTAGGGTCCGATGTTGCGATAGTCCAGCGCGCGGAGAAGCTGATCCTGGTAGGCAGGCGTGGAGGTGTCCCTGCCGTGGCCGAAGATCTGCGCTTGGGCAGGGAGGGTGAAGGCCATCAGAAGTCCCAGCAACGTCAACGTGACGGTTCCGGGAAAGATAAAGTTATGGTGTGCGTTGCGCCCCGACATAGGTATACCCCTTTGTTTTTTGTTTTTGGAGAAAGCAAGGTCCGTTGCCTTAAAATATATGGATGGCGCATATTTAAAAATGTTTTCTGTGGGTCTACTGACGTGATTTTACGCAGGCCGGCCAGTTTCACCTTTGACCATTTATAGCGAACTTAGAAGCCATGAAGAACACCTCCTTTATCGCCCGGCGCTATCTATTCTCGCGCAAGCATGTCTCGCTTATTTCCACGCTTACCGGGATCAGCGTGATCGGGGTGACCATCGGCACCGCCCTGTTGATCGTGGTGTTGTCGGTTTTCAACGGGTTTTTCGAGGTGATCAAGGGTTTCCTGCTGGAAAACGATCCGGACCTGCGCATCGAATCGGCTGAAGGCCGGGAGATGGGTTTCGACGCAGCCCTCCGGGAGGAGCTGGCCGCTATACCTGAAGTGCGAATCTACAGTCCCTATATCGACGGAAAGGCGCTGCTGGCCCACAACCGGAGCCGCGACCGGGTGGTGCCGGTGCGCGGTATCGAGACCGACTCTTTTGAGCGGCTCCATGGGCTCGCCGGACAGTTGTCCAGCGGGGTGTACGACCTTTCGGTAGAAGACCGTCAGCCGGGGGTCTTGCTAAGCGAGCAGCTAATGGCCGAACTGGGCATCAACGTGGGCGACGAGGTCGCGCTGCTGAGCGCCGAGGGGATGCGCAAGGCCCTTACGCAGTTTTCCCTTCCACGCACCTACCGATTTGAGGTTCGGGGCTCCTATTCCACCGTGCAGCTCGCCGGACAGGCCCCGGCCTATGTCGCCCTGGAGGCGGCAAGCCGCCTCTTTGAGTTCGGAGGCACGGTGACGGGTGTAAATCTGCGTCTGGATGATCATCAACAGGCCGAGCAGGTAAAAGGGGAGCTGCAGCGGCGTCTGGGCAGTGGCTATGCCCTCTCTACCTGGTACGACCTTCAGCGGCCGCTCTACGACGTGATGTACCTGGAAAAATGGGGATCCTACCTGATCCTGATGATTATCGTGCTGGTGGCGGCCCTCAATATTGTGGGGTCCCTTACTATGATCGTTATTCAGAAAAACCGAGATATCGGTGTTCTGCGCACCATAGGTCATACCCCGGGTAACATACGACGGATATTCGTAAAGCAGGGGTTTTACATAGGGCTCATCGGCTGCGGGGCGGGGGGCGCGCTGGGACTGCTGCTGAGCTGGCTGCAGAAGGAATACGGGTTGATCAAACTCTCCTCGGACTTTATCCTGGAGGCCTACCCTGCCAGCATCAGCGCGGTAGACGTATCGGTGATCCTGCTGGGGAGCCTGATGCTCTGTGTAGCGGCCAGCTGGTATCCTGCCGCGCGGGCCGCGAAGGTGGAACCTGCCGATGCGGTTCGCAACGAGTGAATCCGCTCAGAAATCCTGTCCTCCGAGCCCCAGCTTTTTACAGATGTGCGCCAGTTTCTCCTTTTCCCCGGGTTTAAGTACGGCGAATTCCTCCATGATGCGCTCCAGGTGGCGGGGAAAGAATTCACGAATGAAACGCTCGCCCTCCCCGGTAAGACTGACCAGCATGGAGCGCCGGTCGTCGGGATCGCGCCTCCGCTTCACATGGCCGCACTTCTCCAGGTTGTCGATCACCAGGGTGATGTTGCCCCCGCTCTTGAGTAGTTTTTCACCCAAAGACTTCTGGTTCAGGGGCCCCAGGTGCAGCAGCGCCTCCATTACGCCAAACTGGCTGACGGTGAGGTCGGCTTCCGAGAGATGGCGGTTCAAGCGATTGTTGACCGATTCGGAGGCGCGCATCAGTTTGATAAAGGCGTTCAGGGTGCGCTTCTCCTCGTCGGAACCCCGGTAATGCGTAGACATATTTAAATATTAAATGGTTCTACTTTGAATAGATAAATTCAACGGTAAATATACAAGCATATTGGATAAATGCATGGAAGGAGGACACGCTAAAGGCCCGGTGCATCAGAGGTCGTAGGATACCGTGACGGGCGCGTGGTCCGAAAGGTCCCACTCCCGTTCGATTAACGCCTCGCGGGCGGCATGCACCAGGGAGGGCGTGCCCATGTGATAGTCGATGCGCCAGCCTTTGTTGCGTTTCTTGGAGGCGGCGCGATAGCTCCACCAGCTGTAGAGGTCGGTTTCCCCGGGGTGCAGGTTGCGGTAGATGTCCTCGTACCCCTCCTCCAGCAGTTGGCTCACCCACCGCCGCTCCTCCGGCAGAAAGCCCGAGGTGTTGCTGTTCTGCTTTGGGTTGTGGATGTCGATGGCGGTATGGCAAATGTTGAAATCACCGCAGAAAACCACCGGCTTGGACTGCTCCAGCTGGCGCCGCGCCAGGGGAAGAAAATGATCCAGGAACTCCATTTTGAGAGATTGGCGCTCGTCCCCGGTGGTACCGCTGGGAGCGTAGAGTGAGAAGACGGTGAGCTCCTCATATTCGGCCATCATGAGGCGGCCCTCCCGGTCGGCCCACTTGAGTCCCATGCCCCGCTCCACGTGCAGGGGTTCCCGTCTGGAGAGTATGCCCACGCCGGCGTAGCCCTTCTTTACGGCGGGGTGCCAGTAGGCGTGGTAGTCCAGCCTGCGCACCGGGTCCGGCACTTGTCCGGGGAGGGCGCGCAGCTCCTGCAGGCATAGGATGTCGGGTGCGCGTTCGGCCACCCAGTCGGTAAAGCCGCGCCGGTGGGCGGCGCGGATGCCGTTTACGTTCAGGGAGGATATGACCAGCACGAAATGGGGCTCTGGAGTTGGAGGGTCAGCTGCCGTGTACCTTTGCGTAGTTGCGCTTGCCTACGCGGAGTACGAAAGAGGTGCCGCTCTCGAAGCTTACGGCATGTCCCTTGTCGGTAATCTTTTCCTCGTCGATGGTCACCCCGCCCTGCTTGATGAGGCGTTTGGACTCCCCGTTGCTGGAGGTAAAACCGGCGTCGGCGATGATGTCGAGCAGGCGCACCTCGCTGCCGGCTTCGTAGTTCAGCTCCACGGCGTCCTCGGGTACCTGGTCTCCGATGACGGTCTTCTCGAAATGCTCACGGGCGCCCCGTGCGGCCTTCTCCCCGTGGTACATGCGGGTAATGGCCAGGGCCAGCTCGTGCTTGGTGTCGCGGGGATTATCCTCGGCCATGCGGCGATAGTCGTTCAGCTGGTCGACCGGCACGTCTGAGAGCAGCTCGAACCAGGAGTCCATCAGCTCGTCGGGAATGGAGAGCACCTTGCCGTACATCTCGTTGGGTTCCTCGGTGATGCCGATGTAGTTGTCGTAGGACTTCGACATCTTCAGGCTGCCGTCGGTGCCCACCAGCAGGGGCATCATCAGGGCCACCTGGGGCTCCTGGCCCGCCTGCTTTTGCAGGTCGCGTCCCACCAGCAGGTTGAACTTCTGGTCGGTCCCCCCCAGCTCCACATCCGAGCGCAGGTGCACCGAATCCTGGCCCTGGGCCAGGGGATAGAGGAATTCGTGCAGCGAGATGGGTTCGTTGCTGTTGAAACGTTTGGAAAAGTCGTCGCGCTCGATCATGCGGGCAACCGTGATCTTCGAGGCGAGCATGACCACCTCATCGAAGTTCATCTCCCCCAGCCACTGGTTGTTGTAGGTGATGGTGGTTTTGGCGGGTTCGAGGATGCGAGTGGCCTGATCAAGGTAGGAGGTGGCGTTGTGGTCGATCTCTTCGCGGCTGAGGGCGGGCCGGGTCTTGTTCTGTCCGCTGGGATCGCCTATACGGGCGGTGAAATCGCCTATTATAAGGATGGCTTCGTGGCCCAGGTCCTGAAACTGGCGCAGCTTGCGCAGGATCACCGAATGTCCCAGGTGCAAGTCGGGCCGGGTGGGGTCGCAGCCCAGCTTGATGCGGAGGGGACGGTCCTCTTCGCGCGAGGCCTCCAGTTTTTCAACAAGTTCCTCCTCGGGCACGATCTCGGCTGTGCCTCGGCGAATGATTTCCATCTGTTCTTCAACAGGTCTGAATGGCATAAACAGGGTTGCTGGCTTTATTTACAGGTTGCATTGGTTCGGGGGAGGCGTCCCGACGCAGTCGGGATCACCGGTCCAGTCCGGGGAAGCGTTCCACGGGGTCGTACTGCTCGAGGGTGCGCTGCACCGTATCGGCGAAGTCGCGCGCCCCGGGCCATATGGCCGCCACCGCGTCGAAGGCCATGGGTGCGGCCTGCACGGCGTAAGCGTAGGTGGCCGACTCCTGGCGTACCTCCTGCGTGGGCTGATTGAATCCGGCAAGCAGGAGGAGCACCACGCTGACAAGTATGGCGCCCCGGGCGGCCCCGAAGAGTCCCCCGGCCAGGCGGTTGAGGGCGCTCAGCTGCACCGCTTCCAGGAAGCGGCTGAACAGATGGGCGATGAGGTTGACCACGGCCAGGGTAGCCAGGAAGATGGCCGCTCCCGCCAGAAAGGGTACCCAGGAAGCGCCTTCGGTAAACCAGGGAGCGATCAGACGGGCCAGAGGGTCCATATAGGAGAAGGTCAGAAAAACGGCCAGTATGAGTCCCGCGATACCCATTATTTCTCTGACAAAGCCGTTGACCGCACCGCTGTAGGCGGTTAGAAGCACCGGGATGAGAATGAGCAGATCTATGAGGGTCATGGCTTTACCCGGAGAGTTCTTCCTTGACGACCCTGCTGACGAGGCCGCCTTCGGCTTTTCCCTTGAGTTCACCCATCAGGGCGCCCATGACGGCACCCATGTCGGACATGTCTTGGGCGCCCAATTCGTCTATTTTTTGGCGCGCACGATCCCGCACCTCCTCTTCGGATAACATTTCGGGAAGGTACGATTCGATTATCTCCAGCTCCTGCTCTTCAGCGGCGACAAGATCGTCGCGCCCTCCTTCCCGGAACTGCTCGATGGACTCCCTTCGTTGTTTGGCCGCCTTCATGAGCACTTCCACCACCTGTTCATCGGAGAGTTGAGCCTCCCCGCCCTTGCGCTCGCTGATCTCCTTTTCGAGCAGCTTGGACTTCAGGGAGCGCAGCACCCGCAGGCGGTCCTGCTCCCTGTTTTTCATGGCGGCGGTGAGGTCAGATAGTATGCGGTCCTTGAGTGACATGTGGGCGTGCCGTTTGCGGTTAGCCGTCAAAAGTACGTAAAAAAAAAGGTTCCATCCGGGCAAACGAATGCAACCTTAGGACGGGGGAAAGAGGGGTTCAGTCGCTGTTGTGCTGCCTGATAAATTCCTGAACACTGTCCTGTTCCACCATCGCCTCTTTGAAGGCATACTTGTTACGTTTGTCCGTGGGGGTGGAGATTATCACTTTTGCCATACGCCGGTGGGCGGCTTTCAGTTGAAGCGCCTCGGCTCCGAATGTCTGCTTCTTGGCCATGGATCGGGTGCGGTTAGCTTATTTGATTTCCTTGTGTACGGTGTGCTTGCGAAGCACTGGGTTGTACTTTTTTAGTTCCAGCCGGTCAGGGGAATTCCTCCGGTTCTTGGTGGTCACGTAGCGGGATGATCCCGGCTTTTCCGTGCATTCCAGTATGACCTGTACGCGATTTCCTTTTGCCATGGTGTTGCTAGACTTCCTTGATCAGGGTTCCTTTCTGCTTTGCTTCCTTCAGCACGGCGGTGATGCCCTTCTTGTTGATGGTGCGCAGCGTTTTGGCAGACACCTTGAGCGTCACCCAGCGGTCCTCCTCGGGAAGATAAAACTTTTTCTTCTGCAGGTTTTGCTGGAATTTGTGCTTCGTTTTGTTATTGGACTTCGAGGATCGGTAGCCGTTAAGGGCGCCCTTCCCCGTGATGTCGTCTTTGCGTGCCATGTGGTCAGCTGAAAAAGATGGTGTAGTGTTTCCTAGAGAGACGAGAAAAATAGGCGTATTCCCGAAAAAGATCAACGTTTCTTTTAAGAGTGAATTTTACGGGTCCCGGCCGCCATCGCAGGCTGCGGACAAGGGGGTGGGACAGTGGGTGGGAACCCCACATTTAGCCGTTGCCGGGCGACCGCCGTCATGCCGGGCATCATCTTTACGTTCTTTGATTTTGCCTTATTATACGGTATTTTCAGGCGTCTTCATCATTATTGTAATTCACAGTCACATCTGCATTTATGGCGAAAAAGTCAAGTTCTGATTACAGGGCGGAAAACATACAGGTGCTGGAGGGGCTTGAGGCGGTACGAAAGCGCCCGGCCATGTATATCGGAGACGTTGGTCAGCGCGGATTGCACCATCTTATTAACGAGGTGGTTGACAACTCCATCGACGAGGCGATGGTGGGCTACTGCGACGAGATTGATGTGACCATCAACGCGGACGGCTCGATGACTATCCGCGACAACGGACGCGGTATCCCGGTCGACGAGCATCCCAAGATCAAACTACCGGCCGTGGAGGTGGTGCTCACCAAGTTGCACGCCGGCGGAAAGTTCGACAAGAATACCTACAAGGTGAGCGGCGGCCTCCACGGGGTGGGTGTCAGCTGCGTGAACGCCCTCTCCTCCCATTTCTACTGCGAGGTACACCGGGACGGAGAGATCCATGTCATGGAGTTTGAGCACGGCAAGACCGTGCAGCCCCTCAAGAAGAAGGGTACTACCGACAAGACCGGCACTATTATTACGTTTAAGCCGGATCCTGAAATCTTCACGAATACACTCGAGTTCAAGTACGACATTATTGCCGAGCGCATGCGTGAGCTCGCCTTCCTGAATCCGGGCATCACCATCGATCTCCACGACGAGCGGGAGGAGGACGAGGAGCTCGCCGGCGACACCTTTTATTACGAGGGGGGCGTGAAAGACTTCGTAACCTACCTCGACGAAACCCGGGAAACCCTGATGGAGGAGCCCATCTACATCGAGGGTGAGGTGGACATGGTACCCGTGGAACTGGCCATCAGCTACAACTCCACCTACACCGAGAACGTCCACTCCTACGTTAACAACATCAACACCAGGGAGGGTGGTACCCACATCTCAGGCTTTCGCCGTGCACTGACCCGCGCCATGAAGACCTATGCGGAGAACAACAGGCTGCTGAAAACAGACGTGGGCATTTCAGGCGAGGACTTTCGCGAAGGCATGACGGCCGTACTGAACGTCAGGGTGCCCGAGCCCCAGTTTGAAGGGCAGACCAAGACCAAGCTTGGGAATTCCGAGGTGCAGAGCGCCGTTGAAATCGTGGTCTACGATAAACTAAAGGACTACCTGGAGCAGAATCCCAAGACGGCCAAAAAGATTCTCGAAAAAGTTATACTGGCCGCCGAAGCCCGTGAGGCCGCCCGGAAGGCGCGGCAGCTTATCCAGCGCAAGAGCGCCATGAGCGGCGGCGGATTGCCCGGCAAGCTGGCAGACTGCTCCATCAACGATCCCGAGCATTGCGAAATTTACCTGGTGGAGGGCGACTCGGCCGGCGGATCGGCCAAAATGGGACGCGATCGCAGTTCCCAGGCCATTCTCCCCCTCCGCGGGAAGATCCTGAACGTGGAGAAGGCCAAGATCAACCGCATCCTGGAAAACAACGAAATCCAGGCGATGATCACCGCTCTCGGGGCTGGCGTAGGCCATGCAGAGGAGGATTTCGAGTTGGAGAACCTCCGCTACCACAAGATTATCATCATGACGGATGCGGACGTGGACGGCTCCCATATCCGCACGCTCCTGCTTACCTTCTTCTACCGGTACATGAAGCCGCTGATCGAGGGCGGGTATGTATACATCGCCACCCCCCCGCTCTACCGGATCTCCTATACCCGGGACAACATCGATTACGCCTGGGATGAGGAGACCCGTAATAATATCATCCAGCGGCTTAAAAAGGAGAATAAAAAATTTGACGTCTCCCGCTATAAGGGACTCGGCGAGATGAATCCCGGCCAACTCTGGGAAACCACTATGGATCCCGAGACGCGCACCCTCCAGCAGGTCACGGTGGAAAGCGCGGCGGGCGCCGACAAGCTTTTCTCCACGCTCATGGGCGGAGATGTGGAGCCGCGGCGCAACTTCATCGAGCGCAACGCCAAGTATGCCACCCTGGACGTCTGAACTCATTTTCTATCCACCGGGAACCCATTTTCTTTAACATCCGACCTGAACTGATTCATGGCTAGAGAAAAGATCGTGCCTATATCTATAGAAGACGAGATGCAGTCGGCCTACATCGATTACTCGATGTCGGTCATCGTCTCACGCGCCCTCCCCGACGTTCGCGACGGACTCAAGCCGGTACACCGGCGCGTGCTCTACGGAATGAGCGAGCTGGGCATGCTGCACAACCGAAACTACAAAAAGAGCGCCCGCATTGTCGGTGAGGTGCTCGGTAAGTACCACCCCCACGGCGACTCAGCGGTCTACGATACCATCGTACGCATGGTGCAGGACTTCTCCCTGCGTTATCCGCTGGTGGACGGCCAGGGCAACTTCGGATCCATTGACGGCGACTCGGCCGCGGCCATGCGGTACACAGAGGTACGCATGCAGCGTATCGCCGAGGAGATGCTGACCGACATCAACAAGGAGACGGTCGACTACCAGTCCAATTTTGACGACACCCTGCAGGAGCCTACCGTCCTCCCGGGCATGCTGCCCAATTTGCTGATCAACGGCTCTTCAGGCATCGCCGTGGGCATGGCCACTAACATGGCGCCCCACAACATCACCGAGGTGATCAACGGCATTGTGGCCTACCTCAATAACCCGGATATCGAGACCAAGGAGCTGATGGAGCACATCACGGCTCCTGACTTCCCCACCGGAGGTATCATCTACGGCTACGACGGGGTGAAGGAGGCCTATGAGACGGGTCGTGGAAAGATTACCATGCGTGCCCGCGCCAGCACCGAAGAGCTGCGCGGCAATCGCGAGCAGATTGTGGTCACCGAAATACCCTACCAGGTTAACAAGACTACACTTATTGAGAAGATCGCCTCCCTGTCGGAGGACAAAATCGAGCAGATCTCGGAAATTCGGGACGAATCCGACCGTGAGGGCATGCGGATGGTCATCGTGCTGAAGCGCGGCTCCAATCCGGGCATCGTGCTGAATCAGCTCTACAAGTACACCCAGATGCAGCAAACCTTCGGGGTGATCAGCCTGGCCCTGGTCAAGGGGCGTCCCAAGGTGATGGCTTTGAAGGAGCTGATCTACCACTTCGTGGAGCACCGCATCGACGTGATCATCCGCCGCACGCTTTATGACCTGGACCAGGCCGAGGCGCGCGCTCATATTCTGGAGGGTCTCAAGATTGCCCTGGAGAATCTGGACGAGGTGATCAAGACCATTCGCGCTTCCGACTCTCCACAGGAGGCCAACGAGAAGCTGCGTCGAAGATTTGCCCTCACCGACCTGCAGGCCAAGGCCATCCTGGACATGCGCCTGCAGAAACTTACCGGGCTGGAGCGCGATAAAATCGAAGAAGAGTACGGACAGATCGTCGAGAAAATTGCCGGCTTCCGCAGTATTCTGAGCAATCGTGATGAGCAATACGCTATTATAGAACAAGAGCTCACCGAACTGCGCGACCGTTACGGTGATGATCGCCGAACGCAGATCGTCTACTCGGCCGATGACTTCAGCGTGGAGGACATGATTGCAGATGAGGACGTGGTGGTCACCATCAACAACAAGGGCTTTATCAAGCGCATGCCGGTATCTGGCTACCGTCGCCAGCGGCGAGGGGGCAAAGGCATGAAGGGCACCACCACGAAGGACGAGGAGTACGTGGAGCATCTTTTCGTGGCCACCAACCACAACTATATCCTCTTCTTTACCGAGAAGGGACAGTGCTACTGGCTGAAGGTCTACGAGATTCCCGAGGGCTCGCGTACCGCGAGGGGACGGGCCATCGTCAACCTTATCGACATCGACAAGGACGACAACATCAAGACCTTCGTGCCGGTGAAAACGCTGGACGACGAGGAATACATCAACAGCCACTATATAATTATGGCCACCAAGGAGGGGCAGGTCAAGAAGACCTCTCTGGAAGCCTACAGCCGTCCCCGCCGCGATGGCATTATTGCCATCAACATCCGGGAGGAGGATTCCCTGCTGGGCGCCGCACTGACCAATGGGGAGAGCAACGTCATTCTAGCCAACAAGAAAGGGCGCGCAATCCGATTCCACGAGGATGACGTTCGCGACATGGGTCGCAACACCTCCGGAGTGAAGGGTATGAGCCTGAGCAAGAACAACGAGCTGGTCGACATGGTGGTGATCAAGAACACCCATGAGGCTACGGTCCTGGCCATTTCCGAAAACGGATACGGCAAACGCTCGCTTGTGGAGGACTATCGTGAGCAGAGCCGGGGAGGAAAGGGCGTAATCACGCTCAAGGTCACCAAGAAAACCGGCAATCTTATCGCACTCAAGGAAGTCTCTGACAATGACGATCTGATGGTGATTACCGAGGCAGGTAAGATCATCCGGATGAATTGCGAGGAGATACGGACCATGGGCAGAAATACCCAGGGTGTCCGTCTCATGCGATTGGGCGATGAGGGGGCCATCGCCGCAGTGACGCGCGTAGTTAACGAAGACGAAGACGACACCGTCTGACCCGGCGCGGGTTGATTACATATTCAGGGGCGGTCCCGGCTTAGATCGGGGCCGCCCTTTTTTGGTTCGTCCGGCTAAACGGAATTGAGAGGTACGGATGACTCGCCAACCGCTAAGCGGACATCATTTCTTCAAGGAGGTTTTGCCTCATATCTACTAATTCGTCCGGACCATATATATTAATATCCCTAGGAAATTGGAGCAGCCATTCGTTAATAAATTCCAAGTTATCAAAATTAAATTCTAGCCTAAATATATTAGGTTTAATTTCATATTTCCTTAAAACCTTAGCCGGTAGATTGGCCTCAAACCGCCTCAATGCCGAACTGGATACGTTGACCCTCACCAGGCGGGATCGTTCGTCAGAGCGAAAAATAAGGCCTTCTGCGTCGATGTCGCCCGATGGCGTAAAGGATTCGTCCAATATTTCCACTTTCGACATGCGTTCGAGCACAAAATTTCGGATGGCCTCCCGCTGCCGGGAAAAACCGATGACGTTCCAGTGGTCGCGGTAGAATACTACCAGGTAGGGGTCGATTTTTCGCCCTTCTGATTCGGCACCGCTTCGGGCCCGGTAGTTGAAACGAATACGTTTGTTTTGGGAAATGGCACTGCTGATCAGGTACCAGTTTCCACCCTCCGACTTATGGGCACCGAAATTAAGGTAGGGGTCCACGACCATGCGCTGCTCCAGCGACTCCATAAAGGATCGCAGTTCGTCGGGCAGCACCTCCTTGATTTTAAGCTCCACACCCTCGGCGTCTTCCACCAGGGTGCGATCCACCTGCGAGCGAACGAAGTTCAGTCCCACCATGATGGTGGCCAGCTCTTTCGAGGTAAACATGAGAGGAGGGATTTTGTAACCCGGCATCACGCCATAGCCGCTGTATTTATCCCATGTCACAGGTACGTTAAGCTCCGAGAGGGCGTTAAAATCGCGAAAGATGGTGCGCCGGCTCACATTGAAGCGCTCCGCCAGATCGTCTACCGTCAGCCGGCGGTTGGACTGCTGAAGGAGCAGGATCAATTTCATTCGGCGCTCGGAGCTGTTCATATCGTGGGACTCTATTTAACGCGGTTGGATACAAAAAGGGAAATATAAGGGATCCGCAGGGGAGAGGCATCCGGTTCAGAGTGGGCGATTGGCGCGCGGACTGCCAGCAGGGTAATGATTAGTGGTTTTCGCGGCGAACCACCACCAGGGCTTTACCCTCGTAAAAGGGATGCTGGGAGGCTTTATGCAGACGCAATACCTGCACAGTCAAACTAGGGGAGTGGGCCAGTGTATCCAGCTCACCGGCAAGCTCCTCCCCCTTGTAGAGGATCATATGCGTCCAGGGAAGATGCGTGGACAACTCCAGAATTTCGTCCAGTTTAAAGGAGTGCTTGGAAAGTAGAACGAAGGGCTTCTCGTGTTCGAGATCTGCGAGTGAACAGTCCGCCACACGGATATTGCTTAGTCCCAGGTTCCGCGCCATCTGGCGTACGGCGAGTATTTTTTTGGTCACAATGTCATTCAGCACAAAAGATTTATCGGGGTTTGCCACGGAAAGAGGTATACCCGGAAGCCCTCCGCCGGTGCCGGCATCCACCACAGTGGAGGCTTGTTGAAAGGGCTCTAGTCCGCTCACAGCAAGAGAATGACGTATATGCTCACGCAACGTTTCACGTGGAACAGCCCGGCTTACCAAATTCACGCGCTCGTTCCACCAAAGCAGACGCTCAAGGTAGCGGTCAAGTGCATCGGAATTATTTTCTAAGAGCTCGTCGGCAAAGGTAAATAGGGAGGAGGGGGCATCCTGGTATGTGGGAATGGTCTGTTTCACGTGAAACGTGCCGTCAAGAGTGCTCAGCCTGTGTTTAATCCTTTAAATAGACCATCAGTACGGCCACATCGCTTGCGGATACCCCGCTGATGCGACTCGCCTGGCCGAGGGTTTCGGGTCGAATGCGGTCCAGTTTGCTGCGTCCTTCTGAGCTGAGGCTGTTAATGTTGCCGTAATTGAGCTCCTCGGGAATATTCATCTCCTCCTTCTCCTTCATCTCTTCGACCATTTTAAACTCCTTCTCAATATAGCCGGCGTACTTGATCTGAATTTCCACCTGGTCGAAAACGTCTTTATCGTCGGAAATAGCGTGGGCTTTCTCGCGCAGTTGGGGATCGGCCTGGAAGAGGTCATGGATATGCAGTTCGGGACGGGGGACGAGGGTTTTTGCACGTACGGGCTGGTCCAAGGCAGAGGTGCCTCGTTCCTGCAGCATGGGATCCATCTTTTCGGGATAAACCGTGTATTCTGCCAACAGATCGTGGACCTTGTCCACGGCTTCTTTTTTGGTCTTATAGCGTTGGAAACGCTCCTCGCTCGCCAGACTTATTTTGTGTCCCAGTTCTGTAAGTCGCAGGTCGGCATTGTCCTGGCGCAGCAGGATGCGATGTTCTGCGCGCGAGGTGAACATTCGGTAGGGCTCCTCGGTCCCCTTGGTGATCAGATCGTCAATGAGCACCCCTATGTAGGCTTCAGAGCGTTGCAGGATGAGGGGCTCGTCGCCTGACACTGCTCGCGCGGCGTTGATGCCGGCCATCAGTCCCTGGCAGGCGGCCTCCTCGTAGCCCGTGGTGCCGTTGATCTGCCCGGCAAAGAAGAGACCGTCCACCGTCTTGGTCTCCATGCTGCGCTTTATCTGGTAGGGTGGGAAGTAGTCGTATTCAATTGCGTAGCCTGGCCGCAGCATATGCGCCTTCTCAAATCCCGAAATGGTGCGCAGTGCCTTGTATTGCACGTCCTCGGGAAGGGAGGTGGAAAAGCCGTTCAGATACATCTCGTAGGTATTCCATCCTTCCGGTTCCAGGAAGAGCTGATGGGAGTCCTTATCGGCAAAGCGGTCGATCTTGTCCTCGATGCTGGGACAGTAGCGCGGGCCGGGCGATTCGATCCGGCCGTTGAACATGGGGCTTCGGTCGAAGCCGCCGCGCAGCACCTCGTGCACCTCTTCGCTGGTGTAACCCATCCAGCAGGTAAGCTGCTCCTCTTTGGAGGGCAGCTTGTCGGTCATAAAGGAGAAGGGCGAGGGATTCTCGTCACCGTACTGAATTTCCAGCTGATCGTAGTCGATGGTTCGGCCGTCGATACGGGGCGGGGTGCCGGTTTTAAGTCGTCCCACTTCGAAGCCCAGCCTCTCCAGAGCGGCAGAAATGCCCACGGAAGCGTTCTCCCCGGAGCGACCACCCCCGAAGTTGTGCTCCCCAATATGAATAAGCCCGTTTCCGAAGGTGCCGGTTGTTAGTATAACTGTTTGGGCCACAAAGCTTTGGCCGGTTTTTGTGCGTACCCCGGTGACCCGATTCCCCTCATCGTCGGTGAGTACATCTACCACGTTGTCTTGGCGGAAATAAAGATTCTTTTTCTTCTCCAGCTCCCGGCGCATGGTCTTGGAGTAGAGGGCTCGGTCGCTCTGGCAGCGAGGGCTCCACATGGCGGGACCCTTACTGGTGTTGAGCATGCGGTACTGCACGCCGGTCTTGTCGGCCACGATGCCCATCAGTCCTCCGAGCGCGTCGATCTCACGCACGAGCTGACCCTTGGCGATGCCGCCTATGGCGGGATTGCAGGACATCTTGGCAATGGCGTCCAGGTCCATGGTGATAAGAAGGGTCTTGGCGCCCAGGCCTGCCGCCGCTCCGGCAGCTTCGCTTCCTGCGTGTCCTGCGCCGACCACAATTACGTCGTAATCGGGATAGAGGGAGCTCATGTAATTGGGTACATCATCGTGTTCAGGCAGTACGTACGGGTTCCGCGTCTGGGCGGTTCCCATCCCGGCATTGTATTCCGGGCAAGTCTCCGAAAATAAGGAATTTACTGGTGAAAGTGCTAATGGCAGGACGGAACAAAATTCGAGGTACGTAACATGGGCAGCCATGCCCGCGCAAGATCCCGGGAGAGCGCCGTACTCTCCCATGATCAGAGGCAGTCTGACCTGCCAGTCGGAGTCCGTCCACCGCAGCATGGGTCGGGTTGAGCGGTGGCTAAACGCGCAACCAAGGAATAATGCAGGTGCATGGGTAGTGATCGAACTGTGCTGCGCAGCACATTGGTCGACTCTAGCTGCATAAATATCAGTGTCTTATAAATTTAACGTCATGGTATTTGTTAGAAGTATTAAAATTTTCTAATATTTGAGGCCCGTGACTACAGACGACTGACTATGGAAGCTATCAACAGAGTTTTGCAAATCAGGGAGGGCAAACTGGCGCTCTACTACCTGGCAGGAGTAAGTGGCTGGCTGCTTTTTTCCAACGAGCTGATCAACCTGCTGTTCAGTGATGCCTACCTGCTGCTTACCCTGAAAAACGTGAACACCTGGATACTGGCCATCGCATCCTTTGGGTTCCTGACCATGATGATCCACGGAGTCTGGTACAGACTGCAGGAAAAGGATAAGAGGATTGAACAACTTCTAGAGGAGCGTAAGCTGGTCGTGGACCTGGAAAAGAGTGAGCTCCACGACACGCTCATGCGTATCTTTCGCAAGGCGCCTGCGCCCATGGCCATATTGACAGGCGAGAGCCACACCTACGAATTCGCAAATGAGTCCTATGTTCGAACCATGGGACAAAAAAAAATGGTAGGTAAAACCGTGCGGCAGATTTTGCCGGAGGCGGCCAAGCAGGGAATTTTAGAAAAACTGGACCGCGTCTACCGATCCGGCAAACCCCACTACGACCGCGGCCATGCGCTGCGTATCAAAAGTCCGGGTGGTATAAAAACTGTGTACCGGGATGTAGTCTATAATCCCATGACCGATGGGACCGGTGAAGTCTACGGGATCTTTGTGCAGTTCAACGACATTACAGATAGGGTGAAAGCGCAAAAAAAGCTGGAGCAAAAGCTGGTGAACAGTAAACATTTTATGGACAGGTTGCAGGATCGTACCTTGGGAAACTTTGCCATCGCGCAGGCCCTGTTCCACCTGCAGTCAGAGGAGACGCACGAAAGCGATACGCACCTGGCCCTGGAACACAAGGAGTCTCGCCTGCAGACCCTGGCCAACATCCAGGAGCTGATGGGCGAGAATGGAAACGTGGAACAAGTTCCCTTTCATGCTTTTCTTCACCGTCACATCAAGTGGCTGTTTAATTTCTACGGGCGCAAGCAGCCGGACCTTCACCTGTTGATCGACGAGCTTCCCATGGACCTGGATCGGGCCATTGCGATGGGTCTGGTGCTTAACGAAGTGCTCTTTGCACTGGTGAATTGCCACCACGACGAATTCAGTAAAATGAAAGTCCGGACCGACAGCTCGGATCCCCGACAGACAACGCTCCTAATTACGGTAAACCTGGGCGGTGATGAAATATGGGAGACCCTCGATTCGGTGGTGAGTGGAAGGCAGACCAGCCTTACCGGCCGACTTCTGCGCTTTGTGAACGCCGAACTTGAGCATGCGGTTACCCCCCGGCAGTCTGTGCTGGTAATGAAATACACGGACGCCTACATGGAGCAGCCTCTGATCGACTACCTGAACGATGAGCGCGTGCGTCGTGAAATATCTGTAGAGAACACGCCCGGGGAGGCAGCATGATGGAGACCGGTTACAGCGAGTACTTCGCCACCGATAAACTCTTTGACATGATGCCGGGTCTGGCCCTGCTGGCTGATGCTCATGGAAGACTGATGCGTGTGAACGACTTATTTTATTCGGTGCTGGGCTACGAGAAAAGAGAGGCGCCCGAAGACCTGGCCGCCCTCTGTGCACCAGGTGACCGGGAGAAATGGGAACGTACGTTCGCCAAGGCGATGGAAGAGGGAGGAGCCGAGGTCACACTTCGCCTGGTCACGAGCGAGGAAGGTGAGCGATGGTACCGCCTGCAGCTACAATCGCATACCGGGCAAGACGGGAAACCCTTCCTGCTGATCGCCGGCAGCGCGGTGACACACCGCGTGCGTGCCGAGCAACGTCTTCATACGCGGCAGGCCATCCTTTCCTCCCTTTTTCGTAATGCGGGAGCCGGAATGGTACTGATGGATCGCGGCGGCAGGATACTGGAGGTCAACCCCACATTTGTGGAAATGTTTGGATACGGGGAGGAGGAGCTGATTGGGAGAAATATTGACCGGCTCCTGGCCCCGGAGGGCGAATCGCCGGATACGGGCAAGGAAGTTACCTCGCGCGCCGGCACAGCCGGCTCAACTCGGTATCGGCCGGGGGTGGTGACGAAGAACGGCACACCCCTGGCGGTACTCGAAGATGAAGCACCTGTCACAGGACAGGAAGGGGCCAATCTATGCTACCGAATTTATACCGACGTTACTTCCATTGAACGCAGCCGCTCGCTGGCCGAGGGCAGCGCACAGGAGCAGAAGGCGCTGCTCATGAAAACCAACCACCGGGTGATGAACAACTTGAACCTGGCCACGGGCTTCCTTCAGCTGCAGCTGTATGAGACAGATGATTCGGCGGTGCGTCAGGCTCTTACCGATACGGTAGTGCGTATCAAATCCCTGGCCATGATCCACGACCTGTTCCGGAATACCGGCTCCCGGCATAGGGTCGACATGCAGGACTATCTCGATAACCTGGTTGTTTTCCTAAGCCAGGTGAGAGACCGAAGCGGACAGGCTGAGGTGGAGTGCCGGGCCAAGGGACTGCATATGGATGTGGAGTTGGCCGTCCCCTGTGTGCTACTTGTGAACGAAGTGGCTGGCCTGATTCTGGAACAGTCAGGCGCCTCTGCCGGTCTGCGAATTGAGCTCACCAAGGAGGGGAAGAACTTCAATCTGGAAATGAGCGAAAGGGGCGGTACGGTAGCTGTGATGTTTGACAAGGAGAAAAACGAAACTCTTCGGCAAGAGGTAGTTCAAGCCTTGTTGCGCCAGCTGGACGCCCAGGTGGAGCAGGAATCGGAAAGAGGTATCAACCGCCTGTCCATCCGCTTTCCGGACATTCGGCGGACGGGTGGCGCGGACCGGAAATGGCCGGAATTCGGCCTAAAAAAATAACCCCCTGTGCAACATGCATAAGCATGCCGCACAAGGGGTTCGGGGGAGAGCGATCCGGACGAGATTCGAACTCGCGACCTCCTGCGTGACAGGCAGGCGTTCTAACCAGGCTGAACTACCGGACCGATTCAAAATGACAAAGCTGCTGCCACTAGCAGCAGAGCCCCAAATATACAGTGCCCCGCTTGCCTATGTCAAGCCGGAATCCCCCTTTTTTCGAATCCTCTGAAATGAATTGCCTCGTTTACTTCGTGGCCGAAATTGTTTATCTATGGTGCGTGATGTATCAACAGACCTATACCGAGATATCCAATGACATAAGTGTAGAGGTCAAGCCCATCTACCTGCAGGACGAATCGAGTCCCCTGTCCCGTCAACACGTATTTGCCTACTTTGTGACGGTTCACAATATGGGCGATCTGCCGGTTCAACTTCTACATCGGCACTGGGAGATCCACGACTCTTCCGGGGACCGGTATAACGTGGATGGTGAGGGTGTGATCGGCAAACAACCGCAGATCGCACCGGGCGAGGGCCACTCCTACAACTCCTTCTGTGTGCTGAAATCGTACCGGGGCGAAATGTCCGGGTACTATGAAATGGAGCGAGAAGACGGCAGTCGATTCAAGGCGCGCATTCCCCGCTTTTTGCTCGTGTCACATCTGCTCAACTGACATTCTATGCTGCAAAAAATAGAGGACCGTAAGTATCAGTTACGGCCCTCTGTCGGGATGGTGATGGGATGTATGTTAGGGATATATTCTTAACTGTCCAGGGCCGATTCTATTGCCCCGGTTAATTCTTCGCTCTGGGGCTCAACAGGGCTACGGAAACGATGTACCAGGTTTCCGTTCCTGTCGATAAGGAATTTTTCAAAGTTCCAATTTATTTCACCCGTGAAATCGGGATTATCGGCCGAGGTCAGAAAACGGAACAGCGGATGCTGGTCGTCTCCCTTTACCGAAATCTTGGAGAACATGGGAAAGGTGACGCTGTAGTTTACATTGCAGAACTGCTTGATCTCTTCGTCCGATCCGGGCTCCTGGCCGCCGAAATTGTTGGCCGGAAAGCCCAGCACTTCAAAGTCTCTGTTGTTGTATTTCTCGTAAATGGCCTGTAATCCCTCGTATTGGGGTGTATATCCGCACTCTGAGGCAGTGTTCATAATTAAAAGCACCTTGCCTTCGTAAGTACTAAGGCTGGTGGACTCACCGTCGATGTTATCAAGCTCAAACTGGTAGACCGAATCGGCGGAGGTACGGTCCCCCGCGGTGGCAAAGGCCATGAAAGAAAGCATTGTCAGTAGTAGTAGAGTTTTCATAGATTAAATCCCAACAGATTAACGTGACAAGGTGTACCCATGAAATGCAATTTTCCCAGGAAGCATTCCCGGCGCCTTCCATATTTCCGACACCTGTTTGCCGTCGCTGTCGTTTGGTCAGTCTTGATGCTAATGCCGCAGATGGCTGAAGCCCAGATGTTCTCCGTACAAGGGGAGGATCAAAGCTTCACCTTTCCCCAAAGCCATGTCTATGTGGGGGTAGAATTTGCCGATTTTATCTACCAAGGCAATCCGGCACCATTTGGTGGTAATTACGAGTTTACGGGACCCTTGCTAAGGCTGGAAATTGAGACGCCGAATATTAATCTATTCATGGGAACCGGTGGAAAGTTAACGGGACTCGATAACGCTACCTATTTCCAGGCCGGCATTAAGGGCAGGTATCGATTTACAATTATTACTAATTCGTTCATGGATGTCCGTGTACCGATTCAATTGCATAGTGATATCATAACGGTCACGAACCCCTCGGATCTGAATACGGGTTCTCAGTTTCAACAGGGGGCACTCTTGTTCGGGGGAGGTCTTAATTTTCTTGTGCGCCCCGGAGAATTGATGGATGTGGAATTATTCGCCATTCCCAATGCAGGAATTTCCTTTTCCACGGGGGGAGTTTTCGGGGGAGTAGTACGAGAATTACAGCTCGGAATGCACATCATGCGCGAGCAAGTATTTGGGAGTATTGGACTCACGGCCGGCTACAACTATAGGCTGCGTACTTATGATATTGATCGTGAGACTTATGACTACCACCTTACTGGTCATACTGCCAAGGTGGGTATCACCTTCTGATCCTGCGTTATGAAAACCGATAAGCTGCTAATGGAGCTGGAGAACCTGGTGGAACAGGCTGGCTATACCATCCGCAGGGAGCGGGGTACCTTCCGTGGAGATCACTGTGTGATGGAGGGTGACAAGCTGGTGGTGGTCAACAAGAACAAACCACCGCAAGAACAGGTGGGACTGATGGCTCGTGTGTTGCAGGACCGCGATCTGCAGGACACCTACATCAAGCCGGCCGTCCGCAAGGAGCTGGAAGAGTTGTGGGATCGTTTTGATACCTTTGCAGAATCGGAAATCGAAGAGTTGGACATAGAGCTGGACGGATGATTGTTACCTTTCTCGGAACCGGAACGTCCATGGGCGTCCCTGTTGCCGGCGCAGCGGTCGAAGGGGATTCCTCCGGGGATCCCAGGGACACCCGCTGGCGATGTTCGGTCTGGGTGCAGACCGGGGAGAGCTCGGTGGTCATCGATACCAGTCCCGAATTTCGCCTGCAAACTCTCCGCAGCGGACTGCGCCGTATCGATCTGGTACTCATTACCCACGAGCATATGGACCACATTGCGGGCCTGGACGACCTGCGGCCTTACTGTTACCGACAGGACCAGACCCTTCCTCTTTACGCTACAGCCCAGGCCGGTGAGGCCATCCATGCGCGATTTAACTACATGTTTGGCCCCGACCGCTATCCCGGCGCCACCTCCCTCGACATCCACCTTGCAGACGCCCCCTTTGAGTTTCGTGACCTGTGTATTACGCCTCTTCCGGCACGTCACGGTTCGGTGGATGTGCTGGGGTACCGCCTGAATGACTTCTCCTATCTCACCGATGTGAAGGAGATTCCGGAGCGGACCCGCCAGCGTATTCGCGGGTCCAGGGTGATGGTACTAAGCGGACTACGATGGGAGCCGGACCACCCTACCCACCTGACCATTCCCCAGGCGGTGGAAATAGCGGATGAGCTGGAGGTGCCGCGCACCTACCTCATCCACATGAACAGCCGGGTCAATCACGCGGAGAGCAACCGTCGGCTGCCGGACCACGTGCGCCTGGCCTACGACCAGCTGCGCCTGGAAATCCCGGAGAACCCGGTCTAAAGGAATTGCTTCGTCTCTTCGTCTTCTTCCAGCTGCTGTACGATCTGCTTGACATTCTGCGCCCGGTCGAGATTGCAGACCAGCAGCGCCCGGTCGGTTTCCACGACCACGGTGTTCTCCATGCCCACCAGGGCTACCAGCTTGCCGCTTTCGCTCTGTATCAGGTTTCCCGAGGAGGAGATCAGGGCATGGTGTTCGGTCTGCAACACGTTACCCTCCCCGTCCTTTGGGCGGAGGTCGTAGACTGCCCGCCAGCTGCCCACATCGTTCCAGTCGAAGTCGCCGGGAACCACATGCACCGAATCGGATTTCTCCATGATGCCGTAGTCGATCGATTCGGAAGGGCAGGCCTGGTAGAAGGATGCAATGCCCTCCTCGGCGCGGCCTTCGGCCAGGGCCGACTGCAGGGGTCCCAGAAGTGCTCCGAGCTGTGGCATGTGGCGGCGGAACTCCTCCAGGATGGTACGTGCTTTCCATACGAACATGCCGCTGTTCCAAAGGAAGTTGCCTGAGGCGAGGAAGGCTCGTGCAGTAGCTTCATCGGGTTTCTCCCGGAACTGCAGCACTTCGAAGACCGTCTGGCCGCTGATCTTCTCGCGGGAGGAGGCCCTGTCGTGAAATTCGATATAGCCATAGCCGGTTTCGGGCCTGTCGGGCCGGATGCCGACGGTCACCAGTGTATCGGGATTAGCGGTTACCTTCTTCTGTGCCGTCTCCAGTATGTGGCGGAACTCTCCTGGGCGGCCGATCAGGTGGTCCGCCGGCAGGACGGCCATGGTAGCCTCGGGGTCCTTTTCGAGGAGCAGGGCTGCGGCCAGGGCTACGCAGGGTGCGGTGTTCCGGGCCACGGGCTCTCCCACGACCTGATCGCCGGGCACATCAGGGACCTGATTGGTCGCCAGCTCGCGGTAGCGTTCGTTTGTGACCACCCAGCAGCGCCCGGATGGAATGAGGGGATCGAGCCGATCAATGGTGTTCTGCAGCATGGTCCGCTCGCCGAATAGCCTTAAGAATTGCTTGGGACGATCCCGCGTGCTGCGGGGCCAGAATCGAGTGCCGGATCCTCCGGCCATAATGATGGCATGTAACATGTAGAAGTGTGATCGTTGTATTTTGGTTTAAAGTCGTGTACCCGTCGGTCTATACGGCTACCTGTGTACGCTCCACGCGGGTAAGGGTGAAGCTGAAGGTGGAGCCAACGTTGGGTGTGCTTTCGATGAAAAACTCTTCCCCATGGGCTTCCATAATGTGCTTGACGATGGCCAGTCCAAGTCCGGTCCCCCCCTTTTCTCGAGATCGGGACTTGTCCACCCGGAAAAAGCGTTCGGTGACGCGGTTGATGAACTTTTGTTCGATACCGATTCCGGTATCCTCAACATAAACCAGCACGCGGTTATCGTTCTTCGACCAAGGCTTGGCCCCGACCGTTACGGCCCCTCCTTCCCTGTTATATTTAATGGCGTTTTCGATCAGGTTGATGAGTACCTGCTTGATCTGGTTGCGGTCGGCGCTCACCAGAATGTTTTTGTCGATCTCCTCGACCGAGATCTCCACGCCCTCCTTTTGTGCCTTGTATTGCAGGCTTTCTACCACATCCATGAGTACATCTCGCAGATAAATATCCTGTACCTCCGACTTGAGTTCGCCTGTCTCAAGCTTGGAGATCTCCATAAGGTCTTTGGTGAGATAGATGAGTCGGTTCACGTTGCGCATGGCTTTCTTGAGAAACTGCCGGTTCACCTCGTCGTCGTCGATGGCCCCGTTCAGTAGGGTTTCGATAAATCCCTGGATGGCGAATATGGGCGTTTTCAGCTCGTGAGAAATGTCGCCAATAAACTCCTTGCGGTAGTTTTCGATGCGGTTCAGGCGCTGGATCTCCCGCTCAACCGTTTTGCTGGCGCGGACCGACTGCTTGATGAGGTAGTCCAGTTCATCCCTGCCTTCTGTAGTCATGTCGCCGTACTCCTCGAAGCGCTTGCGGGCGATGTTGCGTGAGATGCGATTGAGGATCTCCAGTCTGGAGAACTGCACGTAGTAGATTACAAGGTAGATCACTCCGAAAGCGAACAGCAGGCAGGCTAGGCCCCCTCCCAGTGCCTGGACGGGGGAATAGCTGTCCACCAGGTAGAGTCCGAGAGCCGCCGCGGCGCCCAGGGCGAGGGAACTCCAGCCGGCGCTGCGGAAGGCTAGCCGGGAACTGCGCTGGAAGGGATTTTTTTTCATTACTCCTTGAAACGGTAGCCTACGCCTTTGACGGTTTCAATATAGTGGTCGCCCAGCTTCTCACGTATTTTACGCACGTGCACGTCCACCGTACGGTCCACCACGTAGATGTTGTCGCCCCAGACCTGGTTAAGCAGGGTCTGGCGGTCCATCACCTTGCCCTTTCGGCTGGCCAGGAAGAAGAGAAGTTCGAACTCCTTGCGGGGAAGCTGAAATTCCTCCTCTCCCTTGGTGACAATGTAGCGGTCTTTGTCAATTTCGATATCGTGAACTTCCAGCTTGTTGGTCGGTTCTTCGGTCTCTTCAAAGCGCCGTAGGACGGCTTTTATGCGTGAAATGAGCTTGGTGGTGCTGATGGGCTTGGTAATGTAGTCGTCCCCTCCCTTGTTGAGACCTTCTACCTCCGTCTTCTCATCGCCGCGGGCGGTTAGGAAGATAATGGGTATACGCTTCAGGTCCTCATCGTCGCGCATCACCTCAACTACTTCCATTCCGTCCATCTTGGGCATCATGATGTCCAGCAGCACAAGGTCGGGCGACTGCTCGCGCGCCACCTGGATGCCCTCCTCTCCGTCTTCGGCTTTCAGGACATCAAAGCCCTCTTTTTTCAGGTTGTACTCTATAAGGTCAAGCAGGTCCTGCTCATCGTCGACGACCAGGATGGTTTTCTTGTCAGACACGAAGTCGGGGCCTTGGTTGGTAAAAAGATACTATTCGTACATGCTGGGACTTTATAGTACGAAGGCCGCGCGGCAATATAAACCGGAAGGCCGTTAAATAATTGTTATCTCTTGGACTGTGCGAGGGCCCTTTTGACCAGTTCCTTTACGTCATCAGCGCCCCCGTTGTCCCTGGCGGCGGCCGCGACCGCCTTTTCTGCATCCTTTTTCTTGAAACCCAGCGATTCCAGGGCGGAGACGGCCTCCTCCTGCAGTCCACCCGACGGCGCGACGCTTCCATCGGGGAGGGGATCGGTGGCAAACTCGGCGATTTTGTCCTTCAGCTCCAGGATCATGCGCTCGGCGGTTTTCTTGCCGATGCCGCTGATCTGGGAGAGGGTGCCCTTGTCCTGCTGGACGATGGCGGAGGTGATCCGGTCGGCCGGCAGCCCGGAAAGGATGGTGAGTCCAAGCTTGGGCCCCACACCCTTCACGGTGACAAGCAGCTCGAAGAGGTCCTTCTCTTCCTGCGTATGGAAGCCAAACAGGCGCAGATCGTTGTCGGTTACATGGGTGTGCACAAGGAGGTCGGCCACCTCGCCAGCCTCAGGAAGGCTCTCCAGGGTCTGGCTGGAAATTTCCAGCTCGTAGCCCACGTTGCGTACGTCCAGGATGAGCCGGTTGCTCTCCTTCAAGTGTACTGTACCTTTAAGGTATGCGATCATGGGCGGTCTATTTGACGCGGTCGGGATTCTTTTTTACGAACTGCTCCCAGCTGGAAACGCTGCGGTTCTGTTGCTTGCGGCGGGAGCCTCCTTGCATGCGTCCGTCGGAGGACTGTTTCATCAGGTGGCACCAGGCCACGGCAAGGGCGTCTGTGGCGTCGTCGGGAAGGTCTTCGTCGGGAAGGCGGACGGTCTGCCGCAGCATGTACGCCACCTGCTTTTTGTCCGCGTTGCCGTTGCCTGTGATGGACTTCTTGACTTCCTTGGGGTAGTATTCGGTCACTGCCAGGCCGTTGCTGGTGATGGCCAGCATGGCGGCGGCCTGGGCTCGTCCCAGTTTCAGCATGGCGAGGGGGTCCACCCCGTAAACGGGGGTCTCCACAGCGCAGGCGTCCGGTTCAAAGGAACGGACAATCTCGGATACCCGCTCGAAGATAAGCTGCAGACGGTCGGCGTGGTCGTCCAGGTGGGACAGGCGTATTACGTCGCATCGCATGGCCACCAGCACCCCCTCCTTCCGGGTCAGAATGGAGAACCCGGTGTTGCGGGAGCCCGGGTCGATGCCGAGGATGATTTCTGCCATAATGAGCGGGTTCGTGCCGTTTTACGCAATATAACGTATTGGACGGAGCTATCCATAGGGGGCAAAAAAAAGCCTCCCGCGGCGTTGGCCGGGGGAGGCTCCAGGTGGTGATCTATGCTTAGAGAGCTACTTGGCCAGAAGGGGTCTGACCGGTTGGCTTTGGATCAAACGTACAACTTCCTCGTAACCAAACTTTGAGGCCAGGGTTAAGGCTGTGTTACCATTTCCGTCGATATGACCGGTACGGGCGCCGTGGCGAAGCAGGGATTCGACCACGGAAACGAGCCCATGCTCGGATGCGATCATCAGCGCGGTGCGTCCCGCCTCGTTGGTGTGGTTGATCTCCGGCTCGTTGGCGAGGACGATCTTCAGGATGCGGGGGTTGCCGATCTTGGCGGCCAGCATCAGGGGGCTATTGCCCTTCTCGTCCACGGTATCGACCGGGGCGCCCTCGGCCAGCAGGAGATTGAGACTGATGTAGTCAATACTCTCTATGGCTTCGAATAGATTATTTTTCAGGGTGAAATCTTCGTCTCCGGTCTGCTGCCAGCCCATGGCCAGCGCGGGGATCAGGAGAAGTGCGGCAAGGAAAAATCCCTTGATTGTGTTCATTACTATGGGGTCGTGATTTTTGTGTTTATCGTCAGTGTGAGCCGTCCGGAAGGAGAAATCTCTTCTCTGTGTCGCTTCCCTTTCGGGACGGACCAAAGGTACGCCGATGGGGCCCAAATAGTTTCGGATTCCGAAGGCCTGTTTCAGAAACAGAATGCTTTAGTCAGGGACGTCAGATGGGCTAACTAAATAAGGTATTATTCATTATTAGATTAATTGTTTCGGCGTATAGATGAATTTTGGGCGACTTGCCTAAACTATTAAATTTGAGTGAAAGGCGGGCCCGGCGCCGCAAGGGTGCCTGTGTTGTGCGAAGAGCCTACCGGAAGCGCCGAAAGGGTGTCTTCAGGCCGCAAAAATAAAGTCGTCTACCTCCCGGTAGCCGCGGGTGGTGAGGTCTTTGCGGATCATACTGTTGGCTCCGTGGCGGCCCACGTAGGAGACCACGAAGCGGCGGCCGGGGTTCGGCAGGTCATCGGGGGACCAAACCGGACGGCCGTGGACCGTATTCCCGATCTTGTTGGGATCGATGTCCACGTAGTGAGTGATCTCCACTCCGTGCGGGCAGAGAAGCTCCGCCCGTTTGCGGGTGGTGCGGCCCGCGCCCCAGATCACCACCTCGGGGTGGCGGGGATTATTGCGTTTCAGCCAGCGTGCAAGATAGCCTGCCTTGATCCGGTAAAAAGCCTCGAATGCGTAGCGGGCGTCGGTGCGGGAGAGGCGGCCAGGCTCGTCCCTCCAGAGTAGCAGCTCCTGCTCAACCTTCTGCATGCGCACGCCTGCCTCCAGCCAGCGCAGCCAGAGTTCGTAGTCCTCGGGGAAGTCCCCGTCTCGGTAGCCCCCATATTTGCGGAGGGTCCCGGCTCGGAACATGACGGAAGGGTGCGCCAGCGGCGACTCGATAAAGCGGCTGCGCGCGATCTCATCGTGTCCGGTCAGGGAGTTGATCCAGCGCACATGGCGCGCATAACCGGCGGTCTCCTCCTCCTCGCCCAGGTGGCGGACCAGGCAGGAGGCCAGACCGGTGTCCGGGCTGCGGTCCAGAAGCTTTTTCTGCAGTTCAAGTCGTCGGGGCATTGAGCGGTCGTCGCCGTCCATGCGCGCCAGCAGCGGGGCACGCGCGGCCTCCACGCCGTCATTGAGGGAGGGAACGATCCCGCGGTGTTCCCGGAAGAGGGGACGAATGCGCGGGTCCCGGCCGGCCCACTGCCGCAGTTTCTCCGCCGATCCGTCGGTGGAACCGTCGTCCACCGCCACCAGCTCCCAGTCTTGCAGGCTCTGCGAGCAGATACTCTCCACAGCTTCGTCCAGGGTGCCGGCGGCGTTGTAGACCGGGAGTATGACCGATACGGATGGTTTGTCCATTACGCTATCGGCTTGGCATTCGGCAGAACAGGATCTACTTGTAGGTCTCGAAGGTGTCCAGGCGAGAGAAGTAGTCTTTGGCCGCCGCCTTGACCTTGGGCGCCAGTATCAGGGCGGTGATCATGGTGGGTATGGCCATCACGGCGAACATGCCGTCGATAAGGTGGATGACCGACATGATGGTGGTTACCGCGCCCAGTACAATGGAGCCTACGTAGAAGTAGTTGTACCAGTGTTGCCGCTCGGCTCCTATGAGAAATCCAAGGCATTTGGTGCCGTAGTAGGAGTAGGTGAACATCGAACTGAAGGCGAAGATGGTCACACAGAGCACCAGCAGGTAGGGACCTATGGGACCCAGGGCGTCGCCGAAGGCGGCGGCCGTGAGGGCGATGCCGTTTTCGCTGCCGGTCTGCCACTCGCCGGTCACCAGGATGGCCATGGCGGTCATGGTGCATACGAGGAGGGTGTCGATGGCCGGCCCGAGCATGGCCACCAGTCCTTCCCGAATCGGCTCCTTGGTCTTGGCAGCCCCGTGGGCCAGGGTGGCGGTCCCGATGCCCGCCTCGTTGGAAAAGGCGGCGCGCTTGAAGCCCGTCACGATGATCTGGTAGACAGCCCCGCCCATGGCGGCCTCAGCGGTGAAGGCATCGCTGAAAATGTAGCCGAGATAGTAGCCCAGCTGGTCGTAGTTGACGGCCAGAATAATAAGCACCAGGCCCACGTAAAGCACCACCATGGCGGGCACCATGCGGGAAGCCACCCGCCCGATGCGCTTGATGCCGCCAAAGATCACGATGGAGACCAGCACCAGCAGGACCAAACCAGTAATAAAGTCGCCCATGAAATGGGCCTCGGCCGTGACCCAGCCGTTGGGCATATAGATTACATCGCGCAGGGCCTGCGTGAGCTGGTTGGCCTGGAAGATGGGCAGTGCGCCAAAGAGTCCCCCGATGGAGAAAATCACCGCCAGCGGTTTCCATTTTTTCCCCAGTCCCTCGACCACCATATACATGGTGCCCCCCTGGATGTGGCCTGCCGAATCCCTGCCGCGATACATGATGGAGAGGGTGCAGGTAAAAAACTTGGTTGCGATGCCGAAAAAGGCGCTCACCCACATCCAGAAGACTGCGCCGGGTCCCCCGACGGCGATAGCTACGGCCACCCCGCTGATATTGCCGAGTCCAACGGTGGCGGCAAGGGCGCTGGAGAGGGCCTCGAAGTGGTTGATATCACCGGGATCGTCCGGATCGTCGTACTTGCCCCGGAGCACGTTCAGGGCGTGTCCCAGATGGCGGAAGGGCACAAAGCCCGAGTAGAACATGAAGAAGATCCCGCCTCCGCAGAGGAGGACCACCAGGGGCATGCCCCACATGAAGCTGGAAAATTCGGAAAGAATCTGTTCAAAAACTTGCAGGGCGGTGTCCTCCTATAGGTTGGTTGGGGTCAGTCTTCAAGCTGGCGCAGATAGAAGATGTAATCGGTGCCGGGCGGCTCTAAGCCGCTGCGGCGCATCTCACGGGCCGCCTGGGCGCGGTGGTGTTGTCCGTGGATGATCACATGGTGCAGGATGTCTGATTTCATGGTGCGGAACTCCCTGCCGCTGCTGTTGGTGTAGACGATCTTTTCGTCCAATGAGCCGGACCGATTGCGCAGCAGGGTTTCCCAGCGGTCTTCCATGTACCGCAGCTTTTCGCGGCAGGCGGCCAGGCTATAGTCAGGCCAGAGCGGGGTGTCGCTCCACTCTCCCGTAATGCGACCGTACCATATCTCCTGGGCGGCCGCAAGGTGGCCCATCAGTTTCTCGGCCTCCTCCAATCCGCCGGCCTCCGTGGCTTTGAGGGAGGCGAGCATGCGCTCGTTGGCCCAGGCGTCGTAGCGGAAAAGTTTCTGCAGGCGTTCGACTGAATTCATGGCTTGGTGCGGTGACGGGGCCCGCATGCGCGGGCCTGGGTTCGAGTCCTATTATACAAAATTTCGCGGGCGATACAACGCATTCGGGCTCTGGATTTCTCAGGCCTATCTTCTATATTTCCCTTTTCCCAATCCAACGCATCCATATGCTACTGACCATCGACGTCGGCAACAGCAACATCGTCATGGGCACCCACGAAGGCGGGGCCTGGTCCCGTCACTGGCGCCTGGGTACCGATGCCAACCGCACCACCGACGAGTACGGCGTGCTCTTCCACAACCTGTTCGGGGAAGCCGGCATGGCCTACGGGGATCTTGACAACGTAATTATCGGCAGCGTGGTGCCCCAGCTCACCGCCACCATGAACGAGGTCTTTTCGTCGCGCGCCGGCCTGGAGCCCATCATACTGAACCACCGTACCGATACCGGCATTCGGGTGGACACCGCTCAACCCGCCGCCACCGGAGCAGATCTGATCGCGGGCGCTGCGGGCGCCTGGCACCAGTACGGGGAGGCCTGTATTGTGGTCGACTTTGGCACGGCCACCACCGTTATGGCGGTCACCGGGAAAGGCAGTCTGGTAGGCGGGGCCATCTCAGCCGGACTGAAGGTAACCGTGGACGCTCTGGTGGGCAAGGCGGCTCAGCTATCGCAGATTCCGCTGGAGCCCCCCAAGCGCATCACCGCCGCCGGCACCGTCGAGGCCATGCAGTCAGGACTTTTTATGGGACACCTCTGCATGATCGAGGGATTGGTGGCCCGCATGATAGAGGAGGTGGGTCCGTCAAGAGTCATCGCCACCGGGGGACTGGCCGAGTTGCTTGCCCCGCATACCTCCTGCTTCGATGTGGTGGATCCCATGCTCACACTGGACGGGCTGAAGATCATTGCCGGACGTGTGCTGGGGCGCACCTTCTAGCCCAGGCCGTAGAAGCGGCTTATGCCGCTCAGGATAAATTGCACCGCGATGGCCATGGCCAGGAAGCCCATCATGCGCGTGACCGCACTCATGCCCGAGGGACCGATGTAGCGGGCCGAGAAGGGGGCTATCCGCAGGAAGAGGTAGGCGATAAGCGCTACCAGCACGATGGCGGCAGTGACCACCGCCAGGTCCATCACGCCTGCCGCCTGCGAGGCGAGTCCGATAACAACGGCGATGCTGCCGGGACCGGAAAGCATGGGCATGGCCAAGGGACTGAAAGAGACGTCCGCCTTGTTCTTGGCCGCCTCCTGGTCTTCTGCCGAAAGTTTTGCGCGCTTGTCCGGACCGAGCATGTCCCACGCCGCCCGCAGGATGATGAGTCCCCCGGCAACGCGGATGCCGGAAAGACTGATGCCGAAAAAATTCATGATATAGGTTCCGCCCAGCAGGAAGACCGTCAGCACTGCGAACATGTAGAAGGAGGCCTTCTTGGCGATGGTGGCGCGTTCCTGGGGGTTGTTTTCTTCGGTAAGGCTCAGGAAGACCGGCATGGCCGCCAGGGGATTGGCCACGGAGATTATGGAGGTGAAGGAAGCCAGGAAGAGGGTGACGGTACCCATAAGGTAGCTGGTCACCGCGGAGCTTTCGGGAAAAAGAGATTCTAACATAGCTTGCA
Source organism: Balneolaceae bacterium (assembly GCA_034521445.1). Classification (NCBI taxonomy): domain Bacteria; kingdom Pseudomonadati; phylum Balneolota; class Balneolia; order Balneolales; family Balneolaceae; species Balneolaceae bacterium. The sequence goes on along the minus strand of JAXHMM010000006.1, from coordinate 219,700 downwards.
AAATTAGGAAACAGGGCAATGAAAAGGAACAGCCGGGCAAGCTATTTTTTCCCGGCCTTCCCGCGGCGTCGGATCAGCCGCCCGATCTCTTCTTCGCCCAGGGGTCCCGACTGGTCCGGCCGCAGGCTTTCCCTCCACTCCTCGCGGAAATCGTCCTGTATGGCCAGGTTCAGTCCGGCGGTGATGCCCATGGCCAGCAGCGCCCCCAGACTGGCCAGGGCCATGTCCTTGTGGGCATCCCAGACATCGCCCTGCGTGCCGAGATAGGCCATGCCCAGTTCCCCCCCGAAGACCATGGCCACGCCCCACTCCAGCAGCTCGAAGACCATGGAGGAGGCCATCACCAGGTCCAGGGGAAAAAAGTAGGACCAGAACCCACGGGTCAGGGCCACACGGCAGTAAAGTTCACGAACGGGGTAGGCCAGAAGCAGTCCGTAGCTGAAGTGGACCATACGGTCAAAGTGGTTGCGTTCCCACCCCATGGCTTCGTTGAGGCTGAATCCGAAGGCCGAGCGAAGCCAGGCGTCGTAGGGTACCTGCGCGTAGGTGTAATGGGCGCCGATCTCGTGCAGGAAGAGAAAGGCGAAGATGAGCAGGTAGGAAATGCGTGAGAGGGGAAACCAGCGCCAGGTGGCGTAGAGGACGGGCACAGCCAGGAAGACCAGGATGTTTTCGAGCAGCCAGTCGGCCCGGTCATGGGGGGCAATAGCCAGCAGCAGGAATTCGGCCAGCAGGAGTCCTCCCAGCACCAGCAGCAGCCGGTCGCGACTTACCTTTCCCAGTGTGCTGAGTACGTTCATGGGGGAGAGACTTTGGGTGCGAATGCACCAGTATAACAACAACACCAGTCAGTGGAAAGTAAGCAGTCGGCCGGGAATGCGGCCGGTTCTTTTATCCCGACTCAGAAGTCCTTAGATTTGGGTCTTATCGTAATGAACAACCCATGACCGTTCATGAATACCTCTTTCACTCTCGCCACTGACGAGCTGCTGAGCAGCGTGGACCGACTCATCTCAGAGGGCGGCGGACGCGACAAGGTACTCCTTGGTATCTGCCGACTCCTGGCTGACTCCGTAGAGGTGTTCGACTGGGTGGGTTTCTACCTGGTGGACCCAGAGGCCGAGCGAGAGCTGGTGCTGGGACCCTATGTGGGCGAGGAGACCGACCACACCCGCATTCCCTTCGGCAAAGGCATCTGCGGGCAGGCGGCCGAGTCGCTGGAGACTTTCGTGGTGCAGGATGTCAGCCAGGCCGACAACTACCTGGCCTGCAGCATGGACGTTCAAGCGGAGATCGTGGTGCCTGTGATGAACGGCGATTCCTTCGTGGGCGAGCTCGACATCGATTCCCACACTCGCGGCTCCATCACTGAGGCGCACCGGGAGCTCTGCGAGGCGATCTGCGAACGCGTAGCCCCATTGATGTGACCTCCCGTAACCGCTGGAAATATCTTTTCATCGGGCTGGTGCTGGTGCTGGCCCTCTTTGCCCTGGCCGACTCCCTGGGATTTTTTAACCCCAAGCCTTACACGGCGGTCTCGCACGGCTCTCACTTTCACTACGTGCCCCATGATCGCAATCCCGACATCGGCATTCACGAATTTCCACAGGAGGAACCCGGTCCCGGCGAGGTCATCACGTCACAGGGCGAGATCGTGAGGACCGACAGCCTCCCCACTGCAAACGGCCAGTAACTCGACGCCCCCCCGTGGTATACGCGGCGAACGTTGCGGATGCGGAATTCGGGAACGATTTCCTTGCCGGTGCTTCACTTTGGGATCAGAGGACCGGCTTCAGGTACTTGCCGGTATGACTCTCTTCCACCTCCGCGATCTCCTCGGGCGTGCCTGTGGCCACGATCTGTCCCCCGGCGAAACCGCCTTCGGGACCGATGTCAATGATCCAGTCTGCGCACTTGATCACGTCCAGGTTGTGCTCGATGATGATCACCGAATGGCCTTCGTCCACCAGCCGGTTGAAGGAGTCCAGCAGCTTGGAGATGTCTTCGAAGTGCAGGCCGGTGGTGGGTTCGTCGAAGAAGTAGAGCGTATGATCGCCGACGGACTTGGCCAGGAATTTGGCCAGCTTGACACGCTGGGCCTCTCCGCCGGATAGCGTGGTGGCGCTCTGCCCCAGTTTCAGGTAACCCAGCCCCACGTCCTCCATGGGCTGCAGGCGGCTGGTAATGCTCTGCTCGTCCACGAAGAACTCCAGGGCTTCCGATACCGACATCTCCAGTACGTCGTGGATGTTTTTGCCGCGGTATTTTACCTGCAGCACGTCCTTGCGGTAGCGCTTGCCGCCGCAGGCCTCGCAGGTCAGCTCGATGTCGGCCATGAACTGCATTTCGATCTTCTGAATGCCCTCGCCTTGACAGTTCTCGCAGCGTCCCCCAGGCACGTTGAAAGAGAAATGGCCGGGCTCATAGCCCATGATCTTCGATTGGCGGGTATCGGCGAAGAGGTCGCGTATGCCGTCAAAGGCCTTGGTGTAGGTGGCCGGGTTGGACCGGGAGGACCGGCCGATGGGCGACTGGTCCACCATCTCCACTGAATCTATATGGTGAGTGCCCTTGAGACCCCTGTGACGTCCCACCTTATCGTTGTAGGTGCCCATGCGCTTCTGCATGCCGGCATAGAGGGTATCGTGCACCAGGGTAGACTTGCCGGAACCGCTCACCCCGGTGACGCAGACCAGCTTGCCCAGGGGAAACTCAACGTTGAGGCTCTTCAGATTGTGTTCGGCGGCGCCCTCAAGCAGCAGGTGCTTGTCGGAGCCGGGCCGGCGTTTTTCCGGCACGGGAATCTCCTTGCGGCCGCTAAGATATTTTCCGGTGAGGGTCTTCGACTCCAGCAGCTCCTCGTAGGTACCGGTAAAACTTATTTCACCGCCGTGCACCCCGGCAAAGGGTCCGATGTCGATGATATTGTCGGCCGAGCGGATCATCTCCGGGTCGTGCTCCACCACGAGCACGGTGTTGCCGATGTCGCGCAGCGACTTCATGATGTTGATGAGACGTTCGTTGTCACGGGGGTGGAGCCCAATGGTGGGCTCGTCCAGCACATAGAGGCTGCCGATAAGGGAGCTTCCCAGCGAATTGGCCAGGCTGATGCGCTGCGATTCGCCCCCGCTGAGGGTGTTGGCAAGCCGGTTGAGTGTGAGATACTCAAGTCCCACCTCGTCCAGGTACTTCAGTCGCTTTCGTATTTCGTAGAGCACCTGCTCAGCCACCTCCTTCTCGAATTCCGTCAATTCCAGGTTCTCGAAAAAGTCGCGGGCGTGTCCGATGCTCATTTCGGAGACTTCTCCGATGTGTCGGCCGTTTACCTTTACATGGAGGGCGTCGGGGCGCACCCGGTAGCCGTTGCAGTTGGGACAGCGGGAGTAGCCCCGGTAGCGTGAGTAGAAGACACGCATGTGTACCTTGTAAGACTGGCTCTTGATGTCCTCGAAAAACGAGTGGAGCCCCGTGTACTCGTCCTTACCGTTCCAGATAATCTCCTTCATCTTGTCGGAGAGGTCCTGGTAGGGGGTGTCGATGGGGAGGCTGTAGCGGGCGGCCACTTTGATCAGGTCGCGAAGATGGCGGCTGAATTTCTGGCCGCTGTAGGGAGCTAGTGCCCCGTCGCGTATGGTCAGTTCAGGATCGGGGATAACCAGGTCTTCGTCGATGCCGGCTACCCGGCCGAAGCCTTCGCATGTGTCGCAGGCCCCGTAGGGATTGTTGAAGGAGAACATCTGGGGGGAGGGCTCCTCGAACTCCATGCCGTCGCGTTCGAACCGCTCGCTGAAACGCAGCTCCTCGCCGCCGCGGATTTTCATAGAGCAACGGCCGTGTCCCTCCTGGAATGCGGTTTCCAGGGAGCCTGCGATGCGGCTTCGACTGTCCTCATCCGTTTTCACAGCGAGGCGGTCCACCAGTACGCGAAAGCTGTGCGGGTCCACCGATTCGGCGGCCTCCTCTACCCCGCTGGTCAGGTCGGTTACGGACTCATCCTTCATGTCGAGCAGGCGCGTGAAGCCCTTTTCCTTGAGTACCTTGAACTCGTCCACCAGCTCCTTGTCCTCGTGGCGAGGGATGGGAAAGAGCACGTAAAACTTGGTGTCTTCTCCGTACTTGTCAACTAACTCTGCAATGGCCGTCCTGGTGGTGTCCTTGTGGACCTCCTCACCGCTCTCCGGGGAGATGGTGAGGCCGATACGGGCCCAGAGAAGCCGTATGTAGTCATAGATTTCGGTGGTGGTGCCAACCGTGGACCTGGGATTCGTGGAGGTGGTCTTCTGCTGGATGGCCATGGCAGGGGAGATACCCTGTATGAAATCCACATCGGGTTTGTCCATGCGCTCCAGGAACTGACGGGCGTAGCTGGAGAGGCTCTCCACGTAACGGCGCTGCCCTTCGGCGTAGATGGTGTCAAAGGCCAAGCTGGACTTGCCCGATCCCGAGACGCCGGTGATTACCGTCATGCGGTTGCGGGGGATCTCGACGTCAACGTTCTTGAGGTTGTGGACCCTGGCTCCCTTTACGACAATGGGTCGGTCCTGATGTTGGGTGGGTTCCTGCTGCTCGGCGATCGATTCGGTCTGCGACATGCACGCGTGCGTTTGGGCATTCAAATAAACAGGTTAATATACGAATTTTACGCGCAACCATGAGGTTTTGAAAGGTGTGAAAAAGACCTCACCTTGAAGCGGCGCGCTACGGCAACAGCAGCCCGACGGCGGACGTTCAATGCGCGGTTCCCGGCGCCTGTCCGGCAAGACAACAACCTGAAACGATATAATACCATTGTGGCATGAACCTGCGGACGGTACGTCTTACAGCAGAGTGGGCGGCCTTCTTCTTTCTGGTGCCCCTCCTCTTCTATTTCGATCTGCTGCCCGTGCCCAAGGTGCTGGCCCTGGTGGCCGCCTCCCTGGGCATTGCCGCCGCCCTCTGGCGCGATGCCGGTTATTCCTTTGCCGGCGACTGGAAGGGGGAGGCCGGTGCGGGTGAATGGAAGAGCCTGGCCCTGCGCGGGTGCGCCGTGGCCGCTGCCATCCTCACGCTCACCCTGCTGGTGCAGCCCGGGCAGCTGCTGGGCTTCCCTCAAGGGGCCCCCTGGCGCTGGGGCATGGTCATGCTGCTCTATCCCTTTCTGTCCGCCCTCCCCCAGGAATTACTCTACCGCAGCTGGTTCTTCAGGCGCTACCGTCCCCTTTTCGGGGCGGAGGCCGGCATGGTGCTGGCCAGCGCGCTCTCCTTCTCCTTTCTGCACGTGATCTACGACAATCCCTGGGCGCTTGGATTGTCCTTTGCCGGCGGCCTTCTTTTTGCGAGCACCTACCGTCGCAGCCGATCCCTGATGGTGGTGGCCGCCGAGCATGCCCTCTACGGCTGCCTGGTATTCACCATCGGAATGGGGGGGTATTTCTACGAACCCTTTTAAGCTGTACCTTTCTTCTGCATGACCCTGGACTTCGACGACAAGCAGTTTGATACCGCTCTCCGCAAGGCGGGTGACCTGGTGAAGGAGCTCTACCGCGAGGACTCCGACCGGCCGGTCTTTGCCGGCAAGTCTGCCGAGGAGGTGATCCGTCTCTTCGACGAACCCCTGCCGGAAGAGTCTGAACCTGTGGAGAAGGTTCTGGACCGCGTACGCGAGCAGGTATTCGGAACCATGACCCGCAGCATGGGACCCCGATATTTCGGTTACATTACCGGCGGAGGGAACCAGGTGGCCGTGCTGGCCGAGATGATCAAGGCCTCTCTCAACCAGAACAATCTCAAATGGCACTCCTCGCCTGTCAGTACAGAAATGGAGCGGCTGGTGATGCGCTGGGTGGCCGAGTTCACCGGTTATCCGATCGACAGTGCCGGCGTTCTGTTAAGCGGGGGCTCGGTGGCCAACTTCAACTGCATGGCGGTTGCGCGTACCGTCAAAGCTCCGGCCAACGTCTCCGCCGAAGGACTCTACGGCTCCAAGCCGCTGACGGTCTACGTCTCCGAGGAGGGGCACTCCTCCTTTGACAAGGCGGTGGATATGCTGGGCATAGGCCGCAACTACTTGCGTAAAGTACCGGTAGACGAGGAACTGCGCATCGACCTGGAGGCGCTGGAGCGCCTGATCGATCGCGACCGGAATGCGGGTTTCCATCCCATATGCGCCATAGGTGTGGCAGGCACCACCAACAACGGGGCGGTGGACGATCTCGACGGGGTGGCCGACATCTGCGAGAAGCACGACCTGTGGTACCACGTGGATGCCGCCTACGGGGGGCCTGCCGCGAGGGTGGAGGGAGTCTCTCACCTCTTCTCCGGACTGGAGCGGGCCGACTCACTCGTGGTCAACCCCCACAAGTGGCTCTACGTGCCTTTCGAGGCAGGGGGCGCGTTGGTCCGCAATCCTGAACACCTGCGTGCTACGTTCAGCACCATTCCTGACTACCTCAGGTCGGACCGCGGGGACGACGGCCGCACAGACCTGATGGAATACAACCTGCCGCTCACCAAGGAGTTCAAGGCACTTAAGGTGTGGATGACCCTTAAAACCTACGGCGCACGCCGCCTGCGAGAGTCCATTCGAAGGGATATTGACAGGGCGGACATGCTGGCTTTGATGGTGGAGGAGCACCCCCGAATGGAGATGATGGCCCCGGCTCCCCTTTCCATTGTATGCTTCCGCTACAATCCAGGCGGGAAGGACCCCGATGAATTGGATCGTCTCAACGAACGTATAGCACGGGAGGTGGAGCAGGATGGCCGTATATTCCTGACTGCTACGCGTATCTGCGGCCGCGCCGCCCTCCGCACCTGCTTTATAAACCACCGCACGCGGGAACAGGATGTGCGCCTCATCGTGGAGGTTGTGGACGAACTGGGAGCCGGTTGAGAGGCCTTCGCCGTCCATCCGCCCGTTCGTATAATTGCCCGAGAATACTTAGATTAAGGAGTAATGGAGTTAGGGCATGCCTTGGTTAAACGGGTAAATTTCCTTACCTTTTTTAATCTTTTTACAAGGCCTCAGAGGCCTTGTATTTTATTGAAATAGCTACGCTTACAAGCAGGAAATAAGCAAGAAGACATCATAGCAACGGGTTATGGATTTATTTGACAAACTTCAGGGAAGACCGGGACCACTGGGAGAGTTTACGTCGGAGGGATACGGCTATTATACGTTTCCCAAGCTTGAAGGTCCCATCGGCCCGGAGATGAAATTCAAAGGCAAGAATGTGGTGGTCTGGAGCGTGAACGACTACCTGGGCATTGCCTCTCACCCCGAGGTGCGAAAGGCTGACGTCGAAGCCGCCGAGGCGCATGGCTTCAGCTCGCCCATGGGTGCCCGCCTGATGACCGGTAATTCTGACGAGCATGAGGCTCTGGAGGAGGAGTTGGCTGACTTCGTGCATAAGGAGTCAGCTCTGTTGCTCAACTATGGTTACCAGGGCATTATGAGTGTGATTCACGCTCTGGTCGACCGCAACGATTTCCTGATATACGACGAACTCAGCCATGCCTGCATCGTGGACGGCAAGCAGCTGGCCATGAGCGACAAGTCAGTTTTTAAGCACAACGATGTGGAGAGCTTCGAGAAGCAGCTCGAGCGGGCCCACCGCAAATCGAAGCCCAACTCCTCAATCCTGGTCGTTACCGAGGGTGTCTTCGGCATGACAGGTGACCTTGGCATGCTGGAGGAGATGATCGAACTCAAAAAGAAGTACCCATTCCGCCTGCTGGTGGATGACGCCCACGGCTTCGGTACTCTTGGGCACGACGGATCCGGTACCGGCACCGAGCTGGGCTGCCACGACGGCATCGACATCTATTTCGGTACTTTTGCCAAGGCCGTGGCCATTATCGGCGCCTTCGTAGCCACCGAGCCGCGTGTGGTGGAATTTCTAAAAGCCAACGTCCGAAGCCAGATTTTTGCCAAGTCGGTACCCATGCCTATCGTAGTCTCCGCCCGCAAGCGCCTGGAGATTATCCGCAACAATCCCCAGCTGCGCGAGCAGCTCTGGGAGAATACCAGAAAGCTGCGCAAGGGACTCAAGGATATCGGGTACAACGTGCTGCCATCCGAAAGCCCTGTCACTCCGGTGCTGACGCAGGGAAGCACGGAACTTTGCCAGCTCATCATGCGCAAGCTGCGTGAGGAGCATGGGGTATTCGTCAGCGGGGTTACCTATCCTGTCGTACCCAAGGGCACGGTGCTGATCCGTCTTATTCCGACCGCCTCACACACCGACTCCCACATTGAACAGACTCTGAAAGGCTTTGAAGCCATCAAGGATGTGGTGATGTCCCAGGAAAAAAAGAGGACGGCCTGAGGAGGCCCTAAAAACCGCCGGTCAGGAAGAGAGAAGCTTCTTGAAAAATTCGACGACGCCCTGTTTCCCGTCCTTCTTGTTTCCGGTGCGTCCTCCGCTGAGTTTGTCGTAGCTGGGACGCGGAAGCTCCATCTTGTCTTCTTCTCTTTCTCCTTCTCCTTACCGCGCTGTTTCTTGCCGGAGCCGCGCTTTGGACGATCCTTCTTGTTGCCGCGCCCGTTGCTCTTCCTGCTCTTCTTGTCCTTTTTTTCCGGTTTGCTTTTCTTGCTCTTGCGTTCCTCCAGTTTTTTCTGGACTTCGTCGGGCAGAGGCATTTCCTGAGGCGCCTGGCCCAGCTCGTTCTTCAGATCATTGATGTCGCTGCGGTCTTGCTTGGAGACCAGCGAGACGATGCGGCTGGCCTTGCCTGACTCCACCATACTGGCGCGGAAGCGGTATTCGTCCGGGTCGTTGGGCACGTCGTAGTTAATGACCTGCGTTGTGCGCTCGATGCCCAGTTCGCTTGCCGGTATTTCGGCCACCAACAGGTACTGTACATCTCCGTCGGAAAAGTTGGCAAGACGCTGGGCGCGCTTTTCGTCGGATAGCTGGGAGTGGATACTGGTCGCCTTCTGGTCACGCTTTTTAAAGGCGCGGTAGAGGCGGTCGGTGCCCCGCTTGGAGGCGCAGAAGATCACGCAGGTGTCCGACGGCGTATGGTCAATATGGGCCATCAGGGTGGAGATCTTCATGCGCGGCGGCACGTTGATAAAGCCCTGCTTGAGACTGCTCGGTACGCTGGGAGGCTCCATGAGGGTCTTGTCGGAGGCTTCCTCGAAACCGATTATCCGGGGTTGGTCGAGCACCAGGTTGGTCAGTTCCTTCACGTTGGGGGAGAGCTCGTCGGCGAAAACCACCGACTGGCGTTTCTCGCTGACTACCCGCCGAAGGATATCGCGGATGCGATCGGTAAGATTAAGTGAGACCATCTCGTCGACGTTGTCTACAACCACCAGGTCGACGTTCCGAAAGATGAACAGTTCGTCCTCCATCACGTCGATCAGCGGACCGGGATTGCCGACCAGCACGGGGACCTGTGAGGTGAGAGCCTCGACCTGCTTGTCGCGTTCCTTGTCAAGATCCACCGTCGCACACTCGATCTGCTTGTGGTAACCCAGGGCCCAGACCAGCTCGTCGATTTCACGGGCTTCTTTGGGATTGGGTGTAAGGATGAGAACACGGGTATGGCCGGTGTCGCCGTCCCGGACCAGTTTCTCAAGTGCCGGGATCACCACGCTTCCGTATTTGCCCTTGTCGCCTTCGTTCTTTATCAGCAGATCTCCGCCCTCAAGTATTTTGGGGATGACGGTTTCCTGCAGGGGCGTTGCTTCTTCGTAACGTACATCTTTGAGCCCGCTCATGATTTCCGGGCTTAAGTTCATTTCTGCAAACTTCAACGTTATGACCTTTCATTTGGTTAACATTTGATTCGTACTGACGCCTCACGATCAGACGTCATTCAAGACAGGGGAATATACAAAACTTAGGAGCCTTGCTCATCTGCCTCCGTCGCCTCCAGCGGCTCCCCTGAGAACTTGGACGCAAGGGTTATCGGCAATCCTGAGCGCCGCCTGATCAGGTAAAACAAGGAGAGGATGACCAGCAGTCCAAGGATGCCGAGGAGCCCGGCTTCCGGGCCGAAAGCGCCGCCGGTGATCAGATCGCGCCCCCCCTGCTCGATCTGCAGGAGGCTGCCCCGGAAGGAGGTCCCGCTGACCGGAAATCCAAAGATTCCGGCCTGGCAGAAATTCCAGCTGATGTGCAGGCCCACCGACCATCCCAGCCGGCCGGTTACCACGTAGGGTACGGCCAGCACAGCCCCGGCCAGCACGATGTTGAAGGTGGACACGGATGTGGCGTTGGCGTTCCAGGCGTGCAGGACGCCGAATACTATCGAACTTACGGCGACGGCCAGGACCACGGCACTACGTGAACCCAGCGTGCCGCGCAGCCCTTCACTCAAATTCAAGATCTGGTAGCCGCGGAACACCAGCTCCTCGTAGTAGCCCACAAGCAGCATGACGACCAGGAATCCCAGAAAGGCGGCGACCCAGGAACCGGTGAAGGGACGCTCCCAGCCGTAGCCGGTGACCGTAATCCAGCCTGCGGAGTACTCCAGGGCGAAAATTATAGCCATGGCCGCCAGTCCCGCCAGCAGACCAAATCCCAGTTCCCGGAACTGCTCCGGGACCGGCTCGTGACCGAAGTCGACAAATCCGCGACGGTCAAGCAGCCGGCCGGCCCCCCAGGTGCCGGCCAGGGCGGCCAGGGCGGTGATCAGCGTAGGGATCACCGCGAATTGGTCTGCGCCGTCCAGCACGCCCGCAAGGGAGAAGGGGAGCATGAGCAGCATGCCGGCCGCAATGACAAGGAAGATCTGGAGCAGCAGCCGCCATCCGGAACGGACCCGCTGCTCCTCGGAATTATAAAAGGGATTGATCATGGTCCGGTACGTGGTTAGGCGGTTGCAATAATGCGAATCGTATGCTAACCTAAGCTTTAATTTCAGAAGTGCAAACAGCGTCCCATGAGTGACCGATTCGTACTCCATGCTGAAAAGAAAGCGGTAGAAGAACTGCTCGGAGCAACGGCATCCCGCGACGACTGGTTCGAGGCCAACTACAACATCAACGTGGGCACCCATCATCCCATATTGATTGTGGAGGAGGGCGAACGGGTGATACAACAGGCTCTGTGGGGGCTCATTCCGAAGGATGCCGGGTCGGAGCGAGAGGGCCGGGAACATCACCAGATGCACCTGGAGGAGATGAAGGAGGCCAAAAAATCCGGCGTCTGGGCTGAGCTCGGGTGCTGTATAATCCCGGCCAACGGTTTTTACAAGTGGAAGTTCTCCGAGAAAAGAACCACGCCCTTCTACATCCGCCTGCTCTCCAACCAGGTGATGGGAATCGCGGGACTCTACTCCGTTTGGCAGTCCGATTCCGGTCGAGACGTCTACTCCTTCCTGATGCTGCAGACCGAGGCCAACGCTCTTGTGAAGCCGGTGAGCGATCACATGCCCCTTATACTGGACCGTGATGATTTTGGGCGGTGGCTTGAAGACGGGGCAGGAGATCTGGACGACCTGCTGAAGCCTTACGATCTTTCGAGAATGGCGGTCAACCGCGTGACCGAGGATGTTAATGACCTGGACAAGAACTCGCCCGAGCTTATCCAGCCCATCCCGAAATAGGGCGGCCATCTGTAGATCCCTGCCGGTGCGGCGTCACTCCCCCGGATCGCCCCGGCGGTAGATTCGCATGGTGGGGTAGGCCAGGTCGATATGCTCCTCTTTTTCGAAGGCCTCCAGCACATCCTCCCAGATGGCCTGTGAGAGGCTGCGCCGCCTGCGCGGGTCGCTCAGGTGGCGGACGGTGAGCATGATCCCGCTGTCGCGAACGTCCGTGTAGACGATGGGCGTGAGGTGTCTGTAATGGATAAGGTAGGATTTGGAGGCCTTCTGCACCTGTTCCCGTGCCTGGTTCATAAAATCCTTCAGGTGACGGTCGGCGATTTCCTGCAGGAGGTCCTTGGCCCTCTTCCAGTCGCTTTCAAAGGTGACCAGTACCTCCAGTTCGTTCCAGATGAATTCAAAATCGCTGGTGTAGTTGGCCAGGCTGTCACTGAAGATTTTATGGTTGGGTACGTGCACCACCCGCCCCGTACTCTGGTCGGCATGTACCCAGTTACCTATTTCCAGGAGGGTGAACTTGAAGATGCGGATATCGATCACATCCCCTTTTACCGAACCGATTTCGAGGCGGTCGCCCACGTCGAAGGGCTGGCGCCAAAGGATGAAAAGCCAGCCGGCCAGGTCAGTTATAGGCTCGCGCAGGGCGATAGCCAGCCCAGCGCTTAGAAGTCCCAGAAAGGTGGCCAGCGACTGCAGGGCCTCGAACCAGATGCGTCCCACAATCAACAGGCCAACAAACACGGAGATGTAGGTGAGATATTTGCGCCATTTGTACTGCTCCTTCTCCTGTTTCAGGTTGCGCATGAGGAGGCGTACGGCTGCCAGCCGGGCCAGCCAGATGATCAGGATCACCACCGCGGTAGCCACCAGGTTATAGCCTGTCTCCGGCGAGCTGCTCAGCCAGGCTCCAATTCGCTCCATAAATTCCTGCATGACCTGTGTACTGAATTAGACGAGGCTCTAGCCCCTAATCCTGTGAAATGTATTCAAATTGCTGGCGTTGTAAAAAAACGGAATTATGGATACCTTTACTAGTCTGTAAACAGCGACTTGGAATAGAACTGCTATGCTATATTACATCATACTGTCGGTAATCATCCTGATCTGTGTATTGCTGACCATCGTTATTCTTCTGCAACCCGGACAAGGTTCCGGCATGACCGGCGGCCTTGCTGCGGGATCCATGGCGGGCGGGGGCGGCCTCGGTGCGCGCCGTACCGCCGATCTGCTCTCCAAATCGACCTCTATACTGGGGGGTGCCCTGCTCGTGCTCTGCGTCCTGGCCAACTTCGCCATCGACCGCCAGGAGGTAAACCAGCCCGCCGTGCAGCAGAGCGGGGTGGAAACCACGCAGGGCATGAACAATCCCTCCCAGTCCGCCCCACCTATTCCCCAGACCAACACCGGCGATAATACGGGCAGCGATGCGACCACCGGCGGTGATAGTGGCGGCGGCGAAAACTGACCGCATTACTCTAGGATTTTAAAATATGTGAAAAGCCTCCCCCGGAAACCGATCCGGGTGGAGGCTTTTTTAATCGAGGACTCCTTGTCTGCTATTCAGGTATCCGCAGCACTCCCTGTTTTCATGCGCTCCGCCTGGCCTTTCGGCGACCGGTTGCCGACTCTGCTTCTGTGCGTAAAGGAGGCTACCAGTATCAATACACTTCCCATCCAGAGGGTGTGAAGTGCGGATCTCAGAATAAATTCCCGGTATAGACCGGAATATGATATTCCCAGGGATACGACGAGAAAGGTTGCCATGGACAGGAACAGGGTTTTCAGGTCGAGCCTCTTCATCACGGAATCGGTAGAACCGCCTCTTCCTAGTATAGGCGTGAAATCGGACCGCAGGATAGATGGCAGAAGTGTTAGCCCTCCACCGATGAGGGCCATCAGGAATGCGGAGGTTAAATCGTATTCAGGATAAATCCCCAGCAGATCTTTCTCGACAACGTGGATGATGGTGCCCATCAGTACCATCCAGACGGTAAACGTGGCTGCGGTTTGTGACTGCATGGCTTTTATGATATGAAATTAAAATTGACGGATATCCTGTAGTTACGAAAAGTATCGGGACGCTACAACAGATCCATGATCTGATGGTACAGTTCCTGTGTAGATGCGGCTGCAACACCTCCGCCCAGGATCGTTGCGCCTGCCAGCCAGCCGGGAGGGCCGACCACAACCCAGTAGAGGGCATTGCCTACCACACCATCTATTAGACCGCCCCCGTCAGCCTCAATTACTTCTCCCCAGTTTATGGCCTGGCACATTGGGACCATTGGAAAGGCGGAACAGGGATTGGCCGCAATATCGCCGGCATACACCGTAGATGTGTCGGGTATGTCTATATTGTGGAGACGGGAAATCTCTTGTATCCATTCCGTACGGTGTTCCTTCCAGTAGTTGGAGGAGGCTATCAGGATTTCTGTGACGCCCTGTACGAGAAGGATTTGTTCCGGCGTGTAACTCTGTTCGATATCTCGGTTGATCCTTCGTAGCAAGGGTGTGTGATCCCGCTCGAACACCTTATCATCCTTATGTTTGCTGTAAACCTCGAACAGCCTGTTGAAGTGGTGCCGCTGGTCGCGTGACAGTTCGAGCGCCGTATTGCCGTAGCGGAACCCGGGCCTGGCCGGTGAATCTCGCCGGATCTGCTCCGGCCCTGCAAATATGCGGTCCATGTCGAATACTTCAGCAATTCTCTCATGGTCAGCTCCAGCCGTAGATTGGATAAACTGTTCTGCCGAAACGCGGAAGAAATCCAGGGCATCCTCCCTGTCACGAAAGGGTTGCACTCTTGCTTTCATTTGATGCAGAATAAAGTCCAGGCCGGCGTTGTGCAGCCGCCCGATTTCACGTGCGATGGTTTCCGTTGAGATCTCTTCGGTTATCGTTGCAGGATCAGGTGAATCAACAGGATTGAGTTCACAACCTGAGATAACGGCTATGATAAAAAGAATGAGAATGGATCGGGCGGCGTGTGTTTTCATGAGTTCCTCTTAATCAGAAAGAATTAATAATTAAGAGTACATTACATGATATTGATCATATAAACAACTCACTTATAATCTAATAAGATTAACTTTAAGATTTCCCGTATTTCTACGGATGTGGGAATACCTATTTATTGTGTTTGTGGCTTACAGAGAGGGTTGCGGGCAAGTACAGGTGTGCGAGTAAACACGCTGGGGCATTCCCTTGCCGGCAATTAAAATCTCAAGGACACCCGGATCCGGTGCGGGGCGTAACAGTAGCCGCCAAGCAGGTACAGGGAAGGAGACAGAAACTAGGGAGCAGAACTGGTCAAGCTATCCAGGTTAATTCTAAGTATTTCTGGCTCAAAATGGTTGCTCAGGTAGAGCCATGGTTCCGAATAGCTTAGATCCTCAATGAAGTACGGTTCCTCCGTTTCCTTAAAAAATCGGTAGCTGCCCCGGTGTTGCCACCGGCCATTCGCATCCCTGCCCAGCATAATCAGGAAGGACATATCCGCATGCCAATTGGAATAGTAAAAGAGTATATGGTCGCCGGTATGGAGAATGTCTGACATAAAGGGAAACATGCGGCTTCCGCGATTATCAACTTCAAATGGAATGGGGGGAGGATGAATTATGGGCGAAGAGCCGGAAGAGGAATTGGGTGATCTGGAAGATAAATCCTCGGGGGCCAGGTTATGGAGTATTTCCAGTCCGGGTAGATCCAAATAAATAAGTTCCTCCAATTCATGGTTTTTATAATGAAACAGAAAAGGACTGACAGTGCTAGACACTAATATCTCTCCGGAAGGCGATGCATCCATCATCACGAAATCGTATTGAGGAGGAGACAGTCCCAATGGAATGATGCGTTTGTGGAAACTTGGGGAGGTAGGAGAGCGGCCTAAAAGACGGTATTTTGACTATTATATATACATGTTACCACATATATTTATGAATATTTTGATATTATTTTTATAACTACGGGTAAATATCTATAAATATAATACATCTAGAGGGGTTGAGGAACACAGGATGAAGAGGGTTACTTGCCGATGCAGAAGCGCGAGAAAATACTGTCGAGCACGTCTTCGGTGGTAATTTCTCCGGTGATGGTGCCCAGATCCTGGAGCGCGCCGCGCAGGTCGATGGAAAGGAAGTCGCCGGTCATGCCCCGGTCGAGGGCCTGAAGGGCGCTGCGTACGTGCTCCTGGGCTTTCTCGAGGGCGTCGCGGTGCCGGCTGGAGGTGACCAGGATGCTGGAGGGGTCGTAGTGGGTGCTCTCCAGGGCACGTTGTTTCATGAGCTTTTTCAGCTCTCCTATGCGCTCGCCCTCCAAGGCAGAGATGCGGATATCGTATTCCAGACGATTGCCGGCCTCATCCAGAGCGATGTCGTCCTTGGTTCCCACCAGCAGAAAGGGGGTCTCGCCGGCGCGTTGCTGATAGCCGGCGATCTCCTCCCGCTCTCCAGCATCCATCTCCGCTCCCAGGTCCTTCAGGTAGACCACCAGGTCGGCCTCCTCGAAGGCTTTGCGGGAGCGTTTCACACCCTCCTTTTCGACGCGGTCCTCGGTGTCGCGCAAACCGGCCGTGTCGGTAAGCGTGAATAGCAATCCGTCGTAGCTCCAATCCACGTCAATGGTGTCGCGTGTGGTGCCTGCGATCTCGGTTACGATGGCGCGGTCCTTGCCAACCAGGGTGTTCAGCAGGGTGGATTTACCGGCGTTGGGACGTCCGATGAAAACGGTGCGCACCCCGTGCTTGACCAGCCGACCGGCCTCGTAAGTCTGCAGCAGGGAGGTGATCTCCTGGTCCAGCTCCTCCAACAGCCCGCGCAGCTCCTCCTTGTCAGCGAACTCTACATCCTCCTCCGAAAAGTCCAGCTCCAGCTCCACCATGGCGGTGGCGTCGATGATCTGCTGGCGAAACGTCTTGATGTGCTCACCCAGGCGTCCCTCCAGCTGTTGGTGGGCGGCGTCCAGGGCGCGGGCACTCTTGGCGTGGATGAGGTCGGCCACCGCCTCGGCCTGGCTCAACTCCATCTTGCCGTTGAGGAAGGCGCGCTGGGTGAACTCGCCCGGTTCGGCTGCGCGCACATTGCGGGACAGTACAGCCTCCAGCACGGCCTGGGTGACCAGCACGCCGCCGTGGCAGGAGATCTCGGCGGTGTCTTCCCCGGTATACGATCGGGGGGTGCGGAAGACCGTCACCAGCACCTCATCCACCACCTCGCCTCCCCCGTCCACGATATTTCCGAAATGGACGGTGTGGGAGTCCTGCTCGCGGAGTTCCGGTCCGCGGAAGGCCTCCTGCACACGTTCAAGGGCCCCTTTGCCGGAGACGCGTATGACGGCGATACCGCCCTCCCCCACGGGCGTGGCGATGGCGGCGATGGGCTCGCGCTGGGTGATGTCGGTTTCCTGCTGCCGGTTCATGAGAGACAATATAAGGGCTCGCCGGGATGGAATCACAGGGCGGTGGGGGGTACATTTGCGGCGGCCAAAACCGGAACAAGATCAACCGCGGGTCGCGCCAGTGCCGTTGGAACTGTGGGCATCCAGCAAGTCAGCTTCGTGCTCATCGGTTTCACCGCCCTCCTTCGCGTTGTTCCGGTCGTCCTCATCAGCGTGCTCCTCCCGTCCGGCCTTCCAGCCCTCTCCGGCAAGCCAGGCAAGCTGCCCGCGTCGTTGCCACAAAAACCAGCCTGCCCAGGCCCCGCCTGCGGCCAGCGAGGCCACGCCGAACCAGGCCTGGCTGTAAAGTTGCTCCGGAGTATCGAAGAAAGAGAGGGAGGCGGGCCAGAACACGGTCATGCCCATGACGGCCAGATTGTTGAGAGCGTGGACCAGGATGGGTACCAGCAGGGATGAGGATTGCAGGTAGACCAGACACATCAGTACTCCAAATAGCGTGGATCCAAGAGGATCGAAATGCAGCATTCCGAAGAGGAACGAGGAGATCAGGACAGCCGCTCCCAGGCCCCAGTGCCGGGAACCCCGTTCCAGGATAACGCCCCGGAATAGGATTTCCTCCACCAGCGGCGCTACGATGACGGCGCCCAAAAAGGTGATGGCGGTATTGAGCACTGAAGTGTTGGGATCCATGAAAGGTGTCTCATTTATCATGGCGTATTTGCCCTCCAGGTAGTTGGGCATGACCTGGTAGAGAAATAGATCCCAAAGCCAGCCCAACCCAATGGATAGCACCAGCAGGGGGAGGAAGATCCACGCCATCCTCCAGGGTGGCGTTTCCCCCGGCCTGCCCAACAGGGGTCGGCGGAGTCCCCGGTCGGAACGAGTTTTCACCAGCAGGTAGCCCAGCACGGGGAGAAAGAGGACAATGCCTGTGAGGTGTATGAGGTCCGATTCGGACAGGCCCCACCCGACGAGCTCGGCCAGGATGAAAAACACGATAGCCCCCAGGAATGAGAGCAGCAGCAGACCGAAAATCCTGGAAAGGGAAATACCCAGGAAGTGGCCCGGCACGTGCCGGTGAGACGGCTCTTGGGCCTCGGTATCCACTTACTCCACGTCGCCCATCAACCGCTGCACAAAGGGACTGGCGAGCAGGGCCACGATGCCACCTCCGCCCACGATCATGGCCACGTACCAGAAGAGGCTGTCGGCCGCGAGGGTTTCCAGCTGCCCGGCCACGAGCCCGGCGAACAGGTTGCCCAGTGCGGCCGCGACAAACCAGATGCCCATCATCTGACTGACGCGTGAGGGCGGTGCCAGCTTGGTCATGGAAGAGAGTCCCACGGGCGACAGACAGAGCTCGCCGGTGGTGTGCAGAAAGTAGGTGACCACCAGCCAGGCGGGGGAGGCCAGGTTGGTGGCCGAGGCGTTGGCCGCGCCCCATGAGAGTACGAAGAAGCCGGCGGCCAGTCCGAGCAGTCCCAGTCCGAATTTGACTGGGATAGAAGGGTTGGCGTCGCGCGCCGCCAGCCAGGTCCACATGAACCCGAAGATGGGCGCGAAGATTACGATGAAGGTGGGATTGATAAGCTGGAGCGTGCTGGCGGGGATTTCCCATCCTCCGCCAATGGTTTCAAACAGGAAGTAGAGGCCGATAAGCACGCCGATGGTGGCAATGTTGATAATAACCTTGGCTACGTTCCAGATGTCTTCGCGCTTATTGACCCGGTAGACCACATAGCTTACGGGCAGCGCGACAAGGAGTGCTGTGAGCCAGGAGCCAAAGCCGGAAAGAAATCCGGAGGGACCGGCCGCGCGGTCGGTCAGGTCGGCGGCGAAGAGATTGAGAGAGGAGCCAGCCTGCTCAAAGCCGCTCCAGAAAAGGGCGGCCAGAATGAAGAGCCAGAAAATAACGCCCAGTTTTTTCCGCTCCTCGGAATTGTGTCCTCCGAAAAAGATGATATAGCCGAAGAAGCCCACCGTGATGGCCACTGCGGCGTAGCCGAGATACTCGGCCAGGTTGGCCAGCGTGACGGTGATAGCGCCTGAGCTGACCAGGAAGATGAAGATCATGATCAGCGCCGCTACAGCGGAGAGCCCGGTGTAGAAGCGGCGGCTGCGGCGGTTGAGCACCTCTTGGGAGTCGTCTACCTTCA
Source organism: Balneolaceae bacterium (assembly GCA_034521445.1). Lineage (NCBI taxonomy): Bacteria > Pseudomonadati > Balneolota > Balneolia > Balneolales > Balneolaceae > Balneolaceae bacterium. Next base: position 200,609 of record JAXHMM010000006.1, on the reverse strand, counting down.
GGTCGCCGGCGCTGCCCAGGTACTTGCCGCCGATCTTGTAGGAGATGAGCCCGAGGACCATCCCGAAGCCGGCCAGCGAAAAGCCGTAGTGCCAGTTGTAGCCTTCGCCCAGCAGTCCGCAGAGCAGGGGACCGAGGATGGCGCCGAAGTTGATCCCCATGTAGAAAATGGAGAAGCCGGCGTCACGCCGCGCGCCGCCCTCGGGGTAGAGGTCGCCCACCATGGAGCTGACGTTGGGCTTGAGCAGGCCGGTGCCGATCACGATCAGGGCGAGTCCAAGGTAGAAAAACTCGATAGTGGGAACGGCCATGCTGAAGTGTCCCGCGGCGATGATGCAGCCTCCCACGAAGACCGCCTTGCGCTGCCCCCACATCTTGTCGGCCACCCATCCTCCCGGCAGGGAGAGCACGTAGACAAAGAAGGTGTAGAGTCCGTAGATGGCGGTGGCCTTGGCCACGCTGAAACCGAGTCCCGGGTTGCCGCCAACGGCCTCGGCCGTCATGAAGAGCACCAGAAGGGCGCGCATGCCGTAGTAGCTGAAGCGCTCCCAGAGCTCGGTGAAGAAGAGCGTCGACAGTCCGCGCGGATGACCGAAGAAGTCATTCTGCATGGAGGCCGAGGAATCACCTGCGTATCCGTTTGCCATAGAACCCCATCAATTGGTTTTGAAGTGAACGAACGGTACCTAAAAAAAATCAAGTCGCCGTTCATGATAATTAAACCGTTAAAACGAAGCAAACAACCGCGCCGACTTGCTGATCCCGCCGGCGGTTAGACTTAAACCGGCGGCGGCATTACTTTAGGACAAACGGCAGCGAACCAACCATCGTATTATGCAAAGCACACCTCCCGAGCATCCCATCCACGCACCCACCGGAACCGGACTGCAGTGCAAGGGCTGGCACCAGGAGGCCGCCATGCGCATGCTGATGAACAACCTGGATCCCGCGGTGGCCGAGAAGCCGGAGGAGCTGATCGTCTACGGGGGAGGCGGGAAGGCCGCGCGCAACTGGGCCAGCTACCACAAGATTATCGAGACCCTCAAGCGGCTGGAAGACGACGAAACCCTGCTGGTGCAGTCGGGCAAGCCGGTTGGGGTCTTCCGCACCCATGAAGAGGCGCCCCGGGTGCTCATCGCCAACGCCCACCTGGTGCCCAAATGGGCAAACTGGGAGGAGTTCCGGCGCCTGGACCGGATGGGACTGACCATGTACGGGCAGATGACCGCCGGATCGTGGATCTACATCGGCACGCAGGGCATCCTGCAGGGCACCTACGAGACCTTCGCCGAGTGCGCACGTCAGCAGTTCGGCGGAACGCTTTCCGGGCGCCTGCTGGTCACCGCCGGCCTGGGCGGGATGGGCGGCGCGCAGCCGCTGGCGGCCACCATGAACGGGGCAGCCTGCATAACGGTGGAGGTGGACGAAAGTCGCATCGACCGCCGCGTGGAGACCGGCTACTGCGACCGCAAGTGCGCCACCCTGGATGAAGCGCTCGAGCTGGCCCTGGACGCCAAAGCGCAAGGGGAGGCTCTTTCGGTGGGACTGCTGGGCAACGCCGCGGAGGTGCTGCCCGAAATGCTTCGACGCGACGTGGTGCCCGACGTGCTCACCGACCAGACCTCCGCCCACGACCTGCACCTGGGCTACATCCCGGTAGGGTATACCCTGGAGGAGGCGGATGAGAAGAGGGAGTCCGACCCGGACGCCTATCGCGATGACGTACTCGATTCCATGGTGACCCACGTGGAGACCATGCTGACCATGCAGGAGCGCGGAGCGGTGACCTTCGACTACGGCAACAACCTCCGCGGGCAGGTGGCCGACCACCGCGGCATGGAGGAGGCCTTCGACTTTCCCGGCTTTGTGCCCGCCTTCATCCGACCTCTCTTCTGCAGGGGCTCCGGCCCTTTCCGCTGGGCGGCCCTCTCCGGCAATCCCGAAGATATCTACACCACCGACGAGGCCGTGCTGGATACCTTTCCCGAAAAGGAGGCCCTCGCCCGCTGGATCCGCAAGGCCCGTGAGCAGGTGCAGTTCCAGGGCCTCCCCTCCCGCATCTGCTGGCTGGAGTACGGCGAGCGGGCCGAGATGGGCGCCAAGTTCAACTGGCTGGTGAAGAAAGGCAAGGTAGAGGCGCCGCTGGTCATCGGCCGCGACCACCTGGACGCCGGCTCGGTGGCCTCGCCCAACCGCGAGACCGAGGGCATGAAAGACGGATCGGACGCCATCGCCGACTGGCCCCTGCTGAACGCCATGCTCAACACAGCCAGCGGGGCGAGCTGGGTCTCCCTGCACCACGGGGGCGGCGTGGGCATCGGCTACTCCATCCACGCCGGAATGGTCTGCGTGGCTGACGGCACGGAGTCGGCCGACCGGCGCCTGGAGCGCGTGCTCACCAACGATCCCGGCAGCGGAGTGATGCGGCACGCCGATGCCGGATACGAGGAGGCGCGCAAGACAGCGCGCGAGCGGGGAGTGGACCTGCCGATGGAGGAGGATTAATCATCGTTCTGGCCCATTGATCTCAGCTTTTCCCCAAAGGTGGACAGCGTATCGATGTCAATCCCCAGCTCCTGCATTCGGGCTTCAAAATTCGGGGTTGCCTCGCTGTCGAAGGTAAGCAGCATGCCGGTGCTTGCAGATCCCACGATCAATTGCATGGGACCGAGGGGCGAGGCGTCGATACGCCCTCCGATGCGATTGGCGGTTTCGTACTCACCCGCTATGTGATAGACCTGAAGATGGACCGTCTCGTTGACCTCGTCCGGCAAGCCCGATACCAGTTCCTCGACCCGGGCCGAGGTCACCGACGTATCTCCCCGGGCGGATTTCACCAGGAAGCGAGCCCACTTTTTTTCGAATGAGGTCAGATACTGCTTTTCCACGACCTCCATCGCCTGGTCGAACGCTCCCATGCGCAAATAGGTGAGTAACTGCTCTCCCCGTGCAAATCTGGGGTTGCTGAATTCCTCGATTCGTTCTTCCAGGTGCCGGGAAAAAAAGGCTGTGTCTTTCTCGGCTGCAGCCAGACGGAAGGCGGCGAGCCATTTGGCCTGGTTCAGGGAGTTGTTTCGGGCGGTGGAGAACAGGAGTTCCCTGAACTCATGGGCTCTACCCAATGCAATGATAAAGGCATCGGCAAATCCTAAGTCCCGGATAAGATACTCAGGATTTTGTAACTGATGATCGATGAGGCCGGACAGGTCGGACCAGTCGTCCGACATAATACTTTGCTGCACCTGATAGAATTTGCGCTCCGTTTCGGTTGCCGCATGACGGCTGGCGCGGGCCAGGTCGCGGCGGATCTGATTCAGTGCTTCCTGGGTCTGCAGGGTGCTGTCGGGGGGATCTCCTGCATTGTCCACAAGGTAGTGGACATAGGGATCTTGGCGAAGGTAGTAGGCTCCCGCAAAGGTCGAATCCTCCACAAGTGCCTGCGTGGCCAGGTCAGCGACGGTCCAGTGGCTGCCGGGGCTGTTATAGGATTGGTGAACATTCCAGTAGGCTCTTTTTGCCTTCAGATAGAGCTCGTAGGCCTGAACGTCGCGGGTTCCGAAATTGAGCATTTCCCTGCGTTCGCTCTCGTCCAGATAGACGTCCAGTGCGGAGGTGATGTTGTCGGCGATGCTGCGCTGCACGGCAAAAACAGAGTCCGTGCCGACGTCGTAGGTATTGGACCAGAGGTGGCTGTCGTCCTCCGCGCGTATGAGCTGGGCGGTAATGCGCATCTCCTCCCCTGATCGGCGCACCGATCCCTCCAGGATGTGTTTTACGTTCAGGCTGTCGGCAATAGCTGTGATGGGCAGGTCGGAGTTCTTAAAGGCGAAAGAGGAGGTGCGGGAGGCCAGGTGGAACTTGTCCGTGCGCGCCAGGCTGTTCAGCAGCTCCTCGGTCATTCCGTCTGAAAACCACTCCTGGTCATCGGCCTGCGAGATATCCAGAAACGGCAGTACGGCGAGTGAGGGCTCGGCTTCGGCTGTTGTCGGGGATGCTACTTCGCCGGAAGAGGAACCGGCGAGCCAGATACGCTCGGCCAGCAGCAACACTACAGCCCCGGCCAGCATCCCGATAATCCAGTAATTCAGTTTTCTGCCGGTCTGGCGGGAGACAGATTCGTCGCTTTCCACCTCGGCGGTACGCTGTATGCCGTCGGGGGTAATTTCAAAGGCCCACGCGAAGACCAGGGCTACGGGAAAGCCCAGAACGACCAGGGTTATCAGCATCTTCATGACCCAGGCCGGGGCGCCGAAGGCCTCGGAAGCCACCGATGCAATCTGCACCACCACCCATCCCGTAATGGCGTAGACCACGCCCACCCTGTAGATGTTGCGCCTCTTAAGCTCGCCGAATAAGGATCTCAAATTCATTGACACCACTCTTTGTTTCTATGCCCTGAACGTCATGTGGCAGTATAAGCTTTATCTATGTCAATTTAATCTTGAGTAAATATGATAGGATTTGGAGGTGGATACAGCGTCCTTCCATTCTGAAACTCACTTCGTTTAAATACGTTTAATCTCCTTGAACGAGGCGCATATAAGACCCATATTGATCCCATGGACATCCTGCTCATCGTTATCGGCACTCTCTTTATCCTGGCCGGCCTGGCCGGTTCCCTGCTGCCCGTGCTCCCGGGTCCCCCGCTGAGCTACGTGGGACTGCTGCTCCTGCAGTTTACCTCGGCCGCACCTTTTGGCGCCTGGTTCTTCGTAATCTGGCTGATCATAGTGATTGCGGTGATGGTGGTGGACAATCTCGTGCCGGTCTACGGCACCAAGAAGTACGGGGGCACGCCTTACGGCATTTGGGGCAGTATCGTGGGACTGGTGGCCGGGGCCTTTTTCTTTCCGCCCGTGGGCATGATCGTGGGCCCCCTGCTGGGAGCCTACCTGGGCGAGCTGGCCGGGGGCAAGTCCTCGGACCAGGCCTACACCGCCGCAATGGGCTCTTTCCTGGGCTTCCTGGCCGGCACGCTCCTCAAGCTGATGGCCAGCGGGATCATGGCTTTCTACTTCTTCACCAATATCTAGCTTTCTTCTGCCGGTATGGCGGTAGCCTGCCAGTTGACCGCCTTCCATTGCCCGTCTCTTTTTGCAAAGGTGCCGCTGTTCAGGTATTCCGAAACCTGGGTCCCCTCCTCCGTTTCGCTTGTGGCCACCAGCCGGAAGGCCACGACGGCCATGTCGCCGTACTGCTGAATCTGGATATCCTCTGCGGTGTAGACGGTTGAGACCTCCTCCAGGGTCATTTCGGGGGAGGAGCGCACGCCCTCCATGGTCTGCTCCTTGTCGCGGCGCACGCCCGACGAGCTGGTATAGATGAGATCTTCGGCCCAAAAGCGGTCGTGCATGTCGTGGTCGTTGACCGAGGCTCCCTCCAGGAAGTCGTTCAGCAGTTGCGTGAGCTCCTGCCCGGCGGGTGCGCTGCGGTCCAGGGCGGAGCGATTGGGATCGGCTTCGGTCTGGGGCTGGCTGCAGGCGGTGACGAGCAGTACCGGTAGAATCAGGATCAGCGTTCTCATGGGATCGGGTATTGGGTTGGATAGAGCGCGCGGTGGCGTCAGGGCACCCCGCTGGATGCGCAGGCAATATAGAGGGCGCAGGCAATTTTGCAATTGGATTCGCCGCCCGCATTTTGTATTTCTAAGATGATCCACTCCAACAAAAGCCACGCTACCATGGACTTAGGGAAATTCATTCAGCGATTTGCGGTTATTTTTTTGGCAACGGGCCTGATCATGGGCGCCTCCGCCTGCACGATGGGCGTAGAGCAGGCGCCCGAAGTCATTGTGCTGCGCGGGGCCACCCTCTTCGACGGCACGGGCGGGGAGGCCCTGGCCAATAGTGTAATCGTGGTGGAGGACGACCGCATCACCTGCGTGGGCGCGGAGGGAGACTGCAGCGTGCCGGCCAGCGCCGAGGAGATAGACGTGAGCGGGAAGTATATTACCCCGGGACTGGTGGATGCTCATGTGCACTTTTTCCAGACGGCGTTCTTTGACAGCCGGCCCGACGCGATGGACCTGCGCGACAGCCTCCCCTATGTGGAGACCATGGCGTACCAGAGGCAGAACCCTGACCGCTACTACGACGCCTATCTCTGTTCGGGCATTACCGGGGTCTACGATGTGGGAGGCTTTCCCTGGTCGGTGGATCTGCAGGCTTCGGCCGAAGCCGATCCCGGCGCCCCCCACGTGGCGGCTGCGGGTCCGCTGGTGACGCCCTCCACCATGCAGCTGCTCAACACGCCGGCCGACAAGACGCTGGTCACCCTCGACTCAGAGGAGACCGGCCGCAGTACCGTAAAATACCTCTCCGCCCTGGGTGCCACGGGCGTGAAGCTCTGGCAGCTTGACGACGACAGCGAGGAATATATGAACCGGGTGGAAGCTGTTGCCGACGAGGCTTCGCAGCAGGGCATGCAGGTGATCGCCCACGCCACCTCCCTTTCGCAGGCTAAGGCGGCCATGCGCAACGGCACGCGCCTGCTGGTGCACAGCGTTTCGAATATGGACGTGGACCAGGAGTTTCTGGATCTGGCCCGGGAGCAGGGCACCATCTACACCCCCACCCTGGTGGTGAGCAGCGGTTACATGCTGGCCTACCGCGCGGCTGCGGGCGTGGCCGGCTATCCCATGAACGATCCCATGCAGTGCGTGGACTCCAAGACGCGGGATCAGCTAACAGGCGCCGACCGCTACAGCGATCATCCGCGCTTTTCGGAAGGTTTCCTGCAGGCCCTGAGCAACTTTAACCCCGAAACGGACCGACTCAGTGAACAAGACCTGGCCAACCTGAAGGCGGTCTACGACGCCGGCCTGCCTATCGCCGTGGGCACCGACGCGGGCAATCCCGGTACGCTCCATGGCCCCTCCATCTTCGACGAGATGGAGGCTATGCAGCAGGCGGGCATTCCAGCAGCCGACCTTATACCCATGGCCACCCGCAACGGGGCCGACGCCATGCAGCGGCTGGACGATTTCGGTACGGTGGAGGCGGGCAAGATGGCCAACCTGCTCATTCTCGACGAGGACCCGTCGGCGGACATCGCCAACATGCGCTCGCGGCAGCGAGTGATGATCAAAGGGAATCTCCTGCAGGTGGATCAGATTCAGGAGCATTAGGCGATCCCGCAGGATCGGGGAATCCGGTCCAGTTTACGGCCGGTAGTCCTTCTCCGGCTCGGGTTTGTTGTCCAGGATCTCCTCGATACGGGTCATCACTTCGGGCGTGAGCTTGTCCACGTGCTCAACGGCGCCCATGTTCTGGCGCACCTGCTCCGGCTTGGAGGCGCCGGTGATCACCGTGCTTACGTTGGGGTTCTTCAGGCACCATGCCAGGGCCAGCTCCGGCATGCCGATACCCAGATCCTTCGCAACCGGAACCAGCTGTTCCACCTTTTTAAGTTTTTGCTGGCCCTCCTCGCTTTCCAGCAGTTTCTCCCGCAGCCAGTCGAACTCCTCCAGGTCAAGACGGCTGCCCTCGGGCACCCCGTCGTTATACTTGCCGGTCAGCAGTCCGCTGGCCAGGGGACTCCAGATGGTGGTGCCCAGGCCGATTTCGTCGTACAGCCTTGCGAAGTCGCCCTCCACCTTCTGCCGCTTGAACATGTTGTACTGCGGCTGCTCCATGAGCGGGGGACGCAGATTGCGGCGGCGGGCCACCTGCCAGGCCTCGCGAATCTGTTCGGCGGTCCACTCGCTGGTGCCCCAGTAGAAGGCCTTGCCCTGGCGGATCACCTGGTTCATGGCCCAGACCGTCTCCTCAATGGGCGTGTGCTTGTCCGGGCGGTGGCAGAAGATCAGATCTACGTAGTCCAGCTTCATGCGGTCGAGGGCCGCGTCGGTGCCCTCCATGATGTGCTTGTAGGAGAGGCCGTTGTCGTTGGGTCCTTCCCCGCCCCAGAAGATCTTGGTGGAGAGCACCAGGTCGGAGCGTTTCCAGTCCTCCTTTTCAAGGATGCTGCCCATCATCTTTTCCGAGGCGCCCTTGGCGTAGACCTCCGCGTTGTCGAAAAAGTTAACGCCTGCCTCGTAGGCTATATTCATGCATTCGCGGGCCAGGTCCTCGTCTATCTGGTTGTCGAAGGTGACCCATGAGCCGAAGGAGAGGGCCGATACCTTCAGTCCGGAGCGTCCTAAAAAGCGATATTCCATCCGATGGTCTGTTTGATTCCATGTTTGTGCGTGGTTGCCGTGCGATCCGCTGTCGCGGTCGCATATCCTAACAGGAGGCCCTCAACAAACGTTTGCACCGTGGGCTATTAAGTGATTACTTGCACCACCATGCGCCAACGAAACGTGCCGAACCGCAGCTATACCATGTATCCCGACTTCCAGGATCCGGTCTCTCTGCTCCCCGCCTTTCTCTGCGCGGCGGCCATCCTGCTGCTGGCCGGATGCGCCTCCTCCGGGAACGCCTACTATACGCCGGCACCCGGCTTTGACGCGGGCGCCTACGTGAGTCCCGCCGACTTCGAACATCCGCTGCGGCTCGGAGAGCAGCCCGCCGATTCGGCGGAGCCGCATCCCGACTTTCGGCCCGTCGCTTTCGAAGGGGGACTGGCGGCCATGCAGGAGCGCTTGCAATACCCCGAAAACCACGTCTCCTCCGAGCGCACCGGGGAGGTGCTGCTGCAGGTTTATGTGGACACCACCGGCGCCATCGCCAACATACGAGAGGTGTCCAGCCCGGCCTACTTTCTAACCGAGGCCGCCGTGGAGGTGGTCAGGGAGGCTGTTTCCCACCCGGCGCGCTGGCGGGGCGTCGCCGTCAACGCCTTCACGGTAGTTCCCCTGCAGTTTACGCTGAACGAGGTCGAGGTGCGCAGGAACACCGGGAACGGATCATCGAGCCTTACCCCCCCAACCCCATTCACCCGGAAGCCATGGCTGTGAAGATAACCGTCTCCAGTCTTTACGATGATCTCTCCCGCAGCGTGGAATCCCTCAGGACCGACCGCGGGGATCTGCGCCGGGCGCGCGGGGTGGTCGATGAGGCCCTGAAAACCGGCGAGGCCTACTACGGCATCAACACCGGCTTCGGGGCCCTTTCCAACAAGCGCGTGGGTGAGGAGGAGCTGGCCCAGCTCCAGCGTAACCTTATCTTCTCCCATTCGGTGGGGGTGGGCGACCTGGTGCCGAAGGAGATCTCCCGCCTGATGCTGCAGCTCAAGGTCCACGCGCTGGGACTCGGCCACTCGGGCATCTCCGAATCCACCTTCGACCGCCTGCTCGACTTCCTGGAGCACGACCTGGTGCCCGCCATCCCCGAAAAGGGCAGTGTGGGGGCGTCGGGCGACCTGGCTCCGCTGGCCCACATGTCGCTGCCCCTGCTGGGCTACGGGGAGTTCTGGGATGCCGACGGAGAAGATACCCTTCCGGCCGGCCCCGTGCTGGAGGAGCACGGACTGGAGCCGGTGGACCTGAAACCCAAGGACGGACTTTCCCTTATCAACGGCACCCAGCTCATGAGCGCCTACGGGGTCTACGTTATGGAAAAGGCCCTGACCCTGGCCAAGGGGGCCGACCTGATCGCCGCCATGAGCCTGGAGGCCCTGCAGGGCAGTATCAAGCCCTTCGACGAGCGCATCCACCGTATCCGCCCCCACCAGGGACACGGGGAGGTGGCTGCGAACATCCGGCTGCTGCTTGAGGACAGCGAGATCCTGGAGTCCCACCGCAACTGCGGTAAAGTTCAGGATCCCTACTGCCTGCGCTGCGTGCCCCAGGTGCACGGGGCCAGCCGCGACGCCCTCCGCCACGTGCGCGGGGTGCTGGAGACCGAAATCAACTCCGTGACGGACAACCCCCTGGTGTTCGGGGACGGCGACATCATCAGCGGGGGGAATTTCCACGGTCAGCCGCTCGCGCTGGCTCTGGATTACGCCAAGATTGCGCTGGCCGAGTTCGCCGGCATTTCCGAGCGCCGTACCTACCTGCTGCTGGAGGGGCACGACGGGCTTCCGGAGCTGCTGATGGAGGAGACCGGCATCAATTCCGGTTTCATGATTCCCCAGTACACCGCCGCCGCGCTGGTCTCCGAAAACAAGGTACTCTGCCATCCCTCCTCGGTGGACTCCATCCCGACCAGCCTGGGACAGGAAGATCACGTGAGCATGGGCAGCATCAGCGCCCTCAAGCTGCTGGAGGTTTTTGAGAACGTGGAGCAGGTGCTGGCCATCGAGCTCTTCACGGCGGCGCAGGCCCTCGATTTTCGCAAGCCCATGCGCCCGGGCCGCGGAGTGGAGCTGGCCCACAAACATGTGCGGGAGGCCATTCCCCACGCCGACACCGACCACTACTTCAGGGACGATATCCGCCAGGCCGCCGCCCTGCTGCAGGAGGGCAGCATGGTCCGCCTCGTGGAAGAGGAGCTGGAATCACTGAACTGACCTATGCCCCTGCTTAAAGATATTGGCTATCTGGCAACCTGCCGCGACGAGGGCGGACAGGGCGAGATACATCCCGTAAGAGATGCCGCCGTGGCATGGCAGGAGGGGCGCATTGCCTGGGTAGGTCCCGAGAAGGAGTTGCCAGACGAGTACCGCACCCATAGGATCTACAGCGCCGGGGGCGCCATGGTCATCCCCGGCCTGGTAGACTGCCACACGCACCTGGCCTTCGGGGGATGGCGGCCCCGTGAATTTGCCCTCCGCATGCAGGGCAAAAGCTACCTGGAGATCAACAAGGAAGGCGGCGGCATTCTCTCCACCATGAATGCAACCCGCGCGGCCACGGAGGAGGAGCTCCATGAGAAGGCCCTCGCTTTCCTGCGGCGCATGCAGCGCATGGGCGTGACCACCGTGGAATGCAAAAGCGGCTACGGGCTGTCCACCGAACACGAGCTCAAGACCCTGCGTGTCTACCGCCGACTGGCGGAGGAGGGACGGCAGCACATCGTGTCCACCTTCCTGGGCGCCCACACCCTGCCACCGGAGTTCGAGGACGACCGCGGGGGCTATCTCGACCTGGTCTGCCAGGAGATGATTCCCGCCGTGGCCGAAGAGGGTCTGGCCCGCTTCTGTGACGTCTTCCTGGAGGAGGGGGCCTTCACCCGCGAGGAGGCGCGGCGCGTGTTGACGGCGGGACTGGCGGCGGGACTGGCGCCCAAATTGCATGCCGATCAGCTCAGCTCCTGCGGGGGCGCCGAACTGGCCGGCGAGCTGGAGGCGGCCAGCGCCGATCACTTGGAGCAGATTTCCGAAGAGGGCATTGCCGCCATGGCACAGTCCGGCGTGGTGGGGGTCACCCTGCCCATCGCCTCCCTCTATACGCGCCAGCCTTCGCTGGACTGCCGGAGGCTGCTGGAGGCGGGCGTACCCGTGGCGGTAGCCACCGATTTCAACCCGGGATCGGCACCCAGCTACGACCTGCATCTGGCGATGATGCTGAGCTGCACACAGGGCTGGCTGAGTCCCGCCCAGGCCCTCAAGGGGGCCACCCTGCAGGCGGCGCGGGCGCTGCGCATGGAGCGCGAGGTGGGCTCGGTGGAGGCGGGCAAATGGGCCGACCTGGCGGTGGTGGACGCGCCCGACCCCGAATTTTGGATGTACCACTGGAGTCCGGGCGCCGTCACGCAGGTCTTTCAGCGCGGGGAGGCGGTGCGTTAGATATCAGCTATTCTGTACATGACAAGGCACCCTCCTTGGTTTCTTCGGCGTACTGGCTGCTCATATGGTCGATGACGGAGGGAATGCGCCCGAGATCCTGTCCCAGCGAATCGGCCTCCGCCCGGATGCTGCGCACGTTGGAGAGTACATCGCAGGCCTCGCCGTACGCCTCCACCTGCAGGTAGGTGTCCAGCAGCCAGTTGTAGGCGTGGTAGTCGCGGTCGCGGAGGGGGCGGCCGGTCTCCTGCTGCCATGCGACGGAGGCCTCCCAGGCCGCGACGTTGGCGTCGATCACCTCCTGCCACATCTCCATCTGCCGATAGATGTGGCTGGGCATGTGGATGGCGTGGGAGGAGGAGTAGGCCACGTCGGCGTAGTCGATGGCTGGACGCAGTCCCATGGGCGCGAAGGTGTCGTTGTCGTAGACGTGAATCAGGTAGTGCATGGCCCCGGGGTGCTGCGGGTTGCGCTGGTAGATATTCTCCAGGTCCGCCGCAATTCCGGTCACCTTGGCGGGATCGGGGTTGTCATAGTCGTGGCCGGGAAGGCTCATGCGCGCCAGCGCGTGAAAAGCGAGAGCTTCGTCGTCTTCCGGGTAGGCTTCGGCTATGGCGCCCATCTGTTCGGCCCAGGCCTGCATGCGCTCCTCCCGGCTGCTTTCGGGGTCAAAGAGCGAGCGAGCCGCCTCCACGTACATGCGCTCGCGATCGGTCCAGTCGACGCCCTCCCCGCCGATCTGCTCGTCCAGCGCGTTGAGAACCTCCATGCCCGCCTGCTGGTCGTGCTGCTGCCAGAGCGGGTGGTCGTGGGTCATGGCTTCGCCCCAGTAGGCGATGGCCAGGCGCGGGTTCAGCTCGCGGGCGCGGCGGAAGTGATCGCGCGCCTCGGGATACCAGAAACTGTGCAGGGCCAGCACCCCGGTCAGCAGTTCCTGCTCGGCTTCGCCGGTTGCCGAATTGGGGAATTCAATGGAGCCCAGAGAGAGAGGGTCGCCGCCGTCGGCGGAACTGGCCGACTCCTGTTTTTGCGGCTGGCTGCACGCTGCCATGAGCAGCAGGGACATTATCATGAGGGCCATGCGTCGGATAAGCATATCGAATGGGTCGGATTGCGGGATGTGCGCTTGTTGTCTGCTCAAATAAGGACAATAAATGCCTGATTTCAAAACCGCGGGGCCTGGACGCAACGAGGTTTTTTGGGAAGCGGTCCGGGGTTTGTACTTTACCGTTGAAACACCTCAGCCATACTTCAACGCCCGCATGTCCAAATTCCACTCGGCTCATATTCCGGTTCCCCATACCGACGGGGATGACCCCCGCTTGGGTCCCCTGCTGGCCGGCGGAGACCTTCCCGAGAAGGACCTGCGTGCGGTGATACTGGGTTTTCCCTCCGAGGAGGGTGTCCGCCGCAACGGGGGTCGTCCCGGCGCGGCCGAAGCGCCCGACGCCATCCGGCTCATGCTCTACAGGATGACCCCCGATGTGGAGTCTCCGGGCGATCACCGGCACCTGCTGGAACGGACGCGCGACCTGGGTAATTTTCGGCTGGATGGGAGCCTGGCCCAAAGCCAGGAGGCCTTCGGAGAAGTGGTGGCCGGTTATCTTCGGAAGGGCGTGGTACCGGTGATTCTGGGAGGGGGACACGAAACGGCCTTCGCCCACTTTTCCGGATATGCAACCGCAGGGCTCCACACTGCCATACTGAATCTGGATGCCCATGCCGACGTGCGCCCCCTCAAGGAAGGCATGCCCCATTCCGGATCACCTTTCCGGCAGGCCGTCGAACATCCCTCCGGTACATGTGACCGCTACATGGTGGCAGGCCTGCAGCCTTGCGCTGCGGCTGCCGCCCATATAAACTATATCCGCGAGCAGGGCGGACGTTGTCTGTTGCGGGAGGAGACCAACATCAGCTCGCTGCCTGAGTTTTTCCACGACCACCTATCTGAACGGCTTATGGTGACCTTTGATATGGATGCGGTGGACCAGGCTTTTGCCCCGGGCGTGAGCGCGCCCTGCGCCAACGGCCTGCAGCCGGATCTCTGGCTGACGGCGGCCTACCTGGCGGGGCGTAACGAAAAAGTAACCTCCTTTGATCTGTCCGAGGTGAATCCGCAGTTTGACCGGGATGGCCAGACGGCGCGGCTGGGGGCATTGACGGTTTGGCATTTCCTGCTGGGCCTGAGTCACCGGGGACGCTAGGGCTTGATCTTGATATCCACCTTCTGGGTGGGCGCCTGATCCTCCCTGCGGATGGCGAGCTGTTGAATGGTGTTCTGGGAGATCTCCATAAAAGCTTTTTTGGAGAGGGAGTCTTCCTCCTGCAGCACGATGGGCCGGCCTTCGTCGCCACTTTCGCGCAGTTTCTCCTCGATGGGAATCTCGCCCAGGAAGTTGATGCCCATGCGCTCGGCCAGGTTGCGGGCGCCGTGTTTGCCGAAGAGGTAGTACTTCTTGTCGGGAAGTTCCGGCGGGGTGAACCAGGCCATGTTCTCCACGATGCCCAGCACGGGTACGTTCACCTTCTTGAACATGGCCACTCCCTTGCGGGCGTCGTCCAGGGCCACGTTTTGGGGCGTGGAGACCACGATGGCGCCGGTCAGCGGCACGGTCTGCACGATGGTGAGCTGCACGTCGCCGGTGCCCGGGGGCAGGTCAAGCACCATGTAGTCGAGCTCGCCCCACTCCACCTCCTGCATGAACTGCTTGACGGCGCTGGTCACCATGGGTCCGCGCCAGATCATAGCCTGGTCGGGATCCACCAGCAGTCCCATGGAGAGGAAATGCACGCCGTGCTTCTTGAGCGGAATGAGTTTTTTGCGCGTGGTGATGTTGGGGCGCTCGTGGGCGTCCATCATCGTCGGGATGCTTGGCCCGTAGATGTCGGTATCCAGCAGGCCCACCTTGGCGCCGGTACGGGCCAGTCCGCAGGCCAGGTTGACGGCCACGGTGGATTTGCCCACGCCGCCCTTGCCCGAGGCCACGGCGATGATGTTTTCCACCCCGCCCAGGATCTCCTGCGGCTCCTCCTGCTGTTTTTCACGGTGGCCCTGGCCGGGAAAGGCCGGCTTGCCGTCCTCCCCTTCCCCGTCCTTGCTCCACTTGGAGATGTTTACCGCAGTGGTGATGTCGAGCACCGCGTCCTCGGCCACATACTTTTTGATCGCCTCCGCGCAGCGCTCTTTCAGTTCAGCTTCCAGCTCGGAGTCTTTCTCCGGCAACTCGACGGTGAAGGTGATGAACTTGTCCTGCACGATCAGGTCCTCAATCATATCGAGGGAGACGAGGTCCTTTTCGTTCTCCGGGTGGATGACGTGGGTCAGGGCCGAACGTACCTGCTGCTTGTTGATGGACATGAAAAAAAGTGCTCTTGGCTATGATGGTTGCAGTCTTGTAAAGATAAGCATTTGGGCAGAGATGCTAAATACCGGCCGGTGGAGAAGAATTCATTCTCCATTCTACCGCCAAATGGTTAACTTTTGGCTTTTGACCGCGGCCCCGCATACGGCCTCAAAGCCCGAATCAGCAACGTCCATACCCTGCAGCAGCCATGCCCAAGCGCACGCCCTTTTACCGGATCCACGAAAAAGCCGACGCCAAGATCATCGATTTCGGCGGCTTTGACATGCCGGTGCAGTACGAGAGCATCAAGGCCGAGCACCATGCCGTACGTGAAAAGGTGGGTGTCTTCGACGTCTCCCATATGGGCGAGTTTTTCGTGGAGGGAGACGGCGCGGGTGAGCTCATTCAGTACCTGACGGTCAACGATGTCACCAGGCTCTCACCGGGCAAGGCGCAGTACACCTGCATGTGCTACGAGGACGGGGGCATCGTGGACGATCTGATTGTCTATATGCTGGCCGAGGGACGATACATGCTGGTGGTGAATGCCTCCAACATTGAGAAGGACCTGGAATGGGTGACCTCCCACAACGACTTTGACGCCGAGGTCACCGACCGCTCGGGCGACTACTGCCTGCTGGCGGTACAGGGCCCCGATTCGGTAAAAACCCTGCAGAAGCTCACCGGCACCGACCTGGAGGACATCTCCTTCTACAGCTTTGAGACGGGCAATTTTGCGGGCTTCGACGGGGTGATACTCTCGGCTACCGGCTACACCGGGGAGAAGGGGTTTGAGATTTACTTTGACGCGGGAGAGACCGATCCGGAAGTAATCTGGGAGGCCATCATGGAGGCGGGGGAGGAGTACGGCATCGAGCCCTGCGGGCTTGGGGCCCGTGACACCCTGCGCCTGGAGATGGGCTTCGCCCTTTACGGCAACGACATTGATAAAACCACCAACCCCCTGGAGGCGCGCCTGGGCTGGCTTACCAGGCTGGAGGCAGGTGATTTCATTGGCCGGAAGGCGCTGCAGCGCATGAAGGAGGAGGGTCTCCGACGCAGGCTGGTGGGCTTCGTGGTCGACGATCCGCGTTCCATCCCCCGCAAGGGCTACCCCATCCTGGACGCCGGCGGGGAGATCATCGGGGAGGTGACCAGCGGTTCGCGCTCCATCACCCTCGGCACCAACATCGGCATGGGTTATGTCAGCCTGGACCACGCCTCCGAGGGCGACACCCTATATATAGGTATACGGAACAGGACGGCCGAAGCCACGGTACAAAAGCCCCCCTTCCTCAACAGATAGAGAAGGAGGTGCGTGTATCATCAACACAGAGTTTAGAGAACGAAATCAAGGACCATGAGTACGGGAGTGGAAGTATTTACGGCCGCGCAGGCCTTTTCGGAGGATGAGCTGCGGGGCAAAACCGCCGTGATGATCGATGTGCTCCGGGCCAGCAGCACCATTGTGGCCGCCCTGGAAAACGGGGCCAAAGGCGTCATCCCGGTAGGGGACATGGACGCGGCGGGACGCATCTCGCAGGGGCTGGACTCCTCCCACTACCTGCTCTGCGGGGAGAAGGACGGGGTGACCATCGAGGGTTACGATCTGGGCAACTCTCCCCTGGAGTACACTCCTGAAACGGTGGGGGGACATACCGTGATTCTCAACACCACCAACGGCACCAAGGCGTTGAAACGCTGCAGCCTCGCCGGGGAGGTATACGTGGGATGCTTCCGCAACCTGGACGCCCTGGTCCGCCGGCTGCGGGAGTCCGGCAACGATATTGTGCTGGTCTGCGCGGGGTGGCGGGGACGGCTCTCCATCGAAGATTTACTTTGTGCCGGTAATATTATTCACGAACTTAGCGAAGGGAGTCTGTCTGAAGACGCGCGCGACGGGGCCAAGGTCGCTTTTGGTCTTTTTGAAAAATTTGGTGATGATATTGAGAAAGTTGTGTTTTCATCGAACCATGCGTCCCGGCTGCAGGACATTGTAGGGAGCGAGGACCTGCGCTACTGCGCGGAGCTGAGCGTCACCGACGTTCTGCCGGCCATGCATGAAGGAATCATTACAGACAGCCATGGCAAGCAAGAATAAGTCGGCCTCCTTCCTCGGCGGGATCTCCCGCACCCGAAAGCTGGAGATCGCGGGCATTCTGATCATGGCCATCGGTACCCTGGTGGCCCTGAGCATCCTGACTTATCACCCGGCCGACTACGGGTACGTGCAATCTCTTTCCCCGGGCAGCATCGCCTCGATGGAGGGGGGTCCTGCCCTTCGGGTGCAGAATGGGTTGGGCGTGCTGGGCGCCTACCTTTCGCATTTCTTTGTCTACAGTCTATTTGGATATGTCAGCGTGATTTTCTCCCTGCTGGTGGTGGGCTTTGGCTGGATGGTATTCCGCTGCAGGGACGTCCGTGATATGGTTTGGCCCATCTCCGTGGGGCTGTGGACCATGGTGCTGCTCGCCACCTCGCTGGGACTTCTCAACAACGAGTTCGGCTGGCTCTCCTCCAACTGGAGCGGACAGTCGGGGCTGGGCGCCGCCTACCTGCTGCACCGTTTTACCAACTGGGGCGCCTTTCTTATCCTGCTGGTGATGCTTGTAGTCACGGCCATGATGGTGCTGGACCGTGATTTGCAGAAATCCATCGACCGCGTCAAGAGCTGGTTTGCCGCTATGAAGGGGCGTTGGGAGGAACGTCTTGAGGAGCGTAGCCGCCGCCGCGAGGAGCGCGGACGCCAGCGTGAGGTGGAGGCCCGCCAGCAGGCCGAAAAGAAGGTCAGGGACGAGTCCACCTCCCCTTCTGTGCAGAAGCGCGGGCCCGAACAGGGGGGCGGCCAGCGGGGCAGTGACGGCGCCCAGGCCCCCTCTCGGAGCATCGACGACATCGTGGAGGAGTCGCAGAAG
The DNA here is from genome assembly GCA_034521445.1 of Balneolaceae bacterium. NCBI lineage: Bacteria > Pseudomonadati > Balneolota > Balneolia > Balneolales > Balneolaceae > Balneolaceae bacterium. The sequence continues at coordinate 182,741 of JAXHMM010000006.1, read as the reverse complement.
GAAGACGAGGAGCGCCGCCACCGCGAACAGCAGGAGGTGCAGTCTCTCGATACGCGTACCCGCGCCATTCTTGACAAAGATGATACTCGCAAGGTGGCCGAGGAAGAGGAGGACGATGTGGATATTTCGGTCTTTGTGGGCGAGGGCGAGGAGGAGGCCGACCAGCGCGCCCTTGAGCGCCAGAACAAGGACAAGGCCCGGGATATCCCCGAAATCAAGTACAAGTTTCCTTCCATTGACCTGCTCGACTCCCCGCCTCACGATGGGAATGAGGTGGATATGCAGGAGATCAAGGATAACAAGCGTATCATCCTTGACAAGCTGAAGCGCCACAAGATCGAGATTCGCAGCATCAACGCCATTGTGGGGCCTACGGTCACCCTCTACGAGCTCGATCCGGCGCCGGACGTGAAGATCTCCAAGATTGAGAGCTATGCCAACGACCTGAAGATGGCCACCGCCGCCCACGGGCTGCGTATCATTGCTCCCATTCCCGGCCGTTCGGCCGTGGGCATCGAGGTGCCCAACGGCGCACGCGAAACGGTCTACATGAAGACGGTCATCAATACCAAGAAGTTCGTGGAGACCGACTTTGAACTGCCCCTGGCTTTCGGCAAGACCATCGAAAACGAGGTCTTTATGGTGGACCTGACCAAAATGCCCCACTTGCTGATTGCCGGCGCCACAGGATCCGGAAAGACCGTGGGCATCAACACCATCATCACCTGCCTGCTCTACAAGTGCCATCCGGACAACCTGAAGTTTGTGCTGATGGACCCCAAGAAGATCGAACTTTCCCTCTATCGCCATATTCAGAACCACTTTCTGGCCACCCTCCCTGGAGCCGAGGAACCTATTGTGACCGACACCTCCAAGGCGCAGGAAACCCTGGAGAGCCTCACCGAGGAAATGGACGAACGCTACGAACTGCTCAAGATGGCCATGGTGCGCGACATCAAGGACTACAACGAGAAGTTTGACAACGGGGAGCTGGATGAGGAGCTGGGCCACCGCCACCTGCCATATATTGTCGTAGTGATCGACGAGCTGGCGGACCTGATGATGACGGCGGGCAAGCAGATCGAGGAGCCCATCGCACGCTTGGCGCAGCTGGCCCGGGCCGTAGGACTCCACCTGGTGGTGGCCACCCAGCGGCCTTCGGTGAACGTGATCACCGGCACGATCAAGGCCAATTTTCCCGCGCGAATTGCCTACCAGGTTGCTTCCAAGGTGGACTCCCGCACTATCCTTGACATCGGAGGGGCCGACCAGCTCATCGGCAACGGAGACATGCTCTTCACCAACGGCGGCGGCATGACCCGCATCCAGAACGCCTATGTCTCCACCGAGGAAGTGGAGCGCATCACCGCTTTTATCGGCGGACAGCTCGGATACAAGCATCCTTACCACCTGCCCGTTGTACATGATGAAAGCGCCGACGGCGACATCCCCGATCCGCTGGAAGACATCGATGAACTCTTTGAGTCGGCCGCCAAGGTGGTGGTACTGCACCAGCAGGGTTCAGTATCGCTTCTTCAGCGCAAACTTAAAATCGGTTATAACCGCGCCGGACGTATCATCGACCAACTTTATAATGCAGGCGTCGTAGGACCCTACCAGGGAAGCACGGCGCGTGACGTGCTGGTGGACGACGAGGATGAACTGGAGCAACTGCTTAACGACCTGGATGAATTTGACCGATAGCATGTCTTTTACTTTGCGCAGCGCCGCATGGGCGATTCTTCTTCCGGCGGTCCTGGCACTCTTTGGGATGCATCCCTCGATTGCTACCGCCCAGGGAGGCGATTCCAACAGGGAGGCCTTCGAACAGCTCAGGGAACGTTTCGAGAACGGGGAGATCTTTGCGGCCGCCTTTACACACTCCTACGTGGATTCCTTTACGGGCGACTCCACATCCGACAGCGGGCGCATCTGGGTGGGCCGGCAGCGCTATAAGGTGCAGACCGGCAACGAAACCGTAGTGGTGGATGGGGAGACCTCCCGGGTCTACGACCGCAACCGCAACCGCGTAATCATCAGTACCTACGAGCCGGAAGACGACGATTTCGCCCCTTCGCGCATTCTGAATGGGGTGGACTCCACTTTTACGGTTGAAACTCAGGAACGGCGCGGCAACCGCGAGTACATCCTGCTCACTTCCGGTGACCCATTTGCCATGTACCGCCAGGTGGAGATCTGGCTCACCCCCGACCTGATTCCCCTGCGCATTCGCGCGGTCGACCCCGCGGATAACGTCATTACCACCGCCTTCAGCGACGGCGCCTTCGCCCGTCCCGACTCCGCCCTTTTTCGGCTGGATCCTCCTGACGGCGCAGAGGTTATCGACATGCGCAACTGAGGCAAATGCTTCGCAAATCGATCAAAATCGCATTAACACTGCTGCTTGGGGGACTCTTCCTCTGGCTGGCTTTCCGCAACGTGCCCCTCCGCGAGGTCTGGGACTACGCCCGGCAGATCACCTTCTACTGGGTGCCCCCCTTCGGACTGACCCTGCTGACCGGGCATTTCCTGAGGGCTGAGCGCTGGAGATTGCTCATTGAGCATGACAAGAAGGAACTGAATCGCTCCACCCTGGTGGCCGGGGTCCTCACCGGATACCTGCTGAATATCGTGGGTCCCCGTCTGGGAGAGGTGAGCCGGCCGGTCTATGTGGCCAAACGCGAGGGTCTGAGCGCCTCCAAGCTGATGGGCACCATCGTTCTGGAGCGCATCATCGACATGGCCACCATGCTGCTGCTTCTGCTGGTGGTATGTATCTACCTTATTACAGACCTTGAGCTGCTCCGGCAGATTTTTGGGGAGCAGACGGTGCGTATGTTTTCGGGAGGATTTGCCCTGACGGAGCTGCTATGGATCGTCGGCCTCCTGCTTCTCTTTGGACTGGGGGGATGGGCGGGCTGGTCCCTGCTGTGTTACCTGGGCCGCCGCTTCGAGTCTGTCCGTCCCTGGGTGGACCGCATCCGCAACGCCGTGCGCATGTTCCGCGACGGCATTCTGGCCGCCCGCCAGGTAAAGAGGTGGGGGCTGTTCCTTTCCTATACCCTGCTCATCTGGGCCTGCTATACGGCCATGTCGTGGATCCCCTTCTGGATGTTTGACATGCAGACCGTTTACGACCTGAGCCTGCTGGACGCACTGGTGGTTACCGTCATCTCGGCCATCGGTATCGCCATTCCCTCCCCAGGCGGCATCGGGACCTACCATTACTTTGTCAAGCAAACCCTGCTGGTACTCTTCGCCGTGCCGGCCGTCACCGGGCTGGCCTATGCCACCATCACTCACGCCGCCACCGTACTTTTTGTGGCGCTATTCACCCCTCTTTCACTGGCAGTGGATAAATACGTGGCGACACGCGAGGGGAAGCCGGTGAACTGAACCCGCCAGTGCGGGGACACGCACCTGCCTGCGGGACCGGAGATGTCACGCCTCACGGCGGTTTGGGCCGAAACCTCCGCCCCTCCGGGCGCTATAATGCCCATTAAGGATTGCCGAAAAATTCGTACATTGCATGTCTGAAAAATCCACCGACGGAACCCGACCAGCCATGCGGCTATCGTACCTGTTGCCACTTCTGATGCTTGCGGTCCTCACCGTGCCTGCACATGCCCAGCAGGAGCAGGGCCAGAATACCCTGCTCCCGGAAATCGACCCGCAGGACATCGAAATACGGAGTCAGTTTCGCGCCCGTTTCCCCGGGCTCACCCGGCAGCCCATCCTGGGCTTCGATCCCAATCCCCGGGTTTTCCAGATTGACCCCGACCGCATGCCCTTCATGGAGTCTCGCGACGATGTGGTGGCCAGTCTCTCGGTCAGCGAACTCTCCCGCCCCGCCCCCCCCGATTATGTGCCCATGTCCTATTCCGCTCCCATCGGCCTTTTTGCAAATGCCGGTTTCGGGAGCTACACCGCGCCGGAGGCGAAGTTATGGGGCCTTTACAAACCGTCGGACCGCAGCTACGTAGGGATGGATCTCGATCTGAGCACCTCGTTGGACGACCACCTGGATCAACGTCCAAGCACGTACCGGGACTTTGCAGCCAACCTGGAGTTCGGCACCAAGCTGGATGCCCGTACCCAGCTGGATGTGTTTGGGGGGATGCGAAGCGACTTCAACTACTCCGCAGGATTTCCCCCTTCCGGCAGCAGCACCGACTACGGCCAGCGCAGCCTTACCGGTTTCAATCTAGGGGCGGAACTCCGCAGCATGCGCAACGGTGTGACAGGGTGGGATGCCCGGGCCGACCTGAAATTTAACGGCATGAAGGTGAATGAGGGTGGAGGCATCCGCCAGGGGCATGAGGCCGTCTACGAGGTGGGCGGACGCTACCAGTGGGCCGGAAGCCAGCCGCGAGAAACATGGCAGGTGAAAGGCGACGTGCGCGGCGGCATCTACTCCGATGAAATCGGCGACGGGACCACCGGCTGGATCACCCTGTACGGTGCGGCTGTCTACGATCGGCTGTTCAACTATACGACCCGGCTAACAGCCGAGGCCGGCGCCTACTATGTAGCCAATTCGATGGAAAGCGCGGTCCTTCCGGGACCCCGCCTAAGCCTGAAGTACTGGATCAGCGAGCGCCTGACGCTTCAGGTGCAGGGCGAGGCCGCACCCCGTCTCTTTAGCCGCGGGCAGCTCTATGACCGCAACCGCTTTGTCCAGATTGAACAGGAGTTGGGGCACAGCTACGACATGCGCGGATCGGCCGAGATTTCCCTTGCCTTTTTCGACGAGGGCCGGATCTATGGCGGAGTGAGCTATCGCTACGGCGACAATAATCCCGTTTTTGCCTACGAAGGGGCCCTGTCCGCGGCCGCGGCCGCCGGCGATCCTCCAGCCGATTACCGTGTATACTACGATGACCTGACTGTGGCCAGAATCTTCGGTGGCGTCTCCCACGCCCTGGTGGCCGAAACCATCTGGTTCCACGCCGAGGGTTACTTACAGGTACCGCGCCTCGTAGATGAGGTGTCCTACCACAGCGGCGATAGGGTGCCCTTTATGGAAACGTGGGGGCTCAACGGCAGTATCTCATTTCGTCCCATTAACGATATCAAGGTCGAGGGCTGGGCCGATCTCATGGGAGGCCGGCCGGCCAACAGCCAGCAGACCCTGGATGCGGAGCTCGATCCCGTCTTTCTGCTGGGGGGGCGGGCTGACGTAGAGATCAGCGACCATTTTGGGGTGTATGCAAAAATTGTGAACTTGTTGAGCCAGAATTACAGCATGTGGTACCGTTACCCCGAGCGTCCTCTGCAGGTCTTCGGGGGCGTCACGCTAAAACTGTAAAGAGAGCATGGAAAAGGCATTTTTACAGGCATTCAGGGAAGTGGTGCGAGAACAGGTGCTGCGGAAGAACGAGGTGCACCTGGACGGGCTCGGATACTTTCGCTTCGAGCACCGCAACCAGTTCCAGAAACAGTACGATGACGGCCGGGTGGTTATGATGCCGCCCCGGGACACCATTACTTTCAATCCGGACCATTCATGAAGATCGACAGGGAACAGCTTGCAGCGCTGCTGGCCGAACGATCGGGCCTGGACAAGGAGGAAGTACAGGCACAGCTGGACACGCTCATGGAGCGCATTCGCAGCGCTGCAAAAGAGGGCAGATCCTTCGAGATCGAACAGTTTGGCACCTTCCGAATGGAGGGGGGCGAACTGAGCTTTGAACCCTCCCGTACCCTCCGAACTGAGATCAATCAGAAGTATGCCGGGATGAAACCCATCGAGCTCATCGGCGCCTACAAGGAGCAGCATGTTGCAGGGGAGACGCCGCAGGGAGAGGAGGATGTCATAGCAGCCGGCGCTTCTGATGAGAAAGGGGAGGCATCCAGAAGTTTTGAACTTGATACCGGTCAGGCCGATCCGGCAGATGCCGGCAGCGGAAAGGAGGATTCCCGCCGCAGCCGCATAAAGGCTCGTGCCGCCAAGGCCCGCCGGGAGGCTGCCCACCGCTCAGGAGAGGAGGGGCAAGCGCAGGAGAAGAAGGGAGAATCTGCGGCTGTTCCGCCTTCCTCGGGTGAAAAGACGCCTTCCTCCCGCCGGGACAACCGTCATGTGAAAACCAGCCGGGATAAACGATCGGGCGGATCCCTGGGACGCATCGCGGCCGCCGTGGTCCTTGTCGTTGCGGTGGCAGCCGCCGGCTGGGTGGCCTGGGACTCCGGACTTTTCGATCCCGCCGGACCAGAAGCCGGGGAGTCGGTGCAGACGCCCGCCGAACCGGACAACCGCCCCTCACTCTCGCAGGATGAGCAGGCTGCCGGGGAGCAGGAGGCCGTGCAGACGGAACAAAGCGGCGGCGAAGACGTTACTACCGCAGGAGGGGAGGCGTCGTCTTCCGGTTACGGGCTGGAAGGCGATATGAACACCAACCTTTCCTCCTATTACGCCATCGTCGTGCACTCCCTGGCCGACCGAACAGCCGCCGAAAACCGTGCGGATCAGTTGCGTCAGCAGGGGTATAGGGTGACCGTACGGACAACCACCGTCGGGGGCACGCAGTACTGGCGGGTGGGGCTGGGGCAGTTTGAAAGCATCACCAAGGCACGCGAGGCGGCCGACGGACTTTCCGAACCCTTTCGCAGCGACCACTTTATCAGGAATATCCAATAGCTAACTTCTACCCACACATGCATCCCACACTCCTACTTCTTTTTCAATCCCAGGTGCAGATGGACACCACCCTGCAGGATTCCCTCAGCCTGGCTAGCCAGCAGGATTCCATGTCCTTCTTCGGGCTGCTGGCCGAGGGCGGCGTACTGATGATTCCCCTCTTCCTGCTGAGCTTTCTGGCCATCTATGTAATTGCCGAGCGGTGGCGCTCACTCAACAACTCCCGCATGGAGATCGACGGATTTTTGCGCACCATCGAGGGGATGCTCAAGGACGGCGACCGCCAACGGGCGCTGACCTACTGCGATGGCGTTGACAAGCCCCTGGCGAACATTCTCAAGGCGGGCATCCGTCGCCTAGGACGTCCCATCCGCGACATCGATGACGCCATTCGCAATGCGGGCAAGAAGGAGATCTACCACCTGGAGAAAAGGATGAACTGGCTTGCCACCATTGCCGGTGTGGCCCCGCTGATCGGCTTCACCGGGACGGTGACTGGGATGATCGAGGCCTTCATGGATATCCAGTCCCTTCAGGGTCAGGTCAACCCCAGCGTGCTGGCCGGGGGTATCTGGGAAGCGCTGATAACCACCGCCACGGGACTGATCGTAGGTATTATCGCCTTCGGATTCTACAACTTCCTGCTCGGCAAGATCAACCGCATGGTTCACGAACTGGAAAATGCTTCCGCTGATTTCGTGGACATGCTGCAGAGCCCCTCTGCCAAGAAAGAACGGGAGAAGGTGTAAGACATGGACTTTCGTAAAGATGACGATCGCCTGGAGCCCCTGACGCTGTTTTCGCAGTCGTCGCTGACCGATATCGTGCTCCTGCTGCTGATTTTTTTCCTGCTCACCTCCTCCTTTGTGACCAACTTCGGCATCAAGGTCAACCTGCCGGAGGCTGAAACCTCCTCGCAGACTGATTCGCAGTTTGTAAATGTTGCCATTACGGCCAAGGGCGAGTATTTCGTGGACGGGGAGCGGGTCACCAGCGGCATGCTTACCAACGCCATCCGCGAGGCCTACCGCAACAAACCGGGATCCTCGCTCGTTCTGCGGGCGGACAGGGAGGCGATTATCGACAATGCGGTGCGCGTCATGAACGTGGCAGGCGCGCTTCAGATGCCTATATTGCTGGCTACGGAACGAAATACGCCCTGAGCCCTATACACTAACACAACATGGACTTTCTCGACGACATACCTCTGCTCAGGAACATCCCCGACGAGGAGCGCTTCGGCTGGCTGGTCACGGGTATTCTGCACCTTGTGATGATCATCTTCTTCCTTCTCTACACCTTCAGTCTCAATGACCGCATGCGCACCACCTTTATCGAGGTGGACTTCGGGGAGTACCAGAGCGGTACGCGCGCCCAGTTTTCGGAAGTAACCAACGAGGAGGTGGCCACCCGCCCCGACCCCTCCGAGCAGCAGCCCGAGAATCCGCAGCCCGAACCTCGGGAGGAGGTGCAGGAGGAGCAGGCTGCCACCGAAGAGGAGGTCAAGCAGGTGGACGCCCCCGATCAGCAGAACGTGCAGGACGAGCAGAAGGTCACCACGCCCGACACCGAAGTCATTGACCCCACACGGCAGACGGCTGAGCAGGAGCAGCAGGAGGCCGTGGTCCCCCCGAAGGTGGAGGAGGACAGCACACGCCAGGAGGGCGCCGAGATCTCCGGCGATGTAGAGGGCACCGAAGGCGACGTGAACGCCGACCAGGGCACCGGCAATGAGCAGGAACGCTCCTCTCCCTACGAGCTTGAATGGGAGGGCGATATCGAACGGTCGCCCATGATGCAGCCCCTTCCCGAAAACACGGCCGACGTGGAAGCCACCATCACCGTGCGCTTTGAAGTGAAACCCGACGGCACCATCGGCCAGATGGTTCCCACCCGCAAGATGAATCCCGAGCTCGAACGTGAGGTAATCTCCACCCTACGCAGCTGGCGCTTCTCGCGGCTGCCCTCCGGCGTACCGCAGCAGTCGCAGTATGGCACCATTACCTTCCGTTTCGTGCTGGAGTAGGACGCCCTGCCGATATCCCTCCCAACCGTTTACGGGCGCCCCTGTATACGACGGTGACTCCGCGAACCCGATTCTCACAGAGGTGCCGGGTCCGGATTTATTTTTTATTACCTTCCCCCTTCGCGTAGGCCTGAAAGAGGGCCGCCATCAACCGGAAGCACCATAGCACACAATACTATGAGCGATGCCGTCTCCTCCCTCGCTGTTATAGGGGCCACCGGCATGCTGGGCAAGCATGTCACCCGCGAACTGCACCGGGCCGGATTTTCGGTCCGTGCACTGGTCCGCGACCCAGGGAAGGCCAAGGGCGTACTGCCCGACGAGGTGGAGGTGGTGCGTGCCGACCTGCGCCGGCCGGTTACGCTCCTCGAAGGCATGAAGGGCATGGACGGTCTCTACGTGAGCATCAGTACGGGGCCACATGAACAAGACGCCGATTTTCGCACCCAGGTGGAGGGCGTGCGGAATCTGCTCGATGCTGCGGCAGAGAGCGGCGTCCGCCGTATCGGCTATCTCTCCTCCATGGTATGCAAGTACTCGGACTACGACTGGTGGGTATTCGATTACCAGCGGCGGGCCTGTGACATGCTCCGGACTTCTGAATTGACCACGCTGCTGTTTTACCCCTCCAATTTCTACGAAAACATTACCGAACTGCAAATGAGCGGGGGACGTATCATGCTGGGCGGCTCCCAGAAAACACAGAGCTGGTGGGTGGGCGCCTCCGACTACGGCAAACAGGTGGCCGCCGCCTTCCGCCTGGAGGACCGCAGCGACCGTGAATACGTAATCCAGGGTCCCGACGCCTACAACTGGCGGGAGGCCGCTGAAGAGTTCATCGAGCACTACGATGCCCGTAAGCTCAAAACCATGTGGTCACCGCTCTGGCCGTTCCGTCTTATGGGATTTTTCTCCAATACCCTTGACTTCCAATACCAGATCCTGAAAGCCATCAACCACTACGACGAGAAGTTCGCCGCCGAGGAGACCTGGAAGGAGCTGGGTCGCCCCCAGACCTCCCTTGCTGATTTCGCCCGCCAGACCGCCCAAAAGGAACGCTGAGCCCGACTTGTGACCATGCACCGGATGCAGTTCACAAATAGCACGCTTTTTTGCATCTTGGGGTGAACCGGAAGTAATTACTGGAGTTCACTCTATGGCCCCTAACATGCAACGCCTCTCCGCCGTGCTCCTGCTGGTCCTGCTGGCAGCTACGGCCGCTCCCCCCGACACGCAGGCCTGGCAGGTCCCCCCCGGACAGACCGGACTCTTCAACCTGGAAAACGTCTTCGACTTGGAGTACGTGACAGATCCGCGCATTTCGCCATCGGGCGGACAGGTGGTCTACGTACGCAATTCCATGGACATCCGGCGCGACCGGCGAAGCTCCAGCCTGTGGACCGTCAATGCCGACGGCTCGCGGCACCGTCCGCTGACAGACGGCGACGGTTCCCAATACTACCCCCGATGGTCTCCGGACGGCAACCGCCTCCTCTACGTCTCTTCCACAGAGGACGAGGGAAGTGAAATGTTTATCCGCTGGATGGACACGGGCGAGGCCGTCCAGATCACACATCTGGAGGAATCGCCGGGCAGTCCAAGTTGGTCCCCCGACGGCTCGATGATCGCCTTCACCATGTTCGTGCCCGGGCCTGATCCGCCCATGGTCACCCTTCCCGGAAAACCGGAAGGCGCCGAGTGGGCCGAACCGGCAAGAGTGATCGACCGCCTGCAGTACCGGGCGGACGGCGCGGGTTATACCGAAAAGGGTTATACCCATCTCTTTGTAGTTCCTTCCACGGGAGGAACGCCGCGACAGCTTACCACGGGCGACTACAACCACTCGGGCACGCCCCGGTGGTCGCCCGACGGAAACCATATCTACCTGTCCGGCAACCGGCGGGATAACCCCGAGGAGGAGCCCAGCAATACCGAAGTTTACCGGGTGAGGATTTCCGACGGACAGATATACGCACTCACCTCACGGCTGGGACCCGACAGCAATCCCGTACCGTCTCCCGACGGACAGTACATCGCCTACACCGGCTACGACGAAGAATACCTGGGCTACCAGCAGAACGACCTCTACATCATGAACGCCGACGGCAGCGGCAAGCGCTTACTCACGGACACGTTTGACCGCTCGGTAAGCAACCCGCAGTGGAGCCAGAGCCGCAACGGGCTCTTTGTCCAGTATGACGACCAGGGCCGCACCATACTGGCCTTTGTTTCCATGAGCGGGCAGGTGCGCGAGCTGGTAGACGACCTGGGGGGCACATCCCTCGGGCGCCCCTACAGCAGCGGAAGCTACTCCGTCTCCCCGGGGGGCGCCTTCGCCTACACCCGGTCGCGTCCCGACCGTCCCTCCGAGCTGGGACTGGGAAGCTATGGCGGTTCCGGCGGTGGAGGACAGGACGCGGGCGCACGTACTTTAACCGGTGTCAACGAGGATCTTTTTGGAAACAAACAGCTGGGTGACGTGGAGGAAATTTGGTACGAATCAACCCACGACGGGCGCGAGATCCAGGGGTGGATTGTCAAACCTCCGAATTTTGATCCTGCCCGCGACTATCCCATGATTCTGGAGATCCACGGGGGACCCTTTGCTGCCTACGGGCCCCACTTTTCTGCTGAGGTGCAGCTCTACGCTACGGCCGGCTACGTGGTGCTCTATACCAATCCTCGCGGAAGCAGCAGCTACGGACGTGAATTCGGCAACCTTATCCACCACAACTACCCCTCCGAAGATTACGAGGATCTGATGTCAGGGGTGGACGCCATGGTGGAGCGCGGCTACGTGGATTCCGACCGCCTCTACATCACGGGAGGCAGCGGGGGAGGTGTGCTGACGGCCTGGTCCATCGGCAAGACCGACCGTTTCCGTGCCGCGGTGGTGGCCAAGCCGGTGATCAACTGGTACAGCTTTGTACTGACTGCCGACGGTCCTTCTTTTTTCTACCGCTGGTGGTTCCCTGGCTATCCGTGGGAGCATCGCGATCACTACATGGACCGCTCGCCCATCTCCCTGGTTGGCAACGTCACGACGCCCACCATGCTGCTGACGGGTGAGGAAGATTATCGTACGCCCATCTCCGAAACCGAGCAATACTACACCGCCCTCAAGCTGCAGGGCGTGGAATCGGTGATGGTGAGGATACCCGGCTCGGGACACGGCATCGCCTCGCGTCCCAGCCAGCTTATGACCAAAGTGGCACACATACTCACCTGGTTCGAGGATCACTGACATGAAGAAAAAATTTACTTCCAACCTGCTGCGCACCGGACTCTATCTGGCCGCTGCGGCCCTGCTGGTCGCTGTAATCTACGGATGTTCGTCGGAGCCGGCTCCAGAACCCCCTGAAACACTGACACGCTTCTATGAGGCTTTTAACAGCCACGACGTGGAGGCTATGCTGGAGCTAGCCCACGAAGATATCCGCATGTACAGTGTGAGTGGTCCGCGCATCTCTACGGACATCGACGGAAAGGATGAGCTGCGCACTTGGCTTACCAACTATTTCGCGGAATACCCCGAAGTGCGTTCAGAGATTTCGGGCTTCGGCCGGCATAGCAACTATACCAGCCTGGTGGAGACCGCCACGTGGGGCGACCCCGATGATCCCGTCAGCCAGTCTTCCACGGTGGTCTACGAGGTAAGCGACAGCCTGGTGGTGGCAGCCTGGTACTACTACTGAAGATGAAAACAGGACAGGGGATCGCAGGATGGCTCCACATGCGTTCTTAATGGAACCGAGGAGCTCTTGACCAGAGATAGTCCATGAGCTCTTTGCTGGAGAAACTTTTCCGTCTGCGGGAGAACGCCACCACCCCGGCACTCATCGTGGTGGGCCTGTTTATGTTCCGCAATTTGCGGGAGATCGGGATCTTCTCCGCGCTGAACCTGGCGCTCACCATGTAGGCAATCCTACTCACGGCGGATCGAATCCACGGGATTCATCAGTGCTGCCTGCAGGGAGCGATAGCCGGTGGCCAGGAGGGTTACCAGCACCACCGCCAGCACGGCCCAGATGAGGACCATCGGGCCGATGTCGATACGGTAGGCGAAATTCTCCAGCCACTGCGATCCGGCGTAGTAGACGACCGGCACGGCCACCAGCGCGGCCAGGGCGATGAGTTTTCCAAAATCCCTGTAGAGCAGAAAGACGATGCTGCCCACCCCGGCGCCCATCACCTTGCGGATGCCGATCTCGCGGTAGCGCCGCTGTACGGTATAGGCGGCCAGCCCGAACAGACCCATGCAGGCAACAATGATGGAGAGTCCGGCGAAGACCCCGATCACCCTGGCGGTGCGCTGCTCATTTTCGTACTGCTGCCGGATGAGATCGTCCACGAAGGTATAGTCAAGCTGCGTCTCCGCGCCCAGCTCCGTCCAGGCGTTGTGCAGGTCTTCCAGACCTTCTCCGATGTCATTACCTGCAAGTCGCACCGTCATCGAGAAAGACCGGCCGAAGGGGTTGTTGACCAACGCGGCGGGCTCAATTTCATTCCGAAGTGATTCCATGTGGAAGTCCTCCACGACGCCCACAACACGGAAACGTCGGCCGATTTCACGCCCGATAATGTCCCGGTTGTCGGTGAAGCCCAGAGCTTCGACGGCGCTCTCGTTGAGGACGGCCTCTTCGGGGAACTGCCGTCCCTCTTCGCCGTAGGGCCGGAGGTTGCGGCCTGCCAGTAGCTCGATGCCGGTGGTTTCAATAAAGTCGGAATCCACCCGCGGAGTGGCGAATGTGTACCGCTTGCCCTCCACCGAATCGCTGTCGAAGGTGAAGCTGATGCCGGTAAATCCACCCGTGGCAGGCGCCCGGCTGGCCGTGACCGCCTCCACAGAAGCCTGCATGCCGAAGGCGGACTTAACGGCGTCGGTCTGCGATACGAGTGCAGGATCGTTGACCTGAATGTTGACAAGAGGATCGGAGTCGAATCCGAGATCCTTCTGCATGGCGTAATTCAGCTGCTGCACGATGAGCACCGTAACCCCGATCATGACGATGCCGGCAAGAAACTGGAAGGAGACCAGTCCCTTGCGCAGCAGGGCGGAGCCGAGGCCCATGTTCCTGCCCTGCAGTACCTCGCGGGGATTGAAGCCGGAGACAAAGAGGGCCGGATAGCTGCCCGCCAGAAGGCCCGTGACCAGGAGCACGCCAGCAAGGGCCGCATAAAACACCGGTCCGGCCAGCGAGAGGCTGACCTCGGTGCCGGCATACCGGTTAAACCAGGGAATGGCCCCATACAGCATGACGAGGGCCAGGGGCAGCGCGGCCAGGGTCAGCAGCATGGTCTCAAACAGGAACTGTCCGGTCAGCTGGGAGCGGTGTGCACCCATCACCTTGCGCACGCCGATCTCTTTGGCGCGCTGCGAGTATCGGGCGACGGCCAGGTTCACGTAATTGGCGCAGCCCAGGACCAGGATGACGAGGGCGATGGCGGAGAGGATCTGTATGTACTGCCAGTCGCCCTTGCGCTGGGCATGCAGGCTGGAGAAGTGGACCTCGTCAAGAGACTGCAGGCGGATGTCCTCCACATGTTCCTTGCCGTCCACCTCGCGCACGTGGCGGAGCATGCGGTCAGCGATGGCGGCCGTATCAGCCTGCTCTCCCAGGAGCGTGTACATGAGTTGTCCACAGTCCAGACAGCGTCTGGTATTGCGCAGCGATTCGTAGGAGAGGAGGATGTCGTAGCGGAAATGGGTGTTGACCGGGATGTCCTCCATTACCCCGGTTATTTCAAAGGAGGTGGGTTCGTTGCGCCAGTTCAATTCGAAGGTTTCCCCCACGGGGTTGGCATCCCCAAAGAGACGCTGCGCGGTGCTGCGGGAGATCACGGCCGTATGCGGTGCGTCCAGGCTGCCGTCCGGACTGCCGTAAACGAAGGGAAAGGAGAAGATATTGAACAAGTTGTCCTCGGTGCAGAAGAGGTCCAGGTTGCGGTAGTCTGTGCCGTCGACGCTGACGGGCGGGCCGGCGCAGTTGATCATATAGGAGGCGTCCTCCACGCCTGCGTAGCTGCCGCGCATCTCCTCGAGAGGCGCCCCGTTTACGTATGTCCCCCACCGTTTTTCGTTAAAGCCTGAGTAGGAGGTGACCCGGTAGATGCGCTCCTTGTTTTCATGGTAGGTGTCGAAGCTCATCTCATGCTGCACGTAGAGGAAAATCAGCAGCACCGAGGCGATGCCAAGGGCCAGTCCCCCGATGTTGATCAGCGAATAGCCGGGGCTCTTGGCGAGGTGGCGGCGGGCGAATTTCAGATAGGACCGAAGCATGAAGCCTCCCGTTAGTTACCATTAAACAGGTAGTATGCCCTATTTTTACTGAACTTGCAAGAGGCGTCCATAAAAAAGGCGGTCCTGAAGTGCGTCAGGACCGCCTTGAAAAGGTGTTTGCTTGCAGCTTTTGCTACTCGATCTCGAAGTTCTCCACGTGCAGGTTGAGGGCGTGGTTGACACGCAGCCCCGCAATGCCTTCGGTGACCATGTCGCCAGCCGGCATGGTATGTACCTGGGTGCCGTTCACGAAGAAGTTGAGGGTGTCGCCGCTTCGCTCAACGGCCAGCGTATTGGGAACGGAGGCCTCGGTGGTGTCGGTGTAGGAGACCATGGCGTCGGTGTCGGTCCAGTTCTCCACAATGGAGGTCTCGCTGCCCATGCGCTGTTTGATCAGGTACTGCCCGCCGTTGCGTAGCAGGAAGTAGGTGTAGGCCTGGTCGTCGGCGTTGAGGTTGCGTCCTCCGAAGAACAGCCCGTAGGCCTCGCGGCGGTCGCCCGGATCGAAGAGGTGCATGGTGGAGGAGATTCGGAAATCGCCCGAGAGGGTGTTGGTGGAATCCCAGTAGATGGCGGCCGGACCGCTGGTGATGTGCATGCCCGGTACCATGTTCACCCAGAATATGTCGGCCGTTGATGTGTCGGCGCCTACCACAGCCTCCGTAGCAGGGTTGTCAAGACGGTACTGCCAGTCTACCGGCACTTCACCGTCGGCACCGCCTCCCAGGGTGGCCGTGGTTTCGGTGGTGTCGCTTTCCATGGCCTCATCGTCCGATTGCTGGGAGGTGCATCCCACGGCAATCATGCAGGCCAGGGTAATGATCAGGGAATAGGGTAAAAGGCGTTTCATAAGTTCGCGAGTGATTTTCAGTTGGAGGTAAAACTATATGCAAGGTTCATATAGTATTCGAAACTAAGAGTTCCTCACCGATTTATCTAATGGAAATATAATTTACAGAGCGGACGAACGCCGCCCCCTCTCCATCCGTAACCGGACCGGCTTCCTGAAGGTGGGCTATGCGTGGGTGTTTTAAGTAAACTGCTGAATTTTGTCGGTCAATTCGTTTACTTGCAGGTGTTACCGGTAAATCAACCTATCTAACATGCAAGCCCACGCCCGCTGCCTGCTGACCTTTGCGCTGCTGCTGATCACCGCATCCGCCTGGGCCCAGACCACCGACGATCCGCTGCCACCCATCGATGACCGCGAGCCCGTGGTGGTCGACGTGGCCGAATTTGCCACCCTCCCTATGGTAGACGGCCAGACACCCCGCATGATGAACCTGGTGGACGAGCTGGCCACCGGCCGCATGTTTGTGAATGGCATGCGCGGGCCGATATGGGCGGTGAGCTACGAGGGGGAGGTCGGCGAATATATCAACATAGCCGACCCGCAGTGGGAGGTGAACGTGGCCTCCGGGGGACGCGAGCAGGGTTTCCAGAATTTCGCCTTCCACCCGCAGTACGGCCGGCCGGGCACCCCGGGCTACGGCCGATTTTACACCTGGACCGACGTGGAGGCCGACGGATCGCCGGTCGATTTCACCACACCGCAGGAGGGGGCCTCCCACCACACGGTGCTCCTTGAATGGGTGGATTCCAATCCCGGCAACGACACCTACGACGGCGAGGCGCCCCGAGAGCTGATGCGTTTTGCCCAGCCTTTCGGGAACCACAACGCCGGCGGACTGGCCTTCAATCCGCTGGCGGAGGAGGGGGACCCCGACTTCGGCAACCTCTACGTCGGGGTGGCCGACGGAGGCGCGGGAGGCGATCCCATGGATCTGTCGCAGGACCTCGCCAGCGGCTTCGGCAAGCTGTTCCGCATCGACCCGCGCGGCTCCGACAGCCGGAATGGCGCCTATGGAATCCCGGACGACAACCCTCTCGTGGACCAGTCCGGCGCCCTGAACGAGATCTACGCCTACGGCATGCGCAATCCGCAGCGATTCGGCTGGGACCCGGCCACCGGCCGGCTCTACCTGGCGGACATCGGCCAGAACACGGTGGAAGAGGTGAGTCTCGTACCCCGGGGAGGCAACCTGGGCTGGAACGACTGGGAGGGGAGTTTCCGGTATGTGGGACGAGAGGGCGTAAGCATTTCCGGCGTACGCGGCAACCCTGACATAACCTACCCGGTGGCCGAATACAGCCACCGCGAGCCGCTGCTCGGGGGACGCGCGGCCGTGACAGGCGTGGTAGTCTACCGCAACGGGGAGATCCCGCAGCTCCGCGACCGCCTGATTTTCGCCGACTTTCCCAGCGGGGAGATCTTTCTGATTGACGCTGACAACCTGCCGGAGGGCGGATCCGAAGGCATTACGCGCATGCTGCTGCGCGACGGCGGCGGCCAGTCGCTCACCTTTTTGGAGCTTATCCAACAGAAAAATGAGGAGCAGGGGCGCAATCCCGCCCGCCGCACGGACCTGCGCATGAACCGTGGACCGGACAACCGGGTATTCCTGTTGAACAAACACGACGCCACCATCCGCGTGCTGGTTCCGGAAAGATAGGAGGGCGTCTTCCGTAATTCGCCCGGACCACGCTGGAATCCCAACTGGTAATCGTATCTCCATGCCAACCGAAGAAGACCAGGCGCTTCGAAAGAGACTTGTACGTCATTTGAACGGGGGCGAGGCCTTCTCACCTATCGACCGGGTGTTGGAACGGGTATCCCTTCACCAGGTGGGCATCGTGCCCGACGGACTGCCATACTCCTTCTACCAGCAATTCTGGCATATTCGCTTCGCCCAGTACGACATCCTGGAGTACTGCCGCGGGTCGGCCTACCAGGCGCCCGAATGGCCGGACGACTACTGGCCGGAAGTTACCGCCCCGGAGAGCGGGGAGGAATGGAAAAAGCTGAAGGAGCGTTACTTCGAGGATCGCCGGGACCTCCGCGAAATGATCCTGGACCCGTCCAACGACCTCTTCAAACCCTTCGCCTCCGACCATGACCACACCCTGCTGCGCGAAGCGGAACTGGTTATCGAGCATACCGCCTACCACACCGGCCAGCTCTACGTGATCGAACGGCTGGTGGACTGAACCCTCCGGCCTTGACTTTATGCTGATTATCAACTCCTCCAAGGTGAGGTACCCTAACGCATCTGAAATTCAACGTTTCGCCTCATGTCCCATTCTGGCTATGCCACCCCTGAAGAAGCCGTAAGCTGCATAAATTCGGGCGACCGCGTCTACATCCACAGCGTGGCCGCCGCCCCCCGCCGGCTCATCGAGGCCATGGTGGCTCGGGCACCTGAGTTGAAGGATGTGGAGATCGTGCAACTCCACACCGAGGGAGAGGCGCCCTATGCCCGTCCAGAATACGCAGGCACCTTCTACACCAATGCCTTGTTCGTGGGACCCAATCTGCGCGAGGCAGTCAACGAGGGCAACGCCGACTACCTGCCGGTTTTCCTTTCGGAGGTTCCCCACCTGTTCCGCCGCGGCATTCTTCCCCTGGACGTGGCCATGGTTCAGGTATCCCCGCCCGACCGCCACGGCTACTGTTCGCTCGGCACCTCGGTGGATGCCTCCCGTGCAGCCGTGCAGACGGCCCACCGGGTTATCGCCCAGGTAAACCCGCAGATGCCCCGCACCCACGGGGACGGTATTTTTCATGTCTCCCGCTTCGATGCCATGGTGGAAGTGGACGAGCCCCTGCCGGAGCACCCGCCGCCGGAGCCCGACGAGACGGAGAAGAAAATTGGCAGCAACTGCGCCTCGCTGATCGAGGACGGGGCCACCCTGCAGATGGGTATTGGTGCCATTCCCAACGCGGTGTTGCAGGCGCTGGGTTCGCACAGGGATCTCGGTATCCATACCGAGATGTTCTCCGACGGGGTGATTGACCTGGTGGAGAAGGGTGTAATCACCGGCCGCCGCAAGAAGAAGCATCCCGAAAAGATCGTGGCCGGATTCGTGATGGGGTCCCAGCGCCTCTACGATTACGTGGACGACAATCCCGGGGTGGCCATGCTGGACATCGAGTATGTAAACGACTCGGCGGTCATCCGGAAGAATCCCAAGGTGACCGCCATTAACAGCGCCATCGAAGTGGATTTGACCGGACAGGTCTGCGCCGACTCCATCGGAACCCGGCAGTATTCGGGCGTGGGCGGACAGATGGACTTCATTCGCGGAGCCTCGCTTTCGGAAGGGGGCAAGCCCATCATTGCCTTACCCTCCGCTACCGCCAAGGGCATCAGCCGGATTACGCCCTTCCTCAAGCAGGGCGCCGGCGTGGTGACCACCCGCGCCCACGTCCACTACGTGGTCACCGAATACGGTATTGCCAACCTCTACGGGAAAAACCTGCACCAGCGCGCACGCGCACTCATCGACATCGCACACCCCGAACACCGGGAGGAGCTTGAGAAGGCGGCTATTGAGCGCTTCAGACGCCTGGACTGACCCCGGTCGCCGTCAGACAATCTTTATTTGACTGTAGCCGTTAAATTGGGCAGCTTTGCGCCGATAATCGTTTTAGGTTTCGGTTATTAGGGTCTATATAACAATCATCAACGGCTGTCACCGATTGGGATCTCATTCGGAGCAACCCGCCCGTCATTGGGGTTTGGGAGAGCTGTACGGGTAGGGTAGCCCATGAAATATCTACTTTCCATTCTATCCCGTCATCGTGAGGGCGTTGTACTCGGCTGGCTCGTTCTGGCGGCAGTATGGATTTTTGGCACGGATCACCTGATCGCGCTGCTCTCAGGCGGCGCGGCGCTAGGATTCTGGCCGGCCTTCAAGGACTGGCTTTTCTTCGGAATCACCGGTTCCCTTCTTCTGGTGGTGATCGGAAGCTTCGGCCGTCTTCTGGGGGGTATCAAGGACGACCAGGCCCGGATGCGCCAGGCCATCATGGACCTTGGTAAAAAAGCTATCGTATCCGAGGACCTAAGCGAGTTCTTCCACCCCCTGGCCGACTTTCTGGCCGAGCTCCTATCGGTGGATGAGGTGACCATCTTTCGCTACCTCGAGGACCAACAAGGGCTGGACGTGATCTCCGCCACCCACCGTGAGCTGTTGGAGTCAAACGGGCCCGCCAGGCTGGAAAGAGAAGAGGGCCGGAAGCTGTTCACGATGAACAAGACTACGCTCCTGGAGGACCGCCGGTACGCCGAAATTACCGAGTGGCTCACCGAGAGCCTGCAGCGGTCGCTGCTGCCGGTGGCCGGCGTGGTCATACCCGGTGAGGAGCGTCCGCTTGGACTCATCCTGCTGCACTCGGACAGCAAGCGTAACCTGGGCGTCAGCAATACGCTTTTCCTGAAGGCCATCGCCCACCTGATTGCCAATACTGTTGTGCGTAAGAATATCGAGGACGACCTCAAGAAGTCTCTCGACGAGAAGCAGCTGTTGCTCTCGGAGATCCATCATCGGGTGAAAAACAACCTGGCCATCGTCTCAGGCCTTCTCGAGCTCCAGCTGGAGGAGAAGGAGGATCCCCAGCTTCGCCATGCCCTGAAGGACAGTCAGAGGCGCATTCATTCCATGGCGATGATCCACGAGCAGCTATACACCAGCGAGGATTTCTCGGATGTGGGATTCAAGGAATACCTGGGCAGCCTGCTGGGTTCCATTCGCCGGACCTACGGGGAGGAGGGCGAGCGCATCACTCTGGTTACACATATAGGCGACGTGCGCCTGGACCTAGACCGCGCCATCCCGATGGGACTCGTCGTCACCGAGTTGGTCAGCAACGCCTTCAAGCATGCCTATACGGCCCGGGAGGCAGGTGCCGTCACCGTGGAGCTGGAGGAGAAGGACGGAGAGATTCGCCTGAGGGTGGCCGACGACGGAAGCGGTTTGCCGGGTGACTTCGACCTTGAGCAGACCTCATCGCTGGGAATGAAACTGGTCGAGACCCTCTCCACCCAGCTTAACGGCTCGCTCACCTGCCGCAATATGGAGAAGGGCTGCGAATTCCTTGTCGCCTTCCCCCGCTAGAAGGGGAGACGCCCGGCCAAAAAAAAGGCTCCCCCCTCCCTGACGAAGGGAGGAAGGAGCCGTTTATTTCCGGGATGATATGTCTGGATTGCCTACATCTGCGACTCTTCTACCACCAGCTTGCCGGCCATACCTGCGGCGAAGTGGCCGGGGAAGGTACAGAGATAGTCGTATTCGCCCGTTTCTTCGGGCACGGTGAAGGTGACCGAGACGGTTTCGCCGCCCCCGGCCAGCCCGGTCTGGGCAACTACCGCGTCCATCATGTCCTGGGCGATGTAGTCGTTGTCACGTGCAGTGCCCGATGCATCGGCGAAAGCCTGCAGGTCGGTGCCGAGAGCCAGAAGCACCCAGTTGTGCGCCATGGCCTGGGCGGGCATGGTGCTGCGGGTGGTCAGGTTGATGCGAATGGTCTCGCCGGGCGCGGCGGTGATGGTCTGAAGGCGCACCAGGTCGTTTTCGGCGGGAAGCTGGTCGCCTACCGTTAGTCCGTCGGAACCTTCGGTGACGCCGAACTTCATGGAGTTGGTGCCGACGATATCGATGGTGCGTACGTCATCAGCCGTTTCCATCTGGGTCTCCTGTTCTCCTGCCTGTTCCTGGGAGCCGCCTCCGCAGCCGGCAAAGAGCATCAGTGCGATTACGGGCAATACCTTAAAAATCTTCATAGTCCTCATATTTTATTGATCGTCTGTTAGGGTGGTGTCATTGGTTGTGACAGAATACAAACAGGCTAAAGCTACAAAAAATTCAGCGGGTGTACGTAGGGGGAACCCCTAATTTAAAAACGCCCGCCCCTCCCGGATTTGGCCGGGAGAGACGAGCGCTTTCGGGCACTGAGAGACAGGTTATGCGGGAACGGGGCCGGGTCCGCCCCCGCTCCTTTTTCAGGTCAGCGGCGGAAGTTCAGCCGTACGGTGCCGCCGCTGGTGCGGGCGGTGATCTGCGGTCCGCCGCCGTTGATGGAACCGTCAATCTCGTCTCGTTCCACCTCGCCGGAAAAGTTGGTGAGTTGGCTGCGCACACGGCTGCCGCGCAGGGCCAGGTTGTAGCCGCGGTCGCCGGGTACGGTGATGGTGATATGACCCCCGCTGGTGCGCAGGTCCACCGATTCGTTAATGCTGTCCAGGTCGGCCTCGATGCTGCCCCCGCTGGTTCGGGCCTCTACCGTGCCGCCTACGTCGGCCAGTTCGATGTGTCCCCCGGAGGTGTGGAGGTCGATGACGCCGTTGGCGTTTTCGGCACTGATATGTCCCCCGCTGGTTCGGGCCGACATGGTGCCTTCAAATCGCGCGATTTCAATGTGTCCCCCGCTAGTTCGGGCCTCCACCTCGCCCATCAGGTCGTTGAGCTCAAGGTGGCCGCCGCTGGTACGCACTTCCTGGCGTCCGTTCAGGCCGCTGACCGTAATATGCCCGCCGCTGGTGCGGAGAGTGCTCTGCATGTCGCGCGGTGTATAGACCACGAAGGAGATGGAGAGGTTGTTGTTTCTCCAGAAACGCCAGTCGTTGCGGCTGCCTTCGGCAGTAGCGGTAATGCGGCTTCCGGACTGTTCGATGGTAATGTCAAAATCCTCCAGATCGGTGTCTTCGGGAAGCAGGTGTTTCCCGCGCTGCGTCACGTACATCTCGACGCGGATTTCATCGCCGTCTGATCCCTCCACCGTGATGTGTCCCCCGCTGGTTCGCACATCGAGGCTGCCTCCCCCTGAGAGGGAGAAGTTCTCCACGCGGTAGGCCTCGTCACGGTCCCAGTCCTGGGCCGTAGCTTTGCCGGGAAGCACCAGCAGGAACATGATGAGCAGGGAGAGTGAAAATGCGAGCGCTACCTTGGTCAAGTATCTTGTTTTCTGGGTCATGGTATGGTCCGTTTCGTTACCTGTCTGACAGCATGTTCGTACGCGCACCCTCGTAAAATTGTTACAATTCCTTATCTTCAACTTCCTTGAAAACCAACCCGGAAAGATTCCCTGTCCATGAAGCTTCCCTTTTTTCTCGCAAAGCGTTTTGTAGCCGGCGAGACCTTTGAGCAGTCTGTACCCAAGGTCGCCCCGCTGAACGCCAGGGGCATTCACCTTACGATGGACCTGCTGGGCGAGAACGTAAAGGACCGGACGACGGCGGACGATACCGTGGAGCAGTACATCGGGCTGCTGGATAAAATCGGAGAGGCCGGCCTGGACAGCACTATTTCCATCAAGCTCACCATGATGGGACTGGATATCGACCGATCCTACTGCCGTGACAATCTATTCCGGCTGCTGGAGGCGGCGCGGAGTCATGACCAGTTCGTGCGCATCGACATGGAGGGTTCCGATTACACGCAGGCGACCATGGATCTGTTCAAGGAGGCCTTCGCCGAGTTCGGCAGCCATGTAGGCATTGTCATTCAGGCCTACCTGCACCGCACCGAAAAGGATATCCGCGAGCTGGCCGAGCTGGGGGCGGACGTACGGCTTTGCAAGGGGGCCTACAAAGAGCCGCCCGAACGGGCCATCCAGGATATGCCCGGTATCCGCGCCGCCTTCAAAAGCTATGCGGCAACCCTGCTGCGTAACACCCCCTGTCCCCGCATCGCCACGCACGACGACGAGTTGATAGACTGGGTCCTTGACCATGCCCGTGAACACGACATCGCCCCCTCCCGCTTTGAATTCCAGATGCTCTACGGACTTCGACAGGAAACGATGGAAGATCTTGCCTCCCGCGGCTACAACACCCGCATCTATGTGCCTTACGGCACCATGTGGTTCCCCTATTTCAAGCGCCGCCTGATGGAGCGTAAGGAGAATATCTGGTTCGTGCTGACTACCCTCTTCAAGAAGTAAATTCGCAGCCGGCGAACTTCAATCCGATCCGGGATTTGTCTATATTGAGGTTCATTCCCAACGATTTTTTTACTATGAAACCATCCCGATTTTTTACCTATGCCGCGCTGGTCATCCTGGCCGGCGGCGTCGCCATCTGGTACATCATCAGTACCTCGCAGCAAACCGTCACCCCGCAGGACAGCGAGGCCGACATTGTCATGTACAAGAACGAGGGCTGCCAGTGCTGCGACAAGTGGGCGACCTACATGCAGAGCAACGGTTTCAGCGTGTCCACAGTCAACGCCGGCAACCTGAATGAGGTGAAGACGCGCTACGGCGTGCCCCACACCATGGGCGCCTGCCATACCGCCGTAATCGACGGCTACGTCGTGGAGGGTCACGTCCCCGTGGAGGACGTACGCCGTCTGCTGGAGGAGCGCCCTGACGCTATAGGTGTGGCCGTTCCTGGCATGCCGGCCAGCTCCCCGGGCATGAATACCGCCGAGGACGTCCCCTACGAATCCTACCTGGTTGACAAACAGGGCAATATCGAAGTGTTCGGTCGACACCGCTGAGTACAACATGCGTGACGCGCTTTTCATAACGGCCTGCACGGCCCTGGTGCTGGTCTTCCTGTTCACGGGCTGTGGTTCCGGATCGGAAGGGGGACGTAAAACCGCTACCGAGCCCCTCGAGCGCCTGGATCCAAACTCCGTAGCCATCTATCCGGCCAGCCGCCGCGCCGAGGCTCAGGATTTTACGGTGACGTTGTTAAATGGCGATAGCTTTCAGCTTTCCGAACAGCGGGGCAAGGTGGTGGTTCTCAATATTTGGGCCACCTGGTGCGCTCCCTGCCATACGGAAACCCCCGACCTGGTTGATCTCTACGAGACGTACCGCGACGAAGGACTGGTGGTCCTGGGGGTATCCCTTGACGACCGCGGGGAGTCTGTGGTCCGTCCTTTCATGGAAAAGTACGGGGTCACTTACCCCATCTATATTGACAGGCAGGATGTGGTGATGGACAAATACGGGCCCACCATGGCTGTGCCCACCACCTACATCCTGGGCAAGAAGGGGGAAATCCGCTATTTCGCCACCGGGGCGCTGACCCGCAAGGAACTGGAGCCGCGCCTGCGCGACCTGCTGCAGGAGTAGGGGAGGCGGAATGACCGACTTTCTCTCGCTGCTGGTTCACTTTCACCTGGAGTCAGCCCTGCTGGCCGCCCTGGCCGGATGTTTCTGGGCCGCCTGGCGGGCCGCCTCGCCGCCGGATGCGGATGCCACTTCGGCCGGTGACATACGGCGCGCCACCCGCCTGCTGGCATGGGTCTACGCGGCCGGACTTCCACTGCTGGTATGGGATCTGCTGGCCGGATGCTTCAGCGTGCACGGCCTCGGATTCTGGCTGCTCTATCCCCTTCCCTCCGTCTATTTCGGCTGGGCCGTCGGACGGCTTTTCCGGCGCTTTGGCCTGGCACCCGGCCCCGCCCGACTGGCGTCCCTGGCCGTACTGGCCGCCGTGGCTGCGGGATCCTTTCTGGCGGAGTTTTTTACCCTTCCACAGGTCTATTTCTACAACCATGTATGGGGAGGCTGGCCCGGTCCCCTCTATGACGAGGTGGCCGAGCTGGATGGCAGCCTCCTCTATTTCCGCATGCTGACCGGCGCCTGGACGCTGCTGTTTTGGCAGGTGCCGGACTTCTCGCGGGGACGTTTTGCCAAAGCGCTCACGGCGGGTGCCGCGCTGCTGCTGGTCCTGGGCTACGCTAGCCTGGCCGAATTGGGAATTATATCCCCCGAATCACACCTGCGCCGCCAGCTGGGAGGCCATCACGCCACGGCCCACTTCGATCTTTGGTACGACCGGCAGGATTACAGCTCTCTCGAGGCCGGGCTCCTGGGCCGGGAGCTGGAATTCCACCTTTCCGAATTAACTGACACGCTGAACCTGGACCGCGGAGACTTCCGGGTGAGTGTCTATCTATACGCCCATGCCTGGCAGAAGAAGGAGCTTACAGGCGCCAAATTTACCAGCTACGTGCCGGTATGGCTGGCATCCGACCAGCTTCACGTGGCGCGCCGGCAGTTGGGCAGCCTGCGACACGAGCTGGTGCATGTGGTGGCCAAGCGCTTCGGCAACCGGTTGCTCAATGCCAGCTGGAGCATCGGACTGGTGGAGGGACTCGCGGTGGCCCTGGCCCCGGAACCAGGGCAGCGGTCGACGGCTGACCAGCTGGTGGCGGCCGATCCTCCCTGGCCGGAGGTGCAGCGGGTGCGGGAATCCTTCTCCTTCTGGGGGTTTTACAGGGGACGGGCCGCCCTCAACTATACCACCGGGGGATCCTTTGTGGCCTACCTGCTGCGTGAGCATCCCGTGGAGAATTTCAAGCGCGCCTACCGTAGCGGCGACCTGCCCGGCTCCTATACCCAGCCTCTGGACAGCCTGGTGGCCGGCTGGCACCGTCATCTCGGGCAGGTGCAGGTCGACAGCACCGATAGCCGCAGGGCCGAGCAGATCTTCGGCATTCCCTCCCTTCTGGAAGTGCGATGCCCGCGCGTGCGCACCCCGCTTGCCATGGCATGGGACCGCTACGGATTGTTTGAGGCCGAAGGCGATACCCTGCGGGCGCTGGCGTCCCTTGACCGGCTGGTGGCCCTCAGCGACAGCGCCCTTCCCATCCTGGCCGAGTGGAGCTACCGCAGCCTGCAGGCGGGCCGGGGCGAGGAAGTTCGCGCGGTGGCTTCGCTTACCGACTCCCTGGCCGAATTGCAGCTGATTTACGCCGACGCCTTCCTGATAGAAGGGGATACCCTTGGCGCACGGCGCCACCTGTTGCATGCCCGGAGCCTGGCTGCCGAAGTCCCGGGCCGAACAAACGCGGCCTCAGCGCTGGGACCTGCCCTGGCCACCCGCTCCGATTGGCGTCAGTGGGAGGCCTGGAACAACCTGGTCTACCGGGGCATCTATCCCATGGAGGGGGAGGGATCCGGGATGTGGACTGAATCAGCGGGGGATACGCTTTTGACGCGCACGCTGGCGCGGGCCCTCGACCGCGCCCTGGAGCAGGATAACATGGATGCTGCTGACCGCGTGGAGAATCTTCTACGCAGCACCCGACCCGATCAGCGCCATCTCGATACCTGGCTGAAATGGGTGCACATACTGGCCTACCGCGGCGAATCGGCTCGGGCGGCTGCATGGCTGGACCAACTGGAGGCTATTCCCGGCCTGCGGGCTGCGGAGCTCGGGCGGCTGCATATGGAGCGTCGCTGGCTTGCGTTCCTGGAAGGTGCATGAGCCGTCGGTGGGGTACCTGCCATCTACATAGGTCTGAAACAGCCAGCAGGGTAGAATTAAAAAATTATTATCTTTGTAAACCAACGAAAAAATGGAAACGCGTGTTTATGATTAGGCTGGGATGTACAAATTAACTTCCACCAACCGGAAACTTTTCACGTCAACGCAGCTATAAATGTACGCGAACATCCGGAAATAAGCCTTTTTAAACAGGCTATCACCACCGTAAAAATAAAAGATCAACGACAATGAAACGTTTTCTACCTCTACTATTTCTGACCATACTTGTACTTGGCGCAGGCACCGTCGAGGCCCAGACCCAGGATCAGCCTTGGAGTCTGGACCTGGAGATTGGCTCGCATGCTTATGACGGAGATCTGGGCAACGAGTTGCTTGGCACCTCCGAGTCCGATTTCCTCTGGAGCATCGGCCTCTCAAAGTACCTGAGCCCCTCCTGGGATCTAGGGTTCAGCGCCGCTAAAATGGAGCTGGATTACGTGAATCCGGCCAACTCCAACGATCCGGCCATACGTGGCACGCGCTTCAAGACCAGCAATTTTCAGCTGAACCTGATGACCCGCTTCAAGTTCAACAACGGGTCCATCCTCCGGGAAGACCTGGGCGTGAAGCCCTACCTGACCGCCGGCATCGGCGTGAACGTGTTGAAGCACGAAAACGGGACCAACAGTGGCGCCTTTGCCATTCCCTTCGGGGCGGGCGTAAGCTACGAGCTCAGCGATAAAGTGAGCCTGAACTATCAGATTACCTACAACCGCACCTTTTCGGATAACTTAGATACCTATCCGCAGGATGCCGGTGAGTTTACCAACGCCAATCTGTCCCATACCAACATCGATGGCAAGGATCACGACGACTTCCTCACCAATACCATCGGGATTCGCCTGCGCTTCGGAGGCGGCGATCAGACCAGCCAGCGCATGCAGATGCACCGGCACATGATGGAGGAGATGCAGGCTACACGCCAGGCCGCGGAAGGCGCACAGTCGGCCGCCCAAAATTCCTATGAGGTGTCTCAGGAGAACCGCGAGCTCAACGAGCAGACGCTTCAGGCCATCGAGGAGCTCTCGCAAGACCGCGGTATGACAGCCCAGGTCAGCCAGGACCTTCGTGACATGCTGCTGAACATCCTGAATAACATCGAATTCGGCTACGACAGCTCCGAGATTCTCGCGAACGCGGAGGACGATCTCGAGCTGCTCGCAGAAGTCATGACGCAGTACGAAGATCTGCGGGTTTCGGTCGAGGGACACGCCGATTCACGCGGTTCGGAGGATTACAACATGGCTCTCTCGCAACGCCGGGCCGATGCAGTCCGCCAGTTCCTGATCGATGAGGGCGTGAGTGGAAACCGCATCACCGCCACGGCGCTGGGCGAAAGTTCACCCGAACTCACTTCCGGAGATCAGGAGACGGTCTACGGGCAGAACCGCTACGTGCGGCTGACGTTCAGCTACGCCGGCGGTTCCTGAAACTGACGATTCGATCTTCCCGCCAAGCCCCGTTTCCGTCCCGACGCTCGTCGGGATGTGGAACGGGGTTTTTTTATTAGGGATACCCCCGAGCTTGTCGCAGTCCGGCAGGTGAGATGCGTAGGGGTGTCCGGCTCAACGCAGGTTAAAAGCCGCCCGGAGATGCAGGATGGGAGAGCGTTGCGCCCCGATGGGATGCATGCGGATATCGTTATTGAGCAGGTTGCGCATGGAGAGCTGCAGCGAGAGACGCCGCTCCCAGAGCCACTGGCGGGCCGACAGTCCCAGGTCTATCCAGGAGGGGGTGCGCGTGTGATAGGTTCCGGTCTGCTGGGGGAAAAAGGGTACGAGTGACCGGTAGGTGCGTCCCTCCAGGGCGCGGTACTCTTCCCATCGGGTGGCGCCCCTTACCAGGGTTTCCAGCGCAAGGCGTGTGTTGGTCGCGGCCTGCCAGCTCAGGGCGTAGCGCATTCGGAAGGAGGGTACCTGACGCCAGTAGCTCCGGTAGTTGGGGGTTCCCTCCAGGGTGTGCTGCAGCACCAGCGAGAGTTCCTGTTTCCAAGGTCCCGTACCATGCCGCAGGGTGGCGATGTTCAGCAGGCGGCTGCCGCGGCCTTCGAGGTAGCTGAAGAGGCCGGGCCGAACGGAGTAGCTGGGATCAGGAAGAACCGACTGCCGGGGAATGCCCAGGTGGAAATGCCGCAGGAAACGGTGTTCGAGGCTCAGCCTGAGTACGGGAGTGAGCGACCACCTGTGCCGGAAGACAGCGCCTGCTGTGCGTCCGTTGCCGGGCTGCAGATCACCCCATCGTTCGATGGGTTCGTCGGCGGGGAAGGAATAGCCCCTGCCGCTCCACCAGCCAAAAGCATGGGCGTGGCGTGGCAGAAGTTCCTCGAAAAACAGGCGCAGCTCGGCGTCCGGATCGATCCCGCGAAGAGCCGCCGAAAGGAAGGGCGCCGCGTCCCCGGCCTCCAGGTCCAGGCCGGCTTGGAAAGCGAATAAGGCCCCGTCCCGGCTGCTTGGCGCGAGGGGGATTTCGCCGTCCAGGTAGGGCGTGGCGAGAACGACCGTTCCGCGGCCGGGATCAATACTGGAAGAGGCGTTGTACGTACGCTCAATCAGGAGTCCGGGCCGCAGCATCCGCCCGTCGCGGCGGTGTTCCGCTGAGAGGGAGAGCCGGTGGGTCCCGGTGGACCAGTCCAGGTCGAATGCCTTGATGTTGACGCGGTAGCCGGTTCGCATCCGCTCCCAGGTCCACCTCCCCCGGTACTGCCACTCCTCCGAACTCAGTTCTATCCGAGCCGACAGCTGGCGGTAGTCCAGCTGCGCGGGCACCTCCCGTCCGAAAGCCTGCACAAAAGGAAAATCGGCGCTGCCTGAGGCCATTCCCTGCAGGTCGAGAGACCATCCCTCCCCCTCGTAACCTGCCTGGAGGAGGCCGCCGCCTGACGTGATCTTGATAGGATGATAGGTCTGCGTTTCCGGTAGGTAGCGCTGGTTGTTGAGGCGGGCGTGTGACATGAGGTCGGTGGGCTGCTGTTCCCGTATGCTGCCCATGGCCAGGACCCTCCAGCCGGAGCCCGACCAGGCGAGGTGGAGGGAACCGTCAGGTCCCCACCGGTCCACGTTCGGCGTCACCCGGGCGGAGTCGTAGACCCATGGTCCGGGATCCCCGCTTTCGTTGCCCAGGTAAAGGTCGCCTCCCGCCCGCCATCCCTCGCCGGGATGTGAGGTGAGCAGATTCAGGTAGCCCGCCCGGGTGCGGACACCATGGGCTACGCCTGGCAGTGTGGCGCTTTCCATGCCCTGCACGGCCTCCAGGGAGAGAGGGAGCATGTTCAGGTTCTGCCAGCCGAAGAGGTCCGTCCGCACCTCCATGCCGTCGATCATAAAGACGGGCGGGGGACCGTAAAAGCCGTAGATTCCCGAGCCGGTCCACCCGCTGAACAGGTCGGGCGAGGCGAGATTGAATCGGGCATCCAGCCGCAGCAGGTCCAAGGGGCGGATCAGGCCGGCGCGGTCTTCCAACGGGATCACCGTCGGCTCACCCGCCGGACGGTCTTCCGTCTGAACCTGCAGGCTGTCGCCGTCCACGGCCCCGTCCCGCTCCTGGGCGAGGGAGGAGGACGCCAGCGCCAAATGTGCGGCCAGGGCCAGGAGCAGGATACGGCATGCGCGTTTGCGGGTGGCACCCTTGCTGCGGCCGGTAGGGATAAGAGGCTTGACGGTCATCGCAGAAAGGATTGGAGCCAGGAGGGACTGTCGAAGGTACGCGAGATGCCGGCCCTCAGCAGGGTGAGTTCCAGGGGATGGTAGGTGAGGGTGCGGTTGTAGGCGACTCCGCCGAAAAGTCCCCATCCCTCTCCCAGCCCGTAGTGCAGCTCAAGGCTGAGCTCGTAGCTTATTTCGCTCTCGCTCCGGTCGAATGCATAGGACCAATCCGCGCCGGGCGCTGTATAGATGCGCGCCTGGTCGTAGGAGAAATAAGTGTTGCCCAGGGATAGGCCCGTCAGCACTGTGGTCTTTTCGCCGAGCTCAAGCGGCAGGTTCCATCCCAGCCAGGCGTAGACGGCGTGGAAATCAGAGAAACCGTTGAGCATCTCGTCGTGGAGAAAGCGGCTGTAGCGCAGGCCCACCTCCAGCTCGCCCAGGTGGAAGGGAGTGGCGAGGGTAAGTCCCCCGACGGTTTGCGGTAGCCAGTTGCGGGTGTAAATATTTTGTCCTATTGAGCGTCCCAGATCCGCCTCCAGCCTCAAGCTCCCGAAGATGGGAGTGCCGGACTGGTCCCCGCTCTGCTGTGCAGAGGCTTCCCGAGCTGTACAGGCCAGCAGAACAAGCAGCAGTGTGGCAATAGAGATTCGGGTCACGGGGAGGCAGTGTAGGAAACGGAACAGCCAAGATAAACAGATTGCACCAGAGATGCGGAACCAGGTGCCTAATGGCATGTGAACGTTCCCCCATCTTTTGTTAACATGTCCAGCAAACCGAAACTCCACAACGTCCGTCCATGGAGAGCTATCCCTTTGTACCGCACGAAGACTACCGCGAGTATCCTGTGGCGGAGATGCGTGAGCGGGCGCGCAGCTATTACGAGGATCTGGCCCGGCGGCGCACGGTGCGTGATTTCTCGGAACGGCCGGTACCGCGGGAGATTATCGAGGACTGCCTGCTGGCGGCCGGGACCGCACCCAACGGGGCAAACATGCAGCCATGGCACTTCGTCGCGGTTAGCGATCCCGTGATCAAGAGCCGCATC
Source organism: Balneolaceae bacterium (assembly GCA_034521445.1). Taxonomy (NCBI): domain Bacteria; kingdom Pseudomonadati; phylum Balneolota; class Balneolia; order Balneolales; family Balneolaceae; species Balneolaceae bacterium. Next base: position 150,987 of record JAXHMM010000006.1, on the reverse strand, counting down.
CGCGAGGCAGCCGAAGAGGAAGAGCGCGAGTTCTACGAGAACCGGGCCACTGACGAGTGGCTTAAAGCTCTCGAGCCCCTGGGTACCGACGCCGATAAAGTTTTCCTTGAGAAGGCCCCCTGGCTTGTCGCCATCTTTTCGGAGAGCTACGGCTATGCGGGCGACGGAGAGAAGGTACGCAACTACTACGTGAAGGAATCGGTGGGCATCGCTACAGGAATGCTCATCACGGCGGTTCACCACGCCGGCCTGGCCTCCCTCACCCATACGCCCAGTCCCATGGGATTTCTGAACGAAATCCTGGGAAGGCCGGATAACGAACGCCCCTTTCTTCTGCTTGTGGTAGGCTACCCGGAGGAGGACGTGCGCGTGCCGGATATCGACAAGAAATCCCTGGACGAAATCTCCACCTTCCTGACCGGCTAATTCCGGCTCCTGGCGACAACGGCTCTATCCAGCACTACGATTATGAAATCTTCGAAAGTCTCAGGCGGAGGCGACTCCGCATCTCAAAAATCGTGGTTCAGGCGCGTACTCCTGGAGTGGGGCGTGATCCTGGGCATCGCCGCGCTCCTCTACCTGACCGGCCTTCACACCGAGGTGCTGGGCCGCCTGCAGCAGGCGGTGTTGTGGACCGGCATCCTTCAGCCGGAGACCGAACGGATGGAGCGGGGACATGTGACTGCGGGCTATGGCATGCGCATTCATGCGCTCAACGAAGCGGCGGCCTCCGCCACGCCGGACCCTTCCGCGAGCCTCGGGGCTTTCCGGGGTAAAGTGATCTTCCTGAATTTCTGGGCAACCTGGTGCGCCCCATGCATTGCCGAAATGCCCAACATTCAGGGTCTCTACGAGGAGATGGGCGATAGCAGCGACCTGGTCTTCGTGATGGTTTCGGTGGATGAGTCGGCCGATCGCGCCCGGGCCTTCCTGGAGCGCAAGGATTTCACCTTTCCGGCCTGGCACCTGGGGGGCGGCCGAACGGCGGAACTGAGCAGCGGCATCATCCCCACTACCTATGTGATTGGCCGCGACGGGACCATCCTGAGCCGTTCCGAGGGCATGGCCAACTACCATACCTCCCGTTTTATGGAATTTCTGCGGGAGCAGCTGGAGCGCTGAGAGGATGCCGGTCCGGCCGGACTTCGACGCGGCCGTCAGGCGAAACGGTCGGCCAGCCGGTTGATCAGGTAGCCGCTCTCCTGCAAGGCCTGGGTGGCGAAGCTTCCGAAGAAGTCGGTCACAGCCTCGAACTCGCGGATGAATCCCTCCTTGTCGTCGGCCTTCACCAGTTCAGCCAGCTTCTGATGGTGTTCGAAAAAACGTAGCAGCAGTTCCCGGCGCTCCTCGTCGGCGAAGACGATGTCGGCGTATAGTTCGGCGCTCTGGGCGAAGATACGGCCGGTCATCATCAGCTCGGCCCGGTAAATGGGCGAGCTGTAATCGAGCATATCTCTCGGATCGAGGTCGTAGGTTTTCATAAAGGAGCCGTGCAGCAGGGCGACGAAGTGACGCAGGCCCTGCACCAGGTGCATGACGTGGTCGTGCTTTTCGGGGTCGGCCTCCACGACACGCATGCCCCAGAGCCGGCACTGCTCGGTGAACCATCCGGCGGCTTCGGGCCGCCGCGCCGCGCAGACCACCATGAGCTGCTTGGACAGGTTCTGTACGCCCGGCCCGTGCATGGGGTGCAGGCCCGCCACGGGACCCTCATGGGCTTCCAACATAGCCTGAATGGGTTCCGTCTTGTTGCTGGTGAAATCTGCCAGCAGGGTTTCTCCCCCGAGCTTCGGGGCCAGCCGCCGTATCACCTCCCCGGTGACGTTGATAGGCACCGACACGATGGCCATGTCAAGGTTGGGAACCATCTCCTCCAGTTCATGCCAGTTGTGCTTGTCGATGCGATGCACCCTGTGACCGGTCTGTTCGGCGATGCGCGCGTAGAGGCTGCCCATACCTCCTTTGGCACCCACGATTAATATTTCGCGGGGCTCTTCGGTGGCGCGCGGGAAGCGGGTGCTGGACTGACTGGCGCGGGAAGAGGACATGATCATCCGCAGGAAATCCTCCGCCCAGTCGGGATCCAGTCCCCTTTTTTCGGCCTCCGCACGGAAAGAGTCGCTCTTCTGCTGCTCCCGTCGGGGGGCGTAGATGGGCAGGCGGTTGTCGATTTTTTTCTCAATGACTTCGCGAATGATTCCGTTGCGTTCGGAAAGCAGGTCGAGGATCTGCCCGTCGATATCGTCGATGCGTTTCCGCTGCGGGTTGAGTGACTCTTCTTTGGGGGTCATGGAAGGAGATTGCGTATACGGTGTGCCGTGCAGAGTGTGTCGACGTGCGCGAACCGGGCGAGTTGGGGTCGCCGGAGCGTCAGCAGGCCGGAGCGCTCCAAATATAAGCCATTTTCAGGCGAATTGAAGGGAGGCTCACCAGGGAAAGGATTTAAAAAATGATTGTCAATTGCCTTTAAAATTGGTGATTTTTGTAGATTGACCGCGACCCCGATTCCGGGAGAACCGCGTCACAGGAACGAGGACTTTGAAACGCAGACGCTCTACGCATGTCGGAATTTAATCTGCAGTCGCCCTGGCCACCGGCGGGGGATCAGCCCCAGGCCATCAGGGAACTTGTGGAAGGAGTGGAGGCGGGCGACCGCTACCAGACCCTGCTGGGTATCACAGGATCGGGCAAGACCCGCACCGTTTCAGGCGTGATCGACGAGGTGCAGCGCCCCACGCTGGTGATGAGCCACAACAAGACCCTGGCGGCCCAGCTATACCGTGAGTTCAGCGATTTTTTTCCTGAGAACCGGGTGGAGTTTTTTATCTCCTACTACGATTACTACCAGCCCGAGGCCTACCTCTCCTCCCAGGATAAGTACATTGAGAAGGACCTCTCCATCAACGATGAAATCCAGCGGCTGCGTCTTCGGGCCACCAGCTCCCTGCTCAGCGGACGCCGCGACGTCATCATCGTCTCCTCGGTGAGCTGCATCTACGGCATCGGCTCTCCCTCGGAGTACGAGAAACTGATCATCACCCTGGAGATCGGGAATACGATCGCGCGCAATACCCTGCTCTACGACCTGGTTGATCTGCACTATACGCGCAACGACCGGGAGTTCAGCCGTGGCACCTTCCGGGTGCGCGGAGATGTGGTGGACCTCTACCCGGCCTACGCCGAGGAGGGGCTCCGCATCTCCTTCTGGGGCGATGAGATCGAAAAGATGGAACTCTTTGACCCCGACAGCGGCAACGTGAGCGAGACGGTGGAGGAGTTCCGTATTTATCCTGCCTCCCACTATGTGACCACCCAGAGCCGGCTGGAGGAGGCGGTGAATCAGATACGCGAGGAACTGAACGAGCGTGTGGGAACCCTGACCGACGAGGGCAGGCTTATGGAGGCCAAGCGCCTGGAGCAGCGCACCCTGTTTGACCTGGAGATGATCCAGGAGATCGGCTACTGCTCGGGCATCGAAAACTACTCGCGCTACCTGAGCAACCGTAAACCGGGTGAACGTCCCTACTGCCTCTTCGACTATTTTCCGGACGATTTCCTGCTTGTGGTAGACGAGAGCCATCAGACCGTCCCGCAGATATCGGCCATGTACGGGGGCGACCGCTCCCGCAAGATGGAGCTTGTGGAACATGGATTTCGTCTGCCTTCGGCCCTGGACAACCGTCCCCTCACCTTCGAGGAGTGGGAAAGCATGGTTAACCAGGCCATTTTTGTGAGCGCCACTCCCAGCGACTATGAGTTGGAGAAGAGCGACGGCGTAGTGGTCGAGCAGATTGTGCGTCCCACGGGACTCATGGAACCCGAAGTAGAGGTGCGTCCCATCGACAATCAGATAGACGACCTTATCGGGGAGATCCGCGAGCGTGTGGAGATGGGTCACCGGGTACTCTGCATCACTCTCACCAAGCGGCTGAGCGAGGAGCTGAGCGAATACCTGAAGAATATTGGCATCTCCGCCGCCTATATGCACAGCGAGCTGAACGCCATGGAGCGGGTGGAGGTGCTCTACAAGTACCGCCGCGGGGACTTCGACGTGCTGGTGGGTATCAACCTGCTTCGAGAGGGCATCGACATCCCTGAGTTGAGCCTTGTGGCCATACTCGACGCCGACAAGGAGGGCTTCCTGCGTTCTGAAACCTCCCTTTTTCAGATCATCGGGCGTGCGGCCCGGAACGTGGAGGGCAAGGCGATCATGTACGCCGACAAGATCACTGACAGCATGCGCACCGTTCTCGATGAGACGGAGCGCCGTCGCCGCATTCAGAAGGATTTCAACGAGGAGCACGGCATTACGCCCAAGACCATCGAGAAGGAGCTGAAACCGCTGGTGGACCCCGCGCTTATATCCAAGAAGGACTTTGACCTGGAGGAAGGCGCTCCCGACATGGAGGGCGAAAGGGAACCCCTGGAGATGGTGAAAGTGGCCGACGAGGGCATCACCTACAAGGCCAACCCGGCCATGAAGGAGGTCACCTTCGAGAGCAAGGAGAAGTTCCTCGAATATCTGAGAGATTCCATGTATAATGCAGCTAAAAATATGGAGTTTGAAGAGGCCGCCCGGATACGTGACCAGATTGAAAAGCTCAAGAATGAGCTGTAGAAATGCCGGCGGCCCATCTGCGAAGTGATCGATGAGCACCTTTTCCTACATTAAAAATTTCCTGAAGGACCGCGACGTGGCCTCGGTCACGCCCACCTCCCGCTTTGCCATCCGCAAAGTCTGCAGCCCTATGCGTTTCGACCACGACCTGACAGTGGTGGAGTACGGAGCCGGAGCCGGTGTTTTCGCCGACTTCCTGCTGCCGAAGATGACCCCGGAATCCCGGCTGGTACTCTTTGAAACCAACAGCGGACTTTTCCAAAAGCTGAAGGAGCGGGAGGATCCCAGGCTGATCCTGCACAACGAAAGCGTGGAAATCGTAGACCGTGTGCTGGATCCCAGCCTCGCAGGCAAGGTGGATTACATCATATCTGGCGTGCCGTTCTCCTTTTTCAGCGACGCGGACACTCTGGACATTCTTCGAAGAAGCCGCGGGCTCCTGCGTCCCGGCGGATGGTTTCTTGCCTACCAGACCTCCGACCATCTCAAGAAACCCCTTGAGGAGATCTTCGGGGATGTGGAGACCGAGTTTGAGATCCTCAATATCCCCCCCATGCTGATTTATCGCAGTCGCGGTCCGGAAACGAAAGGGGCATAAAACAAAACCCCTCTCTCCACGGCAGGGAGAAAGGGGTTTGGAACTGTGTGGCGGTGAGGTCGTGCTTACTTCTGCTCTTTTTCCTCCTCGTCACCGGAGCTGTCATCCTCGCCGGTGTCGGTGCCGGTCTCGGCTGATGCATCGTCTGTTTGATTTGCCTCCGCCTCCGCAGCCTTGGACTCCTCCTCATCAGACTCTTCGACTTCGGGACTTTCCGATTTTTCGGCTTTTTCTTCTGCGGGCGACTCGGCCTGCGGGCTTTCAGCTTGACCGGCTTCCGCTTCCCCGGCAGCGACCGCTTCGGCCTCCTGCTCCTCGGCGGATGCTTCAGCAGCTTCCGCCTCCTGGGCGGCGGCTTCTTCGGCCGCGGCTTCACGAGCCTCGATACGTTCCTGCTCGCGTTCCTCGAGTCGCTGGGTGGCGGCACGGTCTTTTTCCTTGATGCGCGCCGACTTGCCCTGGCGTTCGCGCAAGTAGAAGAGCTTTGCGCGTCGAACATCGCCCCTTTTCTTCACATCGATCTTGGAAATGAAGGGAGAGTTCAGGGGAAAGATACGCTCCACGCCGATGTTGCCGGCCGAGATCTTGCGCACGATAAACGTTTGGTTGGAGCCCGACCCCCGGCGCGAGATTACCAGTCCCTCGAAATGCTGGATACGTTCCTTCTCGCCCTCGCGGACGAGGTAGTGTATGTTGACGGTGTCACCTGGCTCAAATTCGGGGAGATCCTCGTTGACCAGTGACTGTTCGGCTAGTTTTAACTTGTCCATGATGCTGTGTTCGGTCTACTTATCTTTTCGAAATTTTTCGTACAAATCGGGACGCACGGCCTTCGTGCGCTCAAGTGACTGCTCAAAGCGCCACTGTTCCACTTTCTTGTGATCGCCGGACCGCAGTATCTCCGGGACTTCCATCCCCCGGAATTCCGCTGGACGGGTGTATATGGGCCCTTCCAGCAGGTGGTCCTGGAACGAATCACTCAAAGCACTTTCGGCATCGCCGAGGACGCCCGGCAGCAAACGGACCACGGCGTCGGTCATAACGGCCGCGGGGAGTTCGCCCCCGCTGGTCACGTAATCGCCGAGGCTGTACTCGCGGGTTACCAGCGCGTCGCGGACCCGCTGGTCGACCCCCTTGTAGTGTCCGCAGATGAACATCAGATTGCCGCAGAGCGACAGCTCGTTGGCGTGATCCTGACGGAATGGAACCCCGTCAGGTGCCGGAAAGATCACTTCGTCGTAATCCCGGCTGCTCATCAGCTCTTCCACGCAGGAGAAGATGGGCTGTGGTGTCAACACCATGCCCGCTCCGCCCCCGTAGGGGGAATCGTCCACCTTCCGGTGCCGGTCTTCCGACCACTCCCTCAGATCGTGGATGTGGATCTCCACCAGGTCTTTCTCCCTGGCGTTGCCCACGATGCTGTGGGAGAGCGGACTCTCCAGCACCTGCGGTACCGCCGATATGATATCGATTCTCATCATGGTCTTGCTATAAACCGGCCAGCTGATCCAACCTTCGGCAGCGTATTTCCTCCGCCTCGTCGTCCACCGACACGATGTACTCGTCTACAAAGGGTACGAGCAGTTCGCGACCATCCTCCTCCAGGGTAATCCCCAGGATGGGATGTGCCGGGTTCTCCAGCATGGCGGTGACGGTGCCTAATGGCGATCCATCCTCCCCGCATGCCTTCCAGGACCGGTAGTCCCGCGGTTGTTCCACCTCTACGGCAACCGCAAACTTGTTGCGGTGCACATAGAGGGGAGAACCTCTCAGTTCGGTGGCCTCGTTGCGGTCCGAAATGTGCTCAAACTTTACAAAGAACGATAGACGGTCTCCCTTTTGCTGGAGACGCACCCGCTCGATGCGGGCCGGCACCAGCTCGCCGCGAGCATTTTGATAATGCAGCAGCGAGAGACTGTCAAACAGGCCGGGATCTTCGAAACCCGGCTGCACCAGTACTTCACCCTTGACGCCGTGCGCGTTGACGACGTGTCCGATGATCTGGTACTGGTCTTCAACGGGCTCCAGCATCTTCCCGGCCTGTGATTCAGGAAAAAGTTATTCTTCCTGTTTGCTTTCCCAGGCCCGCTGAACGGTCACCCGGTCCTCGTCATCAGATACAAATCCTTCGAGCTCATCGAGCTCCGTATTGCGGATATGATCGATGGCTTCCTTGGCGGTCATGTCGGTGGAGACGGAATCTTCGTCCTCCGACTCCTCGACTTCCGGACTTTCCGACTCTTCGACTTCGGACTTCTCGACTTCCTGACTTTCCGACTCCTCGGACTTTTCGACTTCAGGACTTTCCGACTCCTCGACTTCAGGACTTTCCGACTCCTCGACTTTTTGGCTTTCTGCCTTTTCGGCTTCTTCTTCCGCGGCGAGGGCCTCTTTCTTGGCTTTCTGCTTGGCGGCTTCCTCGGCCTTTTTCTGCAGTTGCTTCTGGTATTCGCGTTCTTCGGCCTCGAGCAGCGCCTGCTGTTTCTCCTTGCGGGTGGGTTCTTCTTCTTTCTTTTCGTCCCGTTTGGTGCGCCATTCGGTAAGGGCCTCCTCGATCTCCTCTTCGGACTTGTCCCAGCGAATAAGGTGCAATTCGTACAGGATGCCCTCATCTTTGAATATGGAGCGGACGGTGTCGCTGGGCCGGGCGCCCTTCTGCATCCAGTATATGGCGCGTTCGCGGTCCAGTTTCAGTTCGTTGCGGGCTTTCAGGTTGTCGAAACGGCCCAGGTCCTCGACGATGCGGCCGTCCCGGGGGGAGCGGCTGTCGGCGACCACGATGTGGTGTATGGGCCGTTTTTTGCGACCTCTACGTTGTAATCGGATTCTAAGCAATGGTGATTCTCCTGTTTGTTTGGAATTTGTTGGTGATTAGTTGGTAGAGGATATGGTCGGAATCTTGCGCATTTTTGGTTACAAGCCTTGCATCATCTGCCTCATGCGGCCCATGGCACCCGCTCCGGAAAACGACTTCATCATCTTCTTCATCTGATTGAACTGCTTCATGAGGTCGTTTATATCACGTACGCGTGTGCCTGAGCCCTGGGCAATGCGGCGCCGTCGGCTCCCGTTGAGGATTTCGGGATTCCGGCGCTCTTCAGGGGTCATCGAATTGATGATCGCCTCTATAGGTTTGAAGGCATCGTCGTCGATCTCGGCGTCTTGCAGGGCGTTTCCGGCCCCGGGGATCATGCCCACGAGATCGGAGAGGTTGCCCATGCCCTTCACCTGCTGCAGCTGCTGTCGGAAGTCCTCCAGGTCGAAGGAGTCCGACTTGATCTTCTTCTGCATTTTGCGGGCTTCCGTCTCGTCGAACTCCTTTTGGGCTTTTTCGACCAGGGAAACCACGTCCCCCATTCCCAGGATGCGTTGTGCCATCCGGTCGGGGTAGAACGGGTGGAGGGCGTCCAGCTTTTCGCCGGTGCTCACAAACTTGATCGGTTTCTGCACAACCGTCTTTATAGAGAGGGCTGCACCGCCGCGGGTATCGCCGTCAAGCTTGGTGAGGATAACGCCGTCGAAATCTATCGCCTCGTTGAACTCCTTGGCCGTATTGACGGCGTCCTGTCCGGTCATGGAGTCGACTACGAAGAGGGTCTCGTGAGGATTGACCGCCTTCTTGATCTGGGCGACTTCGTCCATCATTTTTTCATCCACGTGCATACGGCCCGCCGTGTCGATGATCACGGTGTCGAGGGCCAGGCTCTTGGCCATGGAAACGGTCTCCCTTGCAACGCGAACAGCGTCTTTCTGTTCGATGGAGTAGACCGGTACGTCAATCTGTCCCGCCAGCGTCTTGAGCTGGTCGATGGCCGCGGGACGGTAGACGTCGGCGGCGGCCAGCATGGGATTGCGATTGTTTTCCTGCTTCAGGTATTTGGCCAGCTTGGCGCTGAAGGTGGTCTTACCCGACCCCTGCAGGCCGGCGATGAGGATCACTGTGGGGGGCGTGTGTGCAACGGAAAGGTCCACCCGCTCCTGTCCCAGGATCTGCGTCAGTTCGTCGTAGACGATCTTGGTAAACTGCTGTCCCGGGTTTACGGCGGAGAGGACGTCCTCGCCCATGGCGCGTTCCTTCACCCTGGAGGTGAACTCGCGGGCCACATCGTAGTTGACGTCGGCGTCCAGCAGCGCCCGGCGGATCTCCCGCACGGTTTCGGCGATGTTCACATCGGTGATCTGCGCCTCGCCTTTCAGCGTCTGGACGGCACTGTCTAATTTTGATCTTAGGTCCTCAAACATGTCTGAAGCGTCGCTGTTGGCAACGTGGTTGCGTCGGGTTACCGACGAAGAAATATTGGATCAAAGTCTCGCAAAATAAGGACAAATGGGGCTATTATCAATACATGGAAACAGGTTTAGGCGCCCCTGTCGCCGGGGGCTGTGCGGGAAGGCAGGATCGGCTTCTGTCGCGATCGCCTCACCAAGAAATGCTGCGCGATTTTTTATTATCTTGAAGCGGCTTTCGATGGAACGGAAATTAAATACGGATTGAGCAATGGCGAACCAACAAGGATACGGTTTACTGGAAGGCAAAAAGGGACTTATTTTCGGGGCACTGGACGAGCGCAGCATCGCCTGGCGAATCGCCCTGGCCTGCAAACGTGAGGGGGCCGAATTCGCCCTCTCCAATGCGCCGGTAGCCCTCCGGCTGGGACAGCTGGACGACCTGGCCGAACAGACCGGCTCCTCCATCTATCCCTGCGACGTCTCCAAGGAAGATGAGGTTCAGGAGCTCATGCAGAAGGTAAAAGAGGAGCACGGAAGCATCGACTTCATGCTGCACGCCATCGGAATGTCCCCCAATGTTCGCAAGAACAAGGGCTACGAGGAGCTCAACTATCACTGGTTGCAGCAGACGTTGGACATATCAGCGGTTTCTCTCCACAAGATTCTCCGCTTTGCCGACGAGGCGGAGTTGCTGAACGACCAGGCCAGTGTTGTGGCTCTTAGCTATATCGGCGCCCAGCGCATATTCTCCAAGTACAGCGACATGAACGACGCCAAGGCGCTGTTGGAGAGCATCGCCCGCAACTACGGCAGCCGCCTGGCCGAGCGCGGCATCCGCGTGAACACGGTATCCCAGGCACCGACCAAAACCTCTGCGGGCAGCGGCATCAAGGGCTTCGACGGCATGTATACCTTTGCCGACAAGCTGGCCCCGCTGGGCAACCCCTCCGCTGACGAATGCGCCGACTATTGCGTCACTCTCTTTTCCGATCTCACGCGCATGGTCACCATGCAAAACCTCTACCACGACGGCGGATTTGTGTCGGCCGGCATCAACGAGGAGATGATCAACGATCTGGCAAGGATGTACGGAGAGGAGGAGTAATCTTTGTTCTTAGGTCCAAATGCACGTACTTATAGTACGCCCCCCTGACAATATGAACTCAATTGCGCCTCTCATGGTACGACGTCTTACCGCACTCACCCTCCTGCTCTGCCTCTTCGGTCTTCCTGTCTTCGCTCAGGACACCCCCACCATCGCCGAGAAGACCGAGGGGATGGAAAAGGTGGAGGGCTACTTCTCCTACTACTGGAACGAGGACACCGGCAAGATTTGGCTGGAGATCGCCCGCTTTGATACCGAATTCCTCTACGTGAATTCTCTGACGGCGGGACTGGGATCCAACGACATCGGGCTGGACCGCAACCAGCTGGGCAGCGAGCGTGTGGTTACCTTCCAGCGCCGCGGGCCCAAGGTGATGATGGTACAGCCCAACTACGATTACCGGGCCACCGACACGGACAATCCGCTGGAGCGTCAGGCGGTGGAGGACGCCTTCGCGCGGAGCATTATTTGGGATTTTGACGTGGCTGCCGGGCAGGGCGATACCGTGCTGGTAGACATGACGCCCTTCCTGCTGCGTGACGCCCACAATGTCTCCCCGCGCATCGGGGGACTGAGCGTGGATGCGGGCCGCTCGTACATCTACCCTGAGGGCACGATGAACTTTCCGCAGAATTCCGAGTTTGAAGCCACCCTCACCTATACCGGTCGCGGCGCCTCTGGCGAGGTCTATTCGGTAACGCCATCAGCCGACGCGGTGACCCTGCGGCAGCACCACTCCTTCGTGCAGCTGCCCGACGACGGCTATGAGCCCCGCACCTTCGACCCGCGGGCCGGATATTTCGGCACGAGTTACCAGGATTACACCACGCCCATCGGCACCTCCATCACCAAACGTTACATCACCCGTCATCGGCTCAAGAAGCAGAATCCAGGCTCGTCCATGAGTGCGCCGGTGGAGCCCATCGTCTATTACCTTGATCCCGGCACTCCCGAGCCGGTGCGCAGCGCATTGCTGGAGGGCGCCCGCTGGTGGGACCAGGCTTTTGAGGCCGCCGGGTACCGGAACGCCTTTCGCGTAGAGATGCTTCCCGACAGCGCCCATCCCATGGACGTGCGCTACAATGTGATCAACTGGGTACACCGCTCCACCCGGGGCTGGTCCTACGGTTCCTCGGTTGTGGACCCCCGCACGGGCGAGATCATCAAGGGACACATCACCCTGGGCTCGCTGCGGGTACGCCAGGACTACCTGATTGCTGAGGGATTGCTGGCACCGTATGAGGAAGGCTCGGTCGGCGGCGAGGACCCCATGCTGGAGATGTCCCTTGCCCGCATCCGCCAGCTTTCCGCCCACGAGGTGGGACACACGCTGGGACTGGCCCACAATTTCGCCGCCAGCACCAACAGCCGCGCTTCGGTGATGGACTACCCCGCGCCCCGGGTAACGATTAACGCCGACAGCACGCTGAACCTGGATAACGCCTACGATACGGGCATAGGGGAGTGGGACAAGGCCGCCATTAGCTATGGCTACGCCGATGTTTCGGGTGCTCCCGACGAGGAACGCGCACTCAACCGGATACTGCAGAACGCCTACGCCGACGGGTTGAGGTTCATCTCTGATTCCGACGCGCGTCCTGCCGGCGGAGCCCACCCCCGCGCCCATCTTTGGGACAACGGGGAGAGTGCGGTCCAGCAGATGGACCATATCCTGAACGTGCGCCGCATTGCCCTGAACAACTTTTCTGAAGAGGTCATCAAGCCGGGTATGCCCATGGCGACCCTTGAAGACGCCCTGGTACCCATCTACCTTTTCCACCGCTACCAGCTGGACGCCACGGCCAAGCTGATCGGGGGAGTTGACTATTCCTACAACCTGCGCGGCGACGGCCGGCCCGGTCCCAAAGCTGTGGACCCTGAAATTCAGCGTGCCGCCCTGCAGCGCATGCTCAAGACGCTGGATCCAGCGACCCTTCATCTTCCGGACCGCATCGTGGAGATCATACCCCCCCGTCCCATCGGCTACAGCGGATCGCGTGAGCTTTTCAACAGCCACACCGACCCGGCCTTCGATCCCCTGGGAGCCGCCGAAACGGCTGCCCATATGACCGCCGGGGTGCTCTTGAATGCCGAGCGGGCCGCGCGCCTGGTGGACTTCGGCGCCCGAGACTCGGCCAACCTGGACCTGGGCGAATACCTGGATACCATCGTTAACCACACATGGAAAGCTCAGATGCAGCCCGGCTACCTTGGTTCCATCCAGAACACGGTGAACTACGTGGTACTCTACCACATGATGAACCTGGCGGCTGACGAGGATGCCTCTTCGCAGGTACGCGCCATCACCAACCTGAAGCTGGAATCGCTGCGCGAGTGGATGCAGAGCGAGGCCGAGAACGTCCAGGCCACCGAAGAGCGCATCGCCTCCCTGCTCTACGGCTACCGCATGTTGCAGCAGTTCCGAGACGAGGGCGAGATGTTCATGCCCACAACGCCCCTGTCTCCCCCGCCGGGTTCGCCCATAGGGAGCGGGCAGAACAGCAGCGAGGGAGCCGCGGCCGTAGACGCCTGGGACCGTGACGCCGCCTTCTTGGACTGCAGTTTTGGTGCCTGGTAGAGGGAACAAGGAAAGTTGCCGGAAACCGGCTTCCGCTTTATGCTGTCACCCGAAGAGCTGCTTACCGGCTACGCCAATGGGATCTTCCCCATGGCGGACGCCCGCGACGATCCCGAGGCCAAGTGGTATTCGGCTCGACGACGCGGCATCATACCACTGGACAAATTCCGGGTCTCCTCCAACGTGCGGCGTATTATCCGCAACGACCACTACAGGGTGCGCTACGACTACGCCTTCCGCGACGTGATGGAGGGCTGCGCCGATCGCGAAAGCACCTGGATATCCGGCGAGATCATCGATTCCTACTGCCGTCTCCACGAGATGGGCTACGCACACTCGGTGAGCGTCTGGGACGGGGCCATGCTGGTCGGAGGGCAGTACGGGGTCTCCCTGGGCGCCGCCTTCTTCGGGGAGTCCATGTTCGAGTGCGCCAAGGAGGCCTCGAAGGTGGCACTCTGGTACAACCACCGGGCTCTGGAGGCGGGCGGCTTCGAACTTTGGGACACCCAGTTCTGGAACGAACACCTTGCTCAGTTTGGCTGCGTGGAGATTTCGGCAGAGGCGTACCGGCGCCGCCTGCACCGGGCCGTCAACCATGAGGCCCTCTACCGGGACCCGCGCGCTAAGTAGGTCTGCGGAAAAAAGAAATGGCGCGACCCGGCAGGTGGTAGATCAGCCGGACCGCGCCATCCTCTTGCTTCCTGGGAAAGGAATCAGTACTCCCGCAGGCTAACCTGGTTGATGGCCTGTTCCCGGCTAAGGTTGCCCTGGTCCATGCGCTCCAGCACGGACTTGGCCACCTGCACGTCGATGCGGTCGGGAATTTCGTCGATGGACGAATTCAGGGTGATCGACAGCAGGACATGCTGGTCGCTCTCCACCGAGCTGAGGGTGCGCCCGTAATCCACCAGGTACTCCCTGATTTCGGTCTTGAAGGTCTCCAGAGCGGCCAACGTGTTCTTCCTTTGCTCTTCCCGCTTCTGCTCCACCTCCTGCTGCTGCTCGGCCAGGGTCTTCTTCATCTCTTCGATGGCGACGATCCGGGAGTTATTGCTGTCGGAGCCCACGCGGAGTCGCGGGGCGGAGGGCGCACGTAAGACCCCGCTGCTCCCGTAACCGGTATCGAAGAAAAAGAGCGCCCCGAAGTTGTCCAGCAGCAGGTAATCGACCGAACCCCGGACTTCAAATCCCTCATTATTGTCCTCAAAAGCTGTCTCGAAGATGTTGGCCATCACACGCATGTCCTTGCTGCCGGCGTCGTTCGGCTCGGTTTCGGAGATCGAAACCCGATTTTGAAACTGCTGGTCGTTCAGGCTGCCCCTTCGGTGGTCAGCGAGGTCGGACATGCGGGCTGAGACGGAAATGACCGGTAACCGGTCGCCGGAGTTACCGGAGGAGATGCGGCTGCCGGAGGACGTGGTGAACAGGTTGAATCCTGACCAGGTTGACCCTGGCGCGCCGCCGTAAATGACCATGACGTGTTCGTCGCTCTCCAGCTGCCCAATGGTGGAGCCGTAGTTTTTAAGAAATTCCATTATACGCTCGGTAATACTCTCACGCGTCACCGCCTCCGGATCACCCGAGTCGTTTTCGCCGTACTGGAACACCATACTCCCCTCGGTCTCGTCTTCTGAATTGATGACCAGGTATTGGGTGGAGGAACGGTCGATCTGGAAAATGAGCCCGTAGTCCGGCAGGTAGGTGCCCCGCACGCCGCTGTTGCGGGAGGTGTAGGCAGCCACCACACGGGCCTGCTCGCTGTTGCTCGTGCTTTTCATCCGGAACATCTCGGAGAGGATACTCTCCATGATGTTGATGTCGCGGTTCAGGCGGTTGCCGTCCACGTCTTGCTGCGCGTGGGCCTGCATGGGCAGGATCATAAGGCTCATCAGGAAAGCCAGTAGTATGGGAATCAGGTTGCTAAGGTATTTCATGGTTCGTTTCCTCATTGGTTGGGTTCTTGAAAGTTTGCGGTTTGCAACAGGTTCCCCAGGAATCGGTTGGTCTGTAAAAAGCGGTCGGTGGTGGTCTCCTGCAGCTGGCTGAGCGTGTAGTCGATCTGCTGGAGGTCATTCATGCGCTGGCGCTGGAAGTAGCGCACGACCTGCTGGAGCTGCTCGCGATTCTGCTCGTTCATCGAGGAGGCAAACTGCTCCATCATGGCGGCGTTTTCCCGGCGGATCTCCTGCACCAGAGACTGTGCCTCGCCGGGACTGAGGCCCTCGTTGACCACAGGCGTGGTGCCCAGGGTCAGGGAGAGTCCCCGATCGCCGCTGTAGCTGATGTGCATTTTGGCCACGGAGCCTACAAAAAGCAGCAGGATGAGTCCGGCGGCGACGGCCATGCTGGCCCGGCCGAAGGCTGTGCGGGGCAGCAGGTTGCGCGCCTCGCTGAGCCACTCGCCCAGACTGCGGTCGTTCCCCTCCACCATGACCATGCGACGGTCGCTTTCGGCCTCGGGCATACGCTGTAGCAGGGCGCGGGTCTCCCCGAGTTGCTCCAGCTCCTCACGCATGGCGGGATGCTTTTCCAGGTAGGCTTCCAGCCTATGTTTGTCTTTGGGAGCTATCTCCTCGTAGAGATAGTCCATCAGCAGGTGTCGTGCTTCTTCCTTATTCATGGTACAGTGCCTCGGTTTCAATATTCCATTCGTCAAAAATGTCTCTTAGCTTGCCCAGACCGTAATACATACGGGACTTGACGGTGTTCTCAGGTTCGTTCAGTATGTCCGCGATCTCGCGAAATTTCAGTCCCTCGTACTCCTTCATGATCACCACCACCCGCTGCTCGTCGGGCAGGCGGCTTAGGGCCTGCTGCAGCAGGGCCTCCAGCTGCTTCTGCTGGATGCCCCGCTCGGGATTGGCCGCCAGTCCCTCGGCAATGGGATCGGGACCCAGCGCCCTCATGGACGCCGAACGGCGACGGCCGGCCCGCTTCACTTCGTCCAGGCAGAGGTTGTTGGCAATGCGGTAGATCCAGGCGGCGAATTTTTCCGCGTCGTCCAGCGTATTCAGTTTGCGGTAGGCGCGGATAAAGGTCTTTTGCGTGATCTCACGGGCCTCGTCATGGCTGGCGAAGTATCGGTAGGCGAAACGGTGGATGCGGTCCTGCCACCTATCCACCAGGCGATTAAAGGCCCGGGTGTCTCCGCCCCTGAATTGTTCTACCAGTTTTGCGTCGTTCATGTGCTATACCCTGAGTGTCACAAACGGCTGCAGGATGATCCCGTGTATTCAGCGGAGGTCCGCTGGCCGGTGACCATTCCTGGGGTGCCGTTCCCAGGATCGCTGCCGTTCAAAGGAAGGACGAGAGGGAAGGGAAAAAAGTTTTATATGGCGAGGCGCACAGCGTTCCGGCGGCTGGGGCGTGCTACTTCACCGCCGTCGTTTCCAGGCACCGGCGCACCTGGGCAGCAATGCTTTCGGGGTCCAGGCCCACCTCCTCATGCAGCTCGCGCTGGGTGCCGTGCTCCACGATGCGGTCGGGCACGCCCATGATGGTGACAGGGACGCGGCCGGGCTGCTGCACCAGGTATTCGGCCACAGCGCTGCCGAAGCCGCCCATACGCGTGCCGTCCTCTATAGTAATGACGGCGCGGTAATCGCGGCAGACGCGGTCGATGAGATCGGTGTCGAGGGGCTTGGCGAAGCGCATGTCGAAATGGCCCACTTCGATGCCCTCTTCGGAAAGGGCGTCGGCGGCCTCGATCACGTAATTGCCAAAGGGCCCGAAGCTCAGGACGGCTACTTCGTCGCCCTCGCGCAGGCATCGGCCCTTGCCGAGCTCCACGCTGTGAAATTCCTTGCGTGTCTCCATGCCCGTGGCCCTGCCGCGCGGGTAGCGGATGGCCCAGGCCTGTTCCTCGTATCGGGAGGCGGTATACATCATGTCGCGCAGCTCCTGTTCGTTAAGGGGCGAGGAGACGACCATGTTGGGTACGTTTCGCAGGTAGGAGATGTCGTAAAGCCCGTGGTGGGTGGGTCCGTCGGCTCCTACAAGCCCGGCGCGGTCGATGCAGAACACGACGGGCAGCTTCTGGATAGCTACATCGTGGATGACCTGGTCGTAGGCCCGCTGAAGGAAGGTGGAGTAGATGGCGGCGAAGGCTTTCTTGCCTTCGGCGGCCAGGCCGGCGGCGAAGGTGATGGAGTGCTGCTCGGCAATGCCCACGTCGAAGGCGCGTTCGGGGAAAGCCTTCATCAGCGGCCAGAGGCTGGAGCCGCTGGGCATGGCGGGTGTGATGCCCACGATGCGCTCGTCCTTCTCGGCCAGCTCCACGATGGCTTCGCCAAAGACGTGCTGGTATTTGGGAATGTCGGGGCCGGACTTGTCGGGGACGAGGGACTTGCCCGTGATCTTGTCGAAGGGGCTGCTCTGCGCGTGCCATTTGGTCTGCTCCCGTTCGGCGGGGGCGAAGCCCTTGCCCTTGATGGTAACGGCGTGCAGGAGTTTGGGGCCCGGTACGTCCCTGAGGTCTTCCAGGTGGCGGCGAAGAGTGTCCACGTTGTGCCCGTCCACAGGACCGTAGTACTTGAAGCCCAAGGCCTGGAAGAGTCCCCCGGGCGTAATGGCGGCGGTTACGGCTTTTTCCAGACGAGAGGCGATCTTGCGCATCTTTTCGCCGGCCGACTTGAAATGGCCCAGCATGTCATAGATCTCGTCGCGCAGCTTGTTGAAGGTCTTGCTGGTGGTGATCTCGGCCAGGTACTCGTTCAGGGCGCCCACGTTGGGGTCGATGGACATCCGGTTGTCGTTGAGGATGACCAGGATGTCGGAATTCATGGCCCCGGCGTTGTTCATTGCCTCGAAGGCCAGGCCGGCCGACATGGCGCCGTCGCCGATGATGGCTACTACCTTCTTGTCGGACTGGTCGAGGTCGCGTGCCACGGCCATGCCCAGTGCGGCAGATATGGAGGTGCTGGAGTGGCCCACACCGAAGGTGTCGTATTCGCTCTCCGAGCGTTTGGGAAATCCGGAGAGTCCCCCGTGCTTGCGGTTGGTGTGAAATCGGTCGCGGCGTCCCGTAAGAATCTTGTGGCCGTAGGCCTGGTGGCCGACGTCCCATACCAGCAGGTCCCTGGGGGTGTCGAAAACGTAGTGCAGGGCTACGGTCAGCTCGACCACGCCCAGGCTGGCACCGAAATGTCCCCCGTGAATGGATACCATTTCGATGATGTAGTCTCGCAGCTCGTCGCAGACCTCAACCAGCCGCTCCTTGTCAATCTTCCGAAGATCGTCCGGCGTGGCGATGGACTCCAGTAGAGGTCCCGGAGTCACGTTTTCCAGTTCTTCCATGTCCTTGAGGCGGGTTTCTAGTCGTTCGGCTCGCGTTGCTGCTCGTTCACCTTCTCTATACGCAGTTCGGCCTCTTCCAGTTTCTCGGTGCAGATCCTGGAGAGCCTGATACCTTCTTCGTAGAGCGCAATGGAGTCTTCCAGGGAGATTTCATCAGACTCCAGCTCGTTCACGATCTCTTCCAACCTTGATAAAGCATCTTCAAAGTTCAGGCGTTCCGAATCGCTCATCATTTTATGATTTGGGTGAATATACGTGGATTAAATAAGAGTATTTGGCCACAAAAGAAAATGACAGGCCGGCTTACCGGCTTTTCATCTGCTCCTTCTTTTTCCGCTTCTGTTTCTGGGTCTCCCGGTCAAACTGTTTGATGAAGGAGTTCAGTTCGGTGCCGCTGAGGAAAGATATCTTGCGCGTCTCCTTGTACTGCTCGTAGAAGACCGAGATGAGGGCCACGGTGGGCACGGCGATGAGCAGTCCCAGGACGCCGAACATGAAGCCGAAGAGCAGCAGGGAGACCATCACCAGCAGGGGGTGCAGTCCCACGTGACTGCCCACTACTCGGGGCACGAGAAAGCCCGACTCCAGCACTTGTTCCACCGCGAAAACGATGTAGATGCCCGGAAGAAACTGGAACCAGGGGTCGCCCATGGTGGCGCCTACCAGGGTGCAGACGGAGATGCTGAACCAGAGCCCGAAAGTGGGGATGAAGTTGGTCAATCCAGCGAAGATGCCCAGCACCAGGGCGTAGGGAACGCCAAAGAGCCAGAATCCCACGCTCAGGTTTACCGCGCTGATTAGCACTACGATGAACTGGCCGCGCAAGTAGGAGCCCACGATGCGGCTGATCTGAGTGGTGTAGTCGGAGGAGACTTCCTTGGGCGTGATCAGGGATCGCACGAAGATGCCGATCTTCTCGTAATCGCGGATCATGAAATAGCAGAGAAAGGGCATGAGGATCAGGAAGAACAGAATCAGCACCACGCTCCCGATGCTGTTCACGTAACTGGCGGACAGGCTGGTGATGCCCGTATAAAAGGAGTCCACCAGCGAATTGATCTGTGTGGAAAGCTGTCCCTTGATCACTTCCGGTTCGAAACCCATGGACTCCAGGAAGGGAAGCACGCCCGTGCTCTCAATCCATGGTCCGGTGTTGCTGGCAGCCTCGTTGAAGACCGTGCCGATGCGTCCCAGCTGCTCCACCACGGCGGGCACTGTCAGGAAGGCCGCAAGCCCCAGCAGGCCCAGGCTCACGAAGGTGAACAGGCCTGCAATGACCCCGCGGGGAATTCTGCGCCGCTCCAGCGCCTCCACCCAGGGATTAATGATGAAGGCAATAATGTAGGCAAGTACGAAAGGGATGAGAAGGTGTCCCGAGTCGTAGATCAGCCAGACGCCCGCCGCAATGAAGGTGGCGTATAGCAGCGCGCGTGCCACGGGCTGTTGGCGAATGGGATAGAGTACGATGCCGATGAGCAGTCCGTAGCCCAGGGGGTTGATCAGGTGCTCCAGCAGGTACATCAGGAAGAGCAATCCCGCCACCCCGGCGGCCATCAGAATGAGCTGGCCACGCTCGTTGAGCCACGTCTGCGGTCGTTTGTCCATGGTGTGCCCGTTGATTTTGCGCTACATAAGTTAAGCGATCGGGACCTTCCCTCCAAGGGCGGGCACCCCTCCAGAATGCTTCAGCGCCACGCTACCCTGCGGATGGTCTGCCCGTTGGAACGGAAGATCAGGGCTTGGTCGCGGGCGGTGATCCAGGTCTGTACGTCCGCGCTCCGCAGCCGCTCCAGGGTAGCTGGATGCGGGTGGCCGAAGGGATTGCGCACCCCGGCGGAAACAACGGCCTTCTCCGGACGGACGGCGCGGAGAAAAGGGGAGGAGGTGGCGTCGGCCGCTCCGTGGTGGCCTGCCTTCAGCAGGTCGGACTGCAACATGCCGCCGTAGCGGCGTATCAGCTCCAGTTCCGAGGGCGTTTCGGCGTCGCCCATGAACAGGATGGAGGTCTCCCCGTAGACCAGCCGTATTACCAGTGAGCCCTCATTGGAGGCATTCACCTCCATTGGCGCCTCCCGTGAAAGGGAGTCCGTCACGGTCTGCCGGGGGCCGAGCACCTGCAGGCGCAGGGCCGGGTCCGGCCGCAGCCGGTCACCTGCGGCAAGGGCTTGCAGGGGCACGTCCAAGCGGCGGGCAGTTTCCCGGTAGCGACGGTAGAGGCCGGAGTCGTGACGTTGGCCCGGGTGATAGACCACCCCCACGGGCAGGGACTCCAGCAGGTCGGGCATGCCCCCGAGGTGGTCGGCGTGCGGGTGACTCAGAAGTACCGCGTGTAGGGTGTCCACACCTGTTGCCCTCAGGTAGGGCAGCAGCACATAGCGGGCGGAGCTGTAGCCCTCCTCGCCTGGACCCGCGTCGAACAGCAGGTTTCGGCCGGCCGGCGTGCGAACCAGCGCCGCATCTCCCTGCCCCACGTCAAAGAAGATCACGGTCAGGGGCGGCACGGAGGCGCTGCGCTGCAGTCCGCGGGCTTGTCCCAGGCAGGCTGCAGCCAGGCATACTGCCGTCAGCTTCCAGCGTAGGCGGGGATGCCTCAGGGAGCTCAGCAGGAGCAGTACAAATATCCAGGCGGCGGTCAGCAGTACGCCCGGCTCTGGCGTTCGCATCCAGCTTCCCTCCACGGCTGCCAGCCACTCGGCTCCTTGGGCTATGCTTGCCAGGGCGTAGTCGTTGGGCATGTTCAGCAGGGTCCCGGCTTTCGGTGCGGCCGTGGAGAGCGCCAACCAGAGTAGGGAGGTGGGGACCACGGCGATCAGCAGGGGCATGGCCAGCAGATTGGAAAGGGGTGCCGCCAGGGAGATCTCCCCGAAGTAGGAGGCCAGCAGGGGGTAAAGGGCGAGGGGAACCAGTACGGAGATGGCGGAGGTTGCGAAGATGCGTCCGGCCGCACGGTATCGGTGTCGGGCGGGAAGGAGTCCGCGCAGCACCGGCAGGCAGAGCAGGATGGCAAAGACCGCCCCGTAGGAGAGTTGGAACCCGGGTGTTGCGAGTTGGGAGGGATCAGCCGCCAGGATGATCAGCGCAGAAGCCGCGGTAAGATTTACCGGGTTGTGAATGCGGTGATAAAGGCGGGCGTAGACCAGCAGCCCGCCGGTAAGGGTTGCGCGGGTCACAGAGGCGGTGAAGCCGGTGAGACCGGCGTAACATCCCAGCAGCAGGACCGTCAGCACCATGCCGGCGGCGGGTCCGTGCCGGAAGGTCCGCAGCCACGGGAGCATCCACCAGAAGGGCGCCAGCAGGAAACCTACGTGCAGGCCGGAGACAGCCATGATGTGGGAGAGTCCCACCCGTGAAAAGTCACGCCGGTCGGAGGGATCCAGTTCCTGCTTGTAGCCCAGAAGCAGGGCTTTGGCCAGCGGGGCCGTTGGACGCGAAAAAATACGGTCGACCTGTTCAAGGGCTTCTCCACGCAGGCGGGGCCAGCTCCATCCTGAAGGTGATTCCAGGGAAAGCAGGCTGTCGGCCCCCGCCTGTACCGTGATGCCCCGGCTGCGAAGCCAGCCTCGGTAGTCAAACTGGTGCGGGTTGCGCGGTCCCTCCAGTGACGGCCAAACGGTCACCCGCAGGCGAAGTCGGCTACCCGGCCTGAGGGGCGCCAGGCGGGCGTAACGTGCGGAGTCCATGACCGCCCGGAGCCCGTAGGTCTGCTGCCAGGATATACCGCCGGAGAGAAGGGTGCGGTCGATGCGCAGCTCCAGGTGTCGGCGCCCGGTGGAGGAGGTGCTGACCTGCAGGAGGATTCCGCTCACCTCGGCGGTCTCCCAGGAGTGTGACGCCAGCATCCGGGCTGGCGAAGAGCGGTCCAGCGTTGCTTCGTGCAGGGCATGTCGGGCGCCTCCCGCAAGAAAGAGCAGCAGGCTGTAGACGATCAGGGACCTTAATAGGGAGCCCCTCCCCGGATGGCGGCGGTGTTGCTGTTCCAAGGTTAGATAGGCGGCCAGTGCGGTGCCGAAGAGCAGCATCCAGGTCACCGGCTCACCGCCGGCCTCACGGGCGCATGTCACGCCCGCGGCGAACAGCAACGCGATGCGCAGCGCCGGGAAGGGTGCGAAACTAAATGCGTGGTGGGGAAGCGCAACCATACCCGGATGACCCGCCCAGGCAGGATGCCTTACGGCCGAAAATTATTGAAGAAATGATCGCCAAAAGTGGTAATTTCAGAGAGGCGTGTTGCGTTAAATCAAAAGTTTTTGTTTTAATAGAGTAATCCCTCACCTATAGCATAATTCCATGCCCTACGATGGATTTGATGACCGTATCTGGGATGAGCACATGTGGGAGGCTCATCTGGATAATATTGAGAAAAAAAGCGCCCACCTTCGCAATATTATCGCTCCCGAACATACCGGGAATCTGCCCCGCTGGCTGATCTTGCTGCAGGAGAGCGCCGACGAACTGGAGGCGGTGGACGCCTACATCGAGGAGGAGCTGCAGATTGAAGAGGCCTACTTCCCGGATGAGGACGAGGAGGACTGGGAGGATGATGAGTTTGATGAGGACCTCGACGGGTTTTTCTATGACGAATTCGAGGAGGACCCTTTTCTGGAAGAATCGGAAGACCTGGATGCCGGGGAGGAATGGAAGGAATTCAGCGGGGAGCACGCCATGACCAACTACGGCTCTCTCGACAACGTGGAGATCTACAACGAGGCCCGTGAACTGGCAGCCTTCGTGCTGCAGTGGGCTGAGGGTATACACCCTGCCGTCCACACCCCCGGGTACAACGAGTTCATAGGGAAGGTGCTGAAGATCGGGGCCAAACTGGCGGGAGGCTACTCCTTCGGCTTTGAAATTGATTACCTGGGCGGCAACATCGCCTATACGAAGAAGGCACTGTTTTGCGCCAATGAGGCGCTGACTCTGCTACAGGATTCCCTGCGCCCTCTGCCATTCATGGAGCGCGGCACCTACCTTCATTTCCACGAGCGGCTGTTCGAGCTGCGCAACGGAATCGGCATCTACGTTCAGGATCTCCGGGATAAATTTCTCGAAGACCTATAACTAGTTCCAAATGGCGACTTCCCTGTTGCCTTCCGAATCGGACATGCCCCGGTACATGCCGGTAGTGTTCATGTCCATGACCATGTTTCCGTAACGGTCTACGGCAATCATCCCCGCGTCTCCGGGGTCGAGTACGTCTCGCAGCAGATGGCTGGCGGCGCTGTCTAGGGTGGCGGGCTTGTATTTCATGTAGGAGCTGACGGTATGTCCGGAGACAGCCCGCATGATCTTCTCGCCCCAGCCGGTCATCGAAACAGCGACCACGTCGCTGGCGTAGGTGCCTGAGCCTACGATAGGCACGTCGCCGACGCGCCCGTACATCTTATTGGTCATGCCCCCGGTGGAGGTCCCGGCGACCAGCGTGCCGTTGCGGTCCAGGGCCACGCATCCCACGGTGCCGAATTTGTACTCCTCCCAGAGGTAGTCTTCGTAGGCTTCCGCCGAGGCACCCTCCGGCAGTGATCCCGGCAGGGCGGACTGGTCGTCTTCGCTGATGGCCTCTTTCCAGGCCTGGTGGCGGCGTTCGGTAAAGAAGTAGTCCTGGTTGACGCGTTCCACGCCCATTTCATCGGCGTAATCCTCGGCCCCGTCTCCGGCAAACATCACGTGGCGGGAGTTTTCCATAACCATCCGTGCCAGGGAGATGGGATTCTTGACGGTACGAACCCCGGTGATGGTGCCGGCCTCGCGGGTGTTGCCCACCATAAAAGCGGCGTCCAGCTCATGGGCTCCTTCGTGGGTGAACACCGCTCCCTTTCCTGCGTTGAAACGGGGGTTGTCCTCCAGGTAGTTGATCACTCGCTCGACGGCGTCCTGTGAGGTGCCTCCGCCGGCCAGGATCTCCTCGCCGATGGTGAGGGCGGAGTCCAGGGAGGCGCGGTAACCCTGCACCACCGAGTCGGGCAGGTCCTGGGGAATGGTGCCGGCACCGCCGTGCAGCACGATGGCCCACTCTTTGGGCGTGGCGTCGCCCGTAAGCTCGTCGTAGCTGGCGTCGCTGCCGTTTTGCATGCAGGCCGTGGCAACCAGGGCAGCCAGGAGGAAGAGGGAAAGGTTCTTGAATCGATTCATAGCGGTCCCGTTTCGGGTTGGGGTTCTCAATCCGCCACCATGATAACGATGGGGAGGTCGACTATCAAAGTTTTTCAAGCACGCCGATGATGACCTGCGTCATCTTGGGCTCGGCCATGCCGGCGGCCTCCAGCACGTCCTCGATATCCACCGGCTCCAGGGCGTCGGGGAAGCACTCGTCGGTGATGACCGACATGCCCAGTACCTCCATATTCATGTGGACGGCAGCAATCACCTCGGGCACGGTGCTCATGCCCACCACGTCGGCCCCGATCTGACGCAGGAAACGGTACTCCGCACGGGTTTCGAGCATAGGACCGCTGAGCGCCACGTAAACGCCTTCGTGCATGCGAATGCCTTTCTCCAGGGCTACGTTTTCGGCGATTTCCCGCAGCCGCTCGGTGTAGGGGCGGCTCATGTCGGGGAAGCGGGGACCCAGCTCGTCGTCGTTGGGACCGATGAGGGGATTGTCGCCCAGCAAGTTGATGTGGTCGTTGATCAGCATGATGTCCCCGCGCCGGTAATTGGGATTCATGCCGCCGCAGGCATTGCTGACCATGAGGGTGCCGCAACCCAGCGATTTCAACACCCGTACGGGGAAGGCGATCTGCTGCATGGTGTAGCCCTCGTAGTAGTGGAAGCGTCCCTGCATGGCGACGATCTCCTTGCCGCCCAGTTTGCCGAAAATCAGGCGTCCGGCGTGACTTTCGACGGTAGAGACGGGGAAATGCGGGATGTCGTCGTAGGTGACACTCATGGCGACCTCCATCTCGTCGGCCAGCTGACCCAGTCCTGTACCCAGTATGAGCATGTAGTCGGGGCGCATTTTGGTCTGCTGCCGGATGTATTCGAGGGCTTCGTCGCGCTTGCGGCGGAAGTCTTCTACCGTTTCTCGGGGCATGGGCTTGGGGAAAGGAGGTTCAATTGGGATGGCGGCTTTCCTCGCCGGTGAAAGCCAAAGATAAGGGGAAGGGGGCTTACAGTCTAATCCAGCTCGTCAATAATGTCGTCCAGCTCCCCGGTACCGGCGTCCTGTCCTTCGCCGTCACTATCGGAGCCTCTATCTTCATCGGGGACTTCCCGTGTGCTGCCGTTGTCTCCCCGGGTCGAACCTTCCCCGCTGGTTTCCTCGGACTCATCCTGTTCCTTCCCGCCGACGCGGGGCGTTTCAAAGAGCCCGGCCTCATCGCGGTCGAAATGATCCAGGGACTCCCGCGCCAGCTCCAGGTAGGAACGGATGCCGCCGATGATTTCCCGGCGGCGGTCCAGCAGGCGGAGGATGTCATGGCGGACCTCCCGACGCGTGCGGGTGGCCTCATTCACAATGGCGTCGGCCTCCATCTCCGCCTTCTCAAGGGTGTTGCGAGCCTCTCTGCGCGCATTCTCCATTTTGTGATCGGCCGAGTCCTTGGCCGTCTGCAGGGTTTCGTGGAGGGCCTGCTCCACCTTTTCGTAATGCTTCAGCTTCTCCTCCAGCTTCTCCACCTTGCGATCCAGTTCGCGGTTCCGGGCCACCAGGTTTTCCCATTCGTTGGAGACCAGTCCCAGGAAGGCCTGTACCTCATCGGTGTCGTAGCCGCGCAGTCCCTTCTCGAATTTCTGCTGTTTGATCTCAAGGGCGGTGAGCTTCATATGGTAAGTGCCTTGGTGGCCGGTGGTTGGAAGTGGAGCGTGGGTGATTAAACGCCTATTCGCGGAGCATGTTTCTCAAGTTGCTTCCGTCGGAGGATTCCCCGCTGTTTTTCTGCTCGCGGGCCTCCTTGGGGTTGCCCTCCCGGCCGCCTTCCACCTCGATGGTGTCGGTCGGCCCGCCCAGCTGACGCGTGCCGCTGCCGGAGCTTTGGGAAGCGGACTTGTCGTCTTCTTCCTCCGTCGCTATAGCCTCCAGGTTGCGTATGCGGCGCTCAGCGTCCTTCTTGAATTCCACGAAAGCCTTGCCCAGCCGGTTGAAATCCTGCCGGGGAACCACTTCTCCAGAAGGCCCGCCTATCCACAATTTGAGCAGCCTGTAGATCCCGTAAAGGGTGAATCCCACAAGAGGGGTGCCGAATACGATGGCTACGATAATAATGGCTTCAACATCCATGAACATCAGCTCCGCTGTTTGTTGGCCAGGTCGGACACCTGCTTGCGGTTCTCCTCACGGATGTCCGACTGCTCGATTTCGATTTCCTTCATGCCCTTTCCGGCTCCCACCTTGAAGTCGTCGGGCTCTCCGGCGGCGATGGCCTCCAGATTTTCTATACGTGTCTTGAGGTTTTCCACCAGCTTGCGCAGCTCATCCACCTCCTCCTCGTTGTGCTCACTGCGCTCGAGCATGTTCATTTTGTTCTTCTGGTATTCGGTAATCAGGCCTCCGACGATGGCGACCATTACGATGATAAAAACCCAGACATTCATAGCAAGGGGGATTGCATTGGGGACAGGATGGTTGTCCTTATAATTCTAATGTACCAAATTTCTTCATTAATGAAACACGCGCCGCGGGCAAGGTATCTTTCACGGCTGAGGTCATCCATAGTTACGTTCGCCGAAGATGGCGCGCCCCACCCGCAGCATGGTGGATCCTTCCTGGATGGCTACCTCCAGGTCGTTGGTCATACCCATGGAGAGGTGTTCCAGCTGCACGTTGCCCCCGTAGCTTGTGCGGTGTTCCTGCAGGAGCTCGCGCATCAGCCGGAATTCGGGACGCACCTCCTCGGGGTCGTCCACCAGCGAGGCGATGCCCATCAGTCCCCGTATGCGCACGTGTTCCAGTCCCTGCCCGTACTCCAGAATCCCCGGAAGGTCTTCCGGTTCGCAGCCGCTCTTCTGGTTTTCCCCGCTGATGTTCACCTGGATGAGGGTGTCGATCACCCGGTCGATGCGGGAAGCGCGCTTCTCGATCTCTCTCAGAATTTTCTTTTTGGGAACCGAGTCGATCCAGTCCACACGCTCCACCATATACTTGATCTTGTTGGTCTGCAGGTTGCCGACCATATGCCAGCGCACGTCGGGCTCGTCCCATCCCTCCATCTTGTCCTGCAGCTCCTTGGCGCGGTTCTCCCCGAAGTGGACCTGTCCGCAGGCAAAGGCCTCCCGGATGCGTTCCAGCGGTTTGGTCTTGGAAACAGCGACCAGGGTAATATCTTTCGGATTGCGGCCCGCTTCGCGGCAGGCCTTGTCGATGCGCTGCTGCAGCTGCTCCAGGTTCGATGGAATATCTTCGGACATGCGTGTGGTGTTTCGCCTGATTGGGGCCTTCGGCCCGCAGGGGTTGGGATTAGGGCACTGAATCTTCAAACGATTCCATAAAAAATAACCTTTTAACAAACGGATTTAAATCGTATTTTTACAGACTAAATCCAAGATTTTAAAGCGGACTTGCAAGTACTGGCTCAGATTTTCCCCATCCTGTCGTATCCTGCCTGCCCGTCGGGCGATTGTGCCCGAAGACCCGGAACTCCAACCAATAAGGAGTTCAAACGACGATGAATACACGGGTCCGGCATATATCCACCTTTCTTCACCAGTGGGCGCCCCCCAGCACCAAATTGGAATACGATAACGTCGGACTTCTCCTGGGAGATCCGGACCGGGAGGTCACCCGCGTACTCACCACCCTCGACGTGACCATGGAGGTGGCCGAGGAGGCCGTGGAAAAGGGATGCGAGCTCATCGTCTCTCACCATCCGCTTATCTTCAAGAGTATCGACCGCATCAATCCCACCGGTGAGCAGGGGCGCATCATTTACAAGCTCATACGCAACGATGTCGCCCTCATTGCCGCCCACACCAATCTCGACGCGGCCCTGGACGGGGTCTCCTTCGTGTTGGCCGAGAAGCTGGGACTGGAGAATCTCAAATTTCTGGAGGCGGGCTATCCCGTCAGCCGCAAGATTGTACTGACCACGAGTCACAACGACCACGAAGCGGTGCTCAAGCTGCTCAACTACTACTCCGCCGAGGAGGCTCACTATTCTCGTGTGGAGGGGCGAAAGGGCGAGCAGTACACCTACCAGGCCATCATCGACGAGCACAACGTCGGGGGACTTAAAAGGGAGCTGCGCAAGAAGGGCCTCCTCGACCGCGGCAGTTTCCAGGTCATGAAAGTGGCCAGCCCTTCCAACAACTTCGGCATGGGGGTGGTGGGCCTCTACCGTGACCAGGGACTCACCCAGCAGGAGTTTCTCGAGAAGGTATCCGGCACCCTCAACGCAAGGGCGCTTCGCTTTTCGGGAGAGGCCGAACGTATCAAGAAGGTGGCCGTCTGCGGGGGAGCCGGCGTTTCGCTCACCTCGCGGGCCGTAGCCGAGGGCGCGCAGGCCTTCGTGACCTCCGACATCAAATACCACGACTGGTTCGTCGATACCGAACCTTTTCTGCTGGTCGACGCGGGCCACTACGAGAGCGAGATCCCCATCGCCTCCACTCTGCAGCACGAGTTGCAGGAAGCTTTTGAAGAATTGAACGTGATGGAAACCGGGGTGAACACCAACCCCATGAATGTCTACATTCCGCAATCATCCTAATCAACGCAGGAATAAATCATACCACAGCCTGACCCATGGAAGAAGTACTACAGCAGCTAGCCAATCTGCAATATATTGACACCCGGATTGACGAACTCAAGCAGCTACGCGGTGACCTTCCCGAAGAGATTCTGGACATCGAGACCGACATCAACCGCTACGAGGCCAAGATCAGCCAGCTCGAGGAGGAGAAGACCGACCTGAAGGTGGAGCTGAGCAATCTGGAGCTCGAAGTGCAGGATGCCGAGAACAAGATGGAGAAATACGAGGAGCAGCAGATGTCGGTTCGCAACAACCGCGAATACGACGCCCTCACCAAGGAGATTGACGCCCAGAAGCAGATTATTGAAAACGCCGAGTCCCGTCGTGAGGAGATCGAAAAGCGCCAGGAGGAGATCGAGGGCGAGCTCGAGGAGGCGCAGGAGGAGCTGGACAAGACCCAGAAGCTGCACGACGAGAAGCAGAAAAACCTTAACAAGGTGGTCGGCGAGACCGAATCGGAGGAGCAGGAGCTCCTGAATAAGCGCGAGGAGATCGAGGAGAATATCGACGAACGTTACCTTCGCAGCTACAACCGCCTGCGCGAGGGCCTCACCAACGGGCTGGCCGTGGTGGCCATGGAGAAGGGCGCTGCGCTCGGCATGGCCCTGCCGCCCCAGACGCAGGTGGAGGTGCGCCGCAAGAACAAGATCATCATCGACGAGAACAGCGGCCGTATCGTGGTGGATCCCTCCTTCTTCGAACAGGCAAAGGAAGAACTTTCCGAGTAAGGATCCCTTTCTGCCCGGCGAATGTCCCGCCCCCGCGGAAGTGTTAGGTATTAGGTATATTATCACAGGCGGATGTCCGGGCAATCGCGTCCCGACCAAGTCGGGATGAGGAAAGTCCGAACACCTACGAGCACCGTGCTTCCCAACAGGAAGTATTCCGTATTCCCGCCCGTACACCGATCCGTTCGGGACGAGGCGGGAACAAGGGATAAGCCCGTGCCACAGAAAACATACCGCCCGACGCGGTTGCATCCCATCTCAGGCGGAAGCCGGGACGGGAGAGCGAAGGGTAAGGGTGAAAAGGTGGGGTAAGAGCCCACCGCTCCGGCGGCGACGTTCGGAGGCAGGGTAAACCTCACGGGGTGCAAGTTCACGCAGGCAGCGCGCCGCTCGTCGCCATGCTGCCGGGTGGAACGCTTGAGTTCCGGTGCGAGCCGGAACCCAGATAAATGATTGTCCTTGACAGAATTCGGCTTACAGGACATCCCCGATCTACATGAAAAGGCTGCCTCGATTCGTCTCCGTCCCGCCACGGAGGCGAGGGGGTGGCCTTTTCTCTATAAGGCCGGACCGCAACGCTACTCCACATAGGAGGGCATCAGGATGGCGTCAATCACATGAACCATCCCGTTGACGGCTTCCACATCAGGCTGCAGGATGTTGGCGCCTTTTACTTGTATCAAGTTGCCGGTGGTGTCGACGGGCAGGTCTTCCAGCCGGGAGGGTATGTTGCTGCGGGCCGCCATCTCTTCGGAGGTCATCCGTCGGTCGAGTATATGATTGCTGAGAATGCGGCGGATGCGTGCGCGGTTGGAGGTGTCCCACAACAAGCTGCGCTCGGCATAGGGCAGCTCGTAGAAGGCCTCATTGACGGGCAGGAACATGGTGTACGGACCGCCGGTGCGCAGACTGTCTTTCATGCCGCTGGCCTGCAGCACCCGGTTGAGCACCGAAAGCCGCGGGGTGTTCTCCACAATCTCAACGATGTTCATTTCGGGCTCCTCCTGGGCCACAGCCGGCGCAGGCTGCAGGCCCCACAGTAACAGCAGGGCAAGGAATGTTGTATGGCAGGCGGTACGGGTGGTCATGGGAGGGGTTGTGCTAGAGATTTATCTTGTAGCTTCCTTTCACTTTACGATCAATCTCCCGCTTAACGTCCCGCTCCTTGATATCCTCCCGTTTGTCGTACTTCTTCTTTCCTTCCGCGATCCCGATCAGAATTTTGGCGTAGCCGTTCTTGAAGTAGAGCTTCAACGGGATAATGGTAAAGCCCTTGCGGGTGACCGCCTTGTCGAGTTCGGCGATCTCCCGCTTTTTCAGCAGCAGCTTGCGAGGACGCCGCTCCTCGTGGTTGGCCCACGAGCCCTCCTTGTAGGGCTTGATATACATGTCGCGCAGCCATACCTCCCCGTCCTGCATGTAGGCGAAGGCTTCGCCGAGGCTGGCCTTGCCGTCGCGCAGCGACTTCACTTCGGTGCCTTTCAGTACGATGCCCGCCTCGAAGGTCTCGTGGACGTGGTACTCGTGGCGCGCCTTGCGGTTTTCTATGGTGGGGTTGGCGTTGGACATGGTCGCAGTCGGATTCAGTAGTCAAATCCCAGTTCACGCAGGTCGGAGAGAATCTCCTCCCCCGGACCCCGGTCGGGCATGGTATCGTAGATGCCCATGATCTGCTCCACCTCGGAGATGGCTTTCTGGTTGGCCGGGTTGATACGCAGCACTTCGATGAACTGCTCCAGGGCCGTGGTCATGCGGTCGCGCATGGATTGCTCCTCGGGTCCCCGGTACTCCAGGTAGATTCCGTAGTTCAGGTGCGTTTTCTCGCGGAGGGTGGAAAGGTCGGCGTCGGTCTCTGTGGAATCGGTGCGGCCCAGCAGCTCCAGGGCCTGCTCATACTGGTCCTCTGCAATATACTGGTTCACCTGCTGCTCAACGTCCTGCGTGCCGGTGCCGGAGCAGCCGGCAAGCAAGGCGCCGAGAAGTATGACGGTTAAGGTGCGCATGAAAAGGGATCTTGGATTTTTTGTTCGACGATGCGGAATATACAAATAGTGGTTGCCCGATTCATCATACAAGCGAGAGCTGCGGAAGGTTCCGAGCTCCCCTCCTAGACGAAGTAGAGGGGGGTGGGACTGATGCAGAGCAGGAAAACTCCCATGCTGAACCAGCCCAG
The DNA here is from genome assembly GCA_034521445.1 of Balneolaceae bacterium. Taxonomy (NCBI): domain Bacteria; kingdom Pseudomonadati; phylum Balneolota; class Balneolia; order Balneolales; family Balneolaceae; species Balneolaceae bacterium. The sequence continues at coordinate 118,980 of JAXHMM010000006.1, read as the reverse complement.
CCGCCGCCGGACGGGGTCGAGGTGTCGTTCGTACTGTACGGGAGGGTGCTCGATGCCCACGAAGTAGGCGATGAAGGCGCACCAGAAGACCCAGATGAGGGAGTGCTGGGTGTCGAAGTGTCCCACCCAGCCGTAGAGCCAGGCGGCGGAGGCGACCAGTGAGAGGGCCAGCAGCGGAGCCACCCAGCGGTGGTCGCCATGGAAGGCGCGCCTCAGCAGCAGGTAGAGTCCTCCTGCCCAGAGCAGCCAGCTCAGCGATCCCACGGAGGTGTCCCAGTCTCCCAGCGACTGGTGGATAAAGGGCACCGCCTCAATGCCGGCCAGGATGGTGAGGGCCGCGAAGGTGTAGCGGGCCACCGTGCGGTGACGCCGGAAGCCGATCAACGAATAGAGAATGTGTCCCCCGTCCAGCTGACCCACCGGCATCAGGTTGAGGGCGGTGAAAAAGAGTCCCAGCCAGCCTGCGAAGAGGAAAGGATAATGATACATCTCGTACATGGGGGGTACGTTCTCGAAGAAACTCGCCAGGAAACTGTAGAGCAGGGTCTCCCCCATCATGAGGGTACCCTGTCCGCCGCTCTCCTCCGAGGCGGGCTCAGGCGGGGTTTCGGGAAAAACCCCGTTTTGGGCCACATAGTTTTTGACGGCCTCGTGGCCTTCAAAGTTCTGGATGTAGGAGGGATCGGGAAGGGTGGCGAAGCCAATGAGCAGTACCGCCAGGGAGACGACCAGCCCGGCCAGGGGACCCGCCACGCCTACGTCGAACATCTTGCGGGTGTCGCGGATGCGCTCCTTGATGCGTATGACCGCACCCAGGGTGCCGATGCCCAGGGGAATGGGAATAAAATAGGGGAGGCTCACCCGCACCTTGTGCTTCATGGCGGCAAAGAAATGACCGAATTCATGCACGCCCAGGAAGGCCAGCAGCAGCGCGGCGAAGAGCAGTCCCCGCATAAAATCGGGCCATGAAGGCATGACCAGTGGAAAGAGGCTGGCGTTGAAGCCCACAAAGCTGGCCCCGGTCAGGGCCACAGTGGCCACGGTGGCCAGGAACAGTCCCAGGTGTTTGGCGACGGTCTTGAGGTCGTAGTCCCCCGCTCCGCCCGTGTCGCCATCCTCTTCGCCATCGGCGTCGAGCACCGTCGAATCCCAGCGGGCCAGGTTGCGGGCCCGCCGCCCGGGTCTGGGGGAGGCGTCGGAATGGTCGCGGTCCCCTCCGGTGCCGATTTCATCGTTCTGACTTCCGTTGTCTTCGTTCAATCCACTATCCGTTTTTTCTTGCGATTGGCATGGTCATGCAGCGCGCGCCCCCGCGTCCCCGGCACAGCTCGTGTCCCACAAAACTCACGGCCACCTTCTCGTCGCCTTCTCCCACGTTCTCAGGCAGGTCGGCGTCGCGGTAGCGCTCGATGAATTCGTGCTGGTTCATAAGCCGGTAGCCGTGGTTCTGCAGCTCCCGGAAGGTGTGGTGGTTCCTTTCGTAACCCACCACCACGCCCGGGGCTACGGCAAAGACGTTGGCGCCGTCGGTCCACTGCTCGCGGAACTGGTCGGTACGGTCGCTTCCACCGCAGTTCATGAAGGTGAACTCCCGCTCCAGCAGTTCCTCCATGGCTTCCTTCAGGGAGGGCATGGTGCGGGCCGTCACCTGTCCGCCCGTGCGGCTCAGGTCGATGACGTTGTTGCGGCGTTCGGTGATAGCGGGAGCGAAAACCAGGCACTCGCCGGGGGCGGCAAAAGTAAAAATGGTATCCAGGTGCATGGAGGCGCGCTGCTTGGGAATATCCACCGCCAGCACGTGCTCCACGGAGGTCTCCAGCAGGCGCTCGGCGGCGCGCATCAGTCCGCTGAAAGAGGTACGCTCGCTCATGCCGATGAGTACCACGCGATCGGAAGCCACCAGCACGTCGCCGCCCTCGATGGAGGTCCCGTCGGCGATGGTGATGCAGCGGCTGCGGGTTTCGGCGAAGAGGGGGTGGAACTGGATCACAGCCTCCATCATGAGGGCTTCGCGCAGGCGCGCCTGCATGGCGGGGCGGGAGAGCAGGATGGCGTCGCCCACCATGGCCGCCAGGTCGCGGGTGAAGACCAGGTTGGGCGTGGGATAGAGCGTGAAATTGTGAAGCCCGGGGGTGTGTCCCTCCACTACAAACTGCAGCAACTCGGCCGGGTCCAGCCGGTGCAGCTCGTCCTCCACCGTGTGGATATTCTCCTCGGGATGGCGGTCCACCAGTTTGCGGATGAAATGTTCGCGGGCTTCCTCCTTCTCAAAACTCTCGCGGATCAGGTCGGTGATCTGGTAGATGGCGCCGTCCGAAGGCATGGCGGCCCGCAGCACCTCCAGCATGCCCTCGTGCTCCTGGCGGGCGTCCTCCTCGAAGATAATGTCGTCGAAGAGCAGCTCGTCCTTCATTTCGGGGTTGACGAGGGAGACCTCCCGGCCGGGGGTGTGCACGATGACACTTTGCAGGAGGCCGGATTCGGAGCGTACAGATAACTTCATTAGGGTAGCGCTGCGTGAAATTTCAGGGGAGTGGTACGGCTGACCAATATACGTGTTCCGGCATCCTTCCGAAAACCTACGGCCGCCGCACGTTCAGTTGCTGACCATCTTCAGGAGCTGCTTAAGCTGGCCGGCCTTTTCCTCTTCCTCCCGGCGGGAGTAGCTGTGCACCAGGTTACGGATGCAGCGCGCCAGGATCTCGCGCTCGCCGGCTGTCTCGAAGTGCTCGCTGCGGGGATCCAGGCCGTTCTGCTTGAGGAAGTAGTAGCACTGGTTGTAGGTAACCACCTTGCCCCGGTCGAAGGGGTCGATCAGCAACTCGTCCTTTTCGCCGCGGAACTTGAGCATGAAATGAATGGGCATGTTCACCCCGTAAAAGGGAAGCTCCAGTCGGCGCGCCAGGAAAAGCACAATCAGGCCCAGGGAGATGGGGAGGCCCTGGCGGCGGTCGATGACCCGGTTCAGGTAAGAGTTCTCGGGATGGTAATAGTCGTCCGTGCTGCCCTGGAAGCCCAGGTCGTCGAAGACGAAGTCGAGCAGCTTGTGCATTTTCTGGGTTTCGCTCAGGCTGTAGCGTATGCGGTTCTCCACCAAGTCGGCAAAGCGGTCGAGCTTCTTGACGTACTCCCGCTCCCGGAGGGTGGGGTTGTGAAAGCGGCAGAGGGTGAAGGCGGCATCCTCCAGCCGGGAGGGGCTGTCGATGCCCAGCTGCAGCAGCTCCACGAAATCCTCCTCCAGGCTGCCGAAGGTGATCCAGCGGATGATTTCGTTGATGTGTTCCTTCTCGGACGGGTCCCGCACCTCGTTTTTCTGCTGGTCCAGCAGGGGCACGGCCTGTTCGCCCAGCTCGAAGAGCCGGCTTCTGACCTCCGACTGCACGTAGGGGTCGGGATCTTCCAGCAGGGAGACCAGCGATTTTATTTCGGAGGGTGTGGGCATGAGGCGGTTGTAGCTTGCATGGTGGCCTTCATAACAGACATGGGCCGCGCATCGTGCCGCAGGCGTGCGCCTCAGCTGCGTACCTCGCTGCCGGCGTCGGAAAAGAGAAAGGGATTGATCTGTGCGGCGATCCGGTAGAAGGATTCGGCCTCCTCGGTGTCGCCCTCGAATTCGTAGATTTCGCCTGCCAGCTTGTAGAGATAGGGGTTGGAAGGGGCTCTATCGAGCAGATCGCGCAGCCGGGGGACGGCCGACTCCAGCTCCTTCTCCTCCACGGCGATGGCCAGGCGGTAGAGCTCCGACTGGAAGGACTCCTTGCCGGGTTCCAGTCGGTTCAGGTAGTGCAGGCAGCGTGAGAAGATGTTCTTGTCGAAGTAGTAGCGTACCAGGTCGTAGATGAGCGAAGCGGAGATTTCCACCTTGTCGAGGCGGTCCTCCAGGCGGCGCATCACCTCGCGCTCGTCCATCACCATGAACAGGTGCACCAGCGTGCAGAGGGTCTCGGGGTCGAGGTCGGTATTCATAATCTCCGTGCGAAGCTCGTCGGTAAAGATCTCCTTGTACCAGGCCTGCAGGGAGGGTTCGGGGAAGAGGGGATTCACCAGCTCGTCCAGGGCCAAAAGCTGGTCGAAAGTGCCCATGGCGCGCAACTTCTCCTCCGAATAGACGTCGATGTCCCACTTTTCGTTGAAAAAGGCCACGTTCTTGTAGTACTGGGGACTGTCGATGTCTAGGTCCAGCGCGAAGGTGGTGGTGCCCAGGTAGTGCGTCACCGACACGTCGGTGGCCAGTCCCACCCGGTAGCCCTTGTCACGAATCTGAAAGCATAGGTCGAAGTCCTCGAAGAAAGCCAGCTCGAAGGACTCGTCCATCTCCACGCCCATGCCCGTGCGCATCATCATGCAGAAGCTGTCGAGAATCTCGGTGGGCTGGAGTCCCTTGGGCTCTTCCCAGGCTCTTGTGGCCTGTTCGGGGTAGAGGGTCTTGTTGGCAAGGGGACCCACCATGCCGTAGTCGGGATTTTCGTCAAGGTAGTTTTCCAGCTGCCGGATCACGGGTCCCTTGATCTCCACGTCGTTGTGCAGGATGCAGGCGTAGGTCCCGCCTGCGCGCTTGAGTCCCTGGTTGACCGAGGCCGCAAAGCCCATGTTCTGGCTGTTAGTGATCACCTTGCAGTTGAGGAAGTTCTTCTCTTTCAGTTCCTCCAGGTAGTCGTGGGTATTGTCCAGGCTGGCGTTATCGACGACGATGAGTTCGGTTGCAGCGCTGTCGCAGTGGTTGGAGAGATTGAGCAGACAGTGCTCGAGGGCGGGTTTACCGTGGGCGGTGGTGGGGATGATGACACTGGTCTTGAACTCGCCGGGGGCGGTGCGCCGCCGGGTCTGCGTAGACCGCCACTCCAGCTCGTGCTTGATTTCGGAGGCCTCCACGAAGCGCCTTCGCTTTTCGAGGATCTCCATTTTAAGCTTCTTGGCGGCCGAGTGGTCCGGGTTGCGCTTGAGCACATGCTCTACCAGCTCCATGGCGCCGCTAAAGCGTCCCGCCTCTTTCAGATTCTTGGCTTCCACCAGCAGGTCGCCTTCCAGGCCCGGGTACTCCACCCCCTCGCGCGTATACTCTTCGTAGCGTTCGTAGAGACGCTTGCGGTCAGCGCCGTCAGCGTCGTAGCGTTTCATCAGCACGCCCAGCAGTTCCCGGCGTACGGAGGGCGTGAGGGGTTCGCGCTTTGCCTGTTCACAGGGTTGCTGAAAGGGATCCACCAATGCCGCCGCGTAGGTGGGCTGAAGGCGCGCGGCCAGGCCCAGTCCGGGGTAGTGGCGCGCCTCCGGGTTGAAAAAACGGCTGGCGGCGTCGATGACATCGAAGTTCCAGAGAAAATGGCCGTCCTCGGGCCACTGATCGCGGCCGGCCAGCTCCAGCCATCCATCTGTGCTGTCGGGCAGGGAGGCGGAGGTGAGGAAAGCCAGCTTCTGCTGCTCCAGCAGGTCCAGGCTCTCCATCAGGGCCTCCCCGTCAATCTCCCCCGCCGACTCCGGACACCAGATATACGGTGTGTTGCATTGTGGCAGCACTTCACTGATCCGCAGACCCCTCCCTCCGAAAGCGGGATGCTCGTAGTAGTAGGTTTGCTCGTGGCCGTGAAAATCCAGCAGCGACTGTATAACCTGTCGGCTCTCCTCGGTGTGGCGGTCGTCTACCAGGAAGAGTTCAAAGGGCACCTCCTTCAGCCCGTAGAGGGTGTTGAGGGTGGGTTCAATAACATCCTGCTCGCCGGAAAAGCAGAGTATGATTGACAGACGGGGTTTGCTCAGCATCATCAGGCCCTTTCCGTTTATGGCGTTGACGGAATATACGAGGTAGGGCGGAAAGCAAAAAAGATGATTGATCTGCCTAGAAGCGCAGGGTAAAGGTGGTGCCCTCCTGCTCGTCGGTCCTCACGGTGAGGGTGCCGCGGTGCATGCGCATGATCTGCCGCGAAAGGCTGAGTCCGATGCCGGAGCCGCCGCGGGAGGTGGGCTGGCTGGTACTGTAGAAGGGAATAAAGATCTTCTGCAGATTCGAGGGCTTGATGCCCGGGCCGTTGTCGGCGACCTGGATGAGCACGGTGCCGTCGGCGTCGAGGGAGCCGGAGAGTCCAATGCGGGCGTTCTCCTTGTCTTCCAGCGCGCGGAAGGCGTTCTTAATGAGGTTGATGAGTACCTGCTCAATGAGGTGGGGATCGGCGGTCACCTCCAGGGTTTCCGGCTGAACCGAAACCTCAATATGCACGTTTTGCGCCTCGGCCTCCCCCTTGTTGAGGTTGCGGGCGCGTACCAGCAGCTCCCTTACGCTGAAATGGTCGAAGGTGGGCTCGGGAATCTGCGTGAAGTCGCGGTAGGAGTTGACGAAGCGCATTAGCCCGTGGCTGCGGTTGTTGATCGTGTCCAGGGCATCGGAGACGTCCCCGAGCGACTCCCGGTCGATGATGTACTCCCCGTTCTGCTCCACGGCGTTTTTGCGCAGCAGCATGTGGATGGTGTCCGACAGCGAAGCGATGGGTGTGATCGAATTCATGATCTCATGGGCGAGTACCTGGGTAAGGTTCTGCCAGGCCTCCATCTCCTTCTCCTCCAGCTCGGAGTGGATGTTCTGGAAGGAGACCAGCTTGTAGAGGTCGTTATGCATGCGGAACTCGGTGGCCGAAATAGCCAGCTGCAAGGTTTCGCTGCCGATGCCCACCCTCACCAGGGTGCGGTTGCCGCCCTTGAGTCCGCTTACCGCCTTGTAGAGCGGCTCGCTGATGGAGCGCAGGGCCTGCACGTTGCGCAGCGCGGGGATCTGGAAGAGGCGCTTGGCGGCGGTGTTGATCAGCTCCACCTCCCCCTGCTTGTTGAAGGAGATGAGCCCGATGCCGATGTGCTGCACCACGGTCTGAAGGTAGCGGAAACTCTCCTCCTTCTCGGAGCGCTCCTTCTTGAATTCGTCGATCACCCGCGAAAAGGCGTGGTTCAGCTCCCGGAAGGAGCTGCCCAGCCCGTGGTCGGGAAAGGTCTGGGAGAAATCGGAGTATCGGATGGAGTTGAGAAAGCGGGTGAGCTTGTAATTGGTACGCTCCACGTAGCGCACCAGGTGCACAATCTGGGAGACGATCACCAGCGCCAGGATAACCATGCTCACGTAGTAGCTGGTGGAGTAGACCAGGTACATCCAGAGGGCGATGGAGGCCACCAGCCCCCCGACCCGGAGCACCACGCCGACACGAAAATTTTTAAAGATCATACTTCTCCATTCTGCGGTAGAGGGAGGCTCGGGTGAGTCCCAGCTCGTCGGCCGTCTTGGAGATGTTGCCCTCATGCTTGTCCAGCGCCTTGCGGATCACCGTTTTCTCGATCTCCTCCAGGTTATAGTCATCGAAGACCATGGCCGACTCCTCCCCGCCCATGGAAGTAAGCAGAAAGTCCTCGGGCTGCAGCACGCTGTGGTCGGTCATGATGACGGCACGCTCCACCGAATGCTGCAGTTCCCGCACGTTGCCCGGCCAGTGGTAGAGGGAGAGCTTCTTGAGGGCCGGTTCCGAAAGGGTGGTGATCTCTTTGCCGTACTTCCTGGCGTAACGCTGCAGGAAGTGCTTGGCCAGCAGGGGAATATCCTCGGTGCGCTCGCGCAGGGGCGGCAGCTTGATCTCGATGGTGTTGATGCGGTAGAGCAGGTCCTGGCGGAAGCGGCTCTCCTGCACCATCTGATGCACCGGCTCGTTGGTGGCGCAGACCAGCCGGATGTCCACCTCCACCGGCTTGTTGGATCCGATACGGGTGATCTTGCGCGTCTCCAGAGCCGAGAGCAGCTTGGGCTGCAGCTGCAGGGGGAGGTTGCCGATCTCGTCCAGGAAGAGGGTGCCCCCGGAGGCCACTTCGAAACGGCCGGCGCGTGATTCCTTGGCGTCGGTGAAGGCGCCCTTGGTATGACCGAAGAGCTCGCTTTCGAAGAGATTTTCGGGAATGGCGCCGATGTCAACATTGATAAACACCTCCTCGCTGCGGTCCGAGCGGCGGTGCAGGGCGCGGGCCACCAGCTCCTTGCCGGTACCGTTCTCACCGGTGATCAGCACGTTGGCGTCCGTTTTGGCCACCTTCTCGATGGTCTGGAAAATCTTGTTCATCCGGGGACTCTTCCCGATGATCTCCTGGTAGTGCTGGTCAATGTCGGCCGAAAGGTGTTTCTGGCGGCTGCGCAGGGTGTCGATCTCCCGCCGCGACTCCGTCAGGTTGAGGGCGGAAGTGATGGTGGCCAGCAGCTTCTCGTTCTGCCAAGGCTTCATCACGAAATCGGTGGCGCCCAGCTTCACGGCTTTTACGGCCTTCTCCACATCGCCGTAGGCCGTTATGAGCACCACGGCCAGGGAGGGGTCCATCTCCAGGATCTTCTCCAGCCAGTGAAATCCCTCCTCCCCGCTGGAGACGTCTTCGGTGAAATTCATGTCCAGCAGCACCACGTCGTAGTTGTAGTTCTTCAGAAGGTTGGGAATGGAGCGCGGGGATTTTTCGGTGTCAACCTGCCGCACATGTTGTTTCAGGAAGAGTTTGGCGGCCTGCAGCACGTCGCTGTCGTCATCCACCACCAGTACCCTTCCGGTTGTCGTGTCGCTCATCGGTCTAAAACTTTTTTAATGGAAAACTCGTCTGTTCGTCTATAGGTAGGGGATCAAAGATCATGCCTTTCTCATAGGGGGCTTCCGGCCTCCTGGGATCGTTGCTATACGGAAATGTAACGAAATGTGTTCGAATTCGAACACCTGTTGTTCTCCAGTGTACACGAAGGGGCGCCTCCGACGTGCCCAGCCGCCCTCAGAGGCCGCATATTTTTTTGGCACGCATGTTGAATATATTGGAATCGCAAGCAACCAGAACATAAGGAACGAACAGAAGATGCCGGATTATTCAGACAAGGACATTTCCAGCGCGGGGATGGACAAGAAAATTAACAAGAGCTACTGGACGCCCAAGCGTATCGCCATGATCGTGGGAGGGGTGGCCATCGTGGCGCTCTTTGTCTACAGCTTCGTCTTTATGGACGTGCGCTCCACGCTGAACGTCGACCGCGAAAAGCTTACCGTCAGCACCATCGAGCAGGGTACCTTCCAGGAATTTATCAGCCAGAACGGGACGGTGGAGCCCATCCGCACCACCTATATCGATGCGGCGGAGGGCGGCACGGTGGACCAGATCTACCTGCAGTCGGGCGCCATGGTGGAGGAGGGCGACACCATTCTGACTCTCAACAATCCCGAGCTGGAGCTGACGATCATGCAGCGGACCGGCGGCTACTACGAACAGCTCAACAGCCTGCGTGACCAGCGATACAATCTGGAGCGTCGCCTGCTCAACCTGCAGAGCCAGCTGGCCAACGCGCGCCATTCGCTTACCGAAACGCGCAACCAGTACGAGCGCGACAGCACCCTCTACCAGGAAGGTGCCATCCCGCAGGCTGAGTTCCGTCGCTCCCGGGACGACTACCGTCACCAGCAGGAAATTTTCCGCCTGGAGCAGCAGTCCACACGCAACGACTCCGTCAGCACCCAGAACCAGCTGGAGGATCTGCAGGAGGAGCAGCGGCGTGTGGAGAGTTACCTGGAGGCCACCCAGGACAACCTGGATAACCTCACTGTGACCGCCCCGGTGGACGGGCAGCTTACCATGAACGAATTCAACGCCGGACAGTCCATAAACCGTGGCACCCGCATTGGACAGGTGGACGTGCTGGACAGCTACAAGCTGCGCGTGAATATCGACGAGTACCATCTGCAGCGCATTACTACGGGACTTCGCGGGACCTGGGACTTCAATGGATCCACCTATGTGCTGGAGATTACCCGCATCTATCCCACCATCGAGAACGGGCAGTTCCAGGTGGAGATGCAGTTTGTCGACCAGGTGCCGGACGGCCTGCGCCGCGGGCTGACGGCGCGCATCCGCCTTGAATTGGGCGAGTCGGCCCAGGCCCTGCTGCTGCCCAAGGGCGGCTTCTTTCAGACCAGCGGCGGCAACTGGGTCTACCTGCTTAGCGACGACGGCAGCCAGGCCGTGCGCCACGATATTCGCATCGGCCGGCAGAATCCCGAATACTTCGAGGTGCTCGGAGGACTCGAGGAGGGCGACCGTGTGATCACCTCCAGCTACGAGACCTTCGGCGACAACGAGGTGCTGAACCTGCAATAACCTTTTAACAAACCAACCCTACAAACCTTGCCATCATGATCAACGCCAAAAACCTGAAGAAGACCTACACTACCGAGGAGGTGGAGACCACCGCCTTGAACAACGTCAACCTGGAGATCACCGAAGGGGAGTTCTGCGCCATCATGGGTCCCTCGGGATGCGGGAAATCCACCCTGCTGAACATCATGGGTCTGCTGGACAACCCCACCGAAGGGTCCTACTCTTTCCTGGGCCACGAGGTGGCCGACAGGTCCGAGCGTGAGCGCGCCCAGCTTCGCAAAGGAAACATTGGATTCATCTTCCAGAGCTTTAACCTGATTGACGAGCTGACCGTCTTTGAAAACGTGGAACTGCCGCTGCTCTACCTGGGCGCCTCTTCCGAGGAGCGCAAGGAGAAGTCCGAGGCCGCCCTGGAGCGCATGAACATGATGCATCGCCGCAACCACTTCCCCCAGCAGCTCTCCGGGGGTCAGCAGCAGCGCGTGGCCATTGCCCGTGCCGTGGTGGCCAACGCCAAACTGATCCTGGCCGATGAGCCCACCGGTAACCTGGACTCCGACCACGGCGACGAGGTGATGAAGCTGCTGGCCGAGCTGAACGAGGCGGGCACCACCATCGTGATGGTGACCCACTCCCCGCACGACGCCGACTACGCGCGCCGGGTGATTCACCTATTTGATGGCCACATTGTCACCGAAAACATGCAGGAAGGCTTCCACGTCTAGGAGTGATTCCCGAAGCATGCTGAAAAACTACGTGAAAATTGCCTGGCGCAACCTGGTCAAGAACCGCGCCTTTACGCTGATCAACGCCCTTGGGCTGTCGGTGGGTCTGGCCGTCTGCCTGATTATAGCTCTCTTTGTGGTGCGTGAGCTTACCTTCGACTCCTTCCACGAGGGGGCCGACCGCATCTACCGCGTGGTGGCCGAGGAGACCGAAAGCGGTGACATACGCACCGGACTGATGGAGGATATCGCCATGGGACTGGCGGAAGCGTATCCGGAGGTGGAATCCTGGGCCGTCAGCACCACCGCCCGGGAGCTGCTGGTTTCGGCCAACGGGCGACAGTTCTATGAGAATTCCGTACGGTATGTAAACCCCGGCTACCTGGAGCCTTTTTCCTTTCCGGTGGCCCACGGCAGCGTAGAGGGAGCCCTCGAGAGCCCCCGTTCCGTGGTGATCACCAGGCCGTTTGCCGAAAAATATTTCGGCAGCGCCAGCGTGGTAGGTGAGACCATCACCACCCGCGACGAGTCCACCATGCGCCTGGAAGGCGACGGGTTGGAGCGCATCGACAAAGGCGAGACCACCTACACCGTTGCAGCCGTGCTGGAGACCCTGCCCTACAACTCCTCCATTACTTTCGACATGCTGATCCCTTTTCAGCCGGAGAGCGGGTCGCCCTACTGGTGGAATTTCGGCAATGCGAATTATATCAAGCTGAGGGCGGACGCCGACATCGCCGCCTTCCGGGACAAGCTGCCGGCTTTTATGGAGAACCAGCAGCCCGAAGGCGCGGACGAGCAGTACGATCTCCGTGTACAGCCCCTGACGGATGCCCATCTCTATCCCAGTCTCGGCACGGCCACACGTACGGGGCCCCTCCAGTACATTTACATCTTTTCGGCCGCCGCCCTGCTGATACTGCTGATTGCGGTCGTGAACTACATGAACCTCTCCACCGCGCGCTCGTCCCAGCGCGCCCGCGAGGTGGGCGTTCGCAAAGTAATGGGAGGGCACAGGGGACAGCTTCTGCGGCAGTTTCTGATGGAGTCGGTGTTGCTGTCTACCATTTCCATGCTGGCGGCCCTGCTGATGGCCGAGCTGGCGTTGCCAACCTTTAACCGTTTGCTCGATACACGACTGAGCATGCAGCCGGTCTGGGAGCCCTTGGGTCTTGCCGTGGTGGCGGCCGTGGCCGTGATTGTGGGACTGCTGAGCGGGAGTTATTCGGCTTTCGTGCTTTCAGGCGTCTCTCCCTCCCGCGTGCTCAAGGGGCTCTTTCCGGGCGGAGCGGGCAGCAGCCGTTTCCGGAAGGTGCTGGTGGTGGGGCAGTTTACCGGCTCCATCATGCTCATTCTGGCTTCCGTGACCATCTACAACCAGATGGAGCATATACGCAAGCAACGCCTGAATGTGCGTGGCGACCAAGTGCTGGTGGTTGAAAACAAAAACGAGGCCGTCGACCAGCAGTACGATACCTTCAAGAGGGAGCTGCTTTCCTCTCCGGCCATAGAAAGTGTAACGGCGGGGCAGATGCCAGGAGATATTCGATTTCTCAGCGGTTTCACACCATCCGACACCACCTCGCAGTTTGACTTTCTAAATGTGATGTGGGTAGAGTACGATTATTTTAGTACATTAGGCTATGAAATGGTCGCCGGGACACACTTCCGGGATGCGGGAATATCCGATCTGGAGGCCGCCAACGCCAAGATCATTAACGAAACGCTGGCCAACGTGGAGGATCTGTGGGACAAGGTGGGACAGGAAATACAATACAACGGCACCGGGATTCTGGTGGGCATCGTGGAGGACTACCACATCGAATCGATGCACCAGCCCATCGAACCGCTGGTGGCGGAGTTCCAGACGGGTTCGCAGGAGACCATCCTTGTGAGGCTGGCCGACGGGCAGGTGAGCGGCGGACTGGAAGCGGTGCGGCGGGCGTGGAACCGTCACGTGACGGACCGTCCGTTCTACTATCATTTTCTGGACGAGCAGCTCGACCGGCAATACCGCACGGAGCAGCGCCTGGCCAACATCTTCTGGGTCTTTACGGTGATCGCTATCTTCATAGCATGCCTGGGTCTGCTGGGACTGTCAGCCTATACCGCCGAGCGGCGCACCAAGGAGATCGGTGTGCGCAAGGTGCTGGGCGCGACGGTGTCGGGTATCGTCGTGCTGCTCTCCAGGGACTACCTGAAGCTGGTAGCCCTGGGATTCGTGATTGCGGCCCCCGCGGCCTACTACGTCATGGGACAGTGGCTGGCGGATTTTGCTTACCGCATTACCATTGGACCCGGGATCTTTCTGGCGGCCGGGGGTACGGCCCTTCTGGTGGCCTTGGCGACGGTCATCTGGCAGTCCCTGAAGGCGGCCACCGCCAACCCGGTGGATTCGCTGCGCTCGGAGTGACGAGATTGTAAGTGTGCGACTATATTTCGTACCTATGAGTACTTAACCGAACCAAACGATACGCAATGGATTTATTCAGCAAAAAACGTTCATCAATCGTACTGATCATGCTGCTCTGGGCTGGGCTAGCCCTGCCGGTGCAGGCCCAGAGCGGGCAGCAGCTGGGCACGCTCACCCTGCAGGAGGCCATCGAAATTGCGCAGGACCAGAGTCCGGAGGCGCGCCTGGCACGCTTCGACATGATTGCCAGCCAGTGGCAGTACCGAGCCTTCCGGGCGGACTTGCTGCCCAGTCTGGACCTGTCGGGCGACGCCCCCAACTACAACCGCAGCATTATTCCCGTCACACAGCCCGACGGGAGCGTGGTCTTCCGCGACCAGGTGCAGTCAAATGCCGGTGCGGAGCTTTCGGTCAACCAGAACATTCCATTGACTGGAGGCCGACTTTCGCTGTCGTCGGAAATTGGACGCCTGGGCATCTTCGGCGGAGAGAACAGCTACCTCTGGAGCAGCACACCCCTGCAGGCGCAGTTTGTTCAGCCTATCTTCCAGTACAACAACCTCAAATGGCGCAACCGCATTGAGCCGCTGCGCTTTGAGATTGCCCAGAAGCAGTTTGTGCAGAACATGGAGCAGGTCGCCCAGCGAACAGCGCAGAACTTTTTCAATGTCTACCTGGCGCAGGTGCAGCTGGAGAACGCCCGTTTCAACAGGGCCAGCAACGATTCCATCCATACCATCAACCTGTCGCGCTACCGGGTGGGCGATATCTCAGAGAACGATTTACTGGCCTCCGAGCTGGAACTGAAAAACGCACAGGTGTCGGTGAGCAACTCCGAAATAGAATACCAGCGGGTGCTGAACAACTTCAAGATTTTCCTGGGCTACTCCACCGACGTCTCCATGGAGCTTGATGCGCCGGAGGAGCTGCCGGAAGTCAACGTCCAGATTGACCGCGCCGTACAGCTGGCCATGGAGAACAACAACGAGGCCCTCCGGTACGAGCTGCAGGAGATGCAGGCCGACGCCAACTTCGCGCAGCAGAAGGCGCAGTCCAACCTGCAGATGAATCTGATTGCCCGATATGGCATCAACAAGACCTCGGAGGACTTGGCCGATCTCTACACCGAAACCCAAAACAGCCAGTTCCTTACCATGGGTTTCCAGATACCCATTTTCAACTGGGGCCAACAGCGGGCGCAGGTGAACGCCGCACGCAACGAGCAGCGCCGAACAGCCACGATGATCGATTACCAGCGACAGCAATTCGTGCAGGGTGTGGAGACGCAGGTGAGGGAGTTCCTCCAGCGCAGCAACCAGGTGCAGCTGGCTCGCGAATCGGACGGTATTGCCCAGCGACGCTACGATGTGGCTCAGACCCGCTACCTGGTCGGCGACACCGATATAGAGTTCCTTTTCCAGGCCCAGGCCCAGCGGGATGCCGCCCGCGTGGCCTACATCCGAGAGCTGAGCCGCTTCTGGACCGGCCTCTACAACCTTCGGCGGATGACCCTCTACAATTTCAGGGACAACCAGATGATCGATTACAGTGTAGGCATGGAATAGCCGCGCGCCTTCAGGCGTCACCCTGCTCATCGCCCTGGCCAACCCGGTGGACACGCTGCGGTCGGAGTAGGAAGCGACAAGTGCCGATTACTGTTGGGATGGAATCTGTTCGGGCGGCGTGAGCATAGATGAGCACTGTTTGTTTCTATCAAACTGTACGCCTGCGTACACCCGTTGTATCAATACGAACAATTTGAGGGGACACATCTCCATATATCGATTGTTATGCCCGGTAAAGGAAACTGGTATGATTATTGGGGAAATAGTATCGTACCGGGACTGATTAGAGGTTTTCGCAGATCATTCGGATGAACCGTTTGCCGGTTTCAAGATGCTCATTTCAACAACGATACAGTGAGGTAACATGCTCAAGAATTACATCAAGATCGCCTGGCGTAACCTGTTCAATCACAAGATCGATTCGGCCATCAGTATCGGCGGACTGGCGGTGGGCATCGCATGCTGTATCCTGCTGGCGGCCTACGTGCGTTTTGAGTGGTCGTACGATCAATTTCACCAAAACGGCGACCGCCTCTACCGGGTGGTGGAAACGGAGACAAATCCCCGTACAGAGGAAGTTCGCCACGGGGCCATATCGCCGCACTTGTTGGCGGAGCGCCTGGAAGAGCAGCTGCCTGAAATTGCCTCCGCTATCAAAGTAGGGGGCGCCATGGTGCAGGTGGAACAGGAGGGGACCTTCCGGACGGAGCGGTCCCTGGTCGCCGGTCCCGAATTTTTTCAGATGTTCACCTTTCCCCTCCGGCAGGGCGACCCCTCCCAGGCCCTGGCCAGCCGGCAAAATGTGGTGCTGACCGAATCGAAAGCCCGGGAACTGTTCGGTACGACGGATGTGGTGGGCAACTCCCTCCCTGTGGTCATCCAGGATACCGAGCATGCCTTCACCGTATCTGCCGTGGCGGAGAATCCTCCCCGGAACTCCAGCCTGGAATTCGGCATGGTTATTCCCTTCGAGGCCATTCCCCGGGATTTTCCCGCAGGCCAGAGGGCCTGGGCCAGCGGCTGGGGCGAGACCTGGCTGCTTCTGAACGAGAACGCCGATGTCCGGACGCTTGCTCAGAAGCTGCCCGCCTTTGTAACAGACAACTACGGGGCGGTGGGCGAGCAGTTCAAGACGGAGCTCCGGCTTCAGCCGGTGGATGAAATATACTTCAGCCAGGAGGTCAGCTCCATGTTACCCCAGAGCAATCCTCTTTACCCGCTGGTGCTGGGCGTCATTGCCCTGGTGGTGCTGGCCATCGCGGGCATCAATTTTGTGAGTCTGACCCTGGGCCGCGCCGCCACGAGAGACCGGGAGATCGGCATACGCAAGGTGGTGGGCGCGGACCGCGGGCAGCTTGCGCGCCAGTTTCTGGGCGAGGTCTTCCTGACCTGCTGCCTGTCCCTGTTGGCGGCCCTGTTGCTTGCGGAGTTGCTCCTGCCCTTCTTCCAGCAGATGGTGCAGCAGCAGGTGACCATGAATTTCCTGCAGGATCCCGGGCTCCTGCTGCTGGTGGGGGGCGTGCTGCTGCTGGCCACGCTCCTGACGGGCGTCTATCCCGCTCTGGTGCTGTCGGGCAGGAGCATCGCCTCCATCTTCCGGAAGTCAACCGGCGGTGGCCGGACTTCTCCCTTGGTACGCTCGCTCATCGTGGTGCAGTTTGCCATGACCATTTCATTTATCGCCGTCACGGTGCTGATGCAAAAGCAGCTGCATTACATGACCAACACCGACCTGGGCTACGAGCCGGAGGGCGTGGTGCGCCTTGAGGCCGGGGGATTGGGCAACGCCGAACGCGGGGCGGAAATCTACCGTCGGTTCCACGAAGAAGCACGCCGCATACCCGGCGTGGAAGCCGTTTCCGGCACCTCCGGCCTCTTCGAGAATATGGAGGAGCTGGATGGCTTTACCTCGGGAATCTTCGGCGTGAGTACCGAAGCCTACAGCGGGGTAATACATGGCGAGGTGGCTGACGAACACTACATGGAGACCATGGGCATCGAGCTGGAAGCCGGAAGGGCATTCTCCCGGGAACGGCCCGCCGAGTTGAAGAACGGGATGATCGTGAATAAGCGCCTTGTAGAGGAGATGGGGTGGGAGCAGCCCATCGGCCAGACGATCGATGACAAATGGGGCAATTTCGAAGGCATGCAGGTCATCGGGGTCATGGAGAACTATCACACCATGAATCTCTACAACCAGATAGAGCCGGTGGCCTATATGCACCGAGAAAATCAAAGCGAATATCCTGTCTACAGTATCCTGGTGCGCATTAACACCGCCACGGTAAGCAGCACACTGGGGAGGCTGGAGGAGTTATGGACGGAGGTCGCGCCCGACGAGAACTTCAGCTACACCTTCCTGGAGGATTACGTGCGCAGGCAGTACGCCGAGGAGCAGCGTTGGGGAACCATCATGAAGGCTTCATCCGGCGCCTCCATCCTGCTGGCCTGCTTTGGGCTCTTCGGCCTTGCCGCGCTGGCGGCGCGGCGGCGCACCAAGGAGATTGGTATCCGCAAGGTGCTGGGGGCGACCGTATCGAACATTGTCACCCTCCTCAGTAAAGATTTCATCAAACTGGTAACCATCGGCTTCGTGATCGCCGTGCCGGTGGCGTACTATGCAATGGACTGGTGGCTGGCGGATTTCGCCTACAAGATCGAGATCGGAGCCGGCGTCTTCGCCCTGGCGGGAGGCGCCGCCCTGCTGATTGCCCTGCTGACGGTGAGCTGGCAGTCGATACGGGCCGCATTGGCCAACCCGGTGGAGTCGCTGCGTTCAGAATAATCATCCATTCAAAATAGCCCGCATGTTATCGAACCATCTTAAAGTCGCCTGGCGCAACCTGCGGAAAAACAAGGGCTACAGCCTGGTGACCACCCTGGGCCTGTCCGTCGCGGTGGCCTGCTGCATACTTGTAGGACTGTACGTCCATCACGAACTGACCTATGAGTCGCATCACGCCAAGGCGGAGCGTATCTACCGAATTGGCCAGCAAATGGAGTACAGCGGGCAGGAGGTGCTCAGCAACCGCTCACCCAGCCTGCTGGCCCGGACCCTGAGGCAGGAGGCCTCCGGCGTGGAGAACGCCGCCCGGCTGACCCGCAGGGAGAACACCCTGGTAGAGTACGGGGACCGATCCTTCTACGAGGATGACCTGTTCTACACCGAGCAGGCCGTATTTGACATGTTTACCGTTGCCTTTCTTCGGGGGAGCCCGCAAGAGGCCCTTGCCGCGCCCGGGAGCGCCGTGATCTCCCGACGCATGGCCGAGAAGTATTTCGGGGAGGAGGATCCGGTAGGCAAGGTGATTACCGTTTCCGAACAGGAACGGCAATTGACCGTAATGGGCATCATCGCCAACCCTCCCGGCGCCACCGAACTGCCTTTTCACATTCTGGCAAATCCGGCGGATAATACCCTGCAATGGGAGCGAATATCCTCCATCACCAGCTACGTGCTGCTGGCACCCGGTGCCGATACCGGCGAAGTCAAACAACAGATGCTGGCACTTACCCGGGCAAACAGCGAAAACCCGGCTCTGCAGGGCTATATGCTGGAGCGCCTGGATCAGCTGCATCTCTACGCCTTTGATGCGTCCGGCGACGTGAGTTATCTCTATATCTTTTCCTTTGCCGCGTTTTTTCTGCTGCTTATTGCAGTGGTCAACCATATCAACCTTTCCATAGCTCAGCTGATTCCGCGCAGTCGGGAGGTAGGCGTGCGGAAGGCCATGGGTGCCCGGCCCTCGCAGCTTTCCCTGCGTTTCCTTTCCGAGTCCTTCCTCGCGAGCCTCCTTGCCGTTACCGCAGCCCTGCTGATGGTGGAGATGGTCTATCCCCTGGCCAGCGCCATCCCCGGCGTCACGCTGAGTTCCTACGGGCTGCTCGATCCGTGGCTCTGGGCCCTTCTGGTTCCCCTGGTGCTTGTGATAACCGTTTTATCAGCCGCCTACGTGACGCTCTACCTGGCGCGCCTGGATCCCTCGGCCATCTTCCGTAACGAAACGGCACAGTCGTCGGGAAACAGCCTGCTGCGAAAGGGACTGGTGGTGTTCCAGTTTGCCGTCTCCATTGCCCTCATCTGCAGCACGCTCATCGTACAGAACCAGCTGGACTACATGATGGAGTCCGACCTGGGCTTCGACAGGGAGCATGTGATTACCATATCCCTGAAGGGTGAGCAGCAGCAACAGTACGAGGTGCTCAAGCAGCGTATGCAGGGGGTGTCGGGTGTAGAGGGCGTAGCCGCTTCCGGTGGATCGGTGGGCGTATCCGGGGCCATGGAATTTACGTTGGAGGAAGGTCCCTTCCCCCATTTTTCCGTGCTGACGGTAGATCCCCAGTTTCTATCTCTTATGGGCATTCGATCTCTTTCGGGAGCGCCCATGAACCTTCAGGAGGGAGAGTGGGTGGTCAATGAATCTTTTGCCCGTGCGGTGAATAGCGAGGAGTTCCAGGGCGAAAACCTGGGCGCCTTGCTTGGGCTGGATGCCCTGCCCTTCCAGGGACGGATCACGGGTGTGGTGTCGGACTTCCACTACCGCTCCCTCCACAGCGAAATCGGTCCACTGGCCCTTCAAATCGGACGTGATGGATTCAATACGCTGAATGTTCGTCTCCAGGCCGGATCGGTCGGGCCGACGCTCGACCGCCTGCGCGAGGCCTGGAGCGAAGTCGCCGGAGGCGTACCCATGGAATACACATTTCTGGACGACAGCATAGCCGATATCTACCGGAGCAGCCACCGCTTCGCACAAATTTTCTGGGCCTTTTCCCTGGTCACCATCGTTATCGCCTGTATGGGACTCTTCAGCCTGGCCGCGCTGGCAGCCCGCCGCCGAACCCGGGAAATCGGCATACGCAAGGTGCTCGGCGCGACTACCGAGAGTATCGTCGCCCGCCTCTCGGGCGATTTTCTCCTGCAAGTGGCCGTCGGCTTTTTGATCGCCGCCCCGGTAGCCTGGTATGCCATGGACCGGTGGCTGGCGGACTTTGCCTACAGGGTCGAAATCGGCATAGGTGTGTTCGCCCTGGCGGGTGGGGCCGCCCTGCTGATCGCACTGTTAACCGTCAGCTGGCAGTCGGTACGTGCCGCCCGGGCCAACCCGGTGGAGTCACTCCGAAGCGAGTAAGCATTCGTAATTCCTAAACCCCGGATCCATGTTTCTTAATTACATTAAAATCGCCTGGAGAAACTTGGCTCGTAATAAAGGATACGCCTTCATCAATATCGCCGGTCTGGCGGTGGCGCTGGCCGTGTTCATGGTCATCATTTTCTATATCCGGCACGAAACCAGCTACGAAGAGCACCTGCCGGAGTCAGACCAGGTCTACCGGGTGCTTATGCATTACACCGACAGCGGGAACATATTTTCGGGCACTCCTATGGGACTGGCTGGCCATCTGGAGGAGACTTATCCTGAAGTGTTGTTTGGGGTCAAGACCCTTCCCCCCTCCTCCATGCAGTACCTGTTTGAGTATGGCGACCGGCAGTTTTACGAGGAGGGGGTCATGACTGCCACGCAGGATTTCTTCCAGGTATTTTCCCATACTTTCCTGTACGGATCGGCGGAAAGGAGTTTTTCCCAGCCCGATGCGATGGTGATTACAGAGTCCCTCGCACGGCGACTCTTTGGAGAAGAAAATCCTATAGGAGAAACGGTTTCCCTGAACAAGCGGATGGAACGGCCGGTTACCGGCGTGGTGGAGGATCCCCCGTCCAACACCCACATGGGTTTCAAGGCGGTGATGAGAACGGAGGAGAGCGAGATGGGAAGCTGGCAGTACCATACGGCTCCTACCTATCTGAAACTGTCCGAAAACAGTGCGGCCGAGCTGGAACGTAAATTTCCGGATTATATCCGTACCTACGCCAAGTACAGGGAAGACACCGACCTGAGCACTCGCCGGATGGTTTTGCAACCTCTGTCGGAGATATATCTATATCCGGAGGGACGCCAGGGCGGGTCGGACAAGATGACCTACATACGGATATTTTTTGCCGTAGCTCTTCTGATTCTACTTATCGCCTGTGTCAATTATATCAACCAGGCTACGGCACGCGCCATGGAGCGGACCCGGGAAATCGGGGTACGTAAATCGGTAGGGGCCAGCCGCTTTCAGGTAGTGCAGCAGGTGATGGTGGAAACGGCTCTTACCTGCAGCATAGGCTTCTTTCTTGGGCTGATGCTGTTTGAGGCGCTCCTGCCCCATATACAGCAGGTGCTGGGATTGGATCTGAGTGCGATGAGTTGGTTGAATCTCGAGGGGGTTCTGATTCTCACAGCCCTTTTTGCGGGAGTTACTCTGATGAGCGGGGCCTACTGCGCCTTTTACATGTCGGGATTTACACCCAAGCAGATCTTCCAGGGACAATTCGGTGTCCGGGGAGTGTCGAAGGCTTCGCTTCGGAGGGGATTGGTGGTGATCCAGTTTGCCGTGTCCCTTGTCGTGATTTTGGCTACCGTACTGATATCCCGACAGATGACCTATATACAGGAAAATCGCATGGACGGAGAGGATGAGCAGATCCTGATGATCACCGACCGCAGCAATGCAGTCAGCGATCAATTTGATACCTTTCGACAGGAACTGCTCCGTAATACTTCTGTCGAGCAGGTGGCATTTGGAAATATGCTGGGGCAGCCGGGAATGTACATGCAACTGGAGGAGAACGAGCTGGACGTGCCCAGCCGGCTGTACTGGATAGAGGGCAGCCATTCCTACCTGGAGACCCTGGGGACAGACCTGATTTCCGGTCGTTTTCTAAGTCGTGATATTGACGGCGACAGCACCGATAACGTGCTGCTGAACGAGTCGGCCGCCCGGCTGTTCGGGGTGGAGGAGGCCCGCGGCCAGTTTGTCGAAAAACCGGTTAACGCCCATGTGGTGGGTATAGTGGAGGATTTTCACGCCCAGACTTTTTATGAACGGATCACCCCGACGGTATTCCGCTACGGAGAGGAAGGGTTGGCAAAGAGGAATCTTTTTATCCGACTGCCTGAGGGACAGATCTCGGAAGGACTCCGGCAGGTGAGGGAGACCTGGGATTCGTTTCAGACAGGCTATCCGTTCGACTACACCTTTTTGGACCAAGAGCTTGACAGCCGGTACCGGGCGGAGCTTCGCATGGCATCGGTGTTCAAAGGCTTCGCGGGCTTCTCAATTATAATTTCGTGCCTGGGACTTTTCGGACTGGCGGCATTCTCCGCCCGGAGGCGGACCAAGGAAATAGGTATACGCAAGGTGCTGGGGGCGACAGTCTCCAACATTGTGGCTCTGCTCTCGCGGGAGTTCCTGCTTCTGGTTGGCCTGGGCTTCCTGGTGGCCGTGCCGATAGCTTACTATGGGGTTAGCCGTTGGCTGCAGGATTTCGCCTACCGGATTGATTTGGGTGCGTGGACTTTCGTTGCGGTGGGAGCGGCCGTCTTGCTGATCGCCCTGCTGACAGTCAGCGGCCAGTCAATCCGCGCGGCACGGGCCAATCCCGCGGATTCGCTGCGGACGGAGTAGGTTACGTAATCCAGTCCAGGTAATTCGACTTATTTACCACTTCATAGCGAGCTTCAGGATAGGCCTTTGAAAAAGCCGCCGGTGGTTTGGCTCCTCTTTCCCTCCATTTGCATTCAATGGCCTGTATATTCTGCCGGTTGTCAAGTTCCAGAAAATCAATTTCCTGGCCATCGTAGGTTCGCCAGAAATAATATCTGGGAATGTGATTCCTGCTGCTGTTGAATTTCATGCGTTCGCCCAGGACATACTGCTCCCAAAGCTGGCCTATATCGTTGCGCGCTTGCAGGGGCCTGAAATCCCGGATTAATGCGTTGCGTATGCCGTTATCGTAAAAATACCATTTCTTTCTCTTGGTTACTTCCTTGCGCAGGTTCCGGCTGAACCCTCCCAACGGATAGATGATGAACACCTTTGACAACAGATCGAGATAGCGATCTACCGTATTCTTGCTCATCTGGAGGCTCTCTCCCAGCTCAACAGTACTGACCTCACTGCCGACCTGCCAGGCGAGAAGTTGCAGCAATTTATAGAGAACGTTTGCTCCTTTGACGTTTTCCAGAATAAGCAGGTCCTTCAGAAGATAGCTTTGAATAAGTTGTTGCAAATACTGCTCCTGGTCCCCGGTGCTCTCCATATGCCATAGTTCCGGATAGCTGCCATAGATCAATCGCTGTTCCAGGTTGAGGCGGGTAGTCAGGTGATCTTCTCTCACCGACAACTCAACCTGGGCAAGCGGATGCAGTTGATATACTATGTTTCTTCCCACCAGGGGCTCCCCGGTACGATATACAAAATCAAAACTGCTGCTTCCTGTGGCGATAATCGTTATTCCCTGGATCTGATCGATCATAAATTTCAGGCACATGCCGATTTCAGGGACTGCCTGCGCTTCATCAATGACCACAATTTTCTTGTCACCGATGATGCGGCGGTAATTTTTCACGGTTCTGTTCTTCAATATTTCGGCTATCTGCAGATCTTCGCCCGGCAGGATCAGCGTGTCGTTTTTATATTTGGTTGCGAGGTATTCAATAATGGTTGTTTTACCGGTGCGGCGCGTTCCATATAGAAGAATCACTTTCTGTTTACCCAGATCGCCTTCTATCTTGTTCGTGATGAATCGGGGTATGAGCATAATTATATTGACAAAAACGTCACTATACTGACTTAATTAATATTAATTAGGGTAGCACATTGACTTAATTTATATTAATAGAGTCAATAAGACAAGGGGGTATGGTATTCATACGGATGTGCCGACCATTCGTGGGGATTTATCCCTCCGCCAGATAGATCCCGTCGTCCTCAATCCTGATGATCTCCTTTTTATAAAGTAGGCCGATCGCTTTCTTGAAGGTTTTCTTGCTCATCTGCAGCCGGTTGCGGATCTCCTGAGGATCGCTTTTGTCGTGTAAATCCAGGTAGCCGCCTGCATCCTTCAGGCGCTCCAGGATGAGCCCGGCGCTGGGCTCCACCTTGTCGTAGCCAATGGGACGCAGGGTCACGTCGATCTTGCCGTCGTCCCGGATCTGCTTGATGTAGCCCTTTGTCCGGTCTCCGTAGCCGACCTCGGAGAAAAATTCATCGTGATAGATCAGTCCGCTGTACTTTTCGTTGATGACGACATTGTAGCCCAGGTCGGTGCGATGGCGTATCCACAGGTCCACCTCCTCTTCTTCCTGCAGATCTATCTCTCCCTTGTCCAGATAACGGTCAAACTTTTCGGTGGCGACGAGCCGCCCGCTTTTTTCGTCCAGGTAAAGGTAGACCAGGTAGGACCGTCCCTCCTCCATCGTACCGATCTGTTCGCTGTAGGGCACAAACAGATCCTTGCTTAGTCCCCAGTCTAGATAGGCGCCCTGCCGGTTGACGTCCTTCACCTTCAGCCGTGCGAGGCCGCCGAGGGTGATGGGCGGCTCCTGCATGGTGGCTGTCAACCGCTCCTCACCGTCCAGGAAGAGAAACACGCGGACGTTCTCCCCTTTCTTCAGCTCGCGGAAGGCCAGGCCGTAAGGCAGGAGCACCTCCTCGTCTGAGCGTGAGGATGTGTTCTGCAGGTAATAGCCGTGCTCGGTGCTGCGTGATACGTTGAGGGTCTGGTATTCTCCTAGTCTGAACATGTGGGATTTCGAGGTGCGGGGATGCAGGGTGCATGATAAAATAGGGGCTACCGAAGGATTCCCCAATGCTGATTCGGACCCTTCACCCTGCCGGAATTTCGGCCGGTATCATATAGAGGGAGGGAATTTCATATATTCGCGGGGGTACCCGGTCGAACGGCCGGCTTTTCAAATGCAACCAAAAGGGTTTTATGATGCTATCTTCCAACGTTCTGTCACGCAATCTTCTTACCGTTCTGGTGCTCATCCTGGTGGGCCTGGGATCTTCCTATTCGGCCCGGGCGCAGATGACCAGCCTGCCGGTTGACACCGCTATCACCTCCACCGACGAGGTGACGGTCAAGGGCGAGCAGATTCCATATGAAGTTACGGTCGGCACCCAGCCGGTCTACGGGGAGGACGGCGAGCCCGATGCCTCCCTCTTCTACACCTACTACCGGCGCACCGACGTCGAGAACGACGAAATGCGTCCCATTTTTGTCTCTTTCAACGGGGGACCGGGTGCAGGTTCTCTCTGGATGCACCTGGGATATACCAGCCCGAAAAAACTGAAGATCAGCGATGAGGGCTTCCCCGTACAACCCTACGGCGTGGAGGACAATTCGCACTCCATCATCGACGTGGCCGACATTGTCTACGTGAATCCTGTCAACACCGGCCTTTCACGCATGGTGAACGACGGGGAGGGCGAGCAGTTCTTTGGCGTGAACGAGGACATCGAGTATCTGGCTGACTGGATCGACACCTTTATCTCGCGGCAGGATCGCTGGGAGTCGCCCAAGTACCTGATCGGGGAGAGTTACGGCACGCCCCGCGTCTCGGGCCTGGCCGGCGAGCTACAGGGTTCGCACTGGATGTTTTTGAACGGGGTGATTCTGGTCTCTCCAACGGGACTTGGGCTGAATCCGGAGGGACCTGAGCCCCGGGCGCCGGTGCTCAAGCTTCCCTACTACACGGCCGCAGCCTGGTACCACAATCAGCTTCCCTCCGACCTGCAGAACCGGGATTTGGAGGAACTGCTTTCCGAAGTGGAAGATTATACCATCGACGAGTACCTGCCGGCGCTGAGCCGCGGCGGCTTCCTGGAAGACACCCGCAGGCAGCAGGTGGCCGCCCAGGTGGCCCGCTATGCCGGGGTTTCCGAGGAGTTTGTGCTCAGCCACAACCTGGCGGTGCCCAACGACGCTTACTGGAAGGAGCTGCTGCGCGACGAGGGTTACACCATCGGCCGGCTCGATTCCCGCTACAAAGGCATCGACCGGAAGTCTGCCGGCGAAGGTCCCGACTATTCGCCCGAGTATTCCTCCTGGAAACACTCCTTCACCCCGGCCATCAACCACTACCTGCAGGAGCAGCTCGGATTCAGAACAGACCTGCAATACTATGTATCCGGCCCGGTTCGCCCGTGGAACAGCGACGGAAATCGGACCGGTGAGATGCTGCGCTCGGCCATGGCCGAAAATCCCAGCTTGCAGGTGATGATCCAGTCGGGCTACTTCGATGGGGCCACCGACTACTTCACGGCCAAATACGTGATGTGGAACCTGGATCCCTCGGGCAAGCTGCAGGACCGTTTCCGCTTCGAGGGCTACCGCAGCGGACATATGATGTATCTGCGCTCGGAAGATCTGGAGACCTCCAACGAAGACATCCGGGAGTTTATCCTTCAGTCACTGCCGGAAGAGGGGGCACCCATCAAGTACGAGTAGGCGCAGACCGCCTGGGCGCAGCCTTCGAAGATCGGAGAGTTCATACGCGTGAAGGGCATACAGTACACCATCAAGGACGGCATCGTCTACGATGCCCAGCAACTGCTGCAGGACGTGCGTGACCTGGTGGATGCCCAGGAAGCGGAGTTGGGTCCCAAGGAGGAGTACTAGGCGGGGCGAACGGCTGTCGGGCGTAGATCCGGCCGCTACTCTCCCGTAAAGAGAATAGTCACCAGCAATATGGAATTGCGAAGTGCGCTCAGCGAATGGGACTGGTCGCGGTTCAGGTAGAGCCAGTCCCCTTCTATCAGCTCCTGGGTCTTGCCGTCCACCGAAAAGAGGACATGGCCTTTCATGCACTGCACAGACATCTCACCCTCCACGCTGTGTTCGGCGATCTCCTTGCCGGCGGGCATCACCATGCGGATGACCTCCATGTCGGAGGTTTTAACCAGGGCATAGGTGGCGTCCCGGTCCATCTCCCTCTTCAGGGTATTCAGATTGACCACTTCCGCCGGTTTGATGTGTCCTTGATTCATCTGGGCCCTCCATTGACCTGGTTAAGGATGGTTTCCGCATGTCTTCCCTGCCGGGGTAAAATGAACAGGATGAGGGATAACCGCAAGCAGACCTGCAAGGACAGGCCGTGCATCCGGTGAGGGGCGTGTGCTGCCTGTAAGGAATAGCCTTGCGCCGCCTCCATTATTTATTACATTGGTAATACCGGGCCGGACCGAAAGGGCGGCGCCGGGCAACCGGCAAACAAATTCCTTCCCATGCTTGCAAACTATTTCAAGATCGCCTGGCGCAACCTGACCCGCAACAAGAGTTACGCCTTGGTCAATATCGGGGGCCTGACGGTTGCGCTGACCGTTTTTATCATGATTCTGCTTTTTGTACGCCACGAGTACAGCTACGATGAGCAGCTTGCCCATTCCGACCGTCTCTACCGGGTTCTAATGCACGACCGTGGAAGCAGTCTGGGGGAGTCCATTCACGACCAGCTGCCCGAACCCATTATCGGGCAGCTCGCAGAGCAGTATCCCGAGGTGCAGGAAGGCGTACGGGTTTCGCAGCGCTCGGGACACTTCCTGCTTCGGGGTGAGCGGGAACTCTATGTTGAACAGTGGGCGCAGGCGGGTCCGGCCTTCCTCTCCCTGTTCGACCTGCCCATGCTGTACGGCAATCCGGAGGAGGCGCTCTCCAGTCCCGAACAACTGGTGCTGACGGAGGACCTGGCGCAACGTCTTTTCGGACGTACCGACGTTATCGGGGAGTCGGTTACCTATCAGAATACGACAGAGTATACCGTCAGCGGGGTCTTGCACAATCTGCCCACTAACACCCATTTCGAGTTCGAGGCCCTGGCGGGGCGGCAGGACTTCCCCGCCGACCATCCCTTTTACAGCATGTGGAACATACGCATGGCGAACGGATACCTGCTGCTGAATACTGAGGCCGACGCGGACGCTTTCCGCCGGAAACTGCCCGGCTATGTGGAGGATAACATCAGGATGCCCGAGGGTGCGGTGGGTGACTACGGACTCATTCTACAGCCTGTCACCGATATCCACCTCTACCCGCAGAGCCGCCTGGCGGAGGGGAGCCGGGTGATCTATATCCGTATCCTGCTGGCCGTTGCGGGACTCATCCTGCTGGTTGCCTGTATCAATTTTATAAACCTGGCTACTGCGCGCTCGGCCGAACGTGCCCGTGAGATCGGCATACGCAAAACGCTGGGTGCCGGAAGGGGACAGATTTTGCGGCAGATATCCATGGAATCGCTGATCACCTGCTCGGTGGCCTTCGGACTTTCCATGGTGCTCGTCGAGTCGGTCAAGCCGCTGGTCATGGGTTACTTCGACGTGGAACTCGGCTCGCTTTTCGCGTTCAGCTGGTCCTGGCTGGGGATGCTGGCGGGCACCCTGCTGGCTGTCGGACTGCTCAGCGGGGCCTACGCCTCGCTATACCTGGCGTCATTCCGCCCTTCGGATATCCTGCGCGGATCGGGTCTGCAGGCAGGCGGGAAAAGCACCGGGCTGCGGAAGGGACTGGTTGTGGCCCAGTTCGGCATCTCCATCGCCATCGTTATCGCCTCGCTGCTAATCTCCCGGCAGATGGATTTTATCCGCACGGAGCGGCTGGACGGCAACGACGAGCAGATCATGGTCATCCACAATAACAGCGACCGGGTGGAGAACAGCTTCGGGGCCTTTCGGCAGGAGCTGCTTCGGAACGCCGACGTCGAGTCGGTCTCGGCGGGCACCCTGCCCAACCGGATCAGCATGCGTACCGGCTATCGTGACGCCGATGGTGGTACCATCAGCATGAGCGTCTTCGCCGTTTCCTACGACTACCTCGAAACCATGGGACTGGAACTCCTGGAGGGACGTACTTTCGATCCGGAGCGTTCGTCCGACAGTACTGACGCCTGGATTCTGAACGAAGCTGCAGCCCGTGCCCTGGGACACGAAGATGCCGTGGGACAGCCCATCAACCGGCCCAACGGCCGACTGATCGGTATAGTGAAGAATTTTCACGAGACTACACTCTTTGATCCCATCGAGCCGGTGGCCCTTCGGAATATACACGGCGCCGGGTCAAGAATGTCCACCATTATGGTGCGTCTGCGCGAGGACGCCATGAGTCCGGGCATTGACCAGGTGCGGAACACCTGGTCGCAGTTCGAACCCGCTTTCCCCCTCAACTATAGTTTCCTGGACCAGATTATGGACCAGGACTACAGGGCCGAGCTTCGCCTGGCAAAAATCTTCAACATTTTTTCCGGTTTTGCCATCGTAATTGCCTGCCTGGGTCTTTTTGGCCTGGCGGCCTATTCCGCCGAGCGCCGTACCCGGGAGATCGGCATACGCAAGGTACTGGGTGCTACAGCTGCCAACATTGTAACCCTCCTCAGCAGTGATTTTCTCAAGCTGGTGGCCGTGGGATTTGTGATTGCTGTGCCGGCAGCCTATTACGGGGCGAAGTGGTGGCTGGCCGATTTTGCCTACCGCATTGATATAGGCGCGGGTGTCTTTCTGCTCGCGGGAGGGGCGGCCCTGGCCATCGCCCTGCTTACGGTGAGCGGGCAGTCGCTTCGCGCGGCCCTGGCCAACCCGGTGGATTCGCTGCGCTCGGAGTGAGGGTAACTCCGGCCGCATATTCCTGCCGGATATACCTCTGTTCCCTACACCTTTCTGTAGCGCTTCGCCCCTTTTGTGCATCTATGGGTGTAACGATAAAACTTTTCGTACGTCTACTTCGTCAGGAGGGTGTACCTCGGCAGGGGTACGTCGATGGAATAATAATCAACGGTATCAAGCATGCTGAAAAATTATCTGAAAATTGCCTGGCGCAACCTCACCCAGCATAAAAGTTATTCGCTCATCAACCTGACCGGCCTGGCCGTCGGCATGGCCTGCTGCCTGCTCATCGGCCTCTACATGCGCGAGGAGCTCAGCTTTGACGACTTCCATGATAACGCCGACCGTATCGCCGCCATCGGCAGCAGTTCCAGCTTTTTCGGGCAGATGCTGGCTACGCCCTGGCCCCTGGCCGACGCCCTTCCGGAGGAAATTCCCCAGGTGGAGGCTGCCACGCGGGTGACTGGTACCGGCAGTCTGAATTTGAGCACCGACGGGCAGAATTTCACAGAGGTTTCCCAGGGCAAGTATTCCGATCCAGCCTTTTTTGATATTTTTTCCTTCGAAATGCTGTCGGGTAGTGAATCCGAAGCCCTTGCCGCGCCTAACAGCATTGTGCTCTCTCGATCCTCAGCCGAGCAGTTGTTCGGGGAAGGGACCGATCCCATGGGCGAAACCCTCTGGTGGCAGAAACGCGACACCCTCCTCACCCTCGAGGTAACCGGCGTTATCCAGGACGAGCCGCTCAATTCCAGTATAGGCTATGATGCCCTGGTTTCTTCCCGCACCATGTCCGAGACCCGGCGCAGTCCGGATTCCTGGAACTCATATTCCTACTATACCTACGCTCTGCTACGATCAACGGATGACTTTGAAGCTATGGAGGAACAGCTCCGCCTGCTGGTGGAGAGCCACTATGAGCCCAACGACGAAGGGGAGTACTCCCAGGAGTATTTTGCTACGCCCATTACCGAACTGCACCTGTCGGACCTGTCGCGTGACGAGGGTTTTACCGGCAACCGGGCCTATCTCTATCTCTTCGGATCGGTGGCCCTCTTTATCCTGATTATCGCCTGTGTGAACTACGTCAACCTGGCCACGGCCCGCGCCTCACTGCGGGCCAAGGAGGTGGGCGTGCGCAAGTCGCTCGGCGCCCGCCGACTTCAGCTGGCGGGCCAGTTCGTAGGCGAGTCGATGATCCTGAGCGTGGGCGCCTATCTGCTGGGGGCGGTGCTCGCCATGCTGGCGCTGCCCTGGTTCAACGAGCTCTTCGGCACCCACCTGGATTGGAGCAGCGGGGGAGCTTTCCTGGCCTGGCTGGTGCTGGCGGCCGCGGCTGTGGGTCTTTTGGCCGGGCTCTATCCCTCTCTGTACCTCTCCCGCTTTGCACCTGTCACGGTACTGCGCAACCAGAAATCCCGCGGCAGTTCGGGCTCCCTGCTGCGCAAGGCGCTGGTGGTGGGGCAGTTCGCCATCGCACTGGTACTCATCATCGGCTCTATGGTCGTTTACCGGCAGCTGCAATTTACCCAGAACAAGGACCTTGGTTTTGACGGGGAGCAGGTGGTGACGGTGGATCTTTCCTCACAGGATGCATGGAACCAGCGCGAATCCATAGCATCCGGCCTGCGCGGGTATACCGGTATCGAGACGGTTTCGGCATCGGGCGGTGTGCCGGGGGAGTTCAATATCCGTTTCAGCAACCCTCCCTCTTCGTACTCCTCCGAGGCGGGGACCGACACCGAGAAGGCCGTAACCATAGCTCCGGCAACGGTGGACGAATATTTAATTCCTCTGCTCGATATCGAACTGGTGGCCGGCAGTAATTTTTCCTCCGCGGGTGGAGCGGATGCGCCACCCTCCTACATCATCAACAGAAAGGCGGCGGAACTTCTGGGTTGGACGCCCGAGGAGGCCGTTGGCAAGGCGTTCAGCATCGGATCGGCGGAGGGCAAACTCGTAGGTGTAACCGAAGATTTCCACATCAGCTCCCTGCACAGCGAGATCGAGGCAATCGTCCTCATGAACCAGGAATCCTCCAATTTTTACGGGGGAGGTTATATCGTCGCTGAACTGGCGCCCGACCGTATCAGCGAAGCCATGGACCGCATCGAGGAGGTGGTTGCTCCCTTCTCGCCCAACTCGGCGTTTACCTACGAGTTCCTCGACGACAAGTTCGACGCCATGTACCGCACCGAACGGCGTTTCGGCCGGGTGGTCGGGCTGTTTACATTTGTAGCCATCGTGATCGCCAGCCTGGGACTCTACGGCCTGGCCGCCTTTTCGGCCGAGCGGCGCGTGAAGGAAATCGGCGTGCGCAAGGTGATGGGGGCTACGGTCACCAACATCGTCACCCTCCTCAGCAGGGATTTCCTGAAGCTGGTGATGCTCGGCTTTGTCATCGCCATCCCGGTCGCCTACTACGTCATGAACCAGTGGCTGGCTGACTTCGCCTACCGCATCGACATCGGCGCGGGTGTCTTTGTCCTGGCCGGCCTGGGGGCGGTGCTGCTGGCCCTGCTGACAGTGAGCTGGCAGTCGGTTCGCGCGGCCACCACCAATCCCGCCGAGGCGCTTCGCTCGGAGTAGTTTACTCTTTGTAGTGCGAATGATTATGCAAAGCCAGGTGTCCTAGATAGGGTTGGGGGATAGCGACCGAATGTACTCTGTTCCCCCGGGGAAGAAGCCAAAGCGGACTCAGGAGAGGGTAATGCGGATATGGGTCTCATCGGCGCTGACCCCGTACCGGGCGGCACAAGCCGCGGTATTCACGAAATTTTTTCGGTCTATGGGGTCAGTGGATGAAAGACTTCGCCTACCAGGTCATGATCGGACCGGGCCTTTTCCTGCTTATGGGCGGGATGACGGTGCTGGTGGCCTGGCTGACGGTCAGCTACAAGTCCTGGAAGGCCACCCGCATGGATCCCGTGGAATCACTGCGGAGCGAATAGATCTGCGGGTCCGTCGCTCCCGGCCGCCCCGGTCGCCCACGGGGTGTTCGATATCGCACACCCCGGCCGGTGATCAGGGTTGGCAGAGGAGAGAAAATCACCTTTGGAAGCTTTAATGGAGCCTTTGGAAATTTGGTACGGTTGTTGAATTAATCTCCAGGCCGGGGAGTCGCGAGGCGCAGGCCTGCGGCCGGCCCGAAAATTTGTACCTTAACAAGGAAAGGACACCGAAACCTATACGGGATCTATGATCAAGCTCAGAAACATCGACAAGTACGTAGACAAGCGCTTCCAGCGCACCTTTATTCTCAAGAGTGTCAACCTGGACATAGAAGCCGGCGAATTCGTGACGGTCATGGGACCCAGCGGCGCGGGCAAGTCCACCCTCCTGAACATCCTGGGCTTCCTGGACGAGCCCTCTGATGGCGAGTACTGGTTTCTGGACGAGCCGGTGCACAGCCTGTCGGAAAAGCAGAAGTCGGAGTACCACAAGTCTCACATTGGTTTCGTCTTCCAGGCCTACCACCTCATCGATGAGATGACGGTTTATGAAAACATCGAGATGCCCCTGCTCTACCGGAAGGTCAAGGGCAAACAGCGCAAGAGCCTTGTGGCCGACATGCTGGACAAGTTCAACATCGTGGCCAAAAAGGACCTCTTCCCGCCGCAGCTCAGCGGGGGCCAGCAGCAGGTGGTGGGCGTGGCGCGTGCCATCATCGGCAATCCCCGGCTCATACTGGCCGACGAGCCTACCGGTAATCTTCACTCCGAGCAGAGCGAGCAGATCATGGAGCTGTTCCAGAAACTGAACCGCGAGGAGGGGGTTACCATTATACAGGTGACCCACTCTGAAAAGATGGCCTCCTACGGCGACCGCATCATCAATCTCAAGGACGGGGTGATTACGGAGGAAGATCCCTACGATGAACAGGAAGAGCAGGTCAACCTCTCCTGATTGGGCACCCCCTGCGGGCTGCGGGCATGATGCTTTGAAACGGTTATATTGGGAGGGAAAAAGTCCCCAACCGGAAAGGAGTCAGGTCCATGCTTAGATTTTTCAAAGAATGGCTTTCCAACGGCGAAGCGTCCAGGGCGCACCGCCCTGAGCTGGACCTGCCTTCGCTTATCGGGGAGATACGCCAGCGTGAATCGGGCGGCATCGAGCGGGGAAGGCGCATCCACCAGTTTACCTACGGCATCTTCGAGGTGCGCCTGGACCGCGATATCACCGGGCATTACCGGGTGACCGTCTACAACGGCCGGGAGCGCGTCTACAGCTTTACCGTCAAAGCCGAGGAGGGGCAGTACGAGGAGCTGCAAACGGGCTACCGCTCCATCATCAATTTCCTGGACGGGGAGCGAAGGCTTTCGGAGCTGCCGGACAGCCCCAATCTCAAGGGGCACTTCTACGGCCACGAATAATCATTTCACGACCCACGACCTGCAGACCATGTCTTTAAACCGCCCGCCTTTTTCTCCCTTTACGATGGAGTGAGGCAGCAGGCGGACCGTGAAGCCGGAATCTACCCGTCCTTGTAGTTTTTGCGCATGTACTCCACCGAACGCTTGACCAGGCGGCGCAGCACCTCCATGTCGGCATTCTCCAGGGTTTTCAGGTAGAGGCAGGACTGTCCCGTCTTGTGGGGCCCCAACTCCTCCAGCAGCTTATGGTAATCGTCAAAGCCGGCCATAATATAGATGCTAAGCTTGCCTTTGCGGGGGGCGAAGCCGGTCAGGAACCAGTCACCCTCCCTTCCACTCTCGTATTTGTAATGGTATTGTCCGAAGCCGACGATGGTGCCTCCCCACATTTTTGGTTCCTTGCCGGTCACCTCTTTCATGAGCTCAAGGAGCACGAAGGAGTCGAGGCGCTGCTGATCGTCCTCCAGCCCGTTGAGGTAGGCGTCCACGTCGCCCTCGTTCGCGGAGGTCTTGTTATCGGACATAAGCGGTGGTCATGCGTTTGGGTGGGTTTGCTGAAAGCATAAGGACTTTGCCCGGAAATGTCACCTGACAAATTTTAACATTACTCCGCTTGATTCTTTGTTCTACATCAGACAATGTATCTTATCACCTCTCCGCTAAAACAAACGGGATACTTATGCGATACGCACGAACAATCACCATGCTGGCCGTCGCCTTTCTGCTGCTGGGCAGCGCCACCGACCTACAGGCTCAGGATAACAAGAAGGTGCTGACGGTGGACGACTACGACCGCTGGAAGCACATCAACGGCGCGGAAATTTCGAACGACGGACAGTGGTTCGCCTACGGACTACAGCCCAACGGGGGCGACGACACCCTGTACGTCAAAAACCTGGACAGCGACCAGGTCTACCGCATGCCGGTGGCGGAGGATGCCGAATTTTCCGACGACAGCCGCTACGTCTCCTATGTGACCACGCCGGACGAGGAGACCCGCGAGCAGATGCAGGGCCGCAACCAGCCGGTGCACGAAACCGCCTGGCTGCTTAATCTGCAGACCGGAGAGAAGGTGCAGATCCAGCGCGCCGCCGGCATGACCTTTTCAGAAGACGGCCGCTGGTGGGCCGTACACCGCGAGAAGCCCGAGGACGACGACAGCGACCATGAGGGCAGCGACCTGATCCTGCGCAACCTGCAGGACGGCACGGTCATGAATATCGGCAACGTCTCCGAATTCGCCTTTAACAATCGCAGCGATATGCTGGCGTACCTGGTCGACGCCAGCGAAATGACGGGCAATGGGCTCTACCTGCGAAACCTCGAGACGGGTGCCCTGCATACCCTGGACGCCGACAGCGCCACCTACAGCGAGCTGTCCTGGGACGACACCGGCGCGCCGCGTGACGAGTGGGAGGAGAAGGGACGTCAGCTGGTCGCCCTGAAGGGACACGAGGCTGACAGCCTCCACCACCGCATCAATGCCGTGCTGCATGTCGCCAACCTGGGCGGCACCCCACAGAAAACCGTGCTCGACCCCGCCGGGATGTCCGGCTTTCCCGAGGGCATGGTGATCAGCGAAAACCGAAGCCCTTCCTTCAGCGCCGACGGTGAATATCTACACCTGGGACTGAACGAACAGGAAATCGATATCAAAGCGGATCGCGACACCCTCCCCAATGTAGACGTCTTTCACTGGAAGGACGACCGCATTCAGACCGTGCAGGAGCAGCAGGCCTTCTGGGACCGCAACTTTACCTGGGCGGCCACCTGGGACCCTGCCAGCGGGCGCTTCACCCGTCTTACCGACGAGGAGATGAGGGAGGTGCAGCTCTCCGACCACAACCGCTACGCGGTGGGCCGCAACGAAGAGCCTTATGAGAGCGACATCAACTGGGGCGTCTCCCCGGCCGACCTCTACCGGGTGGACCTGCAGAGTGGCGAGCGCACGATGTTCGCCAACGAGGTGAAACGTCCCGTGGGTTATTCGCCCGACGGCCGTTACTACCTCTACCAGCAGGTCACCGACGCCGACACGGCCCTCATGGTCTACGACCTGGAAGAGGACACAAAGACCAACCTCTCAGACGCCGCCCCAGTAAGCTTTATGGACACGGATCATCCCTATCCCCACGAGAACCCGACCTACGGGGAGGCGGGCTGGACGGCTGACGGCGAGCACGTAATCATGAACCACAAGTACGACCTCTGGATGTTGGCCCTCGACGGCTCGGAGGCGGTGAACATTACCCAGGGGCTGGGCGAGCAGGACAGCATTGAGTTCCGCTACGAGACCCTGGACCCCGAAGAGGAGTGGATCGATACTTCCGATCCCATGCTGCTGGCAGCCTTCGGCGACTGGACCAAGAAGGACGGTTTCTGGCGGCTTGAGCTGGGCGATGAGCCCGAACCGCTGCGCTACGAGGACTACGCCTTCGGTGACGTGGAGAAGGCACGCGACGCCGACCGGGTGATCCTCACGCGTGAGACCTTCGTGGAATTTCCCGACTATCACGTGACCGACACCGATTTCAGCAGCCTGCGGAAGATCACCGACGCCAATCCGCAGCAGTCGGAGTACCGCTGGGGACGCCGCGTGCTGGTGGAATACACCAACGACCGCGGCATTACCCTGCAGGGAACGCTGGCCCTGCCGGCCGGTTACGAGGAGGGCGACCAGGTTCCCATGCTCGTCTATTTCTACGAGCAGATGTCCGACCGCCACCACCAGTACTCCATGCCGGTCTACGACGACCGTCCGCACATGTCCACCTACGCCAGCAACGGCTACGCCGTGCTCATGCCCGACAACGTCTACCAGACGGGAAGGCCAGGCACCAGCTCGCTGGACTGCATCACGGCGGCCACGCAGCGGGTGATCGACATGGGCATCGCCGATCCCGACCGTATCGGCCTGCAGGGACACAGCTGGGGCGGATACCAGTCCTCCTTCATCCTGACGCAGACCGACATGTTCGCCACCGTGGTGACAGGCGCCCCCCCGACCAACCTGACCAGCTTCTACAACAACATCTACGGAAGCTCGGGCACCAACCACCACGGCATCATGGAGATAGGACAGGTACGCATGGGACGCGGCGTGACCCCCTGGAGCGATCGCGAGGCCTACAACCGCGAGAATCCCATGTATCACGCGCCCGACATTGAGGTGCCTTTCATGATTCTCCACGGCACCGAAGACGGCGCGGTGGACTACATGCAGGGACTCGAGTTCTATAACGCCGCCCGCCGCCTCGGCAAGGAGGTGGTGCTGCTGACCTACCCCGGCGAGGGACACCACTTGGGACGCGAAGCCAACCAGAAGGATTTCCTAGTGCGCATGAAGCAGTGGTTTGACCACTATGTGAAGGGCGAGCCCGCGCCGGCGTGGATGACCGAGGGCATTGACTACCTCGACAAGATCTGGCTGGAGGCCGACGGGAACTGAGGCCTGCGCCGGCCAGGTTTCCTATATCCAGTTGATCTCGATCTCTCCCTCGAGGCGGCGGAATTCGGGATCACCGGTGACCAGGGCGGCTTGCTCGCGGCGGGCCAGAGCGGCGGCGAAGCAGTCGGCGTAGGAGAGTCCTCCCGATGCCTTGAAGGCTGCGGCCATGCGGGTCAGGTTCCAGTCCACGGGTTTGATGGCAATATTCAGCTCCTGAATGGTATGTATGATCCGGTCTGCTTCATGACTACCGTGTGCCCGGCAGACAGCGTACCATATCTCTCCTGTATTGACGACCGATATCAGGAGTTCGGTTCCGTTATGCTGGCTGTCAATCAGAATACGCTCGATACTTTGAGCCTTGGGCTCTTCAAGATAGAAGGCCAGAAGGGGCCAGGCGTCAAGAACTAAAGCCTTCATCCTCTCGTCTCCTGTCGGCTTCCCGCTCTTCTTTCAGCATGTCCAGTGCTGACTTTTCTCCTTCCGGAGTTTTCAGTATCCCTCTCAGGCTGCGGATATAAGCCGCCGTAACCGGTTTTAGTACAATTTTTCCGTTTTCCTCTTCCACATGTATGGTGGTTCCGGCTTTCAGGTCATATTTCCGTCGAAGCTCCGCCGGAATGACGATCTGGCCTTTTTGAGTCATGGTGGTTTTCATGGGTAGACCGGTCTTCTTAGCTTTCCTGACAGGAAGTTATACAATCACATAATGTAATACAAAATGTATGTGTAATACATAGAGAAGTCGTATTACATTACACCACCCTGCGGTACGGGAATGCTTCCTCGCCGGTGGAACCATCACCCCGGCGTTCGGTGGACGGTTACGTACATTCCCTTGGCCGTTTGCTCTTACTGCAGTGACTGTCCAAGCAATAAGGCCATTTCGGCATAGAGCCTAAGTCCCTCAAAGGGGAAATCGTCCTGCCATTCGTCGTCAGGCGTATGAATGTGGTCCGAGTCAGCTTGCCTGCTCGGATAGAGAAAGAGTGCGGGAATCCCTGCTTTGTGAAAAGGCCAGTGGTCAGAATCGGGTGAAAGCGGGCGTAGCATCACTTCATGTCCATTTTTCTCCATTCTACTCGCGGTTTTCTGAGCAGACCGAAACGAAGGGCTTGCCGCCAGATTCCAACTGCGGATGTCACCGGGCGGAAAGCCCCCGTCAATGTTGATGACGGCCTTTATGCGATCCAGTTTCACGGGGGGACGGTGTACGAACCAGTTGGCACCCAGCAGACCCTGCTCTTCGGCACTTGTGAACAGGAACAGGACGGGGTGTGCAGGCCGTACGGATTCCCATATTCGGGCAAGTTCAAGAACCACCGCTGTTCCGGAGGCGTTGTCGATAAAGCCGTTCCAAATGGCGTCCCCCTCCTCCGGTTCGCCGAATCCCACGTGATCGTAATGGGCCAGGTAGGTAACGGCCTGTCTGTTACGATCGGGATCACGGCCGGGCAGCAGTCATGCTGCGAAAAGGGCGGGAATTTCGCTATCATTGCCGGTGAGCGATCATTTAATTCTCTGCCATGAAGGCATTCACTTTCCAGGGCATTCGACAGGCAGCCCTGGAGGACATAGCCGAACCCAGCATACAGGAACCCGGCGACGCCATCGTCAAAGTGGAGCGCGCCGCCCTCTGCGGCTCCGACATGCACATCTACCACGGGCGTGAAACCGGACTGGACCGCGGTACTGTCATGGGACACGAGTTCACGGGCAGGGTGGCGGAGATCGGTAAGGGGGTCCAACGCTTTTCGGAAGGCGACCCTGTCATCAGTCCCTTCACGGTCAACTGCGGCTCATGCGACTACTGCCGGGAGGGGCTGACGGCCCGCTGCAGAAGCAGCCGGCTTTTCGGATGGGTGGAGGATGGGGAGGGACTGCACGGGGCCCACGCCGAATACGTACGCGTGCCCATGGCCGACGCCACTCTGCTAGCCAAACCCGGGGAGCTCTCCTGGGAGCAGGCGGTGCTGATGGGCGACAATCTTCCGACCGGGTGGTTCTGCGCGGAAATGGCCGAGATCGGTCCCGGAGACAGCTGCGCCGTGGTGGGATGCGGGCCTATCGGACTCATGTGCGTGATGGCGGCGCAATTCAGGGGGGCGGAGAAGATCTTTGCCCTGGATGCCATCCCGCTGCGACTGGAAAAGGCACGGGAGCTGGGTGCCGTGCCGGTGGACATACGGGAGGCGGACCACCGCGATCGCCTGCGGGAGGCCTGTGGGGGACGTGGAGTAGGCAAGGTCCTGGAGGCGGTAGGCAGCAGGGACTCCATGCGCGACGCTTTCGAGCTGCTTCGTCCCGGCGGCATTCTGGCCACGGTGGGCGTGCAGGCCTACGGGGCGCTGCCCTTCAAGCCCCCGGAGATCTACGACAAGAACCTGACCCTGAAGGCGGGCCGATGCTCCGCCCGCCGCTACGCCGAAGAGCTGCTCTCGCAAGCTGCTGCTGGTGCCTTTCCACTGGAGTCCGTCATCACACACACCATCCCGTTGAACGATGCTCTCGAGGCTTACCGCCTTTTCGACACGGAAAAGGGGGCATGTATCAAAGTACTGCTCCAACCCTGAGTCCCATCCAACTGCCATGGCCGGTGGGTGTGAAGGGGCCAGGTCTGCTTAATGAGTTCAGTACCAGTCATGGGGGCACGGATTAGAATGGAGTTTTTATCCAATCTTAACTACTTTGAAATGACTATAGTTAAATAAATTTAGTCATGAAAATCATATCGATCAGCGAATTTAAAAAGCACTGCCTCTCCCTCATTGACACCATTCGGGGAACCAACGAACATATAACCATCACCAAGTACGGCAAGCCTGTGGCGGAAGTGGTTCCCCTGGTTCAGGATGAGGAAGAGAATAACGATTTGAAGGGCAGCATCCTTTTTGAGAAAGACATTGTAGCGTCGATGGATGATGATTGGGAGGCCGACCGGTGATTGTTCTCGATACGCATGCCTGGATATGGTTCGCTACGGATTCCGATAAGCTGTCCGATACGGCCCGGCGCAAACTTTCCGAAGCCGAGCGAATCGGAATCTGTGCAATCTCATGTTGGGAGGTTGCCATGCTGGTGGCTAAGGAAAGGCTGGGTCTGGCCATGGATGTCCAGCAGTGGATATCCAAAGCGCTGGATAAGCCGAAAATCAATCTCCTTCCTCTCTCCCCTGAAATTGCGGTTCTCTCTACCCGGCTGCCGGGAACTTTTCACGGTGACCCTGCAGACCGAATTATTGTGGCCAGCTGTATGGATCAGCATGCGATCCTCATCACAAAGGATAAAAGTATTGCGCAATACAAATTCATCGAATCGCTCTGGTGATGCTGCGCCGGGGCCCGGGGGTGTCCGCTGGCGTACGCCCTTCGTATCATTTCGAACATCCGGCGTACGTTAAAGTGGCTTATCGCACATCTCCGGGCCATCCCTGCGCAATGGTATGATTTTTGGGGATTGTCATAGGGAGCCCTGCTTCCGTTCGTGAACTCCCCTGACCAGTAACCGCTGTCCCATGTTTCTGAATTATCTGAAAGTCGCTTTCCGCAACCTGAGACGTCGCTTCAGCTATTCTGCCATCAACATCGCGGGGCTGGCCGTCGGCCTGGCCTGTACGTTGATCATCGGCATGTGGGTGCACCAGGAGACCAGCAACGATCGTCATTTCCAGGACTCCGAACGGATCTACCGCGTTGGCGCAAATTTCTACAATATCGGCGACATGGCCCCGGGTCCGCCGAAATTCGCCGAGGTGATGCGGACCGGCTTCCCACAGGTGGAGCGCACCACGCAGATTGACTGGGCGCAGAACCCGGTGATGCATGTAGGCGGGGAGGAATTCCGTCAACCCGATGCCTTCCGGGCGGACAGTGCCTTCTTCGAAGTTTTTTCACATCGTTTTGTGGCAGGGAATCCCTCCACCGCCCTGGACGACCCGAATGCGGTGGTGCTCACCGACGAGCTGGCCCGCACCTATTTTGGACAGGAGGGGACCGGGTACGAGAGCGTCATCGGCGAACAGATCCTGGTAGGCGAGGAGGAGATACCCTATACGGTAGCGGGGGTGGTGGAAGATCGCGGCTACCGCTCGCACATCCCTGCGCGCATGTGGTTGAGTACACGTTATCCGGAAGAGGGAAGCTGGACCTCGGCTTCCTCCTACAACTACGTGAAGCTGAGAGAAGGGGTGTCGGAAGCAGCGTACCGGGAGGCGCTGGACCGCCTGGTTGAGCAGGAGATCTATCCCGCCCTGGGCGGTTCCCTTTCCTACGAGGAGTGGAAGACGAGCGCAACGGGCTACCGCTTTCTGACCATGAATATTGAGGATATATACCTGCAATCGGACCAGCGATTTGAGATCGGTCCCACCGGCGACCGCACCAACGTTCGGGCCTTCGGCATCGTGGCCCTCTTCATCCTTCTCATTGCAGCTATCAACTTTATTAACCTGGTAACCGCGCGCGGTGCCACGCGTGCCCGGGAGGTGGGCATCCGCAAAACCCTTGGAACCGGCCGGCCCGCGCTGGTCATGCAGTTCCTGATGGAATCGGTGCTTCTCTGCCTGATGGCCATGGTGCTGGCCCTGGGACTGGCCGAAATCTTCCTGTCGGCCTTCAAAAGCATGACCGGCCTGGCTTTTCTGGACACCGTCCTTCAGTCTCCCGTCCAGGTTCTTTCGATGTCGGGTATCGCGGTGCTGGTGGGACTGCTTGCCGGGCTGTACCCCGCCTTCTACCTTACCCGCTTCGACCCGGTGAGCGTGCTGAAGGGCACCTACCGCTCGGCTTCGTCGGCGCCTCTCCGCAATGCCCTGGTGATCTCCCAGTTTGCCATATCCATCGGCCTGATTATCTGCGCCGGAGTGGTCTATCGACAACTTGACTACATGCAGCAGAAAGATATGGGCCTTGAGACCGAAAACGTCCTGGTCGTTGACAACCTGAACGACCTCGGGCAGGGACGGGAAGCCCTCCGCGAGGAGGCGTCCCGCCTGGCGGGCGTTCAAGTTGCCGGGTTCAGTAACCGTATCCCGGCAGGCCAGGGCATTTCCATTATCAATATGCAGACGCCTCAGATGGAAGAGCCCGCCTCCATCCAGCGATTTCTGGCCGACGCTGCTTTCCCCTCCCTAATGGGTTTCAGATTGCTGGAAGGCAGGTATTTTGATTCGGGCAATCCGTCCGATACCAGTACGGTGGTTTTAAACGAAAGCGCGGTGAGCGAGCTGGGACTGACCGGCGAGGCCCTGGGTGCGCGCATCAACGATCGCTACGAGGTAATCGGGGTCGTCAGTGATTTTAACTACGAGAGCCTTCGCAAACGCATTGAGCCCACTGTACTGATGTACCATCCGGGATACCGCCAGGGAAACCGCCTGCTGTTAAAAGTCGAATCCGGACAGGTCGAAACGGTGCTGGCTTCGATGCATGAACTATGGAACAGCCGGTCTCCCGACGAAGCCATGAATTATTATTTCATGGACCGTAATTTTGAACAGATGCTGGGTAATGAAAAAATCCTGGCCCGTATTGTGGC
The DNA here is from genome assembly GCA_034521445.1 of Balneolaceae bacterium. Taxonomy (NCBI): domain Bacteria; kingdom Pseudomonadati; phylum Balneolota; class Balneolia; order Balneolales; family Balneolaceae; species Balneolaceae bacterium. Next base: position 76,300 of record JAXHMM010000006.1, on the reverse strand, counting down.
ACTTTTTACGGGCCTGGCCATCCTGGTCTCCTGTATGGGACTCTACGGGCTCTCCTCCTACATTACCGAACAGCGCACCAAGGAGATCGGCATCAGGAGGGTGCTGGGCGCCGATATTAAGGATATCATCCTGCGACTCAACAAAAGCTTCACCTGGCCGGTGGCCGTGGCCATCGCCGTTGCCGTGCCGGCGGCCTACCTGGTGATGGACCGTTGGCTGAGCAACTTTGCTTACCAGGCCGGCATGAGTCCCTGAATCTTTGCGGGCGCCGCCGCAGGCGGTCTGCTCATCGCCTGGCTCACGGTAAGCTGGCAGTCCCTCCGGGCCGCACGTGCCAACCCGGTGGATGCGCTCCGCAGCGAGTAGCCATTCCCATAACCCCAATACCATACCATGCATAACGTACGAGTGCAGTTTACGGTACCCGACGTAGACAAGGTGGTCAACCTGGACGTCTACGTGAACGGGGAGAAGCGCAGCATGAAATTCCGCGTCGAGACCTTCGACTGGGACGTCAGGGCCGGAAGTTCCGAGGACCTGGTGTCCATTCTGCGGGACCGGATCCACAATTATGATTCCGACTGGGAAATTTACCATATTGGTACACCCTGGGAGGACAAGATCCCGGTCACGTTTCGCCACCGTGAGGCGATCTGAACCGCCTCGCGTGAACGTTTCCGCCCCTTTTCTCCTTAGGCTGTAGCCAACCACAACCAGGAACGACGTTCATACATGAAGCTTGAAGGCGGGAACAAACATTACCTCTGGCTTCCTTTGCTGTTGCTTGCGGGGGTCGCGTGGATATGGCAGCAGCCGGGTGACCGTCCGGATTCCGCCCATGCAGGAAACGTCGCCGAAACCGCTGCCGCTGAGAGCGACGAGGAACCGCTGGCCATCACAGCGCCTGCGGATCCCGACTCCGCCACCCTTTCCTCTCTCACGAATCGCGCCGACGACATCAATGCCGTCCGCAGCCTGCTGGTCCAGCAGAAGGGCACCCTGGTCATGGAGCGCTATTTCGACGGGATGTCCTCCGGCCGAACCATGAACCTGAAATCGGCTTCCAAAAGTGTGCTCTCCCTGCTCATAGGTATTGCGGTGGACCGCGGCATCATCGATTCGGTGGATCAGCCCATCCGTCACTACTTGCCTGAGTATTTCGAGGATATTGACAGTGAGATCAAACGCTCCATCACCATCAAGGATCTGCTCACCATGCGAGCGGGTCTGGAGACGACCAGCTTTCACAACTATGGCCGCTGGGTAGTGAGCGACGACTGGGTGGAGTTCGCCCTGGAGCAGCCCATGGAAGACCGTCCCGGGGGCGATATGGTCTACAGCACCGGTTCCACCCACCTGCTATCGGTCATCCTGACCAGGGCCGCAGGCATGAGCACCCGCGCTTTTGCCAACCGTCATCTCTTCGGTCCCCTGGACATCGAGGTGGGGGGATGGGACCGGGACCCGCAGGGTCACTATATGGGCGGCAACAACATGGCCCTGCGCCCCTCCGACATGGTGAAAATTGGACAGATGGTCCTTGACGGAGGGGTCTGGGAGGGCGAACGTATCGTCTCCCGCGCCTGGCTGAAAGATTCCTTCCGCACCTACACCCGGAGCAACTACAACCCCTACGATTACGGCTACCTATGGTGGAAACGGCCGGTATCCGGCTATCATGTTCGCTTCGCCTGGGGCTACGGAGGGCAGTATATCTTAATGATACCGGACCTGGAGGCGGTGGTGGTCATGACCTCCGACCCCACAGAAACCTCCGACGAGCGCGGCTACCAGCGTCCCGTCTTCAACCTGCTGGAGCACGAGATCATCCCTATGCTGGAGCCGGTGAATTGATAGAATTCCGGAGCAAATCGACGTACAGAATGCTATATCCGGCGATCATTTACAAATATTAGAATAAGCAAATATATTAGGCTTGCCACATCTAATTTGTAACATCGTTGCTCTTTGGCGCTCTTATTTTTAAATAGGCCTATAGGCACCGGCAAGCCGGAAGGGGCGTGCCGGGATTGTTGACCAACGCAAGGAGCAGGCATGCTACGAAACTATTTACGGGTTGCCCTGCGCAATCTGCTGGGCAATAAGGGGTACACCTTTCTCAACATACTGGGCATGGCCATCGGTATCGCCTGCTGTATACTGACGGCCCTATACGTGCTGCACGAACTGAGCTACGACGATTTTCTCCCCGACAGGCAGCGGACGTACCGTTTTGTGCAGACCTCCCTTTCGCCCACCAAGTCCGAGCCCTACGCCTCGGTGCCCTTCCGGGTGGCCCCTTCGCTGGAGCAGGAATACCCGGAGATGGTGGAGAGCACAACGCGCTTCTACAACATGCAGGAGGATTCGCACACCCTGCGCTACGCTGAGGAGGACATCTCCTTTGTCGAGGAGTATTTCTACTTCGCCGACTCCACCGCCCTGGAATTTTTTGACATCGGGATGGCGGCCGGCGATGCCCGCACCGCGCTGAGGGACCCTCAGTCGGTGGTACTCACACGCGAGGCCGCCCGCCGTTATTTCGGGGAGGAGGATCCCATGGGCAAGACGCTCAGCTACAAGGGGGTGCTCGATTTTACGGTGACCGGCGTGATGGAAACCCTTCCTGAAAACTCCCACCTGCGGCTGGAGCTTCTCGCTTCCTTCACCACGCTTCCCGCGCTGTTCGGGGGACAGCCCTACGACGAGAGCTGGTACGCCAATCCGGTCTGGACCTACGTGAAGCTGGCCGAGGGCGTGCAGCGTGAAGCCCTTGAGTCGCAGCTACCGAACTTTGCCGACACCTACTACCATCCCAACCGGCCCGAGGGCGAGCGTGTGGAGTTGGCCCTGCAGCCGGTGACCGACATTCACCTGCACTCCGACCGAGGGGAGGAGATGGGTCCCACGGGCTCCTGGAACTACGTGCTGCTCTTTTCGGGCATCGCCCTCATGGTGCTGGTCATCGCCTGCATCAACTTTGTGAACCTCGCTACGGCGCGCTCCATGGAGCGGGGCCGTGAAGTGGGCATGCGCAAGGTGCTGGGAGCCGACCGGCGGACCTTGCTCGGACAGTTCGTCGGGGAGTCGCTGCTGCTCACTTTTCTGGCCGTGGTGCTGGCCTCAGTGATGGTGAAGGCGGCCCTGCCTTTTTTCGTCGATTTCGTGGACAAGCCCCTGGTTTTTCGTCCACTGGCCGACCCTGCGATGCTGCTGGGCCTGCTGGGCATCACCCTACTGGTGGGCATCCTCTCGGGACTCTATCCCGCGCTCTACCTGTCGGGCTTCGAGCCCGCCCGCATTCTGCGGGGTCGCGGGGGCGGCGCGGAGTCGGCTACCCTCTTTCGGAAAGGACTGGTGGTGTTCCAGTTCAGCGTGTCGGTCATACTAATCATTGGCACGGTGGTGATCTACCAACAGCTCGGCCATATGCAGTCGCGTGATATGGGCTACGATACGGAGCGTGTGGTAGTCATGCCCATGTCGCAGACGCTCATCGCCTGGTACTATCCCAAATTTCGCGATCTGGCTCTGCAGAGTCCCGCGGTAACCGGCGTGGCCGGTTCGGAATACGTGCTGGGGGCGGACGAGGAAATGTTTTACATGTTTACGCCCTCTGCAGCAGACGCCGCGGCCAGCGGAAGCGGCGCCGCGGGGGGATCCAACCCGGCGCTTTTCGTAACTTTCGACTTCCTGGATACCTACGACATTTCGGTCATTGCCGGGCGCGGCTTCTCACGGGACTTCAGCACCGATGCCGACCAGGCGGTTATGGTAAACCGGCAGATGCTGCAGCTTATGGACGCCGATACGCCCCAGGAGGCTGTCGGCGCCCAGTTTCACCTCGACTCCTCGGTGCAGGAGCGACAGACCTTCACGGTAATCGGCGTGACCGAGAACTTCAACCACACCACTCTGCGCAAAGAAGTGGGTCCCCTGGTCATCCGCGTGGTCGGCGAGGGCGAACCCATCGTGCGCCACATCCAGTACGTGGCGGCCAGGCTGGCGCCGGGACGGACACAGGAGGGCATTGAGGCGCTTCGAAGCGCATGGGAGGAGGTAAACCACATCGATCCATTCCGCTATACCTTTCACGAACAGGAGCTCAGCCAGACCTACGCTTCCGAGCGGCAGATGGCCCGCCTGTCCGGCGGACTCACGCTGCTGGCTATCGTCGTGGCCTGCCTTGGACTCTTCGGGCTGGCCTCCTACACCACCTCCCTGCGCACCCGCGAGATTGGGCTGCGTAAAACCCTGGGCGCCTCCATCTCACAGATCCTTGCTCTGCTCTCGAAAGACTACCTGAAACTGGTGCTGGTCGCCAACCTTATCGCCTGGCCGGTGATCTGGTTCGCCGCGCGCGATTGGCTCGCGCAATTTCCCTATCGCATCGACCTGGGATGGAACGCGGCGGCCATCTTCCTGGGCGCGGGCCTGTTCAGCCTGCTGCTCTGCCTGCTCACCGTAGGCTGGAAGTCCCTGCAGGCCGCGCTCATGAATCCCGTGGAGAGTATCCGCCAGGAGTAAGCCTTCTGCGTATCCCCGGCTTGACTTTCTGACGGCGCGGTGCCATTCTCCAGCCTTCCGCAATGCCAACCCATATTCTGTCTCTCTCATGATCCGTTTGTATGCCACCCTTCTGCTGCTCCCCTTCCTGCTGGCCGGCTGCTCCGGCAGCTCCGAAAACACTACGGTAACCTACGACGTGCGCTTCCCCAACGCCGTCCACAACGAAGCGGAGATCACCCTTACCCTGGAGAATCTGTCCGGTCCCACCGTGCGTTTCACCATGAGCCGCACATCGCCGGGCCGTTACGCCCTCCATGAATTCGCCAAGAACGTCTACCGCGTGCATGCGGTGGACGGGGAGGGGGACACCCTTGATATCCACCGTCCCGATCTGCACAACTGGATCGTCAGCGGACACGACGGGACCGTGCGCTTCACCTACACCCTCTTCGCACGCCATGCCGACGGCACCTATTCGGGCGTAAACGAGCAGCATGCCCACCTGAATATTCCGGCCACCTTTGCCTGGGCGGGCAGCCTGGAGGAGCGTCCCGTCCGCGTTAATTTCCACCCGCCGGAGGGGAGCGACTGGGATGTTGCCACGCAGCTGCGGCCGGAGGGCGGCTACAGTTTCAGCGCCCCGGACCTGGACTATTTTCTGGACAGTCCCACCGAACTGAGCGCGCAGCAGGTGGAGAGCTGGACCGTCTCCTCCGATACGGCCAGCTATGAGATCCGCCTGGCGGTGCATCACAACGGCACTTCCGAAGAAGTGGCCCGCTACGCCGACATGGCCCGGAAGGTGGTGGACGAGCAGATCGCCGTTTTTGGCGAGCCGGCCCCCTTCGACTATGGCAGCTACACGTTCATCGCCGACTACCTGCCCTACGTCTACGGCGACGGCATGGAGCACCGCAACTCCACCGTTCTTACCAGCGGCCGCGCGTTGGCGGGCGACGGCGCCCTGGGCAACCTGGGCACCCTGTCGCACGAGTTTTTTCACTCCTGGAATGTGGAGCGCATTCGTCCGGCCAGCCTGGAACCCTTCGACTTCATGGAGGCCAACGTCACGGGCACGCTCTGGTTCGCCGAGGGCTTTACGAGCTACTACGACGATCTTACCATACGGCGCGCGGGCCTCTACGACGATGCGCGCTATGCACGGGGCATCGGCAACCTGCTCAGCGGGGTGATCAACGCCCCCGGACGCCGCTACTACACCCCCGTGCAGATGAGCATGCAGGCCCCCTTCGTGGATGCCGCCACCTCGGTGGATGCCCAGAACAAGGACAATACCTTCGTCTCCTACTACTCCTGGGGGGCGGCTATTGGACTGGGACTGGACCTGAGTCTGCGGTCACAGTTTGAGGACCTTACACTGGACGATTACATGCGTGAGGTGTGGCGCCGGTACGGGGTGACCGAGCAGCCCTACCAGATTGCCGACCTGAGGGAGACCCTTGCAGAGGTGACGGGCGACTCCGCCTTCGCGGCTGACTATTTCCACCGCTACATCTACGGCCGCGGGGTGCCCGACTACGAGCGTCTGCTGGCCAAGGCCGGCTTCCTGCTGATACGCTCCAACCCCGGAGCGGCCGTGCTGCAGTTCGGCGGCAACAAAATCGATTTCGAGGCGGGCGAGGCGGTGATATCGGACAACACCCTGGTGGGCAGCCCGCTCTACGAGGCGGGACTGGACGAGGGGGACCGACTGCTGTCGCTGGGCGGACGTGCGATTTCCGACGCGCAGGTGCTCAACCGCCTGCTGGCCTCCCGGGCGCCCGGCGACACCTTGCAGGTGCGCTGGACGTCTCTTGGGGAGGAATATTCAGGCGAGCTGGTGTTGGCCGAAGATCCCAGCCTGGAGGTGGTGCCCTACGAGGATGCCGGTCGAGAGCTTACCGAGGCCATGCGTGCCTTTCGCAGCTCCTGGCTGGGCAGCAGGGCCGGCAACGGAGGAGGGTGACCGGCGCGGTACCCGGGGCTATTCGCTCCGCAGGTTGTCCACCACCTTGACCCGTGTGGCGCGCAGCGTCTGGGAGGTCACGGTGAGCAGGGCTGTGGCCGTGGTGGCCAGGATGCCGGCCAGGAAGACGACGGGTTCCAGGCTGATGCTGTTGGACATCAGCGAGAGGATCAGCGAATTGGCTGCCCAGGCCAGCGGCGTACCGATCAGCACCGCGATGCCGATCAGCACCAGGTACTCCCGGGAGAGCAGTAGCACGAGCTGGCGTCGTGTGGCGCCCAGCACCTTGCGGATACCGATCTCCTTCACTCGATTTTCGGCTGCGTACATGGCCATACCCAGCAGTCCCAGGCAGGAGATCAGCACGGAGAACAGGGCCGTCAGGCCGAAGATTTTTATGAAATCCCGGAAGATGAGCACATTCGAGCTTTGCGCGAGCTGCTCGGCGAAGGGTTCGTAGCGTGGGGCGTAGCTGCTGCCCGCCTCTGCCCAGAGGCCTTCCAGCTTGCCGTTCAGCGCCTCCATACCCCCCTCGCGCACCTTCACCACGGCGTTGCCGAAGTAGCTGGGTCGCCATCGCAGCACGATCGGATCACCGATGCGGGTGGGATCGGCCGAGACGAAATCCTCGATCACCCCGATGACGGTGCACTCGGTATCGTTGATCGTCACGGAGGCGCCCAGGGCTTGTGCGGGGCTTTGGAGTCCCAGAGCCCGGACCGCCGAGCGGCCTAAAATGGCGGCGTGAAGCGAGTCCGAGGCCAGGTTGTGGTTGAAATTGCGACCGGCCAGCAGTTGGATTCCCATGGTGGTAATGAAACTGGAGTCCACCGAAAAGTGGTGGCCGCGCATCCGTTGGCCCGTCGAATCGCTCACCATCCACGCGCCGCGGATGGAGCCCAGGGCCGGGACCACCGAGGTGGCGCCGACCGAAATTACCTCCGGTTGGGCGAGGAGCGATGCCCTCATGCGATCGTAGGGCACGTCCTGCAGGTCCACGTTGAGCACGCGCTCCTCGTCGAACCCGTAGTCGGTCGTGGAAATGTACCGAAACTGTTGGTACAGCACGATGGAGGTAATGATGAATATGATCGAAAAGGTGAACTGGGTCACGGTGATCACCTTCTTGAGCGTCTGCCGGGGACGTCCACCGCCGCCCGTGCCGGTGCCCTTCAGCACGCGCGCCGGCTGGTATCGCGTAAAGTGCCAGGCCGGGTAGAGGCCGGCCAGGATGCCGATGAAGATGCTGAAGAACAGGAACAGAACGTAGGTCCCGTAGTCGGCAAGCAGGTCCCGGCCGATCTGGCTTTCCGTCATGCCCATGAAGTAGAGGCTGTTGAACTGCGGGAGCAGCCAGTTGAGCAGCCCCAGGGCAAAGAGCAGTGCCAGCACGGAGATGAGCACCGATTCAACCAGGAACTGCTTGAGAATGCTGGAGGGCAGGGCCCCCATCACCTTGCGCACACCCACCTCGCGGCTTCGGGTCAGTCCCCTTGCCACGGTCAGGCTGACGTAGTTGAAACAGGCGATGAGAATGATTACCGCGGCGAAGCCCGCCAGGAACCATGCGATGAGGCCGGGCATCACTATTCCCAGTTCGTTGGAAAGGTTGGGTCCCAGGGCGATGCCGGTGATGGGCTGCAGTCGCATCTCGCGGATGACCGACTCGCCCTCGGAGTCCACGTAGTTGCGTTCTACCAGGCCGGGAAGCTGCGCCTGCAGTCGGTCATGGGCGCCGGGCGCCAGCCGCAGGTAGGTGAAGGAGTTGTAGATGGTGCTTGTCCACTCCCCGCTGCCCGATTCCCAGCCGGTGTCGTCTTCCACGGTGGAGAAAGGAACCACGGCGTCGAAGTCCATATGGGTACGCACGTCGGTGTCGATAACGCCGGTCACCGTGTAGGTACGTCCCTCGATGGCCGAGAGGGTCTGGCCTACGGGATCGGTATCTTCTCCGAAGAGCCGGCGGGCATTTTCGGCGCTGAGCAGGATGGAGCCGGGCTCGCTGAGGGCCGTCTCCGGATTGCCGTGCAGCAGCTCGAAGCCGAAGAGTTCCAGGAATTCGGGATGGGTGTAGATGCCGCCCAGGGAGAGGGTCTCCCCTCCATACCGGAGCTCCTCGTGGAAGCTTTCACGGATATGCACGGCCTGCTCAACACCGGTGTAGTTTTCCCGGAGGATGCGGGCCAGACTGGAGGGGGTCGTGGCGTAGAGACTGGACCCGGTATTGCTTGACGACTTGTAGTCGGTGACCACCCGGTAGATGCGGTCCGACTGCGGATGGAACCGGTCGTAGCTCTTCTGGTCGACGATAAACAACAGGATCAGCAGGCAGACGGCCATGCTGGCGGCCAGCCCGACCACGTTGATCAGCGAGAAGCTGAGATGCTTGCGGGATACGCGAAAGCCGGTTTTCAGGTAGTGCAGGATCATAACAACGTTCCATTTGAGGGTTTGTCCCAGGAAAAAGGGCAGCGAACGGGCGACCTGCATGCAGAGCCGGAGCAGGGCGCGGCGGCCGTCGCCCTCCCTGAGATTCCGGCGGTACTCCTCCTCCAGATCGCCGGCCAGGTGGCGCAGGTCGTCCGGCAGAAGCCGGTCGAGAAGCCGCAGGGGCCAGGGGGATTGATTCATGACAAAGTCAGGAGGTTCTGAGGGTGAGTCCAAAGACCTGGGCGGGTAAATCACTCCAGGCCGATTCGGTCAGGCTGCGAACCTGCCGGAGGGCGTGTACACCTTTGGGGGTCAGCTTGTAGAATCGTTTGGAGCGACCCCCGCGCTCCTCGGTGGGATCGCCCTCCCACGTTTCGAGAAATCCGCGGCGCGCCATTCGTTTCAGTGGGGTGTAAACCGCCCCTACCGAATGGTCACTGCCGGTCAGTACATTTAGCCGATTGCGGATAGCCAGGCCGTACGCCTCATCTTCCAGTTTCCATACCACAAGCAGGAGCAACTCCTCCATGCGCGTCAGAATGTCCATGGGCAACTATTTGTTTTAAATTATAGAACAAATACGTATATCAAATGCGGATGTTTCACCACAGGATGCAAGTGGCCGTGGAAATACCAAATATTTTCAAGTTGAGGAAAATTAAACTAATATGGAGGTGGGATACCGAGAGAGGCAAAAATGGTTTCTCAAGCGGAACGGGAAATGAGAGGCACCTATGAAAGAGATGGAGATCAAGAACGAAGGCCAGGGCCGGATGTTCCGGAACGAATTCCTGGAGATGCTCACCAAAGCACCCGCCCCCGTATCGGCCAGTCTCTATACAGCCATTTCCCTGGGCATGGTCTGGGTGGCCTGGCAGCGAGGCGTGGCCGAATCGATGGGAACAGCGCTGGGAGTTGTCCTTTTCGCCTTTTTCTTCTGGACCTTCTTTGAGTACGTCTTTCACCGCTATGTGAACCACCTGGATGAGTATTTTCCCGGATCGGAGCTCGCCCACCGCATCGCCCACACCCTGCATGGCATACATCACGAATATCCCCGCGACCGCGAGCGTCTGATGATGCCCCCGGTGCCGGGACTGATCGTCATCGCACTGCTCTACGGAGGCTTCCGACTGGCCATGGGCGACTGGGTCTATCTCTTCATGCCGGGCTTCATGACGGGTTATATGATCTACGCCTACATCCACATCTGCGTACACCGCAGCAAGGTGCCCTCGGTGCTGAAGACGCAGTACCGCCACCACGCCATCCACCACTACAAACACCCGGATAAGGCCTACGGGGTCTCCACCACCTTCTGGGACCGCGTCTTCGGCACCATGCCGTCCGAATAGGCGTTCACACCGAGGGGGTATCCTACGCAGATGGCCATAACCAGATATCATATCGGATGCACAGGCTGGAGCCTGAAAGAATGGACGGGACGGTTCTTTACCGACGACGCCCGCCCGGAGCAGTTCCTGACTCAGTACGCCAGTGTCTTTAACGCCGTGGAGGGCAATACCACCTTCTACGGGGTGCCCGACCAGGAAACCGTACGCAATTGGGGGCGTTGCACACCCGACGGCTTCAAGTTCTGTTTCAAGTTTCACCGCTCCCTTACCCACGTGGGAGAACTGGCCGGCTCAGAGGAAGAGGTGCTGCGCTTCCTGGAGGTTTTCGATCCCATCGCCGAGCGGCTGGGACCTTTTCATATTCAGCTTCCGACCCATTTCTCCCCGGAGCAGTTCCCGAAGCTGGAGCGTCTGCTGGGCATGCTGCCGCGCACCTACGCCTATGCCGTGGAGGTGCGCCACCCCGGCTTTTTCGACCACGGCCGTGTGGAGAACCGGCTGAACCGCCTTCTCAAAAGCTACAACGTGGACCGGGTAACTTTCGACACACGCAAGCTGCACGCCATGCCGGCGGTCGATCCCACCGTTGCGGAGGCGAAAAAAAAGAAACCGAAGCTGCCGGTGCGTTTTGAGACCACCGGCTCCAGGCCTTTCGTACGCTTCGTAGGGGCCAACGATGCCCTGAACAACGAAACCTACCTGAAGGAGTGGGCCATCGTGGCGGCCGACTGGATCCGCGAGGGGCTACACCCCTACATTTTCACCCACTCCCCCGACCGCGTGAGCCAGCCCTCCATCGCCCGCGCCTTCCACCGCATGCTTGGCGAGCTGATCGAGATGGAGCCCATGCCCCCCTGGCCCGTGGAGCGGCAGGACGAGCAGCTGGATCTCTTCTAGGAGCGGTATTCGGCGTATGCCGCCGCTTGGGCCAACACCCCCTGCGCGGCCCGTGATAAATCGCTGAGATATTCCTATTTTCAGCCTTCGTTAAAAAAGCCGGTCCTCTTGTTCCGGTGAAAGCCCGAAAACACTGCATGTCCACGACCGAAACCCTTACCGAAAAGCAGAAACGCATAGAGGAGGAGGCGCGCCGTCGCCGCACCTTTGCGATTATTTCGCACCCCGACGCCGGAAAGACCACCCTCACCGAAAAGCTGCTGCTCTACGGGGGCGCCATCCACGAGGCGGGATCCATCCGCCAGCGGAAGGCTTCCCGCTTCGCCGCCTCCGACTGGATGGCCATCGAGAAGGAACGCGGCATTTCGGTGACCTCCTCCGTGCTCCGTTTCGAAAACAACGGGATCAAGTACAACCTGCTGGACACCCCTGGGCACAAGGACTTTTCGGAGGACACCCTGCGCACCCTGGTGGCGGCCGACACCGCCCTGATGGTCATTGACGTGGCCAAGGGCGTGGAGGAACAGACCGAGAAGCTCTTTGAGGTCTGTAAGATGCGGGAGATTCCCATCATCACCTTCGTCAACAAGTGCGACCGCCCCGGTCTGGAGCCATTGGATGTGATAAGCAATATCGAGGGTCAGCTGGGTATCGAGCCGGTGCCCGCTTCCTGGCCGCTGGGCTACGGAAAGGATTTCCAGGGCATTTACGATCTGATCGGCAACCAGCTCTACCTGCACCGCAAGGAGAAACACGGGGCCAAGAAGGCCGAAACGGCGCTTGTGGGACTGGAGGAGGGCCTGGAGCAGGCCACTCTCTCCGATTTCGAAAAGGAAAAATTCCACGAGGAGGTGCTGCTGACCGAGGACATGTACGAGATGATGGACCGTGAGTCCTATCTGCAGGGTAAATGCACCCCTGTCTTCTTCGGTTCGGCCCTGAACAATTTCGGGCTGGATGTATTCTTGAAATATTTTGCCGACATGGCCAATACGCCGCAGCCCTATGCCGACGAGGAGGGTGTGGAGCGGGTGCTGACGGACGATTTCTCGGGATTCGTCTTCAAGATGCAGGCCAACATGAATCCTGACCACCGCGATTGCGCGGCCTTCGTGCGGATCACCTCGGGGAAATTCGAGCGGGGACTGGAGGTCACCCAGGCCGACAACGGCAAGCAGGTGAAAATGTCCACCCCGCACACCCTGATGGGCGATGAGCGCCACATTCTGGAGGAAGCCTGGCCCGGCGACGTGGTTTCCCTCTTTAATCCCGGCTCCTTCCGCATCGGCACCACTATCTACAAGGACAAGCCGGTGCGCTTCAACGTCATTCCTCTCTTTACCCCCGAGCATTTTATGAAATGTTCGACCAAGGACCCCTTCCAGCGGAAGCAGCTGCGCGAGGGACTGAAGCAGCTGGCCGAGGAGGGCGTGGTGCACGTCTTCGAGGTGCCCCACGGGGTGGGCAACGAACTGCTCCTGGGCACGGTCGGGGCCCTGCAGTTCGACGTGGTCAAGCACCGCATGGCTACCGAGTACAACTGCGAGCTGAACATGTCCAGCGTCTCCTACCACGCCGCCCGCTGGCTGCCAGAAGACGAGAAGCTCATCGACAAGCTGGAGAGCAGCTACTCCACCCACGTTACCAAAGACATGGAGGAGAACCCCATCGTGCTATTCGACAGCGCCTACGCGCTCAACCAGGCTGAGGAGAAGGTGGGTGCGGAGAACCTCTTCAAGTTCAAGCAGTAGGTCCCAACACTCAGGCCCTACTTCCCGCCGTTGGCCTGCAGGTCATTGATGCAGTAGGAACCCAGGTTGGGAATGTCTCCGTCGAACAGGTTCGCAAAGTAATCGGTGGTCTCCACGGAGGGCTCCATCAGGCAGCCGTCCCGGTTGCAGTGCTGACCGTCGCCCGTCTGGTGGGAGGCCTGCACGGGCGTGCCCACGCCCACCAGTCCCATGATGTGCCCGAACTCGTGTCGGAAAACCGTACCCTCGATTTTCTGCTGTGAGGGTGCTCCCACGCCCGAGCTGGCCGACTGAATGGTGGGTCCGAAGAAGGCCGTGGAAGTGTTGTAGTAGGCGATGCCCAGGACGTTGGATTCGGTGTACTCGCCGTCCACGATAATGATATAGGCCTCAAGCGTGCTGCTGCTCGCGCTGGTCGTGTTGTTGCGGTGCTCGGCCTCCAGGTCGCGCACGTCGGAGGCGGAGTAGGCCTGCTGCCCGCCGGTAGGGATTTCTGTGGGCGTGCGGACGGTGATATTGCTCTTGTTGAGACGCTGCTCAAGGAAAGATTTCAGGCTGTCTAGGGCTTCCGAGGTCGGTTCGTGTCCCGGCATGTAGTCCACTTCCACAGCCAGGGAGGTATAGGTGCTGTCTCTCAGCAGAGCCTCGGCCGAGGTGCCGGGATTGCGCTGGTGGTTGAAGGCCTCCCCGTCGTCGTCGGAGGAAGAGGTGCTGTCCAGGCAGGAGGCCAGGGCCAGGCTCATGCAGAGCAGTACTACGGGTGCTGTGAGTTTCTTCAAAATGATGTTCATCTTGTGCTGTGGTGCTTTGTTGGTATTGGCGTTCAAAGCCTTTGAATGGCAGGCGGGAGGAATTGTTCCGCCCCGATGTCCGTTTCACCTTCCACCTATTATGCTTAACTTAGAGCGCCTTTTTAACAGCGCAGAACTTCCCTAATAAACTGGAAAAAACGGACTCATGGCTAAAGAATTTGACCTCTGTGTAATCGGATCGGGACCTGGCGGCTATGTGGCGGCCATCCGCGCTTCGCAACTGGGATTTAAAACGGCAATTGTCGAGAAACGTCACCTGGGCGGGGTCTGCCTGAACATCGGCTGTATACCCACCAAGGCGCTGCTCCGCTCGGCCGAGGTGTACGAAAGCATTGCCAACGCTTCTGATTACGGCGTGAAGGTGGAGGGATACTCCGCCGATTTCGAGGGCATGGTCAAGCGCTCCCGGAACGTAGCCGACAAGATGAGCAAAGGCGTGCAGTTTCTGATGAAGGCCAACAAGATTGAGGTTTTTGAAGGCAAGGGCGTCTTTGAATCCGCCGGCCAGATTAAGGTAGAGGACGAGGACGGCAAGACCCTTGAGCAGATCAAGGCCGACAAGTTTATCATTGCCACCGGCGCGCGCCCCCGCGAGCTGCCCGGCCTGGAGATCGACAATGAGGCCATCATCGGTTACGAGAAAGCCATGAAGATGGAGAAGCAGCCCAAGAAAATGGTCATCATCGGCGCCGGTGCCATCGGGGTGGAGTTCGCCTACTTTTACCACTCCATCGGCACCGAGGTCACGCTTGTGGAGCTCCAGGACAGCCTGGTACCCGTAGAGGACAAGGATATCGGCAAGGAGCTGGGCAAGATCTACAAGAAGAAGGGCATGGACATCCGCACCGGCTGCACGGTGGACAAGGTGGAGAAGAAGAAGGGCGGCGTGAAGGTGACCATCAAGGACGCGGGGGACGATTCTACCGAAACCGTGGACGCCGACGTGGTTCTCTCCGCTGTGGGCGTCACCGGCAATGTGGAGGGCATCGGCCTCGACGAGATCGGCGTCAAGTATGAGAAGGGCACCATCGAGGTGGACAAGAGCACCTACCAGACCAGCGTGGAGAACATCTACGCCATCGGGGACGTGGCTGGCGCACCCTGGCTGGCCCACAAGGCCTCCCACGAAGGCATTCACTGCGTGGAGAAGATGGCCGGCGAGGATCCCCTCCCCATCGACTACAACAACATTCCCGGCTGTACCTACTGTGAGCCTCAGATCGCCTCCGTCGGCTACACCGAAGAGCAGGCCAAAGAGGAGGGCTACGATATCAAGGTGGGCAAGTTCCCCTTTTCGGCCAGCGGCAAGGCGGCGGGACTGGGACATGAGGAGGGCTTTGTAAAGGTCATTTTCGACGACAAGTACGGCGAGTGGCTGGGCTGTCACATGATCGGCGCCCACGTCACCGAACTCATCGCCGAGGCCGTGGTGGCCCGCGACCTGGAAACCACGGGCCACGAAATTATTGCCGCCCAGCACCCGCACCCCACCATGTCGGAGGCCGTCATGGAGGCTGTGGCCGAGGCCTACGGCGAGGGCGTGCACCTGGGCAGCAAGCCCAAGAAGAAGTAAGGCCCGACCGGCATGAAGACCGTCGAGGTATACGACCTGGGACACGCCCCCTACCGCCCGGTATGGGATTTCCAGGCGGCGGTGCAGCAGCGGCTTATCGACCAGAAAAAGGGGCGGCGCGAGGGTTCCGGCAACGACGTGCTGCTCTTTGTGGAGCATCCCCACGTCTATACACTGGGCAAGAGCGGCGACCAGGCCCACCTGCTGAAAGGCATGGCGGAGCTGGCCGAGATCGACGCCGAGTTTGTGGAGATCGACCGGGGCGGCGACATCACCTACCACGGGCCGGGACAGATCGTGGGCTATCCCATCCTGGACCTCGACCGGCATTTCACCGACATCCACAAGTACCTGCGCCTGCTGGAAGAGGTAATTATCCGCACCTGCGGCGACTACGGCATCGAGGCCGGCCGTATCGAGGGACTTACCGGCGTCTGGACGGGCGAGCGCAAGATATGCGCCATGGGCATACGCTGCTCGCGCTGGGTGACCATGCACGGCTTCGCCCTCAACGTGAACACCGACCTGGACTACTTCGGCCATATCGTGCCCTGCGGAATCACCGACAAGGAGGTCACCAGCCTGCAGGCGCTGCTTGGACGGGAGGTGGATCCCGCCGAGGTGAAGGAGCGTCTGCTGGTCCACTTCGCCGAGGTCTTCGAGGTGCGCACCGAAAGGGTACGCACGCTGCCTGAACTGGAGGCGCAATTTTCCTATCTTAAGAAGGCACCTGCAGGGGCCGCGCACACGCAGCATTCCTAATATTCTGAGAACCGTTTTATGATTAAAGAACTCAAGGTCATTGACCGCAGCGGTACCGACGAGCGTCGGCCCGACTGGCTGCGCGTGAAGCTTCCCTCCGGAGAGAAATTCAAGGAGGTATCGGAAACGATCCGGAATCACTCCCTCAACACCGTCTGTTCGGAGGCGCGTTGCCCCAACATCGGCGAGTGCTGGGGCAACGGCACCGCCACTTTCATGATCCTGGGCGACGTCTGTACGCGCTCCTGCTCCTTCTGCGCGGTCAAGACAGGCCGTCCGGAGGAAGGGCTGGACTGGGACGAGCCCCGGCGCGTGGCCGACGCAGCCAGTAAAATGGGACTCAAACACGTGGTGCTGACCTCCGTGAATCGCGACGAGCGTGACGACGGCGGCGCTCCCATCTATGCCGAGTGCCACCGCGTGCTGCGCGAGGAGATCGAGGGGGTCACCATCGAATCGCTCATCCCCGACTTCCGCGGCGTCTGGGACGCCCTGCAGATTGTCATTGATACGCCCCCCGACGTGCTTTCCCATAATCTGGAGACCGTGCCCCGGCTCTACCGCACGGTGCGTCCCCAGGCCAAGTACGGGCGATCCCTGGAACTGCTGCAGCGCTGCAAGGACCAGGGCCTGCGCACCAAGACCGGCATTATGGTGGGACTGGGCGAACGCCCCGATGAGGTGGTTGAGCTGATGAAGGACTGCGTGGACCACGAGGTGGACGTGCTGACCATCGGCCAGTACATGCAGCCCACCAAGATGCACCACCCTGTCGAGGAGTGGGTGCATCCCGACCAGTTTGCCGAGTACAAGGAGGTAGGTGAGGAACTCGGACTGGAGCACGTCGAAAGCGGCCCGCTGGTGCGCTCCTCCTACCACGCCGAGAAGCACGTCTGAGGAATTCCCTATTTATGAAAAGTGCCTACGGGTTCCGGCTCAATCCCTTATATTGCATGCACCGTACACAGGGCATCACACAGACCAGTTTCCCTAAGACATGCTCGCACTTGCCGTCGTCATCGTTATCAGCTATCTGCTGGGCTCCATCCCATCCTCCATCTGGGTGGGAAAGGTGTTCAAGGGCGTGGACATCCGCAGCCACGGCAGCGGCAACGCCGGGGCTACCAATACCTTCCGCCTGCTGGGATGGAAGCCCGGGGTGGCGGTGCTGCTTATCGATTTCGGCAAGGGTTACGCCGCCTCCTTCTGGGTAAGCCAGCTGGCCTACCAGATTGCCGGCGGACCCATTTCCATTATTCCCTACTGGGACGTAGACCCCTTTCTGAGTATTCTTTGCGGGGTGGTGGCCGTGGTGGGTCATATGTTTCCCCTCTTCGCAAATTTTGACGGGGGCAAGGGCATGGCCACGGCCGCCGGCATGCTCACCGGCATCGAGCCGGTTTCAGTGGCCATCACCTTCGCCGTCTTCTGCGTGGTGTTGCTTTCCAGCCGCTACGTCTCCCTGGCCTCGCTGGTGGCCGCCTTCATCTATCCCCTGCTCCTGCTGGGCCTGCGCTATGGGGCCGGCTGGCCCATAGACGGGAGCGTGCTCATATTCGGGGGATTCATCGGACTGAGCATTATCGTCAAGCATTACGGCAACATCCGTCGCCTGGCCCGGGGCACGGAAAACAGGGTCTCTTCGTTTAAGCCGGCGAAGGGCTGGCTTAACAAGGAGAAAGAAAAAACCTCCCAGACGTGAACGAAGAACGCGAAGCCCGAAAGGTGGCCATCATAGGCGCCGGCAGCTTCGGCACCGCCCTGGCGGTGGTGCTGTCGCGCGCAGGCAATCGCGTGCGCATGTGGGCACGCGAGTCGGAGGTGGCCTACGGCATCAACAACCGCCACCGAAACCCCTGGTACCTGGAGGAGGTCACCCTCCCCGACTCGGTGGTCTGCTACACCGACCTGGCCGAGTGCCTCTCGGAAGCGGGCATGGTTGTTTTTGCCACACCCTCGCACGCCATACGCGAGGTATCCGAACGGGTGCGTCCCCACCTGAAGGGCGATGAGTTTATCGTCAACGTAGCCAAGGGCATTGAGAACGCCACCTACATGACCATGTCGCAGGTGCTCTGCGAGGTGCTGGACGGGGTGATCGTGGAGGACCATATCGGGGTGATTTCGGGACCGGGTCACGCCGAGGAGATCGGCACCTTTCGTCCCACCACCGTGGTATCCACCTCTTATTCCAAGCGTACAGCCCGCATCATACAGCAGACCTTCATGACACCCATGTTCCGGATCTACCTGAACTACGACATCATGGGTGTGGAAATTGGATCCTCGGTCAAGAATATCATGGCTATCGCGGCAGGCATCACCGACGGGGCTGATATGGGCGACAACGCCATTGCCGCACTCATTACCCGGGGACTCCATGAAATGAAGCGTCTGGGGATGAAGCTGGGCGCCTCCCAGGATACCTTTTCCGGGCTCACCGGCATTGGCGACCTGGTGGTGACCTGCACCAGCCGTCACAGCCGTAACCGGTTCGTCGGCTATCACATCGGCCAGGGCAAGACCCTCGACGAGATTACTTCCGGCATGAACATGGTGGCCGAGGGCGTCAGGACTACGCGGTCGGTGTACGAGTGGAGTAACGAGCTGGGCGTGGAGATGCCCATCACCGCCGCAGTTTACCGGGTGCTCTTTGACGAGGCCGATCCGAAGGACTTGCTCTACGACCTGATGACACGCAATCCCAAAGAGGAAATTCTCATTTAGGAGACCATACCGCAGGTTTATTCGTTGTGGAGAGGAGAGCGGCGTAGTTTAGGAATTCGAACCATTCAGCCAAGGTGACACCCATGTATTCAGACTCCCATTCCACGGCTGCAATCTCCCAGATGGACTACCTGGATGTCCAGAATCTCGCGCAGCGGGGCGAGGGTCACTTCCTGGAGTTCAAGCGCTCCGTACCTTCCGCAGTAAAGATCGCCCGCGAGCTTGCCGCGTTTTCCAACTCGGGTGGCGGCACTCTTCTGGTGGGCGTGGACGACGACTGTTCGCTGATCGGCGTGGATGGCTATCAGGAAGAGGAGTTCCTTTTGCAGAAGGCCGCCCGCGAGGTGTGCGACCCTGCCCTGGAGATCGGCATGGAGGTGGTGCAGTTCGGAGAGCGTGATCTGCTGGTGATCCGTGTGCCTGAGGCTGGGAACAAGCCGGTCTTCGTCAAGGAGGAGCGGGGCCGGGTGGCCTATATTCGTGACGGGGACCGCAACAAGGTGGCCAGCCGCGAGCGTATCGAGGTACTCGAAAAGAAGCATTCAGGGGAGGGGGTCACCTTTGAATACGGTCCCAATGAGCAGAAACTCTTCCGCTACCTGAATGAATACGGCGAAATTACCGTTGAGAAATTCGCACATCTGACCGATGTGTCTGACGAAAAGGCCTCCGGCATCCTGGTGAACCTGGTGAGCGCCGGCATCCTGAATCTGTTTTCAAAGGACGATATTGATTATTATAGCTTTTCACGGAAATGTGAATAGCCAAAATCGCAGAAGCAACTGATATGGCCGTTCAAGACGGAGACGAACAACTGGACGACGTCATCGCCGACCTGATCGACGAGGACGGAGAGGAGCAGGACGCCGCACAGCAGACCGCCTCCCCCTTTGAGGGCATTGACACCTCAGGCGGTGGCGACCTGGAGGGGCCTCCCGTACGGCTTACATCACGCGCCGCCTCACAGGTCCGGCGCATCCGCGAAAAGGAAGATCTGGACGAGGGGCTCTATTTGCGCGTGGCTGTGGAGGGAGGAGGCTGTTCGGGACTGAGCTACAAGCTGGGCTTCGACCACAAAAGCGAGGAGGACCGCATCCTGGAAAGCGAGGGTGTGCAGATTGTGGTGGATCCCAAGCACATGATGTACCTGGAAGGCATTTCAATTGACTATCCCGACGGCCTGGACTCCCGCGGCTTCACCTTTGACAATCCCAACGCCAACGAGACCTGTGGCTGCGGCACCTCTTTTGCGACCTAGTGTCCCGACGTTAACTTCGGCTCTTCTCTTTCCCGCTTTTCACCGAACCGGAGCCGCTTCCTGCATCCTCTTCTTCCTCGTCCTTCGGGGTCTCTCTGAGTACGTTCTGCAGGCGTGAGTCGCCCCCCCGCGGCTCCTCCTCGGGAGATCGCCCGGCGGAGGAATCCTCTGTACCTGACTCGATGTCGTGTGTACCTTCGGCCTGATCCGGAAGTTCGGTTGCGGGCCGGCGTCCCTGCTCCCGGGAAGGACTTCCCGCCCGGAAACGGCGTGCCACGATGGTCTGAAGCTGCTCCATCGCCTCGCGGAGCTCCTCACCCGCCTTGCGCACCTTGCGCTGGGCCCATTTCCTGAACAGCTGGGCCGCGCCCAGCGAGGCGGCGATACCCATCATGATACCGATCACATCGTCCCCGCCGGGACCTTCGGTGAGCATGATGGAGAACACCATAAAGGCCACGCCGACGAAAAACCAGGCCGGCCATGTAAGCTTCTGGTAGGTCTTCAGGCTTTTGCGGATGCGTATGGAGGTCTGTCCTCCGGAGCTCTTCACCTCCACTTCGGGCGATTTGCGGGTGGCCAGCCATTTGGAGATACCCTTGGGCTGAGCCTTCCATTTAATGCCTTTGGGCCGGCGGATCACCTTGCCGGGCGCGTCGAAGTGGTATTCGATGATGGAGCGCATCTCCGCCCAGGTCTTCTGGTCCAACTCCCCCTTCACAAAGGAGATCATCTCTTTCCTGTATTTGTCGCCGGTGTCCAGGGCCAGGGGCTCCTCTACGGGTATGCCCTCGTATTCCAGGGCTGCTTCGCGTACGAAGTCGGGTGATACGCCCATTTCGCGGGCGATATCCTGGATTTCGTCCAGCGAGAGCTCCGTATGAGGACGCGAAAGACTGTCGGGTCCTCCGGAGCGCTTCTGCAGTTCGGCGGCGCGTTTGATGATGCGCTTGAGGTCCTGTTCGTCGTAGCTGCCCATGGCGGCGGATTGGTTGGTATTAGGGCTTTAATATAGGATAACGGAGCGCCTTACGAAAAGGGAGTGCAGGGCCGGCGTGTATCAGGCCTTCCCGGCCTCCGGGGTGCCCTGGTTCCTTCGGTCGTCTGCCTCCTCCGAAAAGCGGTTGGTGATAAGCCGAACCCCCCGCTTGAAGGTGAAGTAGAACCAGATCCACTCCACGAAGACCCTGAAGCGGTTGCGGAAGCCGATCAGGAAGAATATGTGGATGAAAGACCAGAGCATCCAGGCCGCAAAACCGCTGAAGGTAAAGCCGCGGATATCGGCCACAGCCTTGGCCCGGCCGATGGTGGCCATGGTGCCCTTATCCTTGTACCGAAAGGGCGTACGTTCTTCCGAGGGAATTTGTTGGGCCAGGATGTTTCCCACGTACCGGCCCTGCTGCATGGCCACGGGGGCCAGGGCGGGCAGGGGTTGTCCGTCTTCGTCCTCCACGCAGGCCGCATCACCGGCCACGAAGATCTCCGGGTGTCCGGGCAGGCTCAGGTCGGAATTCACGTGTACACGGCCGGTGCGGTCCTGTTCGGCTCCGAGGGAATCCAGTACCGGGGAGGCCGCCACTCCGGCGGCCCAGATGATGTTGGGGGTCTCGATCTCCCCTTTGCCGAAGCCCACCCGGTTCTCGCCGATTTCGGTGACGGGGGTGTCGAGCAGGACTCGAACGCCCATCTCCTCCAGGGTCTGCCGCGCTTTCTCCGAAAGATGCTCGGGGTAGCCATTCAGGATGCGCGGGCCTGCCTCCACCAGGAAAATGCGGGTCTCGTTGGCCGAGAAGGTGGTGTAGTCGCGCATCATGTTGCGCTTGGCAATTTCGGCAATGGCCCCCGCCATCTCCACGCCCGTGGGTCCCCCGCCGATGATCACGTAGGTGAGGAAGGGCTCGCGCAGCTTGGGGTCGTCCAGCTGCTCGGCCTCCTCAAGGGAGAGCAGGATGCGCTCGCGCACCTGCAGGGCGTCGGAGACCGTTTTCAGGCCCGGGGCGTGTTCCTCCCAGGACTCGTTGCCGAAATAGTCGTATTGCGCGCCCGGCGCCAGCAGCAGCTGGTCGTAGGCCAGGGAACTTCCGTCGGCCAGTTGCACGGTCCCGGCTTCAGGGTCCACCGAGCTCACCTCTCCCAGAAGCACGCGCACGCCCGAATCACTGCCCAGGATGGCGCGGATGGGCATGGCGATGTCGCCGGGCGAGAGGGCGGCGGTGGCCACCTGGTAGAGGAGGGGCTGGAAGAGGTGGTGATTGGTCTTGTCGACCAGCGTCACCCGGCAGTCTCGTCCCCGCAGTTTTTTGGCGGCCATGATCCCGGCGAATCCACCGCCCACGATCACCACATGTCGGGACGCCTGTGCCATGTCAGTTCATCCTGGCTTTGGCCTGCACGAGGATGTCTTCGATCTCGCCCGGGGAGACCTGGTAGTGCTCGTTGCAGAAATGGCATACCAGCTCCTGTCCCCCGTCGTCGATTTCTTTGAGCTCCTCGTAGCTGAGCATGCTGAGGGCCCCGATGAAGCGCTTGCGGGTGCATCGGCAGAAGAAATCGAGGGGCTGGCGGTCCAGTTCCTTGACCATCATGGGCTCCATGGCCTTCTCCATAATATCGTCGATGTAGAGACCCTTGCGGAACATCTCATTCAACGGACCGAAATCGCGCAGACGCTCCTGCAGCTGGTCGATGTGTCCCTCCGGCGCGTCGGGCAAGCGCTGGATGAGGATGCCGCCCGCCTCCGACACCGAGCCGTCGTCATTAAGTCCCACGTCCAGGATCACCGCCGAAGGCACCTGCTCCGACTGCACCATGTAGAAGGCGATGTCGTCGGTGATGTTGCCGCGAACCAGCTCGATGGTGCTCCGGCGCGGCTCCGACTCGTTGTAGAGCGTCTTTGAAAAGGTCAGAAGTCCCAGGCCCAGTCCCTCGCCCAGGTGCGCCTCATCGCGGGTGTAGTCGAGCTCCACCTGCGGGTGCTGCACGTAGCCGCGTATCTCGCCCACGCGGTTGGCCTCGGCCACCACCATGCCTACGGGACCGTCGCCCTCGGCACGGAGCTGCACGCGCTCCTCGCCCTTCAGCTCGGAGGCCATCAGCATGGTGCCGGTCAGGGCGCGTCCCAGCAGCACCGTGTTCAGCAATGATAACTCGTGCTTTTGACGCGCAGTCTCCACGGCGTCGCTGGTCTTGACCACGGAAACTTTGAAATGGCCGTCTTCGGTCAAGCCCTTGATCAGGCGGTCGCGATGTTCAAACTCTTCTCTGGTAAGCATGGCAGGTCTGGCAGCTATCCCTTGGCCCGGTACATGTCTCCGATGTGTCCCGAAAAACTGCTCTTGGAGGAGTAGACGCGGTGGATGCGGCCCACCTTTTCGATGCGCTTCTCGGCCAGGATGTTGGAGGCGACGTAGGTGGGCATATCATTCTCCTCGGAGTAGTTGAGGATGTCCAGGATCACCTGGTAGATGCGCGAGGCCTTGTCGTGGGCCCGCTGCTCGTTGTAGCCCTCAAGCTCGGAAGCCACGTTGATCAGTCCCCCCGCGTTGATCACGTAGTCGGGGGCATAAATAATGTCGCGGTCCATCAGCATTTGCCCGTGCTTGTCCTCCTCGTCCAGCACGTTGTTGGCGCCGCCGGCGATGATATCGCAGTTGAAGGTGTCCATGGTGTCGTCGTTTACCACGCCGCCCAGCGCACAGGGACTGAAGATGTCCACGTCCAGGCCGTAAATCCCGTCGGGGTCGACCACCGTGGCGCCCACCTTTTCGGCCAGGTCGGCTACCTTGTCCTCGTAGATGTCGCTGATAAAGATCTCGGCATTCTCTTTGGCGAGGAACTCAACCAGGTAGGAGCTCACGTGTCCGGCGCCCTGCACGGCAATGCGCTTGCCCTCCAGGGAGTCGCTGCCGTAGGCTTTGTTAGCGCAGGCTTTCATGCCCATGTAGACCCCGTAGGCGGTGACGGGCGAGGGATCGCCGCTTCCGCCGATGGATTTGGGAATGCCGGTGACGTACTTGGTCTCCATGTTGACCCACTCCATGTCCTGCACGTCAATGCCCACATCCTCGGCGGTAATATAGCGTCCCCCGAGGGTGTCCACGTAGCGGCCGAAGGCGCGGAACAGCTCCTCGTTCTTGTCGGTCCGCGGATCGCCGATGATCACCGCCTTGCCGCCGCCCAGGTTCAGCCCGGAGATGGCGGCCTTGTAAGTCATGCCGCGCGAGAGGCGAAGCACGTCGCGCAGCGCTTCCTCCTCGTTGTTGTAGGGCCACATGCGGGTGCCGCCCAGGGACGGTCCCAGCGTAGTGTCGTGAATGGCGATGATGGCTTTCAGCCCGGTTTCGGGGTCGGAGCAGACGACGATCTGTTCGTGTTCGTAGGACTGCAGTTTGCCGAATATGGGAAAATGCTCTTCAAGTTCTTCGGCCGTTGCGGAGTTCACGGTGGTTGATTCCATTACATCGGTGATTAAAATCGTTAGAGCTGTATTACAAAGGGCAAAGCCCGACAAATTTAACGAAAAAAAGGCACTTTTAGTAGTTGGGGGCTCCGGATATTTCCCCGCTGGAACGGGCGCAGGAGGCCTTTATGGTGGCTGCCGCAGGGTGCTGATAAGCCTTAGATAATCCTAATTAGGCTGTATTTTTTCGCGCTTTATTGATTACTTACAGTTAGCAAATTCCGGCTGCAAAACTGCGCAGCCGCGCTGATCGGACGGCCTGACCGCCGGCGGTCTCTTCGTGATAAAAAACAACCAAACAGCCAACTATGCCATTTCGCTGGGTCTACGAAGAGCCGGAACGGGAGGAGTCCGTTTCCGAGCTCCGGGAGAATCTGGGCGTACCCCAGACCATCGCCCGCCTGCTTGCCCTCAGGGGCATCCACAGCTATGAAGAAGCCAAAACCTTTTTCAGGCCCGATCTGGGGATGATGCACGATCCCTTCCTGATGAAGGATATGGATCGCGGCACCGAACGCCTCGCCAGGGCCATCCGCTCGGGAGAGAAGATTCTTGTTTACGGGGACTACGACGTGGACGGTACCACCGCCACTTCCATCCTCTACATTTTCCTGGATGATTTTGGGGTGGACGTGGACTACTACATTCCGCAACGCTACAAGGAGGGCTACGGCATCAACATCGAGGGCGTGCAGTATGCCATCGATAACGGCTTCGACCTGATTGTATCGGTGGACTGCGGCATCACCGCCGTGGAGGAGACGCGCATTGCCGGCGAGCACGGCATTGACCTAATCATCTGCGACCACCATAATGTGGGCGATGAGCTGCCCGAGGCCGCCGCGGTGCTGGACCCCAAACGCAGGGACTGCAGCTATCCTTTCAAGGCACTATCCGGTGCCGGCGTGGGCTTCAAGCTGGTGCAGGGCACCCTCAAGACACTGGGTCTGGGGGAGAAGGTGGCCTACCAGTTCCTGGACCTGGTCGCCATCTCCATCGCCTCCGACATCGTGCCCATACAGGACGAGAACCGGGTGATGATGCACGAGGGTCTGCGGCAGATCAACGAAGAGCCGCGCATCGGCATCCGTGCGCTCCTAGACCTGATCGACATGAAGCCGGGATCGGTGAGCACCTCCAATATCATCTTCTCCATCGGTCCGCGCATCAACGCAGCCGGTCGCATGGGCGACGCCGCCAAGGCGGTCAAATTGCTTATCTCAGACACCCCGGTGGAGGCCCGGGAGCGGGCCCGCGAGCTGGAGAGCATTAATGTGAAGCGCCGCGATACCGACACCCGGACTATGGAGGAGGCCGTCGAAAAGGTGGAGCGCGAGTACAACCTCGAGAAAATATCCTCCATGGTGCTGCACGACCCCGACTGGCACCTGGGGGTGATCGGTATTGTGGCTTCCCGGCTGGTGGACGCCTACGGCCGGCCGGCCATCATGCTCAGTTCGGTGGACGGCAAGATCAAGGGCTCGGCACGCAGCATTAAGGGGTTCAACATCTATGAGGCGCTCAAGCAGTGCGAGGACCTGCTGGAGCAGTACGGGGGACACGAGTACGCGGCGGGTATGACCATCCGCGAGGGAAACCTGGATGAGTTCCGCCGGCGCATCGACGAAATCGCATCCGGCAACCTCAGTGAGGAGGATTTCAAGCCGGAGCTGGAGGTTGACAGCGAGCTCGACCTGAGCGACGTGGACCTGCGCTTCTGGAAACTGCTCAGCCAATTCGAGCCCTTCGGACCCGGCAACCGGCAGCCCACTTTTGTGAGCCGCGACGTGCGGGTGGTCGGCATACCCACCATCGTGGGACAGGGTCACCTGAAGATGAAGGTGGCCCAGAACGGTTCGGGCGTGTTTGACGTGATCGGCTTCAACCTGCACGAATACCTGCCGGTCATCCGCGATTCGTCCCCGGAGCAGCAATCGCTCCACATCGCCTACTCGCTGGAGGAGAACTACTGGAGGGGCAAACGAAGTCTGCAGATCCACCTCAAGGACGTGCAGGTGGAGGAAAATCAGCTCGCCTGAAGGTGGCAATCTCTTTGTATAAAGGGCAAAAGCCCTTATATTTGGCAACTCTTAAAGCACGGGACTGTAGCTCAGTCGGTAGAGCACATGACTGAAAATCATGGTGTCGGCGGTTCGATTCCGCCCGGTCCCACGCTTGTAAAACCCCTGCCCGGCTCCGTGTCGTGCAGGGGTTTTTTAATGGTTTTCCCATTAAAATGTGATTAATTGGCAATTCAACCCATCTGACCTATTTAATTCAAGCAATTTCACAATAAAATGTGAAATTTCGTATATTACGGCATCGGAGACCTGGGTGAAAGCCAAAAATCACACTATAATGTCATTCTCTGAAATCGGAAATAGCATCAAAAAGCGCAGGGATACCCTGGATATCACGCAGTCCGATCTGGCGGAGATGGCGGACATCAGCGTAAATACGCTTTATAAAATTGAGACGGGGCAGGCAAATCCAACACTCAGGGTGCTCCATAAAATTGCGGACATCCTGGGCATGGAGCTTATTCTTCGTGTCAAGAGTCCCGGGCGGCCCTCATGAAAATGGCCGTGGTATATCGCAATGGCGCGCGGGTAGGTATGCTCAGGCAGTACGACAGGGGAACCTATGAATTTGAATACGACGACCGGTGGTACCGCGATCCCGGCAAGCCGCCCGTTAGCCTGACCCTGCCGAAGACAAGGAAGATCCACAAGTCCGATCATCTCTTTCCGTTTTTCTACAACATGCTGGCCGAGGGGGCCAACAGGAAGTTCCAGGCCAGGCAGCTGAAGATCGACGAGCGCAACTATTTTGACCTTCTCCTGGCGACGGCCCACTTCGATACCATAGGCGCGGTGACCGTGAAACCTGCAGGCGACAACGCCTCATGAGCCTTCCTGAAATTCTATATTGTCCGGGCACGCTGTCGAAAGGCTTCGACACCTACAGCCCCACCTGTCTGAAAAGGATGTTTGGCGGAAAGAAAGTGAGCCATATCCTGCCCTACCATCCGCCCGAGGTGAGCGAGGAGGATGCCGAGAAGTTCCAGCAAAATAGGAAACGTCTTTCCATCTCCGGAGTCCAGGAAAAGGTCTCGCTGCTGCTGGATAAAGACGGGCTTCGACTGACCGAGGAGGGGGAGCAGGGCACATATATTCTGAAGCCCATACCCAGGGATCTCCAGAAAGCAGACCAGGTTCCGGCGAACGAACACCTGACCATGCAGATCGCACGGCAGCTATACGGCATCGAAACGGCCGAGTGCGCCTTGATCTTTTTCAGGAACGGGGATCCTGCCTACCTCACCCGGCGATTTGACGTTGGCGAAGATAGCGTCAAGATCGGTACGGAAGATTTCGCAACTCTTGCTGGCAAGACGGCCGAAACGGAGGGTCCGGATTTCAAGTACAAGGGGAGCTATGAGGAGATGGCCGGACTCATCGATACTTATCTCCCGGCGGCCATGGTGGAAAAGGAGAAGTTTTTTTCTCTGGTTTTGTTCAACTACCTCTTCTCCAACGGGGATGCCCACTTGAAGAACTATTCGGTCATAGAAACCGGGCAGGGGGATCATAAGCTGAGTCCGGCCTACGATCTGGTCAATACCCGGCTCCATGTGGACGATTCCCCCCTGGCCCTGAGGGACGGGCTGTTCAAGGGTGACTATTACACGGAGAGTTATGAGGCCAACGGTTTTTACGCCTACGACGACTTTCACGCTTTCGGCCTGCGGATTGGACTGCTGGAGAGCCGTGTGGAAAATCAGTTGCGGCACATGCTGTCCCATGAGGAGGAGGTGCGGTCGATGACACGGCACAGCTTTCTTTCCGATGACATGAAGAAGGCCTACCTGGAGGCTTATCGTGAGAAACACAAGGCGCTGGCCTATTCCATGGCAGGCAGGATCTGAAAGTCCCTGACCCGGTTCGGCCTGCGGGTGACATCACATGACTGCCGCAAAAACCACCTCGGTATATTTGCCTGTCTCGACAAGATTTTCCAGAAATAAAGTTAAGATATCCTAACTCCTGCCGATACATAGCATACGTAGCAACCAAACCGCCAATACGGTTATGGCTGTCTTCAGGTCGCCAAGCGGCCCGTCGAGATTGGTCAAAAACCGCTATGAAAGATTAAGAATTCTTAATACTTTCAGGCAAATATTTTCTACCCTTCGTAAAGAGGGGGCGGCAGAGTTTTTAAAGGCAGGATTTCCATGAAGAACGCAAGCGAAAAGAAGGTACTTATTGTCGAAGACGACATGCTGTTGTCCATGGTTGAGGAACGTCTGGTCAAGAAACTGGGCTACGAGGTTGTGGCCAAGGCAACCAACGGCGAGGACGCCATCCGTCATATGCATGAGCAAAGCCCCGACGTCATACTCATGGACATTGTGCTGAAGGGTGAACTCGACGGCATCGAGACCATGGAGCAGATCCGCACGCAGTCCGATGTGCCTGTCATCTACCTTTCGGGGAACTCCGACCGCTTCAACTACGAGCGGGCCAAGAAGACCGGCTTTTCCGACTACCTGGTCAAGCCCATCACCCTGCACGATCTCCGCGTACCTTTTGAGAAGGCGCTCAGCACCGAAATCTACGGCGCCGAGAACGGTACCGAGAGCATACAGCTTGGCAAAACCGCCTAGCCGTCCTTCAGGTTGAGCAGCACTTTTCCCACCTGACCGCCTTCCAGGATGCGGTCGATCTGCACATTCAGCCCGTCCAGGCCTACCTCGCGGTACATTTCCTCCAGCTGCGGCAGCTTCCACTTATCCGACATCAGGTTCCAGAGGGTCCTGCGCATGGGCATCAGACAGATGCCCGAATCGATGCCCAACAGGCTCACTCCTCGCAGAATAAAGGGATAGATGCTGGTGTTGAGGTCGCCTCCCAGTATATTCCCGCAGCAGGTTACGGTGGCGTTGTGCCGGGCCTGGCGGATGGCTGTATCGAGCATTTCTCCCCCGACGGTATCCACCACTCCCGCCCAGGTACTGGACAGCAGCGGCTTGCCGGAAGTGTCTTGAACAAGTTCGCGCCCGGCTACCTCTTCTGCGCCAAGCATCTCTAGAAACCCGCCCTGGCCGCTCTTGCCGGTGACGGCGGTGACGCGGTAGCCCTCCAGGGAAAGCAAGGCTACGGCAAAGCTGCCCACACCCCCGGTAGCGCCGGTAACCAGCACGGGTCCGTCCTCGGGAAGCGTGCCGTTGTGCCTGATCTTGTGCACCCCGTAGGCGGCGGTGAATCCCGCCGAACCGTAGATCATACTCTCCTTGAGGGTGAGTCCCTCAGGCAGCGGTACGATCCAGTCGCCGGGCACACGGATGTACTGACCGAAGCCGCCCGGTGTATTCTGCCCCAGGTCGTAGCTGGTCACGATCACCCTGTCGCCCTCCGAAAACCGCTCGTCGCGGCTCGCCTCCACCACCCCCGCGGCGTCCACGCCAGGCGTATTGGGAAAGACCTGCGTGACCCCCTTGTCGCCGGAGGCGGAGAGGCCGTCTTTGTAATTCAGGCCCGAGTAATGCACGCGGACCAGCACGTCGTGGTCGGGGAGGTCGCCCAGGCTGCGCTCCTCGACTGAGCGCGTGAAGGTGCCGTCGTTTTGTTCACGGACCACCAGGGCGTGGAAGGATGCCTCTTGCTTGCTCATACGGTGAAATTGTGATTCGTCTTTGGCCCCATTATACAAAACCCATGGTACAAATCAGGCGGAGGAAGGCAGACTTTGGATTTTACCCGAATGCCTGTAGATTGCCTTCTGGCTGACGTACACCAGACGGAAAACCAGGAATACGGGGACTATGGGCACATCGGATAAGAGCCGTGGGATGGAGCGCAGGATGGAGGAACTGGAGTCTCGCGTGCGCGAATTGGAGCAGCAATTGGAGGATGGAGGAGCCGCCTCCCGACGTGAACCGCGCGGACAGTCAACCTCGCGCGCGAAGACGACGTGGACCGAAGGCTTGGGCGAGGCCCTTTCGCGTTTCACCGGAGAGCAGTGGCTCAACCGCATCGGACTTGGACTCCTCCTGCTGGGGCTGGCCTTTCTTTTCAAGTATTCCATCGACCAGGGCTGGCTGGTGCCGCCGGTGCGTTCGGCCATCGGGACCGCGGCGGGGGGACTGCTGCTGGTCACCGGCCTGCGCATGAACGACGACTCCACCCTCAGCCAGTTGCTGATGGGAGGGGGTATCGCCGCACTCTACATCACCGGCTTCGCCACCTACCAGTTCTACGATTTCATTCCCGGCGTCTGGCTCTGGGTTTTCATGATGGGCGTCACCGCCCTGGCCCTGATGCTGTCGCTCAGGCAGGACGTGGTGGTGCTCTCGCTGGCCGGTATGATAGGGGGATTCGGTACGCCCTTCATGCTCTATTCGCCGGAGGGGAGCCTGGCAGGACTGGTACTCTACGGGGTCATGCTGCTGGCCGCCTCCTCTGTCATCTACTGGTACAAGCAGTGGCGGACCATGTACTGGATACCGGCGGCCGGCATGGCCTCCCTGCTCGTGATGGGCTTTGCCGATACCGGCGTGCTTATGTCTGGCGGGGAGACGGACCCGCGCCTGTGGCTGCAGGCGGGTGCCCTGGCGGCGCTGGGCAGCCACTGGCTTCTTCCCCTCTACGGCAGCGTGAGCGGGACGGTCCGGCACGGGCATTACGAGGACTCCGCGCTGGTCCGCTTCTACACCCTGGCCTATGCGGTGGTGGTTCCGCTGCTGGTCTACTTCTATTCGACGGTTCTGTGGGAGGCGGGCGAGGTACAGATGGGCTATATGGCCCTGGCTGCATCGGCCGCCGTCGCACTGCTGTATTATGAGCTGCGTAAGCGGGGACACCGCTATCCGGCCATCTTCCACAGCATGACGGGACTGCTGTTGCTGGCCTTTGCCGCCCTGGCCCTGCTGGATGCGCCGTGGAGCTTACTCGCCCTGGCGGCCGAGGCCGTGCTGCTCTGGCACCTGGGTGCGCGACTGGAAGACCGTGCGATGAAGATCGGCGGACATCTGCTTTTCTTTGTGGCGATGCTCTGGACGGCCGCGGGTCTCACCGCGCAGGTGTCCGGCACCGTTCCCTTCGTGGGACCGGATGCGCTGGCGCGAGCGGGCGTGGTGCTGGGCGCCGGTCTTCTTGCTCCGCCGGCCATGTCCCGGGTCTCACAGCGCAATCTGTACCGGCTGGCCGCCCACCTGCTGGCCCTGGGCTGGCTCTACCACGAATGCAACGCACTGGCCGATGGACAAGCCTGGGCCTCTCTGGCCTGGGGCGCCTACGCCGCCGTGCTGTTGATAGGCGGTTTTGCCGGCGGACGAAGCTGGCTGAGGCTGGGAGGCATGTCCGCCGTCCTGCTGCTGGTGGCCAAGATGCTGCTGCTGGACCTGGCGCAGCTGCCGGCCGTCTGGCGCATTCTGCTATTCATGGGCACCGGGTCGGTCTTTCTGCTTATCGGTTATTTCTGGCAGACCCGCTGGCGCGCGGATACCTGAGCGGAGATTTTCGGCGACGGATAGAGCGGGATCAGGAGAGCTCCAGCATGCGGTTCAGCGCCAGCAGCGCCTGTTCGGTCGTCTCCGGGTCCACCGTTATGCGGTTCACCACCTCGCCCTGCTCCAGCTTTTCGAGGGACCAGAGCAGGTGGGGGAGGTCGATGCGGTTCATGGTCAGGCAGGGACACATGAAGGGGTTGAGGGAGACGATCTCCTTGTCGGGGTGCTCCTGTATAATGCGGTTCACCAGGTTCATTTCGGTGCCGATGGCCCAGCGCGAGCCGGACTCAGCTTCCTCGATGGTCTCGATGATGAAGCTGGTGGAGCCGGCGTAGTCGGAGGCCTGTA
Source organism: Balneolaceae bacterium (assembly GCA_034521445.1). NCBI lineage: Bacteria > Pseudomonadati > Balneolota > Balneolia > Balneolales > Balneolaceae > Balneolaceae bacterium. The sequence goes on along the minus strand of JAXHMM010000006.1, from coordinate 43,942 downwards.
CCACCTCCCAGGTGCACTCGGGATGCACCAGGATGTTGACGTCGTCGTGACGCTCCCGCAGGTTTTCGATGTGCTTGACGCTGAACTTCTCGTGTACCGAGCAGTGCCCCTTCCAGAGGATCACCCGCGCTTTCTGCGGGTCGCCCTCGCAGGACAGGCGCTCCTCGATGGGATCCCATACGGCCATCTCCTCCAGCGGGATGCCCAGCTCCCAGGCGGTGTTGCGTCCCAGGTGCTGATCGGGCAGGAAGAGGATGCGCTCCTTCTTGCCCAAGGCCCATTCGATGATATCCGCGCAGTTGGAGGAGGTGGTTGTGGCGCCGCCGCGGCTGCCCACGAAGGCCTTGATGGCCGCCGTGGAATTGACGTAGGTGAGCGGTAGGATGGTGTCGCCGTAGGTCTCCTGCAGGATCCTCCAGCCCTTTTCGGTCTGGTCGATGGTGGCCATGTCGGCCATGGAGCAGCCGGCGCGCAGGTCCGGCAGGATTACCTTCTGGCTCTCGCCTGTCAGCATGTCCGCCGTCTCCGCCATGAAGTGCACCCCGCAGAAGACGATGAACTCCGCCTCTTTGTTGCCGGCGGAGATCTGTGCCAGTTTCAGGGAGTCGCCCCGGGCGTCGGCGTAGCGGATCACCTCCTCCTTCTGGTAGTGGTGGCCGGGGATGAAAAGCCGCTCTCCGAAGGCCTTCTTGATCTCGTGTACGCGTCCGCCCAGTTCCTCCTCGTCCATTTCGCGGTAGCGGTCGGGAAGGGCGACTTCGGCATCCTGTTCCAGAAAATCGAGCGCCGCGTCCATGTCGTCCTCCGGCCGATACGGTAGTGAAAGCAGCGCCAATCAGGTATTGGAATCCAAGAGGTTAAGGTGGATGTCCAGGGCCTTCACTGAATGGGTGAGACAGCCGAGTGAGATGTAATCGGCCCCGCAGCCGCGGTAGCGGCCGATGGACTCCGGGGTGATGCCACCGGATACCTCGGTGGCGATGTGTTCGGGTACCAGCGGTATCCACGCGCGCACCTCCTCCGGGGAGCGGTTGTCAAACATGATAATGTCGGCCTTCGCCTCAACCGCCTCAAGCACCTGCTCGCGGGACTCCGTCTCCACCTCGACGGGGGTCATGGGACCCACCCGCCCTCGGGCGCGGCGCACCGCCTCGGCGATGCTTCCGCAGGCCGCAATATGGTTGTCCTTGATCATCACGCCGCCATCCAGGCGGTAGCGGTGGTTGAAACCCCCGCCGCAGCGCACCGCGTACTTCTGCAGCATGCGCAGGCCGGGAAGGGTTTTCCGCGTGTCGCACACCCGTATGGAGGGATCGTCCAGCACGTCCACGGCGCGGCGGGTGGCGGTGGCTACCCCGCACAGATGCTGCAGGAAATTCAGAATCACCCGCTCGCCCTGCAGCAGGGTTGCGGTGGGTCCCTCGGCCCGGGCGATGAGCCCGCCCTCCTCCAGACGGTCGCCGTCGGCCGCCGCCGTCTCGATGCGGATGTCTTTGTCCATGCGGCCGTAGACTTCGCCTATGAGGGGAATGCCGGCGGCCGTACCCGCATCGCGGGCCGTAAAGCGTACGGCTGAGCGGTGGGATGGGGGAAATACGCCGTTGCTGCTGGCGTCACCGAAACCGAGATCCTCCTCCAGGGCGCGGTCAATAAGTTGAATGAGGGAAATGCGGTTCATGATCCGGGGCGGCCGGCGGGCCGCGATGCGTACGGTCGCGGGATTTGGTTATATTAAAGGCCTCCAAAATAGGCATTTTCGCAAGCGAATGGAAAAGATGATCTACCTCGACTACGCCGCCACGACCCCCATGTCCGAGGGCGCCCTGCAGGCCTACCGCAAAGTGGCCAAACGTTACTACGGCAATCCCTCCAGCATCCACGACCCGGGCTCCACGGCTGCCCGGGTGGTTGAGAAAGCGCGGGAGGCCCTGGCCGGCATGCTCGGGGTGCCCGACCGGGCACGGGGCGTTTTCTTTACGGGCAGCGGGAGCGAGGCCAACGAGCTTGCCCTGCGCTCCCTGCTGAAAGGCACGCCCGATCGCCGGCACGTGGTCGCCTCCCCCATTGAGCATTCCTGTGTGCGCAACACCCTGCGTCTGTTGGAGGAGGAGGGCTGCGCGGTCGACTACCTGCCGGTGGACCGCAGGGGCTATGTGGACCCCGAGGACCTGCGGGGGATGTTGCAGCCGGAGACCGGCCTGGTGACCGTGCACCACGCCCACCCCGAACTGGGGGTGGTGCAGCCCCTGGAGGAGCTGGGCGAGGCGGCGCGGGAGGCCGGCGTGCCCCTGCACTCCGACGCGGTGCAGTCATTCGGGAAGATTCCGGTGGAGGCGGCACGCATGGGACTGTCGGCCGTATCGGTTTCGGCGCATAAGCTTTACGGTCCCAAAGGACTGGGGGCGGTGTGGATGGATCCCTCGGTAAACTGGAAAGGCGTGATGCCTGGAGCCACACAGCAGAACGGATTTCGGCAGGGCACCCTCGACGCGCCGGCCGTCGCGGCTTTCCTGGCGGCCCTCCGGGAAGCCGAAGAGGAGCGCGATGAACGTGACCGCCGCCTGCGCGCGCTCCATGAGCGAATGCTGAAGGGGCTGCGGGCGCTGCCCTTCGAGGTGAGCCTGGAAGGGGAGCCGGAAGAGGGGCTCCCGGGACTGGTGGGGCTGCGGGTGCCGGGCATGGAGGGACAGTACCTGATGCTGGAGTGCAACCGCAAGGGCGTGGCCATCTCCACCGGAAGCGCCTGTACGGTGGGTACCGGCAAGCCTCCCCACACGATGACCCGCCTCGGATACGAGGCACAAGAAGCGCGGGAGTTTATCCGTTTGTCCTTTGGAAAGGAAACCGGCGAGGGGCAGCTCGACCGCGCCCTGGAGGTGCTCGCCGGAGTGGTGCGCGCCCACTACGAAATGACGGGCGCCTGATACTGCATCCCAGCCGGGAAACTTGTATGTTCCACCTCTGCCGAATGCCAATGCCCACAAACAGGAGATTCCATGAAGACTACTCAATGCGTTAGAAAAGGGTTGCTCACCGGCCTGATGGCCATCTTTCTCGGGCTGATGCTCGCGCCTGCGTCGGTCCAGGCCCAGGAGGAAGACGAGTCGGAGGCTCCGGTGGTCATGACCGAATACAGCGACTACCAGTGTCCGGCCTGCGCCTACTTCCATCCCATTGTCCAGAAACTCAAGGAGGAGTTCGGCGAGCAGCTGCACATCAACTACAAGTACTTCCCCCTGAACAGCCACCAGTATGCGGCCCTGTCGGCCCGCGCCGCCCAGGCGGCCCGCAACCAGGACAAGTTCATGGAGATGCACAACAAGCTCTTCGAGGGACAGCAGCGCTGGTCCTCCTCCCCCAATCCCCAGCCCATATTTATGAGCTACGCCCGTGAGATCGGGCTGGACATGGCACAGTTCCGCAACGACCTGAACGCCGCCGAGACGCAGCGCATCGTCATGGAGGAGAAACGCGAGGGACAGAACATGGGCGTGAACGCCACTCCCACCTTCATCATCAACGGCACCATGCTGGAGACGCCCCCCTCCACCTTCGAGGAATTCCGCAAGGTGATCCAGGGCTACCTCGACGAGGTGCAGTCGCAATGATCTACCAGTTTTTGAACCGCGAACCGGGCTACGACGAGAGCGTCTTCGTCGCCCCCAGCGCGGACCTCATTGGCGACGTGACGCTGGGATCCGAAAGCAGCGTCTGGTTCAACGTGACCATCCGCGGCGACGTCAACTGGATTGAGGTCGGGAGCCGGTCCAACGTGCAGGACAACACCTGCATCCACGTGATGAACCAGACCGGTCCCACCCGCATAGGCGACGAGGTGACCGTCGGGCACAGCGCCATGATCCATGGCTGCACCATCCGCGACCGCGTGCTCATCGGCATTCATGCCACCGTACTTGACGAGGCCGTCATCGACTCCGACGTGATCGTGGCTGCGGGCAGCCTGGTACCTCCGGGCAAGCACCTGGAGTCCGGCTACCTCTACATGGGCAGCCCGGTGCGGCGCGAGCGCGAACTGACCGACAAGGAGCTCGCCTCCATCGGCAGACACGCCTCCAACTACGTGAAATACAGCCGCGCCTACATGCAGAAGGACACCTACGAGGAGAATCCCTTCTACAAGCCGCGCGACTGATCGCCCGAATGCACTGAAGTCCACGGCCTCCGCCATGAGCGGCATCTACCTGCATATTCCCTTCTGCAAACAGGCCTGCTCCTACTGCGACTTCTATTTTGTCACGCGCAAGGGGGCGCGCGAAGACTACGTGGAGGCGCTGCTGCGGGAGATACGCTCCTACCGCGGCACCCCCTTCGCCGAACCGCCCGTACGCACCCTCTACCTGGGGGGCGGCACCCCCTCGCTGATGCGTCCCGAGTGGCTGGCGCGCGTCTTCGGGGCCCTTCGGGAGACCTTCGAGCTGCGCCTGGAGGAGTGCACCATGGAGCTCAACCCCGACGACGTCACCCGACCCTACCTCCGCGCGCTCCGCGACCTGGGCGTCACCCGCGCCAGCATGGGGGTGCAGTCCTTCCAGCCCGCTCTGCTCGAATTTATGAACCGCGCCCACAGCCGCGACGAGGCCCTGGAGGCCCTGGAGGCCCTGCGCGACACCGGCTTCGGATCGTTTACGGTGGACCTCATCTACGGGAATCCGGGGCAGACCCTCAGGGAGCTGGCGGCGGACCTCGACCTGCTGCTGGACTTTGAACCCCCGCACGTTTCGGCCTACGCCCTCACGGTGGAGCCCGGCACGCGCCTGGGCAAGGCGGTGGATCTGGGGAGGGTGGCCGAGCCTGAAAACGAGACGGTGGCCGAACACTACGAACGGGTGCGCGAACGCCTGGAAAAGGCGGGCCTGCACCAGTACGAGGTGAGCAACTACAGTCGCCCGGGCCGTGAGGCCGTGCACAACAGCCGCTACTGGGAGCACGCCAACTACCTGGGCATGGGACCGGCCGCCCATTCCTTCTGGTGGGACGGGGACGGGGCGCGCCGCTGGGAGTGGGAGGCCAATCTGGGCAGCTACCTGGAGCGCCGATTTACCGGCGAGCCCGACCCGCAGCTCACCGAGTCGCTTTCGCCCCTGCAGCTGGCCGAGGAGCGCATTATGATGGGCCTGCGAACCCGCGTGGGAGTTTCCCGTGAGGAGCTGGCCGACCGCTACGGCTATACCCTCTCGGAGAAGCAGGAGGAGCTGCTCGAGGAGCGCAGGGGACGGGGACTGGTGGCCGGACACACCCCTGAGCTCCGGCTGACGGCCGAGGGACGCCGCCTGGCCGACGCTGTGATCCTTGACCTGATTACCGCGCACTGATTGCTTTTGTGGGAAAAAGGGAACAATTTTCAGGGCTTATCAAAACCCACAAATACCACTTATGAAGCAGAGCCTCCGGACTTTTATGAACGGCATCGTGGACTACGCCGGACTTTTTCCTCCGGCCGGCCTCGAGTTGGAGCCCGCCCTGCGCAACTATCTGCGCTACCGGGAGGGGGAGGATGCCTGGATGCTCTCCCGTTTTATCCTGCCCTACACCATGCTGGAACGCCTGGAGGCCTGGGACGGGGAGATCCGGGAGACGGGACGGGCGGTGGACCTCTCCGTGCTGGGGGGCTCCGCCGACACGGTAGCAGAATTTGGGGAGATGGCGGAGAAGCTCACGGGCACTGTGAACCGCTTCCACGAATCCCACGAGGGACTGGCTACCACGCGCATGCTCGAAATAAGGCTGCCGCGCGAGGCGGTGCTTGCCAGTGACCACGGGCGGCTCAAAAAGGTGATGGACAGGCTGGCGGAGACCCTTGCCGGCGACCCCCGGTTGCCGGAGTACGTTTTTTTCGAAGCCCCGCTGGAGGAGAGCTGGAAAAAGGACCTTCTGACCGTTATGGAAGCCCTGCAGGCCCACAATAACGATACGGCCGCCGGGCTGGAGCGCTACCGCTATGCCGGATTCAAGCTGCGCTGTGGGGGCACGGAGGCGGAGGACTTTCCCTCCACGGAGCAGGTGGCCTGGGCTCTCAACCGGGCCCGTGAGCACAGCCTGGCGGTCAAGTGCACGGCCGGGCTGCACCACCCGGTGCGACATTACGCCGATAGTGTCGGCACGCGCATGCACGGCTTCTTAAATGTCTTCGGCGGGGCTATGATCGCCTGGGCGCACGATCTGAACGACGAGGAGCTGGATGCCATTGTGCGGGAGGAGGACCCCGAGCAGTTCCACTTTGGGGAGGAGGCCCTGACCTGGCGCGAGCACAGCGTCTTCACCGGCGAAATCGCCGAGCTCCGTGAGGTCTCCCTGGTATCCTTCGGGAGCTGCAGCTTTGACGAGCCGAGGGAGGACCTGCGCGGACTGGACCTGCTCTGAGCGTTAGCGCCCTGCCCGCGGGACGCGCCGCCGTCACCATCTCCATCCATTCACAGTAATCCGCACGAAGAACCTTTTTATGCACGCTACCAACGATCCCGAGCTTGAATCCTTTGTCGACGTCGATCCCCAGTCACACTTTTCCATTCAGAACCTGCCCTACGGGGTGGCCCGGCCGAAATCGGGCGAGACCGAACCGCCCGGGGAACCCTTTATCTGCACGGCCATTGGTGACTTCGTGGTCAACCTGGCGGAGCTGGAAGCCGCCGGCCACTTCGACGGACCCGAGCTGGAGGGCACGAAGGTTTTTCACAGCTCCACCCTCAACAGGTTCATGAGCCTGGGACGCCCGGCCTGGCGGGAGGCGCGCGTCACCCTCAGCAAGCTGCTGAGCGCCGGCGAGCCGGTCCTGCGCGACAACGAGGGTCTGCGCAAACGGGTGCTTATTCCGCGCCGGGAGGTGGAGATGGAGCTGCCGGTGAACATAGGTGACTATACCGATTTCTACTCCTCCGAGCAGCACGCCTTCAACGTGGGCACCATGTTCCGGGGACCCGAAAACGCCCTCAAGCCCAACTGGAAGCACCTGCCCGTGGGCTATCATGGACGCGCCAGCTCGGTGGTGGTCAGCGGCACCGGGCTGCACCGTCCCAACGGGCAGACCATCCCGCCCGACAGCGAGCAGCCCGTCTTTGGTCCCAGCAAGCTGGCCGACTTCGAGCTGGAGGTGGGCTTTCTTACCGGAGGGGGCAACCTGCTGGGCGAACCCATCCCGGTGGAGCGGGCCCGCGAGCATATCTTCGGCCTCGTGCTGGTCAACGACTGGAGCGCCCGCGACATCCAAAAATGGGAATACGTACCGCTGGGACCGTTCCTGGCCAAGAACTGGGCCACCAGCATCTCACCCTGGATAGTGACGCTGGACGCCCTGGAGCCCTTCCGCATCGAGGGACCCGCCCAGGATCCGGAGCCGCTGCCCTACCTCAAGGGCGCCGATAAAAGCCACTTTGACCTCTCCCTGGAAATCTGGCTGCAGGGAGAGGAGATGGAGGAGCCGCACCGGATTTCCCAATCAAACAACAAGTACCTCTACTGGAGCATCGACCAGCAACTGGCCCACCAGACCGTCACCGGCTGCAACGTGCGCCCCGGCGATCTCTACGCCTCGGGTACCATCAGCGGACCATCGGAGGACGCCTACGGGAGCATGCTGGAGCTGAGCTGGAAGGGTGAACGCCCCCTGAAATTTCCCAACGGGGAGGAGCGCACCTTCCTGGAAGACGGCGATACGGTCACCATGACCGGCTGGGGAGAGGGCGCCGGTTACCGCGTGGGCTTCGGCGAGGTGACCGGCACCGTCCTGCCAGCCAAAGACCTGGGACACTGAGGGTTCCATGAGCTACGACGTCATCCTCTACTACCGCTTCCGGGAGATCGAGGACCCGGAGGCCTTCTGTGCCGAGCACCACGCATTCTGCGAGGAGCTGGGGGTGAAGGGGCGAATCTACATCGGCCGAGAAGGCATCAACGGCACCCTGGCTGGCACCCCGGAGCAGGTGCGCCGCTACCGGGAGCACCTGGAGTCCATCGAGGGTTTCGATGACATGGACTGGAAGACCGACGAGGCCGATTTTATCCCCTTCCCGCGGCTTACCGTCAAGACGCGCGATGAGATCGTCTCCCTGCACGAGGAGGCTGATCCGGCGGCGGGAGGCGCCTACCTCGAGCCTGCCGAGTGGCGCGAGGTGCTGGAATCGGAGGAGGACTACCTGCTCATCGACGTGCGCAACGACTACGAGTCGCGCATCGGGCACTTCGAGGGCGCCCTCACCCCGCAGGTGGAAAATTTTTACGACTTCCCAGAGTGGCTGGAAGGGCTGGAGGCCAATCGCGACCGCAAGGTGCTCATGTATTGCACGGGCGGCATTCGCTGCGAGAAGTTCTCCGTGCTCATGAGAAAGAAGGGTTTCCGCGACGTGAACCAGCTGCACGGCGGCATCCTGCGCTACGGCGAGCAGGAGGGAGGGGCCCATTTCAAAGGTAAATGCTTTGTCTTCGACGACCGCCTGGTGGTACCTGTGGGCAAGGAGGAGGGAGAGCCCATCGCACGGTGCGAGATCACCGGCAAGCCGGCCGACACCTACATCTAAACTGCGCCAATATGCGCTGCAACAAGCTCTTTGTCTGCTCGGAGGAGGGGGCCCGGCAGATGGAGGGCTGCTGCAGCGAAGAGTGCCTGCAGAGCGACCACCGGCGCCCCTTCGATCCCAAAAACGCCTTCCGACCCTACCGCCGCTGGTACCACTACTTCGACGGTGAGCCTGACTGACGGACCGGCGGCAAGGTACGGCAGCAGGCTTGGTCCGTCACTTCTTGCTTATCCCGTAGGATTATGTGATTTTAAGGGTTCTCAACGAAAGCCGCATAGCCAAAACCTGTGTCCATGAAACGATTGTTGATTCCCTGTCTAACCCTTCTCTTTTCCCTCACCTTTATAAACGCGCACGCCCAGACCACGCCCGACGGCTCTTCCCAGGCCATGATGGGCTACGGCAACGCCGTGGCGGTCTCCGACGGCCAGGTATTTGTCGGTGAAACCGGCAACATCCACCAGACGGGTATCGTCTACGTCTACGGCCAGTCGGACATGGACTGGACGCAGCAGGCCATGCTGAAGCCTTCGGACGGCGAAATCGGGAACGGTTTCGGATCGTCTATTTTCGCCGACGGAAACCGGGTGCTTATCGGCGCCCCGGACCGGGCCGACGGCATGGGCGCAGCTTACCTCTTTGAACGGGCGTCTGACGGCTCATGGAGCCAGTCTGCCATGATGGCCCTCACCGATTCCACCGAGGGTGAGCTGGGCGCCAGCGTGACGATGAACGGCGACCACGCCTTTGTGGGCGCACCGGATGAGGAAGACGGCCTCGGCGCCGTCTACGTATTTAGCCGCGACGACGCGGGCAGCTGGACGCAGCAGGCGCGCCTTGCCAATCCCGACACCGCACGCGGAACGGGCTTCGGCTCGGCCCTGGCTTCTGACGGTTCCCGGCTCATGGTCGGCGCGCCCGGAGAGCAGGGCGGCGCAGTGTACGTTTTTTCCAATGACGGCATGGGCAGCTGGTCCATGCAGACCACCCTCGCCAACCAGCGTGTGGACGAACGGGCCGGCTTCGGTGCCACGCTCAGCCTCAACGGCAACGAGCTGCTCATCGGCGCACCCGGACACGACGCGGCTTCCGGCGCCGTATTCCTCTACCGCAGCGACGACAGCGGTTCCTGGAGCTACGACAGTCGCCTGGCAGCATTTGACGGTGGACCCTTTGTACAGTTTGGTTCCTCCCTCGCCTTTGTTGGATCAGACGCCTGGATAGGCGCGCCGAACGCCGAGGACGGACGGGGCGCCCTCTACCGGTATTCACGCGACATGAGCGGCAACTGGACCGGCGCCGGCAAACTTGGCGGACCGGACCGCGGGGAAGATGACTCCTTCGCGGGCACTTTCGCCGTGGACGGCGACGTGGCCGTGGCCGGCCTCCCGGGCTCCGACTACGGCGCGGGCTCCGCGGCCATCATGGAGCGCGACGCCAGCGGCAACTGGATGGTAGCCAAGAAAATCATTCCCGAAGGTGGTTCCGTGTTGCAGCCCATCACGGGCAGCGAGGTGGAATGCACCGAGGGCGAGGCCGACATGTTCGAATGCAGCAACATGAACATGCTCTCCTTCCTTCCCCTTGACGCCATCGGCGCCGACCGCGGCGTCCGCGTCAACGACATGTGGGGCTGGACCGACCCGCAGACCGGCAATGAGTACGCCATCATCGGCCGCAACGAGGGCACCTCCTTCGTGAATGTGAGCGACCCGATGAATCCGGTCTTCGTGGCCACCATCCCCATGCCGGATGACGCGCAGTCCGCCGTCTGGAGAGATATCAAGGTTTACGACAACCACGCCTTCATCGTGGCCGACAACGCCGGCCATCACGGCATGCAGGTGGTAGACCTCACCGAGCTTCGTAACTTCGACGGTGAGCCCCTGCACCTGGAGCAGGTGGCGCACTACGACGGCATTCACAGCGCCCACAACGTGGTCATCAACGAGGATTCCGGCTTCGCCTACGTGGTGGGCAGCAGCGGCGGTGGAAACACCTGCGGCGGCGGTCTGCACATGGTGAACATCCAGGATCCCACCAACCCCACCTTCGCCGGCTGTTTCTCCGATCCCTCCACGGGACGCAGCGGCACCGGTTACTCTCATGACGCCCAGTGCGTCAACTACGAGGGTCCCGACGAGGACTACCAGGGACGCGAAATCTGCATCGGCGCCAACGAAACGGCCATCAGCATCGCCGACGTGACCGACAAGGAGAATCCCGAGGCCATCGCCACTGCCTCCTATCCCGATTACGGTTACGTCCACCAGGGCTGGTTGACGGAAGACCACCGCTATTTCTTCCAGAACGACGAGCTGGACGAATTGAGCGGAAACGTAGAGAACACGCGCACCCTCATCTGGGACCTGTCGGATCTGGACGACCCGCAGTTTGTGCGTGAGTACTTCCTGGACAACAGCTCCTCCGATCACAACCTCTACATCAAGGACAACATCATGTACCAGTCCAACTACGTGAGCGGGCTGCAGGTGCTTGACGTCAGCGATCCCGCCAATCCCGTCAAGGTGGGTGAGTTCGACACAGTACCCTGGGGTGAGGACACACCCGGATTCTCAGGTTCCTGGAGCAACTATCCCTACTTCCAGAGCGGCATCGTGGTGATGACCAGCGGACGGGAGGGCATCTTCATTCTGAAGCGTCAACAGCAGGACCTCTAGGCACCTATGAAACGTACCATCGCGCGCACACTGTCACTGGCAATTGCACTGCTCCTCATCGCCGCCATTCCGCGGGCCGTGCAGGCCCAGACGGAAGGCGGGGCGGAGACCGCCGGCCAGGGACAGATGATCTACGTCTGCAACCAGGGGGCGGCCACCCTTTCGGTGGTTGACGCCGGCACCAACGAGGTCGTCGACCGCATCGACCTGCAGGAGCTCGGCTTCTCAGCCAATGCCAAGCCGCACCACACCGTGGCCGAGCCCGACGGCTCCCACTGGTATGTGACGCTTATCGGCGAGAACCGGGTGCTCAAGTTCAACCGCCAGAACGAGCTGGTGGGCCAGGCCGAAATGGAGGTGCCGGGTCTGCTGTCGCTGCATCCCACGCGCGACCTGCTGATCGTGGGACGCTCCATGAGCGCGGTCAACCCGCCCCAGAGCATCGTGCTTGTCCGGCGTTCCGACATGACGGTGGAGGGCGACATCCCCACTTTCTTCCGCCGCCCCCACGCCTTGGACACCTCGCCCGACGGGCAGTGGACCTACATCGCCAGCCTGGCGGAGAACCAGATTCTGGCCTATAATCATGAGACCGAGGAGTCCGAGCTGGTCACCCTGCCCGGCGACACCCACGTGTTCGTGGATTTCGCCATCTCTCCCGACGGGAGCACCATGGTGGTCACCGGACAGGTATCCGGGAAGGTGCTGGTCCTGGACCTCAGCGATCCCGCCGGTCCCAGGGTCACGGACTCCATCGACGTCAACGCCCAGCCCTGGCATCCTGTGTTTTCCCCGGATGGCCGCTACGTCTACTTCGGCAACAAGGGGGCCCATACGGTCACCGTACTCGACATGCAGTCGCGCAGCGTGTCCGCCGTGATTGAGGGAGAGGGACTGGCCCAGCCCCACGGCAGCGCCATGTCGGCCGACGGACGCTGGCTATACATTTCCAACAACAACCGCCAGGGCACCTACCAGGCCTCCGGTGCGGACGGAGAGGGCGATCCTCCCGGCACCGTTACGGTTATAGACACGCAGACCAACACCATCGCCAAAATTATCGAGGTCGAGGCCTACACCACCGGCATAGGCACGCGCGCCCGCCGTTAAGCCGAACCCCCCGTCTTCATGCAGCATCGCATTCTCCTTGTTTCCCTGCTCCTTGCCGCTTTGCTGGCTGCCGGCTGCAGCGGCAGCCGCACCATGACCGGAGAGGGAGACCCGGCTTCACCGCAGGTTGCGCAGGAGGGCAGCTCAGCAGGGGAATCCGACTGGGAGCGCGCCATCAATCCCTTTCCCGTTTACGGGGAGGGCGGCAAGCGGGTAGATCATCCCTTCCTGGGCGGCTACAACGTCCCCCGCCCCCAATTCGTGGACATCGACGGGGACGGCGATCCGGACCTCTTTGTCCAGGAGCGTTCCGACCAGCTGATCCATTTCGAAAACACCGATCCGGGCTCCGACAGCCCGCTGACCTGGCAAAGCGACAACTGGCGCGACCTCTCCATCGGCGAGTGGTACCGTTTTGCGGACATGGACCAGGACGGCGACTACGATCTGCTGGCCGAGCAGCCCTACAGCTACATCCGCTACTACCGCAACGACGGCACCTCCCAACAGCCCGACTTTACGCTGGTGACCGACTCGCTGAAGGACGTGGACGGCACGCCCATCTTTTCCGACCGCCAGAACATCCCCAACGTGGTCGACATCGACTGCGACGGGCGGCTGGACCTCTTTATCGGGCGCCTTGACGGTACCGTACGCCGCTACGAGTCCACCGGCCGCGACGATCGCGGCGTGCCGCAGTTCGAGCTGGTAAGCGAGCGTTTCGAGGGCATCGAGATCGTCAACCAGCTGATGGGCACCCTGCACGGCGCCAACACCCTCGCCTTTCACGACATCGACGGGGACGGGGACCAGGATCTCTTCTGGGGCGACTTCTTCGAACCGGGTCTTCTGCTTATTGAAAACCGCGGCTCCTGCGGCAATCCCGACCTTCGGACCGAACCGCAGCCGTTCCCTCTCTCCAACCCCCTGGAGACAAGCGGCTACAACGCCCCCGCCTTCGCCGACTGGGGAGGAGACGGCGACGTGGACCTCTTTGTGGGCGTGCTGGGCGGGGCCTACAACGCCAATACCACGCTGGCGAATAACTTCCATTTTTACGAGCAGGGAGACGATGGTTCCTTCAGCCTGCGCAGCCGCCGCTTCCTGGATATGATCGACGCCGGAAGCGAGAGCATGGCCGCCACGGGCGACCTTGACGGCGACGGCGACGGCGATCTTCTCATGGCCAACCGTATCGATCCAGGCAATCGCAACTCCTCCATCGTCGTACGCTATGAGAACCGGAGCGGGGACGGGGGACCCGCCCTACACCGCGCCGACACCCTGCAGCTTCCCGAAGCCTACCACTATGCGCCGGCCCTGGGCGACCTGGACGGCGACGGGCTGGACGACCTGCTGCTGGGCACCTGGCGGGGACGCATCGCCTACTATCGCAACACCGGCGACGGATTTGAAGCGGTAAATGAGTCCTTCGTGGAGCTGCGGCGAGGCAGCAACGCCGCGCCCGTGCTGGGCGACCTGGACGGCGACGGCGACCTGGACCTGCTGGTGGGCGAATCGGGCGGCGGCGTGCGCTACTTCCGCAACGAGGGAAGTGCAGGTGAGCCGGAGTTTGTACTTCAACCCGACGCCTTTCCCGACGTGAAAGCCGACCGCCGCAGCGCGCCGGAGCTATTGGATGTGGACGGCGACGGAGACCTCGATCTGATCATGGGCACCGAGTCCCAGGGACTTCTCTTCTACCGCAACACCGGTTCGGCCGGAAGCCCGGCCTTCAGTCCCGAAGCCATGCCTTTCGACGTTGAAGCGCCTGCCCTCGCCACGCCAAGATTCGGTGACCTGGACGGCGACGGCAGGGCCGAATTCCTTTCGGGTGGCGCGGGAGGAGGACTCCTCTACTACCGCCCCTCGCAGTAGCCTCTCCCGGCTGCATCCAGGCGCAGGAAACAGGAGTTTATCCGATGACACGCCTTGCTTCTACCCTTCGAAAAAAGCCCGGGCGATACGTGCAAAACGATCGGGGCGGTCCAGGAAGGCGTAGTGTCCAGCCCCCTCGAGGGTGACCAGCGCGGCGCCCTCCAGTCCCTGCTCCATCCGTTCGGCCTGGTAGAGGGGGGTCATCCCGTCTTCGGTGCCCCAGAGCAGCAGCACCTCGTGGGGAATTTCCGCCAGCAGTCCGTCCTGGTATTCGGTCACGGTCCGCACGAAGGTCTCCCGCATCACCCCGCTTGTCTTCCGGTAGTCGCCCGAGCCCAGCGCCTTCCAGACGCGCGTCCCGCGCAGCCGTTCCAGGGCTGTTGAACGCGGCCCCGCGGGCAGCAGTTGGAAAGGGGCTTTAAGGGCCTTGGCTGCGATGGTCTTCAGGTACCAGTCGAGACTGCGGCGGGGCTTCATGCCCGCCCCGCCGGTGATGAGCACCTTGTCGATGTGGCGGCGGCCGAAGTCGGAGGCCATGAGCTTGAGGGCAATGCGTCCCCCGAAGGAGTGCACCAGCAGGTCGGCCGGCTGCAGGTCCTGGTCCTCCATGAAGCGCCGAACCAGCGCGGCGTAGTCGTCCAGCGACCAGGCCTCTGCAGGTTCGGGGGAGTTCCCGAAACCCGGAAAATCCAGCAGCCAGCAGGAGCGCAGCCCGTCCAGGCTGCGCGCCAGGGGCATCATCACCTCGCTGGAGCTGCCCCAGCCGTGGAGCACCACCAGGGGCTTCCCCTCGCCGGTGCGGTACCAGGCCACCTCGCGGTCCCGGTAGGTATATGCGTGCCGCTCTTCCATGGTCTGCCGGCAAACTTCGAACATATATTGCTGGCATACAAGACCCATTGCAGCGTAAGGCGGGGGAGGCGGGAAGGTCTAACCTGAAAGCCCCCGGCCTGTCCCGGCCACCTGACTGAAAGCCATGCTGCGAAGACGTCTCTTTTTCCTGTTCGAGAAACTCAAGATCACCCCCGCCGAGCGGCGTACCATGGCCGTGCTGCTGGCGGCGCTTCTTTTGCTGTCGGCCGCGCGCCTGATGGTGAACCCGGCCTCCCCCTACGATGAGGACTTCTACCGTGAAACCGATGCGCGTTTCGACTCGCTGTCCAGGGCCTTCTCCCCCGCCTCTCCGCTGCCCGGGACGGAACCCGCCGCTTTTCCGTCCGCCGATACGGTGGAAGGCGACACCCTCCGGCATCCCGCCGACAGCACCTCCCTGCTCACCTCGCCTGAAGTCCCGCGCATCAACATCAACTCGGCCGACGCGCTTGCCCTGCAGGCCCTTCCCGGTATTGGACCCGTCTACGCAGCCCGCATCGTCGCCTGGCGGGAGCAATTCGGGCTCTTCCAGGACGTTGACGAGCTGCTGCATATCCGAGGCATCGGGGAAATACGACTGGAAAAGATCAAACCATTTATCAAACTTACGGTGGACAGCACCCAACAGGCGCACTGATCCCATGGCCAACCGCATACTCTGGGCTGACGACGAGATCGATCAGCTCAAGCCTCACATACTTTTCCTGGAAAACAAGGGCTTCGAGATAACCCCCGTCACCAACGGCGGGGACGCGGTGAGCCTTATAAAGGAGCAGGTCTTCGACATCGTCTTCCTGGACGAACAGATGCCCGGCATGGACGGACTGACCACCCTAGGCGAAATCAAGTCGGCGCAGCCCTCCCTCCCCGTGGTGATGATCACCAAGAGCGAGGAGGAGTCGATCATGGAAGACGCCATCGGGGCCAAGATCTCCGACTACCTCATCAAGCCGGTGAACCCGAACCAGATCCTGCTGACGGTCAAGCGCATTCTGGAGCGCCGCCGCATCCGCAGCGAGAAGTTCGCGCAGTCCTACCTGAAAAGCTTCAATGAACTCTCCCGTGACATTCGCGAGGACACCGGATGGGATGAGTGGATCGACATCTACCAGCAGCTCACACGCTGGGACATTGACCTGGAGGGGGGCGAGGAGTCCCTCAGGCAGGTGCTGGCCGACCAGTACGCCGAGGCCAACAAGATGTTCGGGCGATTCGTGATGGACCACTACGAAGATTGGGTGGAGGCTGAACGTTCCGCCCGCCCGCCGCTCTCTCCAGACATTTTCCGGGAATACGTCAAGCCGCAGCTGGACCCGGATCGCCCGACCCTCTTTATCGTCATCGACTGCCTGCGCTACGACCAGTGGATGGTTTTTGAACAGCTGCTCAATGACTTCTACGTCATCGAGACCGATTTCTATTACTCCATCCTGCCTACGGCCACGCCCTACTCGCGCAATGCCATCTTTGCCGGGCTCTTTCCGCTGGAAATCCGTCAGACCTACCCGAAGTTGTGGCACCAGGGGGAGGACGAGCACTCCCTGAACCAGTTTGAGCCGGAGCTGTTGGACCGGCAGCTCAGGCGCCTGGACCTGGACTACGCCTTCCAGTACGAAAAGATTCTGAACGCCGAGGAGGGACGGAAGGCGGCCGACCGAATTCTCAACTACCTGCAGTCTCCGCTCAGTACCTTTGTGTACAACTTTGTGGACACCCTGGTGCACTCCCGTTCCGACTCGGAGGTGCTCAGGGAGATTGCCCCCGACGTGCCCGCTTTCCGCTCGCTCACACGTACCTGGTTCCAGCATTCGTCGCTGCTGGAAATCTTCAAGACTCTGGCCGAAGAGAATGTGCGCATCGTTGTGACCAGCGACCACGGGGCGGTGCGTGCCCTGCGCGACACCAAGGTCTACGGCGACCGCGACACCTCCACCAGCCTGCGCTACAAGTACGGGCGCAACCTGTCGGTGGAGTCTGAAGACGCCACCAAGGTCGTGGATGATCCCGCTGCGTGGAAACTTCCGACTCCGGGCAAGGCCAACAGCTACCTGGTTGCCCGCGAGGACTACTACTTTGTCTACCCCACCAACTACCACCGCTACCAGAACCGCTACCGCGACACCTTCCTGCACGGGGGGGCGAGCATGGAGGAGATGATCTTGCCGGTGGCCACCCTGCGACCCCGCGGCTATGGAAGATGAGGTAATGACCGCCTCCGAGCAGGAGACCATCGAACTGGGACGGCGCTTTGCGGCCAGGCTGGAGCCGGGCGACGTGGTCTGCCTGAAGGGGGAGCTGGGCTCCGGCAAGACCCATTTTGCCAAAGGCGTCGGATCGGCCCTGGGCGTGTCCGAGGAGGAGGTGCACTCGCCCACCTTTACACTGATCCGCGAGCACCGGGGAGGGGAGACCGACTTCTTTCATTTCGACTGCTACCGCCTGGAGCGCATCGAGGAGGCCCTGGAGATCGGCGCGGAAGAATATTTCTACGGGTCCGGCGTTTGCGTAATCGAGTGGCCTGAGAAGATCCGCGGGATCATTCCGGAGGATGCGATCTGGATCGAAATCGTGAAGGAGAGTCCCTCGCTGCGTTCGTTTCGCATTGGAACCAAACCCGTATAATCCTGTATATTGGGGGCTCATGTCGACCGAAAAACGTCTTGCATACCGACTTGACCGGCTGCCGGTGATCCTCCCGTTTCACCGCAGGGCGCAGAACAACATACAGCCGGGTGACCTGGTCTACTATGGCCCCTGTCCCGAGTTCTATGG
This sequence comes from Balneolaceae bacterium, assembly GCA_034521445.1. Lineage (NCBI taxonomy): Bacteria > Pseudomonadati > Balneolota > Balneolia > Balneolales > Balneolaceae > Balneolaceae bacterium. Next base: position 26,097 of record JAXHMM010000006.1, on the reverse strand, counting down.
TATCGGCGAGGTGGTGCGACTGCTGGACGGCTTCTGCATCGTCGACTTCCGCGGAACCGGCGCCCTGGAGATCCAGAAAGACGCCATGGCCCTGAAGTACCTTATCCCCATCCACAAGCTCAACCTGGGCCACATCCTGAAGAGTACCTGATCAGCCCTCCTCCCGCAGGCTCTCCCTCACCTCCAGTCCCCCGCCCTTGCTGCGACCTCCCAGCCAGAACAGCACGCTGGCCGCCAGGCCGGGGTAGAAGGGCTCCACGCCCAGGAAGGTGTAGTCGTAGGCCCCGGTGTTGGCCAGGGTTCCCAGGACCAGCCAGCCCAGCGAGATGCCGATGCTGCCCAGCATGAGGGGCAGCACCCAGCCTTTTTTCATGGCGAAGAAGGGGAGGTAGACCCCCAGTACGGGCAGCAGAAGTCCGGGTATCATCACCGAGCCTATGACGTACCAGAGGTCGATGACACTGGGATAGACTATGATCAGTGCGATGCCCAGCAGGGCGGCCGCCAGGGTGCCGATGCGGGTGAGGCGGTTGTTGGGGATGCCCGGGAAGATCTTGACCAGCAGGTCGCGTCCCAGCGTCTGTCCGCTGAGAAACAGGTAGCTGTCGAGGGTGGACATGATGGTGGCCAGCAGGGCCACGAAAAAGACGCCCAGCGCGCCGGCGGGCAGGATCTCGTTGGCCAGGTAGGGATAGGCCATGACCGGCTCGGAGAGGTCGGGTCCGAGAATGGCCCAGGCGTACATGCCGGCCGTCAAGGTAAGCAGATCGAAGACCGACCAGAGCAGGATGGAGATGAAGATGCCCTTGCGCGCGGTGGCCGGCGATTTGGCCGCCGCAGCCCGCTGGTGGAAGGAGGGATCCACGAAGGTCCACAGCGCAATGAAAAACCAGACCAGGATGTACTGCAGGTCCTGTCCCCCGGTCAAATCGCGGTAGGTGTCGGGCACGGCCTCCCAGAGGCGAAGCGGCGAGCCGAAATCCCCCCATGCGTAGGCGATAACCATCACAAAACCGCCAAACATAAGGGCGATCTGCAGGGCGTCGGTTCGCACCACGGCGTTGAAACCGCCGAAGGTGACGTAGGCCACCGAGAAGAGGGCCACGGCCGAGGCGTACCAGAGGAAGTGCCCGGCGCCCCCGGTCAGGTACTGGAAGATGAGTCCCAGCATGAGAATATAGGGGGCGGGGCTGACCAGCACGAAGATGGGCACGGCGGAGACCCTGCCGGCGCGCTCCCCGTAGAAGTTGCCCACGGCCTCGGGCAGGGAGAGGGCCTTGTTCATGCGTATGCGCCCGGCCAGCAGCCAGGCGAAGAGCGCCGAAAAGATGTAGAAGGGCAAACCGAAGAGCAGCCACTGGGAGATGCCGAACTGGTAGCTGTATTCGCCCACGCCCAGGATGCCCCCGTACCAGGTGGAGACCAGGGTGGCTACGAAGGCCGCCAGGCTCATCTTGCGACCCGACAGCAGGAAGGTCTCCTCGTCCTCTTCCCCCCATTCCCGCCGCCAGGTCAGTCCCACCAGCAGGGCGAAATAGAGGGCGACGAGGACCCAGTCGAAGATGCCGAACTGCAGGGAACTCACGATGCGGGCTGGTAAAGGTAGTCGCCGGCGACGAAGGCGAGCAGGTCGCCGCTCTCGTGGCGGATGACCACCTTCTCAGCGACGGCCCGGTTGGAGGAGCCGTCGCGCACGCCGTTCTCAAGGGTTTCGTCGTCCAGGGACCATGCCAGTCCCTCGGTGGTGACGCCGGTCACCCGGCCGGAGAGGGGAAAAAGGGAGATGAGGGTCTCCTCGGGCACCCGCAGGGTGGCGTGGCGCGCCAGCAGGAAGGTGTCGCCGTGATTGTCTCGCAGCCGCAGACGTTCAAACCGCCCGTCGAACCGTTTCAGTACGGAGAGGTTTTTCAGGGTCTGGTCGAGCCGCCGGCCGGTGGCGCCCAGGACGGTGCCCTGCCGTGCCCCCTCCCCGAGGGCGTGGGCCAGGGCCTTCTGCAGGTCGTTGGTCTCCTGGTCGCCGTCAAAGATCACGGGGAAGGGCTCGTCGTCGCCCGGCCCGAAACTGTCGAGGTCGCCGATGACCACGTCGGGCTGCCGGTCGTACGTGCGGGCTGTCAGCGCGCCGCCGTCGGCGGCAACGAAGTAGTCGGCCTCCTGCAGACAGCTGTCCAGCAGCTGTTGCGAGGGTGGGGTGCCATGGCAGAGAACCAGTGCGTGCATGGTGTAGTGAAAACGCGTCTTTTGGCTTGGTTTGGGCGTAACATACGGAAAATGGGAGAAGAAAGAGCCCGGAAAAAATTATTGCTTTCTTCACAGCTAACTCACATTTTAATAAGCTTATTTTCGAGATTCAGCCGCCTGTAAACCATGTTTGAAGAACTCATATCAGAACTTAAGCAGTACCGCACCGTCGGGGTCTATTCTCACATCCGTCCCGACGGTGACTGCATAGGGGCTCAGGTCGCCGTATGCCTGTGGCTGGAGCGCAACGGCATTACCGCCTACGCCTTCAACGACGACTCGGTGCCCCTCAACCTGCAGTGGCTGACCGATTACCACGAGATCCGCCGGCCCGAGGAGTCCAGGCTGGAAAAATGCGAGGCCTTCGTCCTGGTGGACGGGAATTCTCCGGCGCGGTTCGGAAGCTATTCCGAATACATGCAGGACGATCCCAAGCCCACCTACATGATCGATCACCATCCCGATCCGCAGGACGGCTTCAAGCTGAGTATTTCCGTGGAGGAGGCCTCCTCCACCTGCGAACTGGTCTTCCATCTTTTCCTGCAAAACGACGTGGGGCAGCTGGACGAAGATGCGGCCAAGGCCCTCTACACGGGCATCCTCACCGATACCGGGTCCCTGCAGTACGACAGCGTGACGCCCGAGACCATGAGCATCGTCTCCGAGCTGCTCCGGCTGGGAGACTTCCGTCCCAACGAGGTGGCTGAAAGGGTCTTCTCCAACAAGTCCCTCAACCAGCTTCACCTGCTCAGCAGGGCCATGAGCACCATCGAGCTGTATGAGGACAATCAGATCGCCATCATGTACGTTACCAGCGGGATGCTGGAAGAAACCGGCACCACCAACGACGACTGCGAAGGCTTCGTAGCCTACCCCCTGAGCGTGACCGGTATCAAGGCCGCCATCCTGTTCAAGGACCTGGGGGAGGGCATCAAGATGAGCCTGCGTTCCAAGAGCAACGACGTAGACGTCAACATCTGGGCCCGTGAAATCGGCGGTGGAGGACACAAGAAGGCCTCCGGCGCCTGGCACCCGGGTCCGCTCGACGAAGCCATCGAGGAGGTGGTCGACATCGGCGCCAGGCAGCTTTCCGGCATCGACAAGCACTGAGCAACCGCTTTTAGCATAGGAACAGGTCCATGTACCGGAGCTATCGCCTAATCCCCATCCTGTTTACAGCCCTCCTGCTGGCGGCGGGATCCTCCTGCGAACGCAGCGGCGGGTCATCCCCAGGCAACGGCCGTGATCAGGCCGGGGAGCCGTCGGCCGGGCAGGTCGACACTCCCGGCACCCAACCTGCCGACCCCGGCGCGGAACCAGACCGGGCGGCCGATACCCGCAGCCGTGAGGGCTCCGGCGATACCCTTGACACCTGGAAAAAGCAGTACAGTCAAAAATACAGCCAATTTCAGGTCGATTCGACCGTCTACGCCAGTCGCGACAACGCCATTACCCGGGCGGTGAGGGAGGCGAGCCCTGCCATCGTAAGCATTACGGCCACCTCACAGGTGCAGCGCCGGCTCCCGGGCGATGAGTTCTTCACACCTTTCTTTTTCTCCCAGCCGCAGGATTACAGCAGCATGGGATCCGGCTTTATCATCAGCGAGGACGGCATGGTCGTCACCAACGATCATGTGGTAGGCGAGCCGAACAGCGAGATCACTGTCTCCCTGCCCGACGGCTCGCAGTTTGAAGCCGAAGTGATCGGCACCGACGAGCTCTCCGACCTGGCCCTGCTGCAGATCAGGGCCGACCGCGGTTTCCCCTACATCCAGTTCGGCGACTCCGACGAGCTGATGGTGGGGCAGTGGGCCGTAGCCATGGGCAATCCCTTCGGGCTCTTCAAGTCGGCCCAGCCCTCGGTTACGGTGGGCGTGATCAGCGCGCTGAACCGCGACTTCCGTCCCAATCCCCAGGATCCGCGTGTCTACATGGACATGATCCAGACCGATGCTGCCATCAACCGCGGCAACTCGGGCGGACCCCTGGTCGACAGCGAGGGCGACGTCATCGGGGTGAACACCCTCATCTACACCGAGGGACCCGGCGGGGGCAACGTGGGACTGGGTTTCGCCATCCCCAGCAACCAGGTCATCGCCACCATCGACCAGCTGCTGACCCAGGGCGAGGTGGAGATGCCCTTCGACCCCGGTTTCGAGATGTCGGAAATGACTATGGAGCTGGCCGTGGAGAACAACCTGCCTGCCGTCAGCGGCTTGCTGGTGACCAGCGTGAACCGGGATGGACCGGCCTTTGAGGGCGGAATCATGCCCGGGGACATCATCGTACGCATAGGCGAGGAGCGCGTCAAGCAGGAGCGCCACGCCCGGGCCCTCTACCGCCGGTACGCCGAGGGGGATACCATGCGCGTGGAGCTGCTTCGCAACAGCCGGCTCTATGAGGCAAAAATGGTGCTGCGCAAGAAGGTTATCGAAGGATCGGGTAACTGACTACGGCATCTCCCGCCGATCCAGGAATTTTTGCACCCTCTCGCGGTGGCGATCGTCTTCCCAAAAGGCGCCGAAGGCTTCCAGCTCCTGTTCCAGGCTTTCCCGCCGATTGGGCAGGCACCGAAGCGCCCCCTGCTTGAGGGTGCCTATATAGTCCCTGTCGTTATGGGTAAGCGAATGTGCCCACGCAAGGGCGGTCTCCCGAAAGGCCTCTTGCGGTTCGAGGCGGTCGATAAGCCCGCACCTGAGCGCTTCGGACGCTTTCACCACTTCGGCCCCTGCAAGCCAGCGCAGCGCGGTGGGGCGTCCCACCCGTTCCACCAGGCGGGTAAGTCCGCCCCAGCCCGGGGGGAGGTAGAATTTGCCCTGGGTGAATCCAAAGGTGGCTCCCTCGGCTGCCATGCGGAAGTCGAAGGCCAGCGCGATCTCGCAGCCCCCGCCGTAAGCCGGTCCACTGACCGCCGCCAGGGTCCAGCACGGAAGATCCTCCAGTCGCAGGAGCAGGCGCTGCATGCGCCGTGCCATAGCGCGCCCCTCCTCGGCCGTCCTAAGCCCGTGAAACTCCTTCAGGTCGCCTCCCGATATGAAGGCCTCGCCGGTCCCCTCCAGTACGAAGGCGCGCAGGTCCTCGTCCTCCTCCAGGCGATCCAGCAGGGCTTCCAGCTCATCCATGACGGCGAAGCTGACGGCGTTGCGGGAGCCGGGGCGGTCGAGGGTGGCGCGGAGCACCCGGTCGTGGATTTCGGTACGGATGAGCGGCACGGCGCGGGGAATAAGGGCTTAGTCCTCTATTTCGTAGTCGATGGTCTGTTTACGCGCCTCGTTCAGCAGCCAGCGCTGGTACTCCTCGTTACCCTCCTGTTCGGTGAGCTGCAGGGAGATGATGCAGGGACAGTCGTAGCTGTGGAGCTCCTTCACCCGGTCGGTAAGCAGCTTCATGTTGTGATAGGGCGTTTTGGCAATGAGCACACACTCGGAGTCTTCCTGGAGCTCCCCTTCCCACCAGTAGATGGATTCCATGCCGTCCAGGATGTTGACGCAGGCGGCCAGCCGCTCCTTAACGAGGGCTTTGCCGATGGATCTGGCCTCCTCCCGGTCGGAGGTGGTGATGTATACGAGCCGGAGATTGTAGAACATGATGTTGGGCTTGGATATATGAGGGATGACGCCGGTATCGGGGGACAGATCATGGGATTTGCCCCAGGGTAGTCCAAACATAGGAATTTAGCGGCTCAATAACAGTCTCTGAGCGAATCCTGCGGCGTTTATTTCTGTTGATAACAGGCGGAAAAAGCCGTAATTTTGTTGACTTTGAATTGCCGACGGACTGCGTGCACATGCGAGAGTGGCGGAATTGGTAGACGCGTCAGGTTTAGGACCTGGTGCCTTTCACGGCGTGGGGGTTCGAGTCCCCCCTCTCGTACAGGATAGCCCACTCCGCTTGCCGCCCGTCATCCCAACCATCCCTTAACCAAATCCTGCTGGAGTACCCTCGTGGAAATTTCTGTAGAAAACATCAGTCCGGTTGACAAGGAAGTGGTCATTACGGCCGGCCGGGACGACCTGGAGCCTAAGTTCAACGAAGCCTATAAGAAATACCAGGGCCAGATCAACATGCCTGGATTCCGGCCCGGCAAGGTGCCCCTCAAGCTGGTCCGTAAGCGCTTCGGCGACGAAATTGAGCAGGAGGAGGTCGGCAAGTATGTCCAGGAGATCTACGAGAAGGAGGTGGTGCCGGAACACAATCCTGTGGGCGAGACCCAGATGACCGAACTGAACTGGGAGGACGACCGCCTTGAGGCGCGCTTCAAGATCGGCGCCCGGCCCGACTTCGAGTTGGCCGATCTCTCCACCATCTCCATCGACCGTATGGTCCATGATGTGACGGCCGAAGAGGTGCAGAAGGAAATTGACCATGCCCTGGAACAGCAAGGCAACTGGGAGACCGTCGACGAGCCCGCCGGTGAGGATAGCAAGGTGACCGTGGACGCCGTTCACCTGGACGAGGAGGGCGAGCCCATCGAAGAGGAGACCGACGAGGACCAGGTCATTGATCTCCGCAAAGAGGAGTTTGAACGCTTCCGCGACGATCTCGTGGGCAAAAAGCCTGGGGACGAGGTGGACGTAGAGGTCGGGGAGGAAGACGACCGGGACGGCTTCCGGCTGGTCATCAAAGGGGTGCAGACCCTCCACAAGGCCAAACTGACCGACGAGTTTGCCAAACAGCAGACCAACGGGGAGGCCAGCAACGTGGACGAGTACCGCAGCCTGCTGAAGAGTCGCATCCAGGAGTACTATGACAACGCTTCGGAAGATCTGTTTAAGAACGACGTTATGGAAGCCCTTACCTCAGTTCACGATTTTGAAGTACCTGAGGTATTCCTGGAGCAGGTACAAAATCAGTATGTACAGCGCCTGGCCCAGCAGCAGGAAGGAGAGCTGCCTGAGGACTTTGACGAGGAGGGATTTAAGGAGGAGAACCGGGATCGCGCCCTGCGCGATGCAAAGTGGTTTTTCATCCATGAGCGCCTCCAAGAAAAATTTGATGATATCGAGATAAAACCCGAAGATATAGATCGGCATCTGGAGGCCGAAGCGGCACGTTATGGCGTGAGCGTCGACCAGATGCGCAATCTCTTCGCCCAGAATCCTCAGCAGTTGGAAGGCTTGCGGAATAGCATCCGCGAGAACAAGGTGTTCGACAGACTGATGGAATCGGTCGAGATCGAGGAGATCGACCGCGACACCTACCAGCAGCGAAATGACGAAAAAATTAAAGCCCGTGGCTGAACGGGTCGAAAACAGATAGCAGGACCAATAATTGCCATGCAGAAACAACCGATTTACGAAATGCCGTCGATGGAAAGCCTGGGAGACCGGGTCCAGAACAACCTGGTGCCCATGGTGGTGGAGACCACCAACCGTGGCGAACGCGCCTACGACATCTATTCGAGGCTGCTCAAGGACCGAATTATTATTCTGGGCACGCCTGTTACGGACGCCGTAGCCAGCTCCATCGTGGCCCAAATGCTCTTTTTGGAGTCTGAAGACCCTGAAAAGGACATCAACCTCTATATCAACAGCCCGGGAGGCGTGGTTTCCTCGGGTTTGGCTATTTACGACACCATGCAGTATGTTAAGTGCGATGTGGCCACCACCTGCGTAGGCATGGCGGCCTCCATGGGCGCTGTCATCCTGGCGGCGGGCGCCAAGGGCAAGCGCAACCTGCTTCCCCATGCCCGTGTGATGATTCACCAGCCGCTTGGCGGGGTGCAGGGCCAGGCCAGCGATATTGAGATCGAGGCCCAGGAAATTCTCCGCATCAAAAAAGTCCTCGGCAAAATTCTTGCGGATCACAGTAACCATTCGGCCGAAAAGGTGATGGAGGATTCGGACCGTAACAAATGGATGAGCGCTTCGGAGGCCAAGGACTACGGCCTGGTGGACAACATTATGACGCGCGATAACGGCAAAAAGGATGGATAAAGGGCCCCGGGCCAATCCCATGAGTGACAAGGAGCAAAATAACGGAAACGGCGGCGGCGACAGTACCATACACTGTTCGTTCTGCGGGCGGTCCAGCCACGAGGTTAATTCCATGGTGGCCGGCCCCAACGACGTCTATATCTGCGACCGCTGCGTTTCCGACGCCTCCGGCATCGTTAAAAGCGACTTGGCTTCCATGGCCAAGAAGCGGGAGAAGAAGTACCGTCCCCTGCTGAAGCCCGCCGAGATCAAGTCCAGGCTTGACGAGTACGTGATCGGCCAGGAGGAGGCCAAGAAGACCCTTTCGGTCGCCGTATACAACCATTACAAGCGCATTGGCGCGGACCTTCAGGAGGAGTTCGACGACACCGAAATTGAGAAGAGCAACATCATACTGCTGGGTCCCACCGGATGCGGAAAGACCCTGCTGGCCCGTACCCTGGCCAACATCATCGACGTGCCTTTCACCATTGCCGACGCCACCGTGCTCACCGAAGCCGGCTACGTGGGCGAAGACGTGGAGAGCATCCTCTCCAGCCTGCTGCAGTCGGCCGACTACGACGTGGAGCAGGCCAAGCGTGGCATTGTCTATATCGACGAGGTGGACAAAGTGGCCCGTAAGAGCGACAACCCCTCCATAACCCGGGACGTCTCCGGGGAGGGTGTGCAGCAGGCCCTGCTGAAGATCCTGGAAGGTACCGTGGCGAACATACCGCCGAAGGGGGGGCGCAAGCACCCCGAGCAGAGCTTTATCCAGGTGGACACCTCCAATATTCTTTTTATCTGCGGCGGCGCCTTCAGCGGGCTGGAAGAGATTATCGCCAGGCGCCTGTCGGTCAGCTCCATGGGTTTTCACTCCCAGGAGCAGGTCAAGTACGACAAGGACAACCCCGACATCTTCACCCATGTGGAGCCGGAGGACTTGCAGAAGTACGGTCTCATACCCGAGCTCATCGGGCGTCTGCCCGTCCTGTCCGGTCTGCACGAGCTATCGAAGAGCGCCATGGTGGAGATCCTTGTGAAGCCCCGCAACGCCCTGACCAAGCAATACAAGAAGCTGTTCCAGATGGAGGGCGTAGAGTTGATCTTCGAGGAGGATTCTCTGGAAATCATCGTCGAGAAGGCCCTTAAGCGTAAGACCGGCGCACGAGGACTGCGTTCCATCATGGAAGCCTCCATGCTTGACATCATGTTCACCCTGCCCTCCATGAAGAATATCGAGCGTTGTGTGATCACGCGCGAGACCATTGAGGACAATGCCCCGCCCGTCTACGAAAAGCGCAAGGCGTCGGCCTGACACGCTATCCCGGCTTCCCCATGTGTGCTATCCGCCTACCCGAAGGCACGCATATGCCAGGAATTTTATACCTTAAGCAGGCAATGGACAGTACAGCTCCCCTGTCATGAAATACTATGTGACTTCCAGCCGCCTCAATATGGTCCTCATTGGGCTGCTGGTGTTTATCGGCATAGGCTCCTTCGCCTACAATCAGTACCTGATCGATCAGATCCTCAGGCAGGAGCGCTCCAGCGTGGAACTCTGGGCCCAGGCCCTGGAATACGCAAACAACCCCTCCTTCAGCGAAAACAGCCGCAACCTGCTGGGTGCGGCCCGCTGGCTGCGCGAGAACGAGGCCGCCCCCGATTCCATTGTCGAGATGATTCTGGACGCCGAAAACGACCGCTCCACCCAGAACTTTATCGCCAATGAGATTTTCCTGGACTCCACCCGTTTCCAGGTGCCTGCCGTGATCACCGATGCGCGAGGTGAGATCCTTTTCCAGCGAAACGTTGATGGCGAACAGGTGGGAGACGCGTTCATACGCGAGCTGGCCTCCATGAACGATCCCATTGAGATCACCTTCGGCAGCTCCAATTTTCCCATTACCCAGTACGTCTACTACGGGGAGAGCGCCACGGTGCAGTACCTGCGGTGGTTTCCGTATATCCAGCTCAGCCTGCTGGCGCTGCTTCTGGGAACCGCTTTTGTCAGCTACCGCACCATGAGCCGGTCCGAACAGTCCAACCTATGGGTGGGTATGACCAAGGAGGCGGCCCATCAGCTCGGGACCCCGCTCTCAAGCCTTTACGGGTGGGTTGAGCTGCTGCGCGAGGAGAAGTCCGGCGATGAATTTACGATGAACATCGCCGAGGAGCTGGAGAACGACATTACGCGCCTTCGCGATGTGGCCGACCGCTTCAACAAGATAGGGTCGGAACCTGAGCTCAGACCGCAGAAAATCGCCCCGATCATCAGCGAGATGGTTTCTTACATGGAGCGCCGCCTTCCGCAGCGCAGCCGCAACGTCACGGTGCGCAAGCTAATTGAAGAGGACGCCATCGTCCGGGTGAATCCCGAGCTCTTCAAATGGGCGGTGGAAAACCTGATGAAGAACTCCATGGACGCCATAGGGGCTTCGGAGGAGGGAGGCACGGTTACGGTGCGGGTGCACCGCATCGAAGGCGATCTGATTGTGGATGTGGAGGATACCGGTCCCGGCATCGAAAAGAAATACCACAGCGAAATTTTCAAGCCGGGCTATTCTACCAAGAAGCGGGGATGGGGACTGGGATTGAGCCTGACCCGGCGCATTGTCGAGGAGTACCACAACGGCAGCATCTTTATCCTGCGCTCCGAGCCGGGCAAGGGCACGGCGATGCGGATCGTATTGTCGATCTCCAAGTCTATAAAGTCTGACAAGTCCTAAAGTCAGAAAGTCCGTAGGTCCACCGACTTCAAGACTTTATGGACTTTAAGGCTTTAAAGACTTGTTTAGTCCGGTTTGTAGCCGCGCTTCTCGGCGTATTCCATGAGCTGCGCTTTCAGCAGGTTGCGTCCCCTGTGCAGGCGCGAGCGGATGGTACCGATGGGCACATCAAGCATGTTGGCAATCTCCTCGTAGGTGAACCCCTCCACATCGCAAAGCAGTACAACAGTGCGGAAATCCTCGGGCAGCTCCTCAAGGGCGTTGGAAATGTCGTCGTCGATGAGCTCCCGGAACATGCGGTCCTCAAGATCGGACGTGTCGGTGCGTTCGGCCCGTATGGTCTCGTAGAAGGTGGAGACCTCGTCGTAGTCCACCTGGTTGGGCTGCTTGGACTTCTTACGGTAGTTGTTGATGTAGGAGTTCTTCAGAATGCGGAAGAGCCACGCCTTGGCGTTGGTTCCTTTCTCATAGCTGCTGAAGAAACGAAAGGCCTTCACAATAGTATCCTGCACCAGGTCCTCTGCATCGTTGGGATCGGAGGTCAGGCGAAGGGCGAAGTTGTACATCGCGTCCAGATGAGGTATGATTTCATCCTCGAAATCTTCCTGCTTCTGAACTTCCTCTTTGGTCAGTTCGGCCATCCCGTGCGTCGGTAAATAATTGCGGAATAATGCGACAAATGGTTCAATCGGGCTTCCTGCGGTTTGCCAATACCTGCTTGTGAAACCGCCGGCACGCCCATGTGGCTCGTCTTTAACAGTATATTAAAACTACGTTTAAATTATAAATAGATTGTGTTGATGGATCAGTTCATTATTGACGATGTGAATCTTAGCACCGACTTCCCACGCCGGTGGTTCGGCAACTTACAAAAGGAATGTGAACAGATGGTAAAGAGAAGGCAGGGGCAGGCAGGTCAGCCCGCCGGTGCACCACTTGAGCTATGGCCGCAGCTCATAGGAAGGCGACGACCATGATGTCGTAGATGGCGTGGGTCCAGGCGGCCACGCCGAAACCGCGCCAAAGGTAGATGGCGTTCAGCGCCAGGCCGAACAGGAAGCGGAAGAGGAAAGAGCCCAGCGTGAAGGTGTCGCCCAGCGCGCCCACGTAGTGCACACCGCTGAAGATCAGCGCGGCTGTCACCACCGAGAGTGCGAAGGCCAGCCAGCGTTTATCCAGAAGGCGACGAGCCACGAAGTAGAGCCCTCCCACCAGTACCACCCGGAAAAAGAGTTCCTCGTAAAGTCCGGCGCCCAGTGAGAGAGCCACCTGCTGCAGGGTGGTGAGAGCCTCCACACCCGCAGTATCCTGCAGTAGTTGAACGACGCCGCCAACCAGCGAGGAGATGAGCATGGCCAGTGCCAGGGCATAGACGGTCGATTCAAGCAGCATGCCTGCAAAATAACCGCCGCGCAGGGTGGAGAGCTTGTCGCGTTCCCGCCAGACGATGACGATCCCCGCCAGGGCGGCCAGGATGAGGGTGATGGAAAGCACGCCGGTGCCCAGCCAGGTGAAGAGGGTGCGTATCCAGACGTCCACTGATATGCGCACCGCGCCGGCGGCGTTGGGCTGTGAGATGACGATCAGGATTTCGTAGAGCAGCAGCAGGGGAAGTGCGATCAGGTAGCTGTAGAGCAGGGTATGGGTATCCCTGAAGTAGCGGCTGAGGGCGTCGGTTTGTCCTTTCATTGATCCTGGTAGATGGTGACGCTGGGGTTGGCCGCGCGGATCTCAAGAGCCTCCCATGCAGCCCGGGATAGTTTCAGCTCCTCCCCGTTCACACGGTCATTGACGCGGATGAGCACGCTGCGGCCGCTGTCGGGGTTTTCCACGTAGATCACCGAACCCAGCGTGATGTTGGGATGGCCGCCGGTCAGCTCTCCTGGGGTGTAAAGCTCTCCGCTGGTGGTGGTGGCGCCTCGCTCGGAATCGCTGTAACGGGTGACGGAGGTGGTGCCCAGGCTCCTCATGTTGGCGTTAACCAGGTAGGGATTGCGGTAGTTGCGGGTGGGGGGTGCCAGCACGGTGAGACGCTGCCCGGCCAGCAGGCGGTTGCCCGACAGGTCGGGATTAAGCAGGTGGAACTCTTTCTCATCCATACGGAAGCGTTCGAGCAGCGCATCCAGGGAGGTGTCCTCTTCGGGGCGGTAGGTGAGGAAGGCGCCCTGGGGGGAGGAGTCCTCCGAACCGCTTCGAACCGAAGGAGGGGCATCGGTTTCACGCACGGTAAGCTGCTGTCCCACCCGGATGGTGCTGCCCTGCAGATCGTTGAGCGTCTGCAGCTCCTCCACAGTCATGTTGTGCTCGCGCGCAATCTTGTAGAGCGAGTCGCCGCTCCTGACCGTGTAGTAGGTGTTCTGCTGGGTGCTGCCGCTGACTACCAAGTCGCCTTCTTCCTGCGTGCCGGCCGTATCACCGCGATAGAGGGTGAGCTGCTGGCCTATATCCAAGCTGTTGCTATCCAGGCTGTTCCAGCGCTTGATTTCGGCAATACTGACTCCGTACTGTTTGGAGATGGAGAAAAGGGTTTCCTGAGCCTGTACGGTGTGTGTCAGGCCTTCGCCCTCTCTAACGGTTTGGGTGCTGTCCTGGGCCACAGACGTCGCGGGATGGACCGCAAACAGGACCAGCGCCAGGAGCGGGAAAATATGGTCTTTCATATTCATGGACGGGTCTCGATCTCGTATTCCAGTTGTTGAAGGGCCTCCCTGAGCTCGGTGAGGGTGCGTGTGCGCTTCATGCGCTGCGCCACCTCGATGCCCTCGCGGTAGCACGTCCGTGCGTCGCCGGTCCGTCCCAGCGAAACGTAGAGTCCGCCGAGATGGTAGTAGACGCCCACGTACCCGGGGTCGCGGCGTCGGATGTCCTCAAATAGCACGCGCGCCTTTTCGTATCGGCCCCGCTTGCGGCATTCCAGCGCCAGGGCAAATTTGGAGAAGGAGTCCTCAGGGTTCTCCTTCACACTGCGTGCCAGCTGCCGTATGCGGTTTGTGTCGCTCTCGCTGCTCATATTCATCATGTCAACGTGGTTACGGCCGGTTCTGTTTCGTCCGGGCGGCAAGAACGGTCATCCGCGCCCGGCCGGGGGGTAGCGTCCGGCTATCTCATCCACCGAGTCGCCCCCGTACTTTTCCAGGAATGCATTGGCGATGGCGGGGGCGATGACACTCTCCACCACCACGACGGCACGCGGCAGGGCACAGACGTCCGAACGTTCGTAGCGCGTGTCGGTCTCCTGCCTGGATTCAATGTCCACGGTCCGGATGGGCGTGAGCATGGTGGGTATAGGTTTCATCACACCGCGGATGATCAGCGGCATGCCGGTGGTCACGCCGCCTTCGAAACCGCCCAGGCGATTGGTCCTGCGCCGGAACTCACCCTTCTCATGGGTAATTTCGTCGTGCACCACCTGCCCGTGACGGCGGCCGGCCTCGAAGCCGAGCCCGATCTCCACGCCTTTCATGGCCTGCGTGCCCATGACGGCCTGGGCGATCTGTCCCTCCAGCTTGCGGTCCCAGTGCATGAAGCTTCCAAGTCCGGCAGGCAGGCCGGTGACTACCACCTCCCAGTGTCCCCCGAGAGAGCTGCCCTCCTTGCGGCGTTTAATGATTTCGTCGCGCATTTTTTGGGTCAGCTCCTCGTCCAGACAGCGGACCGGCGACTCGTCTGCGGCGCGGAAAAGCGCCTCAGCGCCCTGCCCGATGAGTTCTTCGGTGCGCGCTCGCACGTCCTCCCATGGTTTTTCGTAGCCGTTGCCGCCAATGCGGATCACGTGTCCCCCTATCTCGATGCCGAAATGCCGGAGCAGCAGGCGTGCGGTGGTGCAACAGGCCACCCGCATGGCGGTCTCCCGCGCGCTGGAACGCTCAATGGCGGGTCGGATGTCGTTATAGCGGTACTTCTGTACCCCGATCAGGTCGGCATGGCCCGGCCGCGGCACGGTGACGGGCTCTACATCCTCCCCGTCGCCCTCCTTACTGAGCACGGTGGGCCAGTCGGAATCGTCCTTCTCATAGGCCCGGTTGGGCAGGCTCATGGCCACCGGCGCACCGGTGGTCTTGCCGAAGCGTACACCGGAAGATATCTCCGCACGGTCCTTCTCGAATGCCATGCGTCCCCCCCGCCCGTAGCCCTTCTGACGTCGTGCCAAGTGCTGTGCGAGTTCGTCTTCGCTGATGGGAAGTCCGGAGGGCAGGCCCTCCACGATACCGGTGATGGAGGGGCCGTGTGATTCGCCGGCGGTGAGATATCGTATCATGGGTGCGCGTTTCGGTCGTTTTGCATGCCACGGTTCCTGAACCGTTGGCTTTCAACGAGCAGTCGGGTGGGCGGCGAGGCTATCCGCGAAGGGGAAGCCTGTGGAACCCGGCAGGAAATTGGCGATCAGGACGGCGGAGGCCATGCCGGTACGAAACGTCATCGTGCTGCAGAACGTAACGCGGTTGAATCCTAGCATGGGCCGGTCGACGTATTTTGGATCGCAACCATTAATATAGGCGAAAAAAATACCTCTTGAAATGACATCCACCCTGAAATTTAATAGTTTCCACTTATAAAGTAACCGCCCGATCATTATGGATGCGCTCAACCAAGTCGGTAAATACGGCTTGCTTCTTTACAAAGCTTTCCGATCCCTCCTCGAGGTCAGATCCTACAAAAGTAATCTGCTTAGCGAGCTGATCAAGATAGGCTACGAATCGGTGCCCATCGTCTTGCTCACCGGGGTCTTCACCGGGGCCGTAATGACGCTTCAGACAGCCTACCAGCTTGAGATCGCCTTTATCCCGCGTTCGGTGATCGGGGCCATTACCTCCGAGTCCATACTTATCGAGCTTGCGGCGGTGATCACCAGCCTCGTACTGGCCGGGAAGGTGGGTGCGCGTATTGCCACCGAGCTGGGCACCATGAGGGTGAGCGAACAGATCGACGCCCTGGAATCCATGGGATTTAACTCCGTCTCCTTCCTGGTGCTGCCCCGCGTGACGGCAGGCCTTGTCATGTTTCCCATACTCTATATCGTGGCCTCCGTGTCCGGGGTGCTCGGGGGACTGATCGCGGGCATGGTTTCGGGAGCGCTGCCGGCGGCGGAGTTTATGCAGGGCGCCCGGGAATTCTTCTACCCGTGGGACGTATCCTTCGGATTGCTGAAAGCATTCGTTTTCGGCTTTGTCATCACCTCCGTCTCCTGCTTCAAGGGCTACTATGCCGGCGGCGGCGCCGAGGGCGTAGGGACGGGAACCACCCAGGCCACGGTGCTGAGCTGCATCTACGTACTGCTGGCTGATTTTGCGTTGGCCGCCATCGTATTGTAATCGAAATCCCATGATCGAAATACGCAACCTTACCAAAAGCTTCGGCAGCAACCTCGTCTGGAGAGACGTAAGTTTCGAGATTGAGGATGGGGAGACTGTGGCCATCATCGGCCGTTCGGGCTGCGGCAAATCGGTGCTCGTCAAGCACTTTAACGCCCTGATCTATCCCGATGCGGGGGAGGTGATCATAGACGGGGAAAACGTCTTTGAGCTGGGGTATATTCCACTGCGAAAGATACGCCAGCGATTCGGAGTGCTGTTCCAGGGCTCGGCCCTCTTCGACTCCATCAATACTTTCGAAAACATCGCCTTTCCCCTGCGCTACTTCACTGACCTGGGAGAGGGGGAGATCGCCGAAAAGGTCAACTACGCACTGGAGCGCGTTAACCTGGCCGACGCCGGGTCCAAATCGCTCTCCGAGCTGTCCGGTGGCATGAAGCGCCGGGTGGCCCTGGCACGGGCCACCATCCAGCAGCCCGACTACCTGATCTATGACGAACCCACTTCCGGGCTCGATCCGCAAACTTCCGAGGAGATCAACCAGCTTATCATCTCCCTGGCGGACGATCTGAATATCACCTCCATAGTAGTGACCCACGATATTCACAGCGTATTGAACATTGCCGACCGGGTGGCTTTCCTCAACGACCAGCGGCTGGCCTGGCACGGCAGGCTGGAGGAGATGCGCCGCAGCGACAACCGTGAGTTGATGGAGTTCATTACGGCCAGCGAATATACCATCTGAATCCTAGAGACCAACGATTTGAAAAACCTAAGCAACGAACTCAAGGTAGCCCTTACCATCCTTCTTTCCGTCGCCGTCGCCTTCGTCGGTTTCCGGATGATGAGCGACCTGCCCGTATTCCGAAACTCCATGGTGCTCTATTCACATTTTCAGAAGGTGGACGGGCTCTCAAGTGGAAACTACGTCTACATTAACGGGGTGAAGGTGGGCTCGGTGAAAAAGATCGAGCTGGATCCGGACGACAGCGTCCGTGTATCCATGAATTTCAATACGGGAATTGAAATCCCCGAAGGTTCGGTGGCCTACCTGGAGTCCTCGGGACTGCTTGACGAAAAGGTCATTCTCATCGAGCGGGGTGACAGAGGGAATAGCATACCCAACGGGGGGCGCATACAAGGGGTTTACCGGGGCGGGATGATGGAGACTCTGGCCAATGAGGGGGAAAAGCTGAGCGCGGATGTCTCGCAATCCTTCGAGAAGCTTAACCTTTTTCTGGAACAGGCCAACAGCGCGGTTGACAGTACCAACCGCGGCCGACTGCGCGCCTCCCTGTCCCATGTGGAGACCGCCCTGCACGAGCTCTCAGGGCTCATCGAAAATAAGCGCAGCGACCTGGAACGTACGGTGGAGAGTGCAAGCCGCTTCATGGCATCCATGGATACCATAGCTGCGGACAACAGCACCGAAATAGACAGCCTGCTGCGTGGCATGAACCGTTCGGTGCGCGAACTGGAGGCACTCAGCAGCGACCTGGGCGAGACCAACCGTCAGCTCAACACCCTGCTCGGGCGCATTAACAGCGGCGAGGGCACCCTGGGCAGGCTGGTCAACGATCCCACCCTTTACGACAACCTGGAACAGCTCTCGGCCGAACTCCGCACCCTGGTCCGCAACATCAACGAGGATCCCGGACGCTATCTCAAGCACATGCGCCTGATCGAGGTCTTCTAGGCAGCCCATCAGCCGGAGCTTCCCGACCCTCGCACGCATTGCTCTTAGCGGAGGCTTCTTGTATATTTACAGGCTTGTGATATGTTGTGGGTGCCGCGCGCCCGTTAACTCTTTACACCTAACCGTAAACGCGCTACACGAGGTTTTTTATGTTTTTGGGAGTCATGGCAAAGATGAGGGAGAGCACGGGGGTTATTCTCTGGGTGCTTATTTTTTCCTTCGGCATTCTATGGGTACTGGCCGACACCCAGTTTTTCGACGCCATTCAGGCCGGTCCCCGTTCTCTTGGGTCGGTTAACGGCGAGGCTGTCAGCTACGAGGAGTACAACAATCTGATCAACAGCTACTCACGGCAGTATTCGCAGCAGACCGGCAACTCCATGAACGCCGAACAGCGTGCCAGCTACGAAGAACAGGCCTGGGACGACCTCGTGACGCGCAAGCTTCTCGAGCAGAAAATGGACCAGTTGGGCATTACCGTCACCGACCAGGAGGTGGTGAACATGATTACGGGCGAGAATCCTGATCCCTTTATCCGCCAGCAGTTCGGCGGCGAGGATGGCACCATCGACCGCACCGCCCTTCAGAATGCCATCAACTCCCCCGAAAACTCGGAGGTTTGGATCGCCATCGAGCAGCAGTTGCGCCAGAAACGCCGCCAGCAGAAGATGACCAGCTTTATGCAGTCGGGCATGGTGGTCAGCTCCCACGAAGTGGAGCGCCGGTACGTGCGTAACAACAGCAGCGCCGATATCTCCTATGTGCGATTCCCCTACGCCGATATCTCCGAAGAGGAGATCGGCGTGTCAGAGCAGGAGCTGAGGGATTACTACCAGGACAACCAGGATGCCTACCACCGAAACGAATCCTACGAATTTCGTTACGCCAGTTTTGACAAGACGCCCACGGCCCAGGACACCGCACGAACCTACCGCGAACTTTCCAACCTGCGCGAGGACTTCGCCCAGGCCGAAGACGACTCTCTCTTTCTGAACCGCTACCAGTCTACCACGCCCTACAACAACGAGTACGTGGCCAAGGGAGACGTACGCGAGATTTTCCAGCGGGTAACTGAGATGGAGAACGGCGAAGTCAGCGAGGTAATCCGTGACGACGGGCGCGCGCACCTCATCAAGAAACTGGACGAGACGGCTGAAGAGGTTCAGTTCGTGGTCCTCTCCTTCGACATTACCGCTGATCCCATTAATACCATCGACGAGCGTGCCGAGCAGGCCGATGACTTCAGTTTCTTCGCCCAGGAAGACGGCTTTCAGGCCGAAGCCGAGCGCAGGGAGCTTAATCTGCGCCAGGCCACAGCTACCAGCGGTAACACCTTTGTGGCAGGCATCGGGCAGAGCCAGCAGATACTGAGCTTTCTGGAGGGCGCCAGCGAAGGACAGATTTCCGAGCCCCTGGAGCTGAGCAACCAATTTGTCGTCATACAGGTGGAGGAGATCATTCCCGCCGGCCCGCGTCCCTTTGAGGAGGTGCGTGAGCAGATCCGCACTGCTGTGGTCAACCAGAAACGCCGTGACATGATGGCCGAAAGGGTCAGCGGCATGCTCGGCGGCTCCCTGGAAGGCCTGGCCGAAAGCGCCGGGCGCGAAATTTCCACCGCGGAGGGCCTGACCATGAACAGCGTCACCATCCCCGGCGCGGGGCGCGAGCCCGGCGTGGTGGGTGCGGCCATAGGTATGGAGGAAGGCTCCCTGTCCGGGGTGGTTCGCGGCAACAATGCCGTCTTTGTGTTGCGGGTGGACACTCGAAACCAGGCCGACCCGGCCAGCTTGACTGACGCAATGCGCGAGCAAATTCGCCAACAGCTTCGCCAGCAGAAGAGCGCCTCTTTCATGCAGGTGTGGCTGGAACAGCTGCGTGAGAACGCTGACATTCAGGACAATCGCTCGCGGGTCCTGCAGCAGAGCTGATCCGCACCAACCGGAGCCGCGGTGAACGACGACCGTTTTTCAGAAGCTGACCGCAAATGGATGGGTCTCGCCCTTGAGATCGCCGAACGCGGGGCGGGCTACGTCTCACCCAATCCAATGGTGGGCTGCGTAATTGTCTCTGCCGACGGACGCAAGATAGCCCAGGGCTACCATGAGCGTTACGGGGAGGCCCACGCCGAGATCAACGCCTTGGAGAAGGTACCCGAACCCGGCCTGCTGGAAGACGCCACTCTCTACGTAACCCTCGAACCCTGCGCCCATCACGGGCAGACCCCGCCCTGCGCAGAGCGTCTGGCCGAGCGCCCCTTTCGCCGTGTGGTGGTGGCTATGGAGGACCCCACCCCCAAGGTGCAGGGCAAGGGACTGACCCGGCTGCGCAAGGCGGGCATGGACGTGGAGGTGGGACTTCTGCAGGAGGAGGCGGAGGCCCTCAATGAGTGGTGGCTGCACTACCAGACCACCCACCGCCCTTTTGTTACCCTGAAGATTGCACAGACGGCCGACGGCTATATTGCGGCCCCGGATGGCGACTCCGAGTGGATTACCGGGGAGGCGTCCAGGCGACTGGTGCACCGTTGGAGAAGCCGGTACGACGCCGTGATGGTGGGACGCAATACCGCGCTGCTTGACAACCCGCGCCTCACCGTTCGCCATGTGGATGGCCGCCAGCCCCGCCGCGTGGTCATCGACGGCCCCCTGGAGCTTCCGGAGGAGCTGAACCTGTTCTCTGACCAGTACGAGGAGAAGACCATACGGGTCACCCACAACCGGAAGAAGTACGAGCAGGAGGCCGATCCCATGCTCAATATGCTCACCTCCGACTATTTCCGAGGGGAAACCCTGCTGGTGGATAGCAGGGAGGGGCACACCGACCTGGAGGATGCATTCCGGGCGCTGGGACGCGAGGAGATTACCTCCGTGCTGGTGGAGGCCGGAAGCGGACTGGCCTCAGCCCTGCTGCGTCGCGGGCTGGTGGATCAGCTTCGCTGTTTTATCGCACCCAAAATTCTGGGAGGCGGTACGCGATCGGTTCTGGGACTGGGCATCGATCGCATGTCGGAGATCCGGCGCTTCCGCCGCCACACCTGGGAGCCGGTAGATCAGGACATGCTGCTGACCGCCTGGCTCTGATCGCGCAGCCGGGACACATTTGCCAACAAGAAATTTGACTCTCACTCATGTTTACTGGAATTGTCAAGGAAGTAGGCATCGTAGAGGAGGTACTCTCCCAGGGGGAGGGACGTGAAATCACAGTCCGCTGCAAGCTGGCCGCCTCCCTGTCGGTAGACCAGAGCGTTTGTCTCAACGGGGTCTGCCACACCGTTACCGCTGGCGAGGGCGAGCTATTTAGCGTGCAGAGCGTGCCCGAAACGCTACGTAAGACCAACATCGGATCTCTGGAGGCGGGCCACCCGGTCAACCTGGAGCCGGCCATGCGTCCCGGACAGCTGCTGGACGGGCATATGGTGCAGGGGCACGTCGATGCCACCGGCACGCTGAAGGACATCTCCCGCCGCGGGAATGACCGTCTGCTTTCGATCTCCTACCCGGGCGAGAACCGGGGATTGCTGGTGGGACGGGGCAGCATCTGCGTGGACGGGATCAGCCTCACGGTGGCCCGCCTGGAAGAGGAGCGCTTTACCGTGGCCGTCATACCCTACACCTGGGAGCACACCAACCTGCATACCCGTTCGGAGGGCGACCAGCTCAATCTGGAATTCGATATCCTGGGCAAGTATGTGGCGCGTCAGCTGGAGCTGCGCGGCGGGTAGCCCCCCCCTAGTAACCCTGCGGGGAGCGGCCTGTGGGACTGGAGCTGCGCTCCAGGTTGTTGAGCAGCGGCAGTTTCTGCAGGATGCCCTGGATCTGGCTGCTGTTTACACTCAGCTTGAAGAAGTAGTATTTGAAATCCCCGAAGGGATTCATATTGAAGGAGAGGTTCCAGCAGTGCAGCTGCCGCGTAAGGGAGAATTCAGAGGGGGTAAACTCCTTGCGGATGAAGTCGTAGCCCGCGCGCGTGCTGAAGCTCCATTTGGGCGTGAGCTGGAACTGGATGTTCTGGGCATTAAGGCTGGCCGATTTGCGCGCCTCCCCACCAGGGTTGAGGGTCCAGTTGTACCGAAAATTTAACGATACCGACCAGGGCGAACGAATGGGTTGTACGGGACGGCTGTTGAAGCGGGGATCCATGGAGCCGAATAGGGATTGGTTGAGGGGATCGTAGGTGGCCGGGTAATAGGGGGTGCCGTCCACCTGCACCCCGCCGCCGGAACCCCCGCGGAAGGAGGTGCTGGCGTTGATACTGAAATTGACCAGCTCGGCCGCCTTCCCTGACTCTGCCAGCAGGAAGCGGTCCATCTTGCGCCCCGTACTGTCACGCTGGTAAAAGTTGAATTGGGCGGATGCGCTCAGGTTGAGTCCCTCGATCACCCGGGAGCTGAAATTGGCGCTCAGGTTGTTGAGTTTGAGACTGTCGGCGGCCAGGTTGTAGCTGGTGGACAGATTGAAACGGTCGATAATGCGCAGCGTCTCCGTGCTCTCCTCCCCCGTCGAGTCGCGCCGCACCTTGCGCGCTTCAAAGGTGTTGTCGATGTTGATGCCGATGGACTGCTGCTCCCCGGGACGGGGGCCCTGGAAGACCTCGTTCTCGTAAATGGAGTAGCGCTGAGTGGATCCGAGGCTGTCGGTTTGTACGGTGCGGTAATAGCCCCAGAATTCCCGGCTGAAATCGGGCCGGTAGGTGAACGAGAGGGAGGGGCGAAGGGTGTGGCGGAAGCTCTGCAGGTTACCGATCTTCTGGTTCCAGAAGCCGTAGAGAGTGGTCGACAGGTTTCCACCCAGGCTGAAGTCGCGGGCCGTGCTGAAACCGCGTACCTGGCGTTTGACCACGCGCGCCGAGTCGGGGTCCCACTCCTTGCGGATGGAAGAGGGATACCAGTATTCGTTGTAGCTGCCGTTGGCGGTCAGGTTAACGAAGCGGCTGGGAATGAGCTGTCCGAAGGTGAGGTCGCCGCTCTGCCGGAAAGCGAACTGGTAGTGGTTGAAGTTGCCCGTGGCCTCCCGGTACTTGGCGGGATCGGCTAGGGCATCGAACCAGCCGATGCGCGCACTGTCGCCCCGGAGGGGAGTAAAGTTGAAATTCGAGCTTAGGGTGTTGTCATACTTGACCGAAATGTGCTCGTAGAAGGGTGACCGCCCTGGATCCCCCTGCTGCCCGTCGGAGGCGAAGGGGGAGAGCCGCTTGAGACTGAAGCGGGCGGTGGGACCCGAAAGGCGTGTAACATTGGTCTGGAAATTTCGGTTGTGGCGCGCAGACAGGTTGAAATTGTAGAGGTCGCCGGGATCGTTGTATCGGTAGCTGATGCCGGAACTGGTGCTGGTCTCCGCCCGCTGATCAATGTTGTAGGAGTTGCGCCGGTGGTAGTCGGCCGTACGCAGGTCGATGTTGGCCGTCATGCTGGCGTAGGGGGAGAAGTCCTGGTTGTGCTGGATATTAAGGCGCTTCTGAGTATTTACAGAAAAGTCGGGGTCAGTGGCCTCCAGCCCACGCTCCCTCGAATAGCCCACCTGTACCGAGCCGCTGAAGTTGCCGCGGTCGGCGTAGTTTGCCTGGGTATTCAGGAAAAAGGTGCCCGAAGTAAAGATGTCCACCGACGCCCGCGCCGTCAGGTGCTCGTTGATGTGCTGGAACCAGCCCAGGTTCTGCAGCCCGATGCCCCGGCCCTGCCGGTTCTGGTAGGCGTAGGTAGGTTCCAGCAGCCCCGACTGACGCTGGTCGATTTGCGCAGGGAGGTAGCCGAAGGGGAAAACCAGCGGATAGGGAATGTCCAGCAGGTAGAGCCGCGCATTGGTGAAAAATATTTCCTCCTCGTTCACCACCTTTCCCCGGTCCATTTTTATATAATAGTGCGGGTGATCAAGCGTGCAGGTCGAGTAGATGGCGTCTTCCAGGAAGAACACCTCGGGACTGGTGTTCTTCACACGGGTGCCAGTGATGGCCCCCTGCGGTATTTGCACCCTTGCCACCTCAAAACGCCCCTTTTCGGTCTGGTAATTGAACGATATCTGCTCGCTGCGGATGCGATCCTCCCCACGCTGCAGCACCGGCTGGGAGAGGGTGTCGCCGGGCGATAGAGCAGCGGCGCTGACCAGGGAACTGTCGAGGTTCATGGAGATGCGTCCCGCCGTGAGGTCGCCCGACTCGTGGCTGACTTGCGCGTTACCGAACAGGGTGCCTCTGCGATCTCCCCGAAAATGGAAGATCAGGGAGTCACTGGCCTGGAAGGTGACCTCCGCCTGGTCGGGCGCTCCCGTGCCGGCGGGCTCTGTCGGGCGGCGGGTCTGCAGGGTATCGGAGGCGAGGGAGTCGGTACCGGCACGCAGCAGGTCGCCGGTGAGGGTGGAGTCTGCCCCTGTAACCTGGGCTACGACGGAGCCGGCCGGGAGCAGCGCGCAGCCAATTGCCAGCAGTACCATCGCCAACACCGTTGCCGAGCGTCTGCATACGCCCCAGTATCCATCGGGGATGTGCAGGAAGATGGATCGGGTCTTCCGCTTCCATGGGGAGCGGCGACGATATGTGAATTGAGGGGCCATCTCTGATATTTGCAGACCGCGCGGAGGGTGCGTTTTAATAACCGCAGACGTTCCCAATAAAGTATAAATGCGGGCCATTTTCAGCAGAAGGGGGCGCGGGATCAGCGGTCTTTTACTTTATAGACCGTTTCACCCTCTTTTTTCATGCCGTATTCCTCGCGGGCGATGCGCTCAAGCAGGGCGGAGTCGGTCTCCAATCTCTCGATTTTGGTGCGGAGTTCGGCCGATTCCCGCTCGAGTTGCCGGGTGCGCTCCCTGAGCTCCTGCTTTTGCTGGTGGAGCTGGTAGCGGGTCCATAGGCTGTAGGTGTCGAGGAAGGTAAACCAGATGAGGACGAAGCCGCCGAGAACCAGCGCCAGGAAAGATTTGCGCCATCGCAGGGGATTCAGAAGCTGCCAGTTCATCGTGCGCAGGGGACCGCGTGAGTGTTGACGTTCAATGCCACAAAATAGCGCAATTTACTGCTAAGATACAACCTCCGCCGCCGGGGCACCCTTTCTCAAGCGGAGCCGCTGTGAAGGGGCCGGGATCAGAGATCCAGGTGCATGGCATTCTCGTAATGGCGTATGTCGGGCGCCTTGCCGCCTTCCTGCACAATGGTGACTACGTCCAGGCGCACAGGCGAGCCGTCCATCCTGCGCTCGTAGATCCACGCTTCGGCCGCCTTGTAGATATGGGCGATCTTCTTTTTGGATATGGACTCCTCCGGGTATCCCCGGCGCGTCCCGCTGCGGTATTTAACCTCCACGAACACGATCAGGGTGCCGTCGTAGGCCACGATGTCCACTTCCGATCGCTGGAAGAAGTAGTTGCGATCGAGAATGGTCCATCCTTTTGATTCGAGGTAGGCGGCGGCCAGATCTTCACCGCGGTTTCCGATGTCGCGCGTACTCCCGCTCATGACCCGGTGTCTTCCCCGTCCGCGGAGTCTCCGTGATCGCCCTTGCCGCCGCCGGGCATGGCGTCGGACACCGACTGCTTCATTTCAGCCAGCTTGACCAGCTGCTTCAGGAATTTCAGGTTTCGCCGGTTTATATAGGGGAGCAGTGCGGATGTGAAGCGCTCGAACATCTCGAGAAACTCGATGAAATTCTCGATGCGCTCCTGGAAGGCCTTTTCCTCCTCCGTCTCAGTGGCGTCCGCCTCGAAATGGGCCAGGCACTCCTCCAGGTTCTTCCGTATGGGGGCCACCTCCCGCTGCTGGCGCTCCCGGGCGATGGTGGCGATGATGGAGAGCACCTCCTTCTCAGCGGTGTAGTAGTCTTTACGGCTGCCCTTGAAATGTGTCTTGTGGATCAGCTGCCACTGCACCAGGTTGCGCAGGTTCATGTTGGCGTTGCCCCGGCTGATGTCAAGCTTCTCCATGATGGCGTCGGTATCCAGGGGTTCCGACTCGGCGTAGAGGAGGGCGTGGATCTGGGCCATGGTGCGGTTGATGCCCCAGGCCGAGGCCATTTCACCCCAGAGCAGGATGAACTGGTCAAGGGCTTCGCTATGCGCTTCGGATCGTTGCGGCACGCCGCGTGGGTTGGGTTGCTACTTGTCGGGAGACGAATCGGTCCCGCCGGAATCCTTTTCTTTACCGGCCGAATCGCCGGACGGAGACTGTTTGTCAGACTCACTCTCCGGGCTGCCGTTGCGGCCGCCCTTCTTAACATC